>NZ_RHJO01000002.1:0-429490 GCF_004211985.1 Escherichia sp. E10V10 | reverse complement strand
AGTCTCGTTTCCCGCTCCAAATTCTTCTCCCAATAAAATATCCACAGCGACGCGATGCGTTATTGCTGGTTTTTGTTGCCTCTGACAAACTCTTGTAAACAGAGTTATCCACAGGTGCGGGCTGTAATCTTAATTTCAGAAAAACTTCGCACGGTGAATAGTAATTTTTTAACTTGTTGATATATAAGTTGAAAATTAAGATTGTATTTTGTCGTATCGATCACTTGACGATGATATTCGTCTTGAATTGCAATGCGTTTTTATTTTTATTCACAAGCTGTGGATGAATCAGGCGTCACGTGGTAGTCCCTTTTCAATTACACGAACCAGACGCTGTTTTTTTGGTAATTGCACTTCGACCACGCACGCATTTCGTCTCTCGATTTGCTGCGCAATCGCCCACGCTATATGCTCATCAAGAAGTGGGTGCTCACCTTTACGACTTTCCAGCGCCGTCAGAATCGCTTCATCCCAGGGCGCATTGCCTAATGCTACGGCGATATTACGCAGCCAACGCAGGTGACCTATACGGCGAATCGCCGATCCTTCCGTGACTTTTAAGAATTTCTCTTCGCTCCATGCAAAAAGCTCAATGAGTTCCGGTGCGTGTAGTGGTTTGCGCGGGCTGAAATCGTCTTCAGTTGTCAGTTGTGAATAGCGATTCCACGGACAAATAAGCTGACAGTCATCACAGCCGTAAATACGGTTTCCCATTAACGGTCGCAACTCTTCCGGGATAGCCCCTTCCAGCTCAATCGTCAGATAAGAAATACAACGGCGAGCATCGACGGTATATGGCTCGACGATGGCGCCGGTCGGGCAAATTGTCATACAGGCCACGCATTTACCGCATCCTTCCTCGACCGGTTGATCCACGGGCAGAGGAATATCGACCAGCAATTCACCTAAAAAGAAGAACGAACCGGCCTCGCGATTGAGGATAAGTGAGTGCTTACCTGTCCAGCCAAGTCCAGCTTTTTCAGCTAACGGGCGCTCGAGAATAGGCGCAGAATCGACAAACGGTCTAAAATTCAGCGAAACACAATGTTGCTGAATCATCTCGCCCAGCTTTTTGAGTCGGTTGCGCAGAAGCTTGTGATAGTCACGGCCCAGCGCATAACGGCTAACATAGCCGAGTTTGGGATTTTTCAGCGTGCTGGCAAATGCGGCGTTGGCAGGAAGATAATTCATCCGCACGCTGATCACGCGCAGCGTACCGGGCAATAATTCGTGAGGGCGAGCGCGCAGCATACCGTGACGCGCCATCCAGTCCATTTCGCCGTGGTACTGTTTGTCCAGCCATGCTTGCAGTTTGGGCTCGGACGCGCTGAGATCGGTATCGGTAATACCTACCTGCTGAAAGCCCAGTTCCAGCCCCCACTGTTTAATTTTTTGCGCTAACTGATTGAGATCGAGGGGCTCTGACATGACGGACCATACAATGAAGAAAAACCCCGTAAGTATACCACACACCGTCTGGCACGCCGACGATATCCGCCGCGGAGAACGTGAGGCGGCAGATGCGCTGGGGCTCACTCTCTATGAGCTGATGCTTCGCGCTGGCGAAGCCGCATTCCAGGTGTGTCGTTCGGCTTATCCTGACGCCCGCCACTGGCTGGTGCTGTGCGGTCATGGTAATAACGGCGGCGATGGCTACGTGGTCGCGCGGCTGGCCAAAGCGATCGGTATTGATGTCACGCTGCTGGCCCAGGAAAGTGACAAACCGTTGCCGGAAGAGGCCGCGCTGGCACGCGAGGCATGGTTAAACGCGGGAGGCGAAATCCATGCTTCGAATATTGTCTGGCCCGAATCGGTGGATCTGATTGTTGATGCGCTGCTCGGCACCGGATTGCAGCAAGCGCCTCGTGAATCTATTAGCCAATTAATCGACCATGCTAATACCCATCCCGCGCCGATTGTGGCGGTTGATATTCCTTCCGGCCTGTTGGCGGAAACCGGCGCCACGCCAGGCGCGGTGATCAACGCCGATCACACCATCACCTTTATTGCGCTGAAACCTGGCTTGCTCACCGGGAAAGCGCGGGATGTTACCGGACAACTGCATTTTGATTCGCTGGGGCTGGATAGCTGGCTGGCAGGTCAGGAGACGAAAATTCAGCGGTTTTCTGCTGAACAACTTTCTCACTGGCTGAAACCGCGTCGCCCGACTTCGCATAAAGGCGATCACGGGCGGCTGGTGATTATTGGTGGCGATCACGGCACGGCGGGGGCGATTCGTATGACGGGGGAAGCGGCGCTGCGTGCTGGTGCTGGTTTGGTCAGAGTGCTGACCCGCAGTGAAAACATTGCGCCGCTGCTGACTGCACGACCGGAATTGATGGTGCATGAACTGACTATGGACTCTCTTACCGAAAGCCTGGAATGGGCCGATGTGGTGGTGATTGGTCCCGGTCTGGGCCAGCAAGAGTGGGGGAAAAAAGCCCTGCAAAAAGTTGAGAATTTTCGCAAACCGATGTTGTGGGATGCCGATGCATTGAACCTGCTGGCAATCAATCCCGATAAGCGTCACAATCGCGTGATCACGCCGCATCCTGGCGAGGCCGCGCGGTTGTTGGGCTGTTCCGTAGCAGAAATTGAAAGTGACCGCTTACATTGCGCCCAACGTCTGGTACAACGTTATGGCGGCGTAGCGGTGCTGAAAGGTGCCGGAACCGTGGTCGCCGCCCATCCTGACGCTTTAGGCATTATTGATGTCGGAAATGCAGGCATGGCGAGCGGCGGCATGGGTGATGTGCTCTCTGGTATTATTGGCGCATTGCTTGGGCAAAAACTGTCGCCGTATGATGCAGCCTGTGCAGGCTGTGTCGCACACGGCGCGGCAGCTGACGTACTGGCGGCGCGTTTTGGTACGCGCGGGATGCTGGCAACCGATCTCTTTTCCACGCTACAGCGTATTGTTAACCCGGAAGTGACTGATAAAAACCATGATGAATCGAGTAATTCCGCTCCCTGATGAGCAGGCAACATTAGACCTGGGCGAGCGGGTAGCGAAAGCCTGCGATGGCGCAACCGTAATCTATCTGTATGGCGATTTAGGCGCAGGTAAAACCACCTTTAGCCGGGGCTTTTTACAGGCTCTGGGTCATCAGGGTAATGTCAAAAGCCCCACTTATACGCTGGTCGAACCCTATACGCTCGACAACATAATGGTTTATCACTTTGATTTGTACCGCCTTGCCGATCCCGAGGAGCTGGAGTTTATGGGGATCCGCGATTATTTTGCCAACGATGCCATCTGCCTGGTGGAGTGGCCACAACAAGGTACAGGTGTTCTTCCTGACCCGGATGTCGAAATACACATTGATTATCAGGCACAAGGCCGTGAGGCGCGCGTGAGTGCGGTTTCCTCTGCGGGTGAATTGTTGCTGGCGCGTTTAGCCGGTTAACCTTTGAAAGGTGGCGGGATGATGTATCGCATCAGAAATTGGTTGGTTGCGACGTTGGTGCTGCTGTGCGCGCAGGCTGGCGCCGCGACGCTCTCTGATATTCAGGTTTCTAACGGCAACCAACAGGCGCGGATAACGTTGAGTTTTATTGGCGAGCCTGACTATGCGTTTAGCCATCAAGGTAAACGCACCGTGGCACTCGATATCAAACAATCGGGCGTGATTCAGGGGCTGCCGTTGTTGTTCAGCGGCAATAATCTGGTGAAGGCGATTCGCTCTGGAACGCCTAAAGATGCACAAACGCTACGGCTGGTGGTCGATCTTACCGAAAATGGTAAAACCGAAGCGGTGAAGCGGCAGAATGGCAGCAATTACACTGTCGTCTTTACGATTAACGCAGATGTGCCACCACCGCCGCCCGTGGTTGCGAAACGCGTTGAAACGCCTGCGGTTGTCGCACCGCGCGTTAGCGAACCGGCGCGCAATCCGTTTAAAACAGAAAGCAACCGTACCACGGGTGTTATCAGCAGCAATACGGTAACGCGTCCGGCAGCGCGCGCGACGGCTAACACTGGCGATAAAATTGTCATCGCTATTGATGCTGGACACGGCGGTCAGGACCCTGGCGCTATCGGCCCTGGTGGTACACGGGAGAAAAATGTCACCATCGCCATTGCGCGTAAATTACGTACCTTGCTCAATAACGATCCGATGTTTAAGGGCGTTTTAACCCGTGACGGGGATTACTTTATCTCGGTGATGGGGCGCAGTGATGTGGCACGTAAGCAAAACGCCAATTTCCTTGTGTCGATTCATGCCGATGCCGCACCAAACCGTAGTGCCACCGGTGCCTCCGTATGGGTGCTCTCAAACCGTCGCGCTAACAGCGAAATGGCAAGCTGGCTGGAACAGCATGAGAAGCAGTCGGAGCTGCTGGGCGGGGCGGGCGATGTGCTGGCGAACAGTCAGGCCGACCCGTACCTAAGCCAGGCGGTGCTGGATTTACAATTCGGTCATTCCCAGCGGGTAGGGTATGATGTGGCGACCAATATGATCAGTCAGTTGCAACGCATTGGCGAAATTCATAAACGCCGACCAGAACACGCCAGTCTCGGCGTTCTGCGTTCGCCGGATATCCCGTCAGTACTGGTCGAAACTGGTTTTATCAGCAATAACAGCGAAGAACGTTTGCTGGCGAGCGACGATTACCAACAACAACTGGCAGAAGCCATTTACAACGGCCTGCGCAATTACTTCCTTGCGCATCCAATGCAGTCTGCGCCGCAGGGTGCAACGGCACAAACTGCCAGTACGGTGACGACGCCAGATCGCACGCTGCCAAACTAAGGATTATTGATGCCAATTCAGGTCTTACCGCCACAACTGGCGAACCAGATTGCCGCAGGTGAGGTGGTCGAGCGACCTGCGTCGGTAGTCAAAGAACTGGTGGAAAACAGCCTCGATGCGGGCGCGACGCGTATCGATATTGATATCGAACGCGGTGGGGCGAAACTTATCCGCATTCGTGATAACGGCTGCGGTATCAAAAAAGATGAGCTGGCGCTGGCGCTGGCTCGTCATGCCACCAGTAAAATCGCCTCTCTGGACGATCTCGAAGCCATTATCAGCCTGGGCTTTCGCGGTGAGGCGCTGGCGAGTATCAGTTCGGTTTCCCGTCTGACACTCACTTCGCGTACCGCGGAGCAGCAGGAGGCCTGGCAGGCTTATGCCGAAGGGCGCGATATGGACGTGACGGTTAAACCGGCGGCGCATCCGGTGGGTACGACGCTGGAAGTGCTGGACCTGTTCTACAATACGCCGGCGCGGCGCAAATTCCTGCGCACCGAGAAAACCGAATTTAACCATATCGATGAAATCATCCGCCGCATTGCGCTGGCGCGTTTCGACGTCACTATCAACCTGTCGCATAACGGCAAAATCGTACGCCAGTACCGCGCAGTGCCGGAAGGCGGGCAAAAAGAACGCCGTTTAGGGGCGATTTGCGGCACCGCTTTTCTCGAACATGCGCTGGCGATCGAATGGCAACACGGCGATCTCACGCTGCGCGGCTGGGTGGCTGATCCGAATCACATCACGCCCGCACTGGCGGAAATTCAGTATTGCTACGTAAATGGGCGCATGATGCGCGATCGCCTGATTAATCACGCGATCCGCCAGGCCTGCGAAGACAAACTGGGCGCCGATCAGCAACCGGCGTTTGTGCTATATCTGGAGATCGACCCGCATCAGGTGGACGTCAACGTCCATCCGGCAAAGCACGAAGTGCGCTTTCATCAGTCGCGTCTGGTGCATGACTTTATCTATCAGGGCGTGCTGAGCGTGCTGCAACAGCAGCTGGAAACGCCCTTGCCGTTGGAAGATAACGCCCAGTCAGCACCGCGCCATATACCCGAAAACCGCGTGGCAGCAGGGCGTAATCACTTTGCTGAACCGGCAGTTCGTGAGCCAGTGGCTCCGCGTTACTCTCCGTCTTCATCTCCTGCGCCTGCAACAAGTAGCGGTAGCCGTCAGGCTGCCCCGTGGCCGAACGCGCAACCGGGCTACCAGAAACAGCAAGGCGAAGTGTATCGCCAGCTGTTGCAAACGCCTGCACCGATGCACAAACCAAAAGTGCAAGAATCGCAGGAACTTACGCTGGCTGCGAATGGTCAAAGCTTTGGTCGGGTGCTGACTATCGTCCATTTGGACTGTGCGCTGCTGGAACGTGACGGCAATATTTCACTTTTAGCCCTGCCGGTGGCGGAACGCTGGTTACGTCAGGCGCAGTTAACGCCGGGAGATGCGCCGGTCTGCGCTCAGCCGCTGCTTATTCCGCTGCGGCTAAAAGTCTCTGGTGAAGAAAGATCGGCCTTAGAAAAAGCGCAGTCTGCACTGGCGGAATTGGGTATTGAATTTCAGTCCGATGCGCAGCATGTGACCATCAGGGCCGTGCCTTTACCCTTACGCCAACAAAATTTACAAATCTTGATTCCTGAACTGATAGGCTACCTGGCGAAGCAGTCCGTATTCGAACCTGGCAATATTGCGCAGTGGATTGCACGAAATCTGATGAGCGAACATGCGCAGTGGTCAATGGCACAGGCCATTACCCTGCTGGCGGACGTGGAACGGTTATGTCCGCAGCTTGTGAAAACGCCGCCGGGTGGTCTGTTACAATCTGTTGATTTACATCCGGCGATAAAAGCCCTGAAAGATGAGTGATATCAGTAAGGCGAGCCTGCCTAAGGCGATTTTTTTGATGGGGCCGACGGCCTCCGGTAAAACGGCGTTAGCTATTGAGCTGCGTAAAATTTTACCAGTAGAGTTGATAAGCGTTGATTCTGCCCTTATTTACAAAGGGATGGATATCGGGACGGCGAAGCCGAACGCTGAAGAATTACTCGCTGCGCCGCACCGATTGCTGGATATTCGCGATCCGTCGCAGGCTTATTCGGCCGCTGATTTTCGCCGCGATGCGCTGGCGGAGATGGCCGATATCACGGCGGCGGGGCGGATCCCACTGTTAGTGGGCGGTACGATGTTGTATTTCAAGGCATTGCTGGAAGGGTTGTCGCCGCTACCGTCGGCGGATCCGGAAGTACGGGCCAGAATTGAGCAACAGGCGGCAGAGCAAGGTTGGGAGTCATTGCATCGTCAACTTCAGGAGATCGATCCGGTTGCGGCAGCAAGGATTCATCCAAATGATCCACAAAGGCTTTCCCGAGCACTGGAAGTTTTTTTCATTTCGGGTAAAACTTTAACGGAACTGACGCAAACGTCAGGAGACGCTCTACCGTATCAGGTGCATCAGTTCGCCATCGCCCCGGCGAGCCGTGAACTGCTCCATCAACGAATTGAGCAGCGTTTTCATCAGATGTTGGCTTCAGGTTTTGAAGCAGAAGTCCGGGCGCTTTTTGCCCGAGGAGATTTGCATACGGATTTGCCTTCCATTCGTTGCGTGGGTTATCGCCAGATGTGGTCTTACCTTGAAGGCGAAATTTCATACGATGCAATGGTTTATCGAGGTGTTTGCGCCACGAGACAGTTGGCGAAGCGGCAGATAACCTGGCTGCGTGGTTGGGAAGGGGTTCACTGGCTTGACAGTGAAAAACCAGAACAGGCGCGTGACGAAGTATTACAGGTTGTTGGTGCTATCGCAGGCTGAATGTGTACAATTGAGACGTATCGTGCGCAATTTTTTCAGAATCGAAAGGTTCAAAGTACAAATAAGCATATAAGGAAAAGAGAGAATGGCTAAGGGGCAATCTTTACAAGATCCGTTCCTGAACGCACTGCGTCG
Organism: Escherichia sp. E10V10; assembly: GCF_004211985.1. Taxonomy (NCBI): domain Bacteria; kingdom Pseudomonadati; phylum Pseudomonadota; class Gammaproteobacteria; order Enterobacterales; family Enterobacteriaceae; genus Escherichia; species Escherichia sp. E10V10. The sequence continues at coordinate 421,783 of NZ_RHJO01000002.1, read as the reverse complement.
GGAACGTGTTCCAGTTTCTATTTATTTGGTGAATGGTATTAAGCTGCAAGGACAAATCGAGTCTTTTGATCAGTTCGTGATCCTGTTGAAAAACACGGTCAGCCAGATGGTTTATAAGCACGCGATTTCTACTGTTGTCCCGTCTCGCCCGGTTTCTCATCACAGTAACAACGCCGGTGGCGGTACCAGCAGTAACTACCATCATGGTAGCAGCGCGCAGAATACTTCCGCGCAACAGGACAGCGAAGAAACCGAATAAGGTTTCGGGCTGTTTTTTTTACACGGGGAGCCAGCGATCCTGCGTTCCCCGCTGATCTATTTAGAGGGTTATACGCTTGTTTGACCGTTATGATGCTGGTGAGCAGGCGGTACTGGTACACATCTATTTTACGCAAGACAAAGATATGGAAGACCTCCAGGAGTTCGAATCTCTGGTTTCTTCCGCCGGTGTCGAAGCATTGCAGGTGATTACCGGTAGCCGTAAAGCGCCGCACCCAAAGTATTTTGTAGGTGAAGGTAAAGCAGTTGAAATTGCGGAAGCCGTAAAAGCGACGGGTGCTTCGGTCGTTCTTTTTGACCATGCCCTGAGCCCGGCGCAGGAGCGTAACCTGGAGCGTTTGTGCGAGTGTCGTGTTATCGACCGCACCGGCCTTATTTTAGATATTTTCGCCCAACGTGCGCGTACCCATGAGGGTAAGTTGCAGGTTGAGCTGGCGCAGCTGCGCCATCTGGCTACGCGCCTGGTGCGTGGCTGGACCCACCTTGAAAGACAGAAAGGCGGGATCGGTTTGCGTGGTCCGGGTGAAACCCAGCTCGAAACCGACCGTCGTTTGTTGCGTAATCGCATCGTACAGATACAGTCGCGCCTGGAAAGAGTTGAAAAGCAGCGTGAGCAGGGGCGGCAATCACGTATCAAAGCCGACGTCCCTACTGTTTCGCTGGTGGGATATACCAACGCCGGTAAATCTACCCTTTTCAATCGCATCACCGAAGCGCGGGTCTACGCGGCAGACCAGTTGTTTGCCACCCTCGACCCGACGTTGCGGCGTATTGACGTCGCGGATGTCGGTGAAACCGTGCTGGCAGATACCGTAGGGTTTATTCGCCACCTGCCGCACGATCTGGTGGCGGCGTTTAAAGCCACGTTGCAAGAGACGCGGCAAGCCACATTGCTGCTGCATGTGATTGATGCGGCGGATGTGCGTGTACAAGAAAACATCGAAGCGGTGAATACGGTTCTTGAAGAGATCGATGCTCACGAGATCCCAACTCTGCTGGTGATGAACAAGATCGATATGCTGGAAGATTTCGAACCGCGTATTGATCGGGATGAAGAGAACAAACCGATCCGTGTCTGGCTTTCCGCACAGACCGGAGCGGGGATACCACAGCTTTTTCAGGCTTTGACGGAGCGGCTTTCCGGCGAGGTGGCGCAGCATACATTGCGTCTGCCACCGCAGGAAGGGCGTCTGAGAAGTCGTTTTTATCAGCTTCAGGCAATAGAAAAAGAGTGGATGGAGGAAGACGGCAGCGTAAGTCTGCAAGTTCGTATGCCGATCGTTGACTGGCGTCGCCTCTGTAAACAAGAACCGACGTTGATCGATTACCTGATCTAACGGCGTAGCGTCTGAAGCGTGGAGTCATATCCTCTGGCGTCGAAAGACAACAGGGATCACCGCATAACAAATATGGAGCACAAACATGGCGTGGAATCAGCCCGGTAATAACGGACAAGACCGCGACCCGTGGGGAAGCAGCAAACCTGGCGGCAACTCTGAGGGAAATGGAAACAAAGGCGGTCGCGATCAAGGGCCACCTGATTTAGATGATATCTTCCGCAAACTGAGCAAAAAGCTCGGTGGTCTGGGCGGCGGTAAAGGCACCGGATCTGGCGGTGGTAGTTCATCGCAAGGCCCGCGCCCGCAGCTTGGCGGTCGTGTCGTTACCATCGCAGCGGCAGCGATTGTCATTATCTGGGCGGCCAGTGGTTTCTACACCATTAAAGAAGCCGAACGCGGCGTGGTAACACGCTTTGGCAAATTCAGCCATCTGGTTGAGCCGGGTCTGAACTGGAAACCGACGTTTATCGACGAAGTCAAACCGGTGAACGTGGAAGCCGTGCGTGAACTGGCCGCTTCTGGTGTGATGCTGACGTCGGACGAGAACGTGGTGCGCGTTGAGATGAACGTGCAGTACCGCGTAACTAATCCGGAAAAATACCTGTATAGCGTGACCAGCCCGGATGACAGCCTGCGTCAGGCTACCGACAGCGCCCTGCGTGGGGTTATCGGTAAATACACTATGGACCGCATTCTGACGGAAGGTCGTACCGTGATTCGTAGCGATACTCAGCGCGAACTGGAAGAGACTATCCGCCCGTATGACATGGGTATCACGCTGCTGGACGTCAACTTCCAGGCTGCTCGTCCGCCGGAAGAAGTAAAAGCGGCGTTTGATGATGCGATTGCCGCGCGTGAAAACGAACAGCAATACATTCGTGAAGCAGAAGCGTATACCAACGAAGTTCAGCCGCGTGCGAACGGTCAGGCGCAACGTATCCTCGAAGAGGCGCGTGCGTACAAGGCCCAGACCATCCTGGAAGCTCAGGGTGAAGTGGCGCGCTTTGCTAAACTTCTGCCGGAATATAAAGCCGCGCCGGAAATTACTCGCGAGCGTCTGTATATCGAGACGATGGAAAAAGTGTTGGGTAACACCCGCAAAGTGCTGGTTAACGATAAAGGTGGCAACCTGATGGTTCTGCCGTTAGACCAGATGCTGAAAGGTGGTAACGCCCCTGCGGCGAAGAGCGATAACGGTGCCAGCAATCTGCTGCGTCTGCCGCCAGCCTCTTCCTCCACAACCAGTGGAGCAAGCAACACGTCGTCCACCAGTCAGGGCGATATTATGGACCAACGCCGCGCCAACGCGCAGCGTAACGACTACCAGCGTCAGGGGGAATAACGATGCGTAAGTCAGTTATCGCGATTATCATCATCGTGCTGGTAGTGCTTTACATGTCTGTCTTTGTCGTCAAAGAAGGTGAGCGCGGTATTACGCTGCGTTTTGGTAAGGTACTGCGTGACGATGACAACAAACCTCTGGTTTATGAGCCGGGTCTGCATTTCAAGATACCGTTCATTGAAACGGTGAAAATGCTCGACGCACGTATTCAGACCATGGACAACCAGGCCGACCGCTTTGTGACCAAAGAGAAGAAAGACCTGATCGTCGACTCTTACATCAAATGGCGCATCAGCGATTTCAGCCGTTACTACCTGGCAACGGGCGGTGGCGACATTTCGCAAGCGGAAGTGCTGTTGAAACGTAAGTTCTCTGACCGTCTGCGTTCTGAAATTGGTCGCCTGGACGTGAAAGACATCGTCACCGATTCCCGTGGTCGTCTGACCCTGGAAGTGCGTGACGCGCTGAACTCTGGTTCTGCGGGTACAGAAGATGAAGTTACTACCCCGGCAGCAGATAACGCCATTGCCGAAGCGGCAGAGCGCGTAACGGCTGAGACGAAGGGCAAAGTTCCGGTCATCAACCCGAACAGTATGGCGGCGCTGGGTATTGAAGTTGTCGATGTGCGTATCAAGCAGATCAACCTGCCGACCGAAGTGTCTGAAGCGATCTACAACCGTATGCGCGCCGAGCGTGAAGCGGTAGCACGTCGTCATCGTTCACAAGGTCAGGAAGAAGCAGAAAAACTGCGTGCGACTGCTGACTATGAAGTCACCAGAACGCTGGCAGAAGCAGAACGTCAGGGCCGTATCATGCGCGGTGAAGGTGATGCCGAAGCTGCCAAGCTGTTTGCAGACGCATTCAGCAAGGATCCAGACTTCTACGCGTTCATTCGTAGCCTGCGTGCTTATGAGAACAGCTTCTCTGGCAATCAGGACGTGATGGTCATGAGCCCGGACAGCGATTTCTTCCGCTACATGAAGACGCCGAGCTCCGCGACGCGTTAATATAACGACCGCGGTACAGGTCAATAAAGCCACCGCATCCTCAGGGATGTCGGTGGTTTTCTTTTTCTATAAGGATAATGAATGAATTCGACAATCTGGCTGGCGCTTGCCCTGGTTTTAGTGTTGGAAGGTTTAGGGCCGATGCTTTACCCGAAGGCATGGAAGAAGATGATCTCCGCAATGACTAATTTACCCGATAATATTTTACGTCGTTTTGGCGGTGGACTTGTGGTTGCGGGCGTTGTGGTCTACTACATGTTGAGGAAAACGATTGGCTGAGCAAAAAATAGGCTGACTAAGGTTATTTTTGGATGCAAAAAGTGCTGTAACTCTGAAAAAGCGATGGTAGAATCCATTTTTAAGCAAACGGTGATTTTGAAAAATGGGTAACAACGTCGTCGTACTGGGCACCCAATGGGGTGACGAAGGTAAAGGTAAGATCGTCGATCTTCTGACTGAACGGGCTAAATATGTTGTACGCTACCAGGGCGGTCACAACGCAGGCCATACTCTCGTAATCAACGGTGAAAAAACCGTTCTCCATCTTATTCCATCAGGTATTCTCCGCGAGAATGTAACCAGCATCATCGGTAACGGTGTTGTGCTGTCTCCGGCCGCGCTGATGAAAGAGATGAAAGAACTGGAAGACCGTGGCATCCCCGTTCGTGAGCGTCTGCTACTGTCCGAAGCATGTCCGCTGATCCTTGATTATCACGTTGCGCTGGATAACGCGCGTGAGAAAGCGCGTGGCGCGAAAGCGATCGGCACCACCGGTCGTGGTATCGGGCCTGCTTATGAAGATAAAGTGGCACGTCGCGGTCTGCGTGTTGGCGACCTTTTCGACAAAGAAACCTTCGCTGAAAAACTGAAAGAAGTGATGGAATATCACAACTTCCAGTTGGTTAACTACTACAAAGCTGAAGCGGTTGATTACCAGAAAGTTCTGGATGATACGATGGCTGTTGCCGACATCCTGACTTCTATGGTGGTTGACGTTTCTGACCTGCTCGACCAGGCGCGTCAGCGTGGCGATTTCGTCATGTTCGAAGGTGCGCAGGGTACGCTGCTGGATATCGACCACGGTACTTATCCGTACGTAACTTCTTCCAACACCACTGCTGGTGGCGTGGCGACCGGTTCCGGCCTGGGCCCGCGTTATGTTGATTACGTTCTGGGTATCCTCAAAGCTTACTCTACTCGTGTAGGTGCAGGTCCGTTCCCGACCGAACTGTTTGATGAAACTGGCGAGTTCCTCTGCAAGCAGGGTAACGAATTCGGCGCAACTACGGGGCGTCGTCGTCGTACCGGCTGGCTGGATACCGTTGCCGTTCGTCGTGCGGTACAGCTGAACTCTCTGTCTGGCTTCTGCCTGACCAAACTGGACGTTCTGGATGGCCTGAAAGAGGTGAAACTCTGCGTGGCTTACCGTATGCCGGATGGTCGCGAAGTGACTACCACTCCGCTGGCAGCTGACGACTGGAAAGGTGTAGAGCCGATTTACGAAACCATGCCGGGCTGGTCTGAATCCACCTTCGGCGTGAAAGAACGTAGCGGCCTGCCGCAGGCGGCGCTGAACTACATCAAGCGTATTGAAGAGCTGACCGGTGTGCCGATCGATATCATCTCTACCGGCCCGGATCGTACTGAAACCATGATTCTGCGCGACCCGTTCGACGCGTAATTCTGTGACGCCCGGCAGATATTTTGCCTGCTGGGCTAACAGTGTGATACATTGCTGTGTCGGGTAAGCCATTACGCTATCCGACACAGTGTTAAATCCTCGCTTTTTTCCTTCCCCAAACTGAAATAAATTAGCGACACAGCTTGTGGCTGGTTTATCATCAATATAAATGTATTTTTTCCCGATTTCCCTTTTTTGAGGTTGATGTGCAGTTAACGAGTTTCACTGATTACGGATTACGTGCGCTGATCTACATGGCATCATTGCCAGAAGGGCGGATGACCAGTATTTCTGAAGTGACTGACGTCTACGGCGTCTCCCGTAATCATATGGTCAAAATAATCAATCAACTTAGTCGTGCCGGCTACGTGACTGCTGTTCGTGGAAAAAATGGCGGCATTCGCCTGGGTAAACCGGCGAGTGCGATACGTATTGGTGATGTGGTGCGCGAGCTGGAACCTTTATCGCTGGTGAATTGCAGTAGTGAGTTTTGCCACATTACACCTGCCTGTCGGTTGAAACAGGCACTTTCTAAGGCCGTGCAAGGTTTTCTTACGGAACTGGATAACTACACGCTTGCCGATTTGGTTGAAGAGAATCAACCGCTTTATAAATTATTGCTGGTGGAGTGACGAAAATCTTCATCAGAGATGACAACGGAGGAACCGAGATGTCACAAGATCCTTTCCAGGAACGCGAAGCTGAAAAATACGCGAATCCCATCCCTAGTCGGGAATTTATCCTCGAACATTTAACCAAACGAGAAAAACCGGCCAGCCGTGATGAGCTGGCGGTAGAACTGCACATTGAAGGCGAAGAGCAGCTTGAAGGCCTGCGTCGCCGCCTGCGCGCGATGGAGCGCGATGGTCAACTGGTCTTCACTCGCCGTCAGTGCTATGCGCTGCCGGAACGCCTCGACCTGGTGAAAGGTACCGTTATTGGCCACCGTGATGGCTACGGCTTTCTGCGGGTTGAAGGACGTAAAGATGATTTGTATCTCTCCAGTGAGCAGATGAAAACCTGCATTCATGGCGATCAGGTGCTGGCGCAGCCGCTGGGCGCTGACCGTAAAGGTCGTCGTGAAGCGCGTATTGTTCGCGTACTGGTGCCAAAAACCAGCCAGATTGTTGGTCGCTACTTTACCGAAGCGGGCGTCGGCTTTGTGGTTCCTGACGACAGCCGTCTGAGCTTCGATATCTTAATCCCGCCCGATCAGATCATGGGCGCGCGGATGGGCTTTGTGGTGGTTGTTGAACTGACCCAACGCCCGACTCGCCGTACCAAAGCGGTGGGTAAAATCGTCGAAGTGCTGGGCGACAATATGGGCACCGGCATGGCGGTTGATATCGCTCTGCGTACCCATGAAATTCCGTATATCTGGCCGCAGGCTGTTGAGCAACAGGTTGCCGGGCTGAAAGAAGAAGTGCCGGAAGAAGCAAAAGCGGGTCGTGTCGATCTGCGCGATTTACCGCTGGTCACCATTGATGGCGAAGACGCCCGTGACTTTGACGATGCAGTTTACTGCGAGAAAAAACGCGGCGGCGGTTGGCGTTTATGGGTCGCGATTGCCGACGTCAGCTACTATGTGCGTCCGCCAACACCGCTGGACAGCGAAGCGCGTAACCGTGGTACGTCTGTGTATTTCCCTTCGCAGGTTATCCCGATGCTGCCGGAAGTGCTCTCTAACGGCCTGTGCTCGCTCAACCCGCAGGTAGACCGCCTGTGTATGGTGTGCGAGATGACAATTTCGTCGAAAGGCCGCCTGACTGGCTACAAATTCTATGAAGCGGTGATGAGCTCTCACGCGCGTCTGACCTACACCAAAGTCTGGCATATTCTGCAGGGCGATCAGGATCTGCGCGAGCAGTACGCGCCGCTGGTTAAGCATCTCGAAGAGTTGCATAACCTCTATAAAGTGCTAGATAAAGCCCGTGAAGAACGCGGTGGGATCTCATTTGAGAGCGAAGAAGCGAAGTTCATTTTCAACGCTGAACGCCGTATTGAGCGTATCGAACAGACCCAACGGAACGACGCACACAAGTTAATTGAAGAGTGCATGATTCTGGCGAATATCTCGGCGGCGCGTTTCGTTGAGAAAGCCAAAGAACCGGCATTGTTCCGTATTCACGATAAGCCGAGCACCGAAGCGATAACTTCTTTCCGTTCAGTGCTGGCGGAGCTGGGGCTGGAACTGCCGGGCGGTAACAAGCCGGAACCGCGTGACTACGCGGAGCTGCTGGAGTCGGTTGCCGATCGTCCTGATGCAGAAATGCTGCAAACCATGCTGCTACGCTCGATGAAACAGGCGATTTACGATCCGGAAAACCGTGGTCACTTCGGTCTGGCATTGCAGTCCTATGCGCACTTCACTTCGCCGATTCGTCGTTATCCTGACCTGACGCTGCACCGCGCCATTAAGTATCTGCTGGCGAAAGAGCAGGGGCATCAGGGCAACACCACTGAAACCGGCGGCTACCATTATTCGATGGAAGAGATGCTGCAACTGGGTCAGCACTGTTCGATGGCGGAACGTCGTGCCGACGAAGCAACGCGCGATGTGGCTGACTGGCTGAAGTGTGATTTTATGCTCGACCAGGTGGGCAACGTCTTTAAAGGCGTTATTGCCAGCGTCACCGGCTTTGGTTTCTTTGTTCGACTCGACGACCTGTTCATTGATGGTCTGGTCCACGTCTCTTCGCTGGACAATGACTACTATCGCTTTGATCAGGTGGGTCAACGGCTGATGGGCGAATCCAGCGGCCAGACTTATCGCCTGGGCGATCGCGTGGAAGTTCGCGTCGAAGCAGTTAATATGGACGAGCGCAAAATCGACTTTAGCCTGATCTCCAGCGAACGCGCACCGCGCAACGTCGGTAAAACGGCGCGCGAGAAAGCGAAAAAAGGCGATGCAGGCAAAAAAGGCGGCAAGCGTCGTCAGGTCGGTAAAAAGGTAAACTTTGAGCCAGACAGTGCCTTCCGTGGCGAGAAAAAACCGAAGCCGAAAGCGGCGAAGAAAGATGCGAGAAAAGCGAAAAAGCCATCGGCTAAAACGCAGAAAATAGCCGCAGCGACCAAAGCGAAGCGTGCGGCGAAGAAAAAAGTGGCAGAGTGATCATTACCCTCTTCAAACAGAAGAGGGTTAGATTGCTGACAAAATGCGCTTTGTTCATGCCGGATGCGGTGTGAACGCCTTATCCGGCCTACATAATCACGCAAATTCAATATATTGCAGGGACCATGTAGGCTGGATAAATGTAGTGCATCAGGCAAAACGTAAACAACGAGTACATTAATGAGCGAAATGATTTACGGCATCCACGCAGTGCAGGCCCTGCTGGAGCGCGCCCCTGAACGTTTTCAGGAAGTCTTTATTTTAAAAGGCCGTGAAGATAAACGTCTGTTACCGCTGATTCACGCCCTTGAGTCCCAGGGCGTGGTTATCCAGCTGGCAAACCGCCAATATCTCGATGAGAAAAGCGACGGTGCCGTGCATCAGGGCATTATCGCCCGTGTGAAACCAGGACGGCAGTATCAGGAAAACGATCTGCCGGATCTGATCGCTTCGCTCGATCAACCATTCCTGCTGATCCTCGACGGTGTAACCGATCCGCACAACCTCGGCGCGTGCCTGCGTAGCGCGGACGCCGCTGGCGTTCATGCGGTGATTGTGCCGAAAGATCGCTCCGCACAGCTCAACGCCACGGCGAAAAAAGTAGCCTGCGGCGCGGCAGAAAGCGTTCCGCTGATTCGGGTGACTAACCTTGCGCGCACCATGCGTATGTTGCAGGAAGAGAACATCTGGATCGTCGGTACGGCAGGTGAGGCGGATCATACGCTCTATCAGAGCAAAATGACCGGAAGCCTGGCGCTGGTGATGGGCGCGGAAGGTGAAGGTATGCGTCGCCTGACTCGTGAACATTGCGATGAGTTGATCAGCATCCCAATGGCAGGAAGTGTTTCTTCGCTGAACGTTTCGGTTGCGACCGGAATTTGCTTATTTGAAGCGGTTCGCCAGCGCAGCTAATCCCTCTGATTTAAGAAAAACCATCCAGATTTGGATGGTTTTTTTTTATCTATAGCTGGTAAGATAATTACGCTCTATAAATATTCACCTTATTAATAATTAAATTTTATATATATGGAATAATATATGATATGGAATCCGTTGGCGCTGGCGACAGCGTTACAAGCTGTACCTAAACAAAATATTGATGTAACAAATAGTGAAAATGCATTAATTATTAAAATGAATGATTACGGCGATTTGCAAATCAATGTTCTTTTTACTTCTCGCCAGATGATTATCGAAACATTTATTTGTCCGGTAAGCTATATCAATAATCCAAATGAATTTAATACATTCCTTTTAAGAAATCAGAAAATTATGCCGTTATCATCGGTGGGGATCTCCAGCGTGCAACAGGAAGAGTATTACATTGTTTTTGGGGCGTTATCGCTTAAATCTTCTCTTGAAGATATCCTGCTTGAGATAACCTCGCTGGTAGATAATGCATTGGATCTGGCTGAAATTACAGAAGAATATTCACATTAATTACAAGGACGGGTATTTATGGGAATTTTAAAAAGTTTATTTACGCTGGGGAAATCGTTTATCTCCCAGGCGGAAGAATCCATTGAAGAAACCCAGGGCGTGCGCATGCTGGAACAACATATTCGGGACGCCAAAGCTGAACTGGATAAAGCCGGAAAATCTCGCGTCGATCTGCTGGCGCGGGTGAAATTAAGTAACGATAAGCTGAAAGATTTACGCGAGCGTAAAACCAGTCTGGAAGCCCGTGCGCTGGAAGCATTAAGCAAGAACGTTAACCCATCGTTAATTAACGAAGTCGCCGAAGAAATTGCGCGCCTTGAGAATCTTATTACCGCTGAAGAACAGGTGTTGTCGAATCTGGAAGTCTCCCGCGATGGTGTGGAAAAAGCCGTTACGGCAACGGCACAGCGTATTTCCCAGTTTGAGCAACAAATGGAAGTCGTTAAAGCGACTGAAGCCATGCAGCGTGCGCAGCAGGCCGTAACGACCTCGACCGTTGGCGCCTCTTCCAGCGTTTCGACAGCGGCAGAGTCATTAAAACGCCTGCAAACGCGTCAGGCTGAACGTCAGGCTCGACTGGATGCCGCCGCACAGCTGGAAAAAGTCGCAGACGGTCGCGACCTTGACGAGAAGCTGGCGGAAGCCGGAATTGGCGGCACCAATAAAAGCAGCGCCCAGGATGTGCTGGCAAGACTGCAACGCCAACAGGGCGAGTAATTTTTTTGCCAGCCTCACTAAAAGGCTGGCTGCTAATTTAAGGATAAAATATGTCTGGTTTTTTCCAGCGCCTGTTTGGTCAGGTTGATAAGCCTGCTATTACTCGCGGTCCGCTGGGACTCCATCTCAATAGTGGCTTTACGCTCGACACATTAGCGTTTCGTTTACTGGAAGATGAATTGCTGATTGCGTTGCCAGGGGAAGAATACACAGTGGCCGCCGTCAGCCACATCGATCTGGGCGGCGGTAGCCAGATTTTCCGCTACTACACTTCGGGCGATGAATTTCTGCAAATCAATACTACTGGCGGCGAAGATATTGATGACATTGATGATATCAAGCTCTTTGTCTACGAAGAGAGCTACGGCATCAGCAAAGAGAGTTACTGGCGCGAGGCGATCAACGCCAAAGCGATGGGGGCGGTGACCTTAAACTGGCAGGAAAAATGCTGGCAGAGATTTTTTAACAGCGAAGAACCGGGAAATATTGAACCCGTCTACATGCTGGAAAAAGTAGAAAATCAAAACCATGCCAAATGGGAAGTGCATAATTTTACCATGGGCTACCAACGGCAAGTGACCGAAGATACTTACGAATATTTGCTTTTAAATGGTGAGGAATCTTTTAACGATCTCGGCGAGCCGGAGTGGCTATTTTCGCGCGCTCTGGGTGTCGATATCCCACTGACATCACTTCATATTATTGGTTAATTACAGGGACGTTTATAATGCATATACTGGATTCACTCCTTGCTTTTAGCGCCTATTTTTTTATCGGCGTGGCGATGGTAATTGTTTTTCTTTTTATCTATTCCAAAATTACTCCGCATAATGAATGGCAGTTGATCAAGAATAATAACACTGCGGCGTCGCTGGCGTTCAGCGGTACATTGTTGGGCTACGTGATCCCGTTATCCAGTGCGGCAATCAATGCGGTGAGTATTCCAGATTATTTTGCCTGGGGCGGAATCGCACTGGTGATTCAGTTACTCGTTTTTGCTGGCGTCAGACTTTATATGCCGGCATTAAGCGATAAAATTATTAATCACAACACTGCGGCAGGAATGTTTATGGGAACCGCCGCGCTGGCTGGCGGTATTTTTAACGCAGCTTGTATGACATGGTAATGGACGATCATGGCCAGAAAACGCAAATCAAGAAATAACAGTAAAATTGGTCACGGAGCGATCAGTCGCATTGGTAGACCCAATAATCCTTTTGAGCCGCGTCGCAATCGCTACGCACAAAAATATCTGACCCTGGCGATTATGGGCGGCGCAGTTTTTTTAGTGATCAAAGGATGGAGTGAAAGTAGCGATGTCGATAACGACGGTGACGGAACGTTTTATTCGACAGTGCAGGATTGTATTGATGACGGTAATAATGCAGACATTTGCGCGCGTGGCTGGAATAACGCCAAAGCGGCATTTTATGCCGATGTTCCGAAGAATATGACTCAGCAGAATTGTCAGTCTAAGTACGAAAATTGCTACTACGACAATGTTGAACAGAGTTGGATCCCGGTAATATCTGGATTTTTGTTAAGCCGGGTTATTCGTAAAGATCGCGATGAGCAGTTTGTTTATAACAGCGGTGGATCCTCATTTGCTTCCCGCCCCGTCTGGCGCAACACTTCCGGTGATTACTCCTGGCGCTCCGGTTCTGGCAAAAAAGAGTCTTATTCCACGGGCGGCTTTACCACCAAAAAAGCGTCTACCGTTTCGCGCGGCGGCTATGGTCGTTCTTCCAGCGCCCGTGGGCATTGGGGAGGCTAATCATGCTGAGACACAACGTTCCTGTGCGGCGGGAGCTGGACCGGATTGCCGCCGATAACGGATTTGACTTTCATATCATCGACAATGAAATCTATTGGGATGAGAGTCGGGCTTACCGCTTTACCTTGCGCCAGATTGAAGAGCAGATCGAAAAACCGACTGCGGAACTGCATCAGATGTGCCTTGAGGTGGTGGATCGCGCGGTTAAAGATGAAGAGATCCTGACGCAACTGGCGATTCCGCCGTTGTACTGGGATGTGATCGCCGAAAGCTGGCGCGCACGCGATCCTTCGCTGTATGGCCGTATGGATTTTGCCTGGTGTGGTAATGCGCCGGTTAAGTTGCTGGAGTACAACGCCGATACGCCAACTTCACTGTACGAGTCGGCTTATTTCCAGTGGTTGTGGCTGGAAGATGCCCGGCGCAGCGGTGTTATTCCGCGTGATGCCGATCAGTACAATGCCATTCAGGAGCGCCTGATTTCACGCTTTAGCGAGCTTTATAGCCGGGAGCCGTTTTATTTTTGCTGCTGTCAGGACACCGACGAAGACAGGAGTACTGTGCTGTACTTGCAGGACTGCGCTCAGCAGGCAGGACAGGAGTCGCGGTTTATCTACATTGAAGATCTCGGTTTGGGCGTCGGCGGTGTACTGACCGATCTTGATGATAATGTCATCCAGCGTGCATTTAAGCTGTACCCGCTGGAGTGGATGATGCGTGACGATAACGGTCCGCTGCTGCGCAAGCGTCGTGAGCAGTGGGTGGAGCCGTTATGGAAAAGTATCTTGAGTAACAAAGGGCTAATGCCGCTGCTTTGGCGCTTCTTTCCTGGTCATCCTAATCTTCTGGCGTCCTGGTTTGAGGGCGAAAAACCGCAGATCGCCGCTGGCGAAAGCTATGTGCGTAAACCGATCTACTCACGCGAGGGCGGTAACGTCACCATTTTCGACGGTCAGAATAACGTCGTTGACCACGCTGACGGTGATTACGCCGATGAACCGATGATCTATCAGGCGTTTCAACCGCTACCGCGATTTGGCGATAGTTACACGCTGATTGGTAGCTGGATTGTCGATGATGAAGCGTGTGGTATGGGGATTCGTGAAGATAACACGCTGATCACTAAAGACACTTCGCGTTTTGTTCCGCACTACATTGCGGGTTAAGAATGTTTTAGCAATCTCTTTCTGTCAGGAATCCGTGGCAGTGACCATACTAATGGTGACTGCCATTGATGGAGGGAGACACAGTGCACTGGCAAACTCACACTGTTTTTAATCAACCTATACCCTTAAATAACAGCAATTTATACCTGTCTGATGGCGCGCTCTGCGAAGCGGTAACGCGCGAAGGCGCTGGTTGGGATAGCGATTTTCTCGCCAGTATTGGTCAGCAACTCGGAACGGCAGAATCCCTTGAACTGGGGCGGCTGGCGAATGTAAACCCACCTGAACTGTTGCGCTACGATGCCCAGGGGCGACGTCTGGACGATGTCCGTTTCCATCCCGCATGGCACCTGCTGATGCAGGCGTTATGTACCAATCGGGTACACAACCTGGCCTGGGAAGAAGATGCTCGCTCCGGCGCATTTGTGGCGCGGGCGGCGCGTTTTATGTTGCACGCACAGGTTGAGGCCGGGTCATTATGCCCGATAACCATGACCTTTGCCGCCACGCCATTGCTGTTACAGATGTTACCCGCGCCGTTTCAGGACTGGACCACGCCGCTGTTGAGCGATCGCTACGATTCTCACTTATTGCCAGGTGGGCAAAAACGCGGTTTGTTGATTGGCATGGGAATGACGGAAAAGCAGGGCGGTTCCGATGTCATGAGCAACACCACCCGTGCAGAGCGTCTGGAAGATGGCTCTTATCGGCTGGTGGGGCATAAATGGTTTTTCTCGGTGCCACAAAGCGACGCGCATCTGGTGCTGGCACAGACCACGGGCGGTTTGTCCTGCTTTTTTGTGCCGCGATTTTTGCCTGACGGGCAACGCAACGCGATTCGACTGGAGCGCCTGAAAGATAAGCTGGGTAATCGTTCCAATGCCAGTTGCGAAGTGGAGTTTCAGGATGCCATTGGCTGGTTGTTGGGTCAGGAAGGGGAAGGGATTCGCCTGATTCTGAAAATGGGCGGGATGACGCGTTTTGATTGTGCTCTGGGTAGCCATGCCATGATGCGTCGCGCGTTCTCGCTGGCGATTTATCACGCTCATCAACGCCATGTATTTGGTAATCCGTTAATCGAACAGCCCCTTATGCGCCATGTCTTAAGTCGCATGGCGCTTCAGCTTGAAGGGCAAACAGCGTTGTTGTTTCGTTTGGCGCGGGCGTGGGATCGGCGTGCCGATGCCAAAGAAGCCCTGTGGGCGCGTTTATTTACGCCAGCGGCGAAATTTGTTACCTGCAAACGTGGCATTCCGTTTGTGGCTGAAGCGATGGAGGTGCTGGGCGGTATTGGCTATTGCGAAGAGAGCGAACTACCGCGACTTTATCGGGAGATGCCAGTGAACAGCATCTGGGAAGGCTCTGGCAATATTATGTGCCTCGATGTGCTGCGCGTTCTTAATAAGCAAGCGGGCGTCTACGATTTGCTGTCGGAAGCGTTTATGGAAGTGAAAGGGCAAGATCGTTATTTTGATCGCGCGGTTCGTCGCTTACAACAGCAACTGCGCAAACCGGCTGAAGAATTGGGACGGGAGATAACACATCAATTATTTTTGCTGGGCTGCGGCGCGCAAATGTTGAAATATGCTTCTCCGCCAATGGCGCAGGCGTGGTGTCAGGTGATGTTAAATACGCGCGGTGGCGTGCGGTTGTCAGAGCAGATCCAGAATGATTTATTGCTGCGGGCGACGGGGGGAGTGTGTTTGTAAGCGTATACGACGGATGCGACGCTGGTTTCGATTAACTAAATGAAATATGTGAAAATTGTAGGCCGGACAAGGCGCTCGCGCCGCATCCGGCATTGTTCATTTGCTGTAGATGACACTCACGCATACAGTATCGCCTGTACACGCCAGTTATCGGGCTGCTGGTCTTCATACATGGTAATAATGCGATACCATGATGCCCCTTGTTCATCGGCCTTTAACGCCACGATACGTTCCACGTCCTGCGGATCCCCTGAAATATTGCTAACCGAGATCTGACCTATTTCATTCAGGCCCGTCACGCAGTCAGCACTGGCGAATTCTGCAGACTGTGCCGTGGCGCTCGCAGGGCAAGTCACTAATTGCAGCGAGGGTGAGGCAAGTAATTGTTTCATCGTCAGCTCCATTTTTCGTTTCCCCACATGTGGCAGGGCATTCCATCGCGGTAATAAACGCCCGAGCTTCCCGCCGGTAATTTATTGTGCACAGGTAAACGCATAGGGACGCAAAGCAATGTAAAGCTGGCTGTATAAGTTGTCTGATTTATTTACGGTATATACTCGTCATACTTCAAGTTGCATGTGCTGCGTCTGCGTTCACTCACCCCAGTCACTTACTTATGTAAGCTCCTGGGGATTCACTCGCTTGTCGCCTTCCTGCAACTCGAATTATTTAGAGTATAAAATGGCTTGTGAATACCACTGTCCTGTCACGATGGTTTCATCCACCATTACGACAACGTAATAATCAGCTTTTGCAGCGACAGCTTTCGCTCTGATTTCTGCTAATGCGTCATCCGGAGAGCCCCGTACCATCGTGCTTACGCTACCTATTCGCTGTAACCCTTGTGTCTGGTCGCGGCGAATCTCTTGCGGATGGTCCGTTACTGGCGGTGCTGGCTGTGGCGTACCTTGCAGTGCGCTACAGGCGCTTAGCATCAACACCAATAATAAACTGGCAAACCGATAAATAACGCTATTACGTTTCCTGCTAACCATAGTGTAGTGCCTTATTTATTTAACTTGAGGGGAATGTTCCCGAATTGTTACCTGGTACGCGATTTTCGAATGAAAACGTTGTGAAAGCGTAATCCACATCTCAACATTATGAACTAATACGGTCAGCAGAAACTTGTGCTAAGGATTTCTTCATGTCATACCAGACTCAAAGGAGAAAAAGATGATTGAATTAGAATCACGTGTGTTGGCTGATATTCCCGTTCTTCACGCTTATCCCGTAGGGCAAAAAGAAATCCCGTTACCGTGTGTGATTTTTTATCACGGATTTACTTCATCCAGCCTGGTTTATAGCTATTTTGCCGTCGCGCTGGCGCAGGCGGGTTTGCGGGTGATCATGCCGGATGCGCCCAATCACGGTAGCCGTTTTAGTGGCGACGCAGCGCGGCGTTTAAATCAATTCTGGCAAATCTTGCTACAAAGTATGCAGGAATTCACTACGTTACGTGCGGCAATAGCTAAAGAAAACTGGCTGCTTGATGAACGCCTGGCAGTTGGTGGCGCGTCAATGGGCGCAATGACCGCGCTGGGGATTACCGCTCGCCACCCCACGGTGAAATGTACCGCCAGCATGATGGGGTCTGGCTATTTTACATCGCTCGCCCGTTCACTGTTTCCACCGCTGATACCTGAAACGGCAGCACAGCAGAATGAATTCAATAACATTGTCGCGCCGCTGGCAGAGTGGGAAGCGACAAACCATCTGACAGAGTTGGGGAACAGACCGCTGCTCTTATGGCATGGCCTTGACGATGACGTCGTGCCTGCCGACGAATCACTACGTTTGCAGCAGGCCTTAAGCGAGACGGGACGAGATAAACAGTTAACCTGTTCATGGCAGCCTGGCGTACGCCACCGTATTACACCCGAGGCGTTAGATGCTGCAGTGACGTTTTTCCACCAGCATCTTTAAACACGCAGAATGCTGACCCCTTGCGCTTCCAGCTGTTGCAGGATCTCTGGGTTAGCATTTTTGCCGGTGATCAGCATATCGATTTGATCGGCGCGGCTAAAGAGCATCCCCGCACGTTCACCAATCTTACTGCTATCGACCAGCACTACCAGTTTCCCTACCACGCTCAACATCTTCTGCTCTGCCATTGCCGTCAGCATATCGGTTTTATATAACCCTTCTGCGGTCAGCCCTTTGCCGCTGGTAAACATCCAGTGCCCGGCATAGAGACTGTTTTCGCTGCCCTGTGGGCTTAAGGTGATGGACTGACTTTTGTTGTACTGCCCGCCCATGATGATCACGCTGTCATGTTCCTGATCGATCAGATAGTTTGCCAGCGGGAGATAATTAGTGATGATTTGCACCGGTTTGCCACACATTTCCCGGCCGAGCAGAAATGCGGTAGAGCCGCAGTTGATGACCACGCTTTCGCCCGGATTAACCAACTGCGAGGCCGCTTTAGCGATACGTACTTTTTCATCGTGATTCTGCGCCTGATGCAGATTCATCGGCGTCCATCGCGGGCGCTGCTGGGTAATCGCTTCAGCGCCGTTGCGCACTTTCTTCAGTTTGCCGCTTTCGTCGAGTTTATTGATATCGCGTCGCGCAGTGGCAGGCGAAATTCCCAGACGCTCAACGACTTTCTCCACGGTCACAAAGCCCAATTGTGCGAGCATTTCCAGGAGGATTTGATGTCTTTGTGCTTCAGTCATGAGCTATTCCGATAAAATTTGATTTTTTTAGATGATATTTGAAATAGCCAGGAAATACTACGCCGGATAGCGCGAACAGATCCACGCTACCCGGTATCAACGACAGATTACAGGAACGATTTGAACGGCAGATCCGGTTCAATGGTGAAGCAATCGTCAAAACCACGCGGATAGTGATACTCGAAGTTATCTTTATCCAACGGCCAGGTAAACTTGCCACCGACCTGCCAGATAAACGGCTTAAAGCCATACTTCAGACGATCTTTTTTCATCTCCCACAGTACGCGGATTTCCTGCGGATCGGCCTGGAAGTTTGACCAGATATCATGGTGGAACGGGATAACTACTTTCGCATTCAACGCTTCGCCCATACGCAGCATATCGGCGCTGGTCATTTTGTCGGTAATACCGCGTGGGTTCTCACCGTACGATCCTAACGCCACGTCGATCTGATGCTCGTTGCCATGTTTTGCATAGTAGTTAGAGTAGTGGGAATCGCCGCTGTGATACAGGGAACCGCCCGGTGTTTTGAACAGATAGTTTACTGCGCGATCGTCCATGCCGTCTGGCAGCACGCCAGCCGCTTTTTGATCCGCTGGTAGGGTGATCAGTGCAGTACGGTCGAACGCGTCAAGGGCATGAATTTCAATGTCTTTCACTTTTACCACATCGCCTGGTTTGACCACGATGCAGCGCTCTTTTGGTACTCCCCAGCCAATCCATAAATCCACGCAGGTTTTCGGTCCGATAAACGGTACGTCATCAGCACAGTTCTGCATCACGGCAGCAGCGACGTTGACGTCGATATGATCGTTGTGATCGTGAGTTGCCAGTACCGCGTCGATCTGGCGAATCGCAAACGGATCAAGAACAAACGGGGTAGTACGCAGGTTTGGCTGCAGTTTCTTCACGCCAGCCATGCGCTGCATCTGGTGACCCTGTTTCATCAGCGGGTTACCGTGACTTTGTTTGCCAGTACCGCACCAGAAATCAACGCAAACGTTGGTGCCACCTTCCGATTTCAGCCAGATCCCAGTACAACCGAGCCACCACATCGCGAATGTACCAGGAGCTACCTGCTCTTGTTCAATTTCTTCATTCAGCCAGCTACCCCACTCCGGGAAAGTGCTCAGGATCCAGGATTCACGGGTGATACTTTTCACTTTACTCATCGCCATTTACCTTCATGATGTTCAGTTTTAATCAATATGTGATTGGTTTTGATTAATCCTGACACTATTTTTTCAGGAAGGCAATGACCATTTTTTGACTTTTTGCCAGGGGAGTTGTTGTGGATTTTGAGTGTGGAAAGATTTAATGGAATGTGTAATTCATTTAACTGAATGAATTTAAATGAGTAATTGTTTCTTTGCATGAATCCCACTCTATCAATGTGGAATTATTTGCGTGCCGCGTCACATTTAATCATAAATAATCTTGTTGTGATTACTTTTGAAAATTAGAGTGAATGCACAACATTCCGGGTGTGCGGAATACCCGGTTACCTCTTCTTCAGGAGATCGTTATGGAGATCCTCTACAACATCTTTACCGTGTTTTTTAACCAGGTCATGACCAATGCCCCGTTGTTGCTGGGTATTGTGACCTGCCTGGGCTACATCCTACTGCGCAAAAGTGTCAGCGTTATTATTAAAGGGACGATTAAAACCATTATTGGTTTCATGTTGTTGCAGGCAGGGTCCGGCATCCTGACCAGCACCTTCAAACCGGTGGTGGCGAAAATGTCGGAAGTCTACGGTATCAACGGTGCGATTTCAGATACTTACGCTTCGATGATGGCCACTATCGAGCGCATGGGCGATGCCTATAGCTGGGTAGGGTACGCGGTGCTGCTGGCACTGGCGCTGAACATTTGTTACGTGCTGCTGCGTCGTATTACCGGTATTCGCACCATCATGCTGACCGGCCACATTATGTTTCAGCAGGCGGGGCTGATTGCCGTCACGCTGTTCATCTTTGGCTACTCCATGTGGACCACCATTATCTGCACGGCGATTCTGGTTTCGCTCTACTGGGGCATTACCTCCAACATGATGTACAAGCCGACTCAGGAAGTGACGGATGGCTGCGGTTTCTCCATCGGTCACCAGCAGCAGTTTGCATCATGGATTGCTTATAAAGTCGCGCCGTTCCTGGGCAAAAAAGATGAGAGCGTTGAAGACCTCAAACTGCCTGGCTGGCTGAACATTTTCCACGACAACATCGTCTCCACGGCGATTGTCATGACCATCTTCTTTGGCGCCATTCTGCTCTCCTTCGGTATCGACACCGTGCAGGCGATGGCAGGCAAAGTGCACTGGACGGTCTACATCCTGCAAACCGGTTTCTCCTTTGCGGTGGCGATCTTCATCATTACTCAGGGCGTGCGCATGTTTGTGGCGGAACTCTCTGAAGCATTTAACGGTATCTCCCAGCGTCTGATCCCTGGTGCGGTTCTGGCGATTGACTGTGCGGCTATCTATAGCTTCGCGCCGAACGCCGTGGTCTGGGGCTTTATGTGGGGCACCATCGGTCAGCTGATTGCGGTTGGTATCCTGGTCGCCTGCGGTTCCTCGATCCTGATTATCCCTGGCTTTATCCCGATGTTCTTCTCCAACGCCACCATCGGCGTGTTCGCTAACCACTTCGGCGGCTGGCGTGCGGCGCTGAAGATTTGTCTGGTGATGGGGATGATCGAAATCTTTGGTTGCGTCTGGGCGGTGAAACTCACCGGTATGAGTGCCTGGATGGGTATGGCGGACTGGTCGATTCTGGCACCGCCGATGATGCAGGGCTTCTTCTCCATCGGTATCGCCTTTATGGCCGTCATCATTGTAATTGCACTGGCTTATATGTTCTTCGCTGGCCGCGCACTGCGCGCAGAAGAAGATGCAGAAAAACAACTGGCAGAACAGTCTGCTTAATAAGGAGTTTTGATTATGACCGTACGTATTCTGGCTGTGTGTGGCAACGGACAAGGCAGTTCCATGATCATGAAAATGAAAGTGGACCAGTTTTTAACCCAATCAAACATTGACCACACGGTAAATAGCTGCGCGGTTGGCGAATACAAAAGCGAGTTGAGCGGCGCGGATATCATCATCGCTTCTACGCACATTGCGGGCGAAATCACCGTGACCGGCAACAAATACGTGGTTGGCGTGCGCAATATGCTCTCTCCTGCCGACTTTGGCCCGAAACTGCTGGAAGTGATCAAAGAGCATTTCCCGCAGGACGTGAAGTAAGGACGCGCCATGAAATTACGTGATTCGCTGGCGGAGAATAAATCCATCCGCCTGCAGGCTGAAGCTGAGACATGGCAGGACGCAGTAAAAATCGGCGTTGACCTGCTGGTGGCGGCGGATGTTGTCGAGCCGCGTTACTACCAGGCGATTCTGGATGCGGTTGAACAGCACGGCCCGTACTTTGTGCTCGCACCAGGCCTGGCAATGCCGCACGGTCGCCCGGAAGAGGGCGTTAAGAAAACCGGTTTTGCGCTGGTGACGCTGAAAAAGCCGCTGGAGTTCAACCACGAAGATAACGATCCGGTGGATATCCTCATCACTATGGCGGCGGTTGATGCCAACACTCACCAGGAAGTGGGCATCATGCAGATCGTCAACCTGTTTGAAGATGAAGAGAATTTCGACCGTTTACGCGCCTGCCGTACTGAGCAGGAAGTACTGGATCTCATTGACCGCACCAACGCGGCAGCTTAAGAAGGAATTGAACATGTCATTACCGATGTTG
This sequence comes from Escherichia sp. E10V10, assembly GCF_004211985.1. NCBI lineage: Bacteria > Pseudomonadati > Pseudomonadota > Gammaproteobacteria > Enterobacterales > Enterobacteriaceae > Escherichia > Escherichia sp. E10V10. Next base: position 399,789 of record NZ_RHJO01000002.1, on the reverse strand, counting down.
CAGGTCGCGCTGGACAACCAGACTATGGATAGCGCCTACGAAACCACTCGCCTGATTGCCGAAGAAGTCGACATTATCGAAGTGGGTACCATTCTGTGCGTGGGCGAAGGCGTGCGTGCGGTTCGTGACCTGAAAGCGCTTTACCCGCACAAAATCGTACTGGCTGACGCCAAAATTGCCGATGCGGGCAAAATTCTTTCTCGCATGTGCTTCGAAGCCAACGCTGACTGGGTGACCGTGATTTGCTGTGCGGATATCAACACCGCCAAAGGCGCGCTGGACGTAGCAAAAGAGTTTAACGGCGACGTACAGATCGAACTGACCGGCTACTGGACCTGGGAACAGGCGCAGCAGTGGCGCGATGCAGGTATTGGGCAGGTGGTTTATCACCGCAGCCGTGACGCGCAGGCCGCAGGCGTGGCGTGGAGCGAAGCAGATATCACCGCGATCAAACGTCTTTCCGATATGGGCTTTAAAGTCACCGTCACTGGTGGCCTGGCGCTGGAAGATCTGCCGCTGTTCAAAGGTATTCCGATTCATGTGTTTATCGCGGGTCGCAGCATCCGTGATGCCGCTTCTCCAGTGGAAGCCGCGCGTCAGTTCAAACGTTCCATCGCCGAACTGTGGGGCTAAGGAGCGGATATGTTGTCCAAACAGATCCCGCTTGGCATCTATGAGAAAGCGCTCCCCGCCGGGGAGTGCTGGCTGGAACGGCTGCAACTGGCAAAAACGCTGGGCTTCGATTTTGTCGAGATGTCGGTAGATGAAACGGACGATCGCCTGTCGCGCCTCGACTGGAGCCGCGAGCAGCGTCTGGCGCTGGTGAATGCGATTGTTGAAACCGGCGTGCGCGTGCCGTCCATGTGCCTTTCGGCCCATCGTCGTTTCCCGCTGGGCAGCGAAGATGACGCGGTGCGGGCGCAGGGGCTGGAGATTATGCGCAAAGCTATCCAGTTCGCCCAGGACGTTGGCATTCGCGTGATCCAGCTGGCGGGCTATGACGTTTACTATCAGGAAGCCAATAACGAAACGCGTCGTCGTTTCCGTGACGGGCTGAAAGAGAGTGTTGAGATGGCGAGCCGCGCGCAGGTGACGCTGGCAATGGAGATCATGGATTACCCATTGATGAACTCCATCAGCAAGGCGCTGGGCTACGCGCACTATCTCAACAACCCGTGGTTCCAGCTCTACCCGGATATCGGCAACCTGTCGGCGTGGGACAACGATGTGCAGATGGAATTGCAGGCCGGAATCGGGCATATCGTCGCGGTGCATGTGAAAGACACCAAACCAGGCGTCTTCAAAAACGTGCCTTTTGGTGAAGGCGTAGTGGATTTCGAACGTTGCTTCGAAACGCTCAAACAAAGTGGCTATTGCGGGCCGTACCTGATTGAGATGTGGAGCGAAACGGCGGAAGACCCGGCGGCAGAAGTGGCGAAAGCGCGCGATTGGGTGAAAGCGCGCATGGCCAAAGCAGGCATGGTGGAGGCGGCATAATGCAAAAGCTGAAACAGCAGGTGTTTGAAGCCAATATGGATCTGCCGCGCTACGGGCTGGTGACCTTTACCTGGGGCAACGTCAGCGCCATTGACCGCGAACGCGGGCTGGTGGTGATCAAGCCCAGCGGCGTCGCCTACGAAACCATGAAAGCGGCCGATATGGTGGTGGTTGATATGAGCGGCAAGGTGGTGGAAGGGGCGTATCGCCCATCTTCCGACACCGCGACGCATCTCGAACTCTACCGTCGTTACCCGTCGCTCGGCGGCATTGTCCATACCCACTCCACTCATGCCACCGCATGGGCGCAGGCGGGGCTGGCGATCCCGGCGTTAGGCACCACGCATGCCGACTACTTCTTTGGTGATATCCCGTGTACGCGCGGATTAAGCGAAGAAGAGGTGCAAGGCGAATACGAGCTAAACACAGGCAAAGTGATTATCGAAACGCTGGGTGACGCTGAGCCGCTGCATACGCCGGGAATTGTGGTGTATCAGCACGGACCGTTCGCCTGGGGGAAAGGTGCCCACGACGCGGTGCATAACGCGGTGGTGATGGAAGAAGTGGCGAAAATGGCGTGGATTGCGCGCAGTATTAACCCACAACTCAATCACATCGACAGCTTCCTGATGAATAAACACTTCATGCGTAAGCACGGTCCCAACGCCTATTACGGGCAGAAGTAAAACATGCGCTGCGGAAATTTCCTTCTTCGGGAGATAACTGGTCTGATTCCGCAGCCGTTTTTCAAAAAAATGCCCCCGGAGAAGGGGGCAAAGCAAACTATGGCAATGTTTCGTTGGTTATACCTGGTGCTAGCGATAAATATCCGCGCTGGCGTGCATATTGCCGTTACTCCCCGGTTCTCGCATCAGAATCACGTGGTAGTACGTTGCGCCTTGCGCATCTGTCTCTTCATTCAGTGCCTGGCGAGCTTCACTTTCAGTGGCGAAGTTATGGTTGATATAAATCACGCCTAAGCTCTGTACGTCGTCCATATTTCTGGCCTGGTGGTTATTAATTTCAATGGCTGCCCATGTATTTGCACTTAGCAAAAGCACAGCCAGAAGGGCTAAAACACGACTGAACATAGATACCTCCTCGACGGCTGACTTTGTGTGCTCTCCTCTGTGATGATCTTCTGATTTAATTTTAATCAATGATAAAGAAGTTGATGGTGACCATTTCTGATGCAGTTGTTCGAAAAAACACTGTGACGGAATGTGATGAACTTCAAATCAGCGAGTTAGTTCTTTTGCGCGAAAGATGAGATTTATTTGTCGGCTGGCCTTGAGTTTAGCGGGGCATACAAGTACTATAACGCGTCATTTTTCAGCCGACCTTTAACACGTTCCTTGCCTCCCCGGGATTCGGCTGACCCAGACAGGAGGCTGAATAATCCGTAAGGAGCAATTCGATGCGTCATTACGAAATCGTTTTTATGGTCCATCCTGACCAGAGCGAACAGGTTCCGGGCATGATCGAGCGCTACACTGCTGCCATCACTGGTGCAGAAGGTAAGATCCACCGTCTGGAAGACTGGGGCCGCCGTCAGCTGGCTTACCCGATCAACAAACTGCACAAAGCACACTACGTTCTGATGAACGTTGAAGCTCCGCAGGAAGTGATCGATGAGCTGGAAACTACCTTCCGCTTCAACGATGCCGTTATCCGCAGCATGGTTATGCGTACCAAGCACGCTGTTACCGAAGCATCTCCGATGGTTAAAGCGAAAGACGAGCGCCGTGAGCGTCGCGATGATTTCGCAAACGAAACCGCAGATGATGCTGAAGCTGGGGATTCTGAAGAGTAATTTCTGATGACCAACCGTCTGGTGTTGTCCGGCACCGTGTGCAGGACTCCCCTTCGAAAGGTCAGTCCATCAGGAATTCCTCACTGCCAGTTCGTGCTTGAGCATCGTTCTGTGCAGGAGGAAGCCGGTTTTCACCGGCAGGCGTGGTGCCAAATGCCCGTTATTGTTAGCGGACACGAAAACCAGGCCATTACTCACAGTATAACGGTCGGCAGTCGCATAACCGTTCAGGGGTTCATTTCATGCCACAAGGCAAAGAACGGACTGAGCAAAATGGTTTTGCATGCCGAGCAGATTGAATTGATAGATTCTGGAGACTAGCCATATGGCACGTTATTTCCGTCGTCGCAAGTTCTGCCGTTTCACCGCGGAAGGCGTTCAAGAGATCGACTATAAAGATATCGCTACGCTGAAAAACTACATCACCGAAAGCGGTAAGATTGTCCCAAGCCGTATCACCGGTACCCGTGCAAAATACCAGCGTCAGCTGGCTCGCGCTATCAAACGCGCTCGCTACCTGTCCCTGCTGCCGTACACTGATCGCCATCAGTAATCGGTCACGGTCCATTAATACGACTTTGAGAGGATAAGGTAATGCAAGTTATTCTGCTTGATAAAGTAGCAAACCTGGGTAGCCTGGGTGATCAGGTAAACGTTAAAGCGGGCTATGCTCGTAACTTCCTGGTACCGCAGGGTAAAGCTGTTCCAGCTACCAAGAAAAACATTGAATTCTTCGAAGCACGTCGCGCTGAACTGGAAGCTAAACTGGCTGAAGTTCTGGCAGCAGCTAATGCTCGCGCTGAGAAAATCAATGCACTGGAAACTGTTACCATCGCGTCTAAAGCTGGCGACGAAGGTAAACTGTTCGGTTCCATCGGTACTCGCGACATCGCTGACGCTGTAACTGCAGCTGGCGTTGAAGTGGCTAAGAGCGAAGTTCGTCTGCCGAACGGCGTTCTGCGTACCACTGGCGAACACGAAGTGAGCTTCCAGGTTCACAGCGAAGTATTCGCGAAAGTGATCGTAAACGTAGTAGCTGAATAATTCGTTATTCAACGAGACGTAAAAACGCCGACCTTGTGTCGGCGTTTTGCTTTTGTAGCGAGCACTTGCAGATATCGATAAGGGCCACAATAAGCAGCCCCATGAAGATAATTACTTAGCCGCCTGAATGTCAGCCAGCATTGGGGCAAGGGCAGGGTTATCCTTAGCAAAGGCTGCGTACATCGGCTGCACTTTCTCGATAAACGGAGCTTTATCAACCTGGTAGACTTTCACGCCCATTTTATCCAGTTTAGCGAATTCTTTTTTCTCTTCCTCGCTCCACAAGTCTTTCATGTAGCTCATTGATTCTTTCGCTGCTTTTAATATAACTGACTGATTTTCTGGGCTAAGTTTATCAAACGCAGCATTGCTCATCAGAACCACATCGGGAACCATAGTGTGTTCGTCAAGGCTGAAGGATTTTGCCACTTCACCGTGACGCATGGTGGTCAGCGCCATCACACTGTTTTCTGCCATATCAACCACACCTTGCTGTAAGGCTGTATACAGCTCGCCGTAATCCAGTGGCGTCGGGTTACCGCCCATGACTTTGATCATTTCAACTGCGCCAGGACTTGGCTGAACACGGACTTTCATGCCTTTCAGATCGTCTGGTTTCAGCACAGGTTTATTGCCGTAGAAGCTGCGGGCGCCTCCATCATAGAACGTCAGACCGAAATAACCTTTGTTTTTTGTTGAGTCGAGGATTTTCCTTCCGATATCGCCCTGCATGACCTGATAATAATGATCACGATCGCGGAACAAATAAGGCAGGCTAAATAATTTATAAGAATTTTCAAATGCTTCCATTTCTGCCGCATTGGTTTTAACCAGTGGAATAGCGCCAGAACGAATCAGCTCCATTGTTTCTCGTTGAGTACCCAATGTTCCATTTGGGTAAATACGAATAGTAATATCACCGTTAGAGTACTCTTTGCTCTTTTTCGCAAAGAACTCCATCGCTTTATGAACAGGATGTGATTTATCCTGATTATGGCTAAGTTTTAACGTAACTGCCCAGGACTGGCCTGCAGATAACATAAGAACAGCACCGATAATGCCAGCGGATACTTTTATTTTCATAGATATTCCTTTTCTAATAAATATGGCGGCAGGTGCCGCCAGTGAATGCATATCAGTAGCCCAGTGCTCTTGGCAATGCCATACTGATTTGCGGAATATAGGTCACCATTGCCAGCACTAATACCATCACGGCATAGAAGGGCAGCATAGGTTTGATAATTTTGTTGATTGGTAATTTAGATACACTACAGCCAACAAACAGCACACTGCCTACTGGTGGAGTACAAATACCGATACACATGTTCAGTACCATGACAATACCAAAGTGAATCGGGTCCATGCCCAACTCGGTGACGACGGGTAAAAATATCGGGGTGAAAATCAGTACCGCTGGCGTCATATCCATAAATGTGCCAATGATCAACAAGATAATATTGATAATAAGCAGGATTACTATTGGATTATCAGAAATGGTATTGAGCAAATCGAGGATCAGGAATGGTACGTCAGCGTTGGACATAGCCCATGACATGCCCATTGAAGAGCCGATCAATAACAAAACAATTGCTGTGGTAATCACTGATTCCAGAAATATTTTAGGTAAATCCTTAACTGATATTTCACGATAGAGAACCAGCGCGAGGAAAAGAGTATAAATTACCGCAATTGCCGAAGCTTCGGTTGGGGTAAAAATACCGCTTAGTACGCCACCCATAATTAACACAATCAGGAAAATGCTGGGGATCGCCATCCATATAGCCACTCCAGCCTGGCGCAAAGTCGGACGTTCTGGTTTGGGGTATCCGCGACGTACCGCGATAATACCGGCGACGACCATCAGCGCCAGGCCCAGTAAAATTCCCGGAACATACCCTGCCAGGAACAGTGCAGCAATAGACGTACCGCCGCTGACCAGTGAATAGACTATCAGTGTATTGCTTGGTGGAATAAGCAAACCAGTGGGGGCTGAGGCAACGTTAACCGCAGTGCTAAATGCCGGATCATAGCCCTCTTTCACTTGCTGTGGATGCATGACTCCGCCCATCGCCGCCGCCGAACCAGAAATTGCCCCGAACAGCATATTGGCAAGAATATTACAGTGAGCAAGTGAGCCTGGCAGACGACCGCCAAGAATTCGGGCAAAGTTAATTAGCCTTCGCGCTATTCCTCCGTGATTCATAATGTTGCCAGACAAGATAAAAAATGGGATTGCCAACAACGTAAAACTATCTAACCCGGAGGCTAACTTTTGGGAAACCACACTCAATGCTGAGTTGAAATCGAGTTGTGTGGAAATTGATGCCAGTGTCGATAAACCAATGGCATAAACAATAGGTACACCTAATGCCAACATAAAAAAGAAGGCACCAAATAACACAATAATAGGTAACCAGTAATCCATAATTTCTCCATTCCTACTATGGTTGGTTGTTGTTTGTTATCTTTAGAGTGGTTGTTTAAGTTCGGTTAAAACCATATCTATGGTGTATATGATAATAAGTACACCACTAATCGGGATGCTCATATAGATATATCCCATCTGCCAGCCTAAAGCGGGTGAGGTTTGACCTGAATCGAATGTGTCCATCGTTAATAGCCCACCACCATATACCATAATGATGGTAGCGAAGATAATAACGATAATCTGAATACACAAAAATAAATGACGTCGGGCTTTTCCTTTCAGCATCATAGGTAGCAGGTCAATCGCCAGATGCCGGTTTTGCCCTGCGGTGTACGCACCACCAAAAAGTCCAAGACAAATAAAGAGCAAACGGCTGAGTTCATCTGTAAAAATACTGGGACTATTAAATATAAATCGTGCAGCCACCTGCCATGTCACACATGCCACAATGATCGCCAAAATGGTAATATTCAATGTTGCAAGCAGAGCATTAATAGATCTAATTATATTTCGCATAGTGATTAACCTTTGCAATATCATTCATCCTGTGGCTGGTAAATTGTCCCATTAAGAAAGTCAGGCCAATTTTTTTCAAACCAGATGCTGTGGATAATGGGAAACTCACGAACAGTAGTATTTCTGACTTGAAATGCACCGTTGCAATAATGAATGAGTAACTTATTCTTTTTATCCTCTATACGCTCTGAACGAAAGCGCCATGCATCACAAAAACCATTTCGTGTTTGTGGGATAGAATTACCGGCTTCATCCATAACCATCCGCGCCCCGCGACTACCGCCACCTGCATCAATATAATGCGTCAACTGTGTCAATACCGCGGCAGAGGTCAGTGCCATATGCCGCCACATAAATAGCTCGGCAATTTCGCCTACGTGGTTGATGGTCAAACCGTGTTGCTGCACAAATTCACTCAACAGCAGGGCGTCGCGGGTGGCGTGGCGAACTTTATCGGCATGACAAATAAATCCAGCATAATCAGACATTCGTGCCTGGATTTTTTCTTTCGCCGTTGTCAGCGTCATTCCGTTCTCGTTAGCCAGCGCCTGAGTGATGAGCTCTCTAACAGTAGACAACGGCGAGGCTGCCAGCTTTGCAATATCTCCATTAACAGACTGCTTTTGGGTGCAACCAATAAAACGCGCCAGGCGCACGGCAAAAACCTGTCCGGCATTCAGTGCCGCGCCGCCAGGCCGGGTAACGCCGTGAGTTCCGGTAACTTCTCCCACCGCGAAGCAACCGGGCAGTGAGGTTTGCCCCCAGATATCCACTTCTATACCGCCATTCATATGCTGATTATTCATGGCAAACTGCAGAGGCTGCGCGGTGAGATCGTAACCGTGCATCTTATACAGCGAGATAGAGAGCGGATTCATCCGTTGCAGACGTTCGATGGGCGATTGCGCCAGGGCGCCATTATTTTCCAGATACGCATGAACGTCGGCATCCAGCCGCTCTAATGAGAACGGCAAATCACCAGGTACGGCTTCAGGATTGCGATTGAAATCCATAAAAACCTGGCGACCACGTTGCTGTTCCTGCGCCACCGCCATATCCAGCAAGCTTGAACCAAAATCCATCACCCGCGTGGCATGGAACGGCCACTGATAGCCCTTACGGAAGATGTTTGAAGCCAGTTCCTGGGTAGTGCGATAGTAATCTGCAAGGAAGTTATACTCGTTGCCCTCAGCATCCACAGAATAGATATACGGGATCACCTGTACATAGGTGCCAGACAAATTCCACGGAAAGGTGCAGCGCGGCGTGCCAATACCAAACTGGCTTTCTGTCAGATTGGTTAGCGTCAAACCTTCTTCCAGTGCCAGTCCCAGCGAGCCGAAGCATTTATGTGGATAAACACTGTCGCGATAAAGTTCGCCCGGTCCGCCCGTTGCCAGTACCACATTGGGCGTAGTCACAATGGCCAGCCCCCAGGGGTTATGGGCGCGGGAACCGGTTGCGAGAATAGCCCCCGCAACGCGATCTTCGCCATTCTCTCCGCACTGATGCAGGAGCTTAATCACCGTTGCACTGGTCAGTAGTGGAATGGCAAGACGCTGCACTTCCTCCAGTAATACTTTCACCATCAGACGAGAAGTGCGCGGCCCACAAGAAGTTGCGCGCCCGGCTTCGTCATGATCGGTCTGATAACGGAGAATTGCGCCATAGCGGTCCTCTGGTAATTCCAGACCAAGATATTGCAGGCCGCCGAGGGTATGCAGAGAACCGACCGCCTCGACATAAGCGGTGTCGTGATCCATTGCGCCACTGCTCGCCAGTGCTTCCGCCAGTTTGGCGAAATTGTCGCCGTTGCCCGCAGTGGCAGCGGTAAACAGTGTTTGTTTATCGGAACCAGAGCATGCCGACGTTCCCATATATAACCCGGCGGTGGCGATCAGCACATTTTGCTGACGACGTTTTAGCTCAACTGCCGCACGTAATCCTGCTGCGCCGCTACCAACGACCAGCGCATCAACTTGCCAGATCGGGTAATCAACATCCTCAACGGTGACAATTGACGTTGGTTCTGCTGACACAAACCCCTTCGGGAAAGTGACGTGCGTCAGCGCATCGAGGATGGTGTCATCAAGCTGACTCATGCATCCTCCATTGGCGTAAACAGGCTGCTTTCCATCAGACGTGGTTGCCTGATAATCGGGCGGAAGGCCATGAACGGCAGAATGTCGCGCTCAATCTCCACGCCCGGTGCGATCTCAATTAATTCAACGCCTTCTGCCGTTAACTGGAATACCGCGCGTTCAGTGATATACAGCACCTCCTGACCGCTTTGCTGTGCGTACGCGGCGCTAAAGGTAATTTTTTCTACCTGGGTAACCAGTTTAGGGATTTGACCTGACTGGGCGATATGCAAGCCATCTGGCGTTACATCGATTTTGCTGCCTTTGGCGTCGAACGTGCCGCAGAACACCACTTTACGGGCGTTTTGCGCAATTTCGAGAAATCCGCCGGGGCCAATGAGATTGCCATTGAGATGCGAGACGTTGACGTTACCGTGCTGATCCATCTCTCCCATACCGAGGAAGGTGATATCGATCCCGCCGCCACTGTAGAACTCAAATTGATCGAGTGATGGAATAATGGCGTCGGCGTTACGGGCGCAGCCGAAAAACGCATCATCCAGCATCATACCGTTATGCACGCCTTGCTCGACGCTCAGCCATAAACTTTGGTAAGGAACGCCTTCGCGCAGCGCAACCCCAGGAATGCCGCCGGGAATGCCAAAGCCAAAGTTGGTTGAAGCGCCAGCCACCAGTTCGCGAGCTGCCCGACGGGCAATCAGGCGACGTACCGGATGACTAACCAGTTCAATAGCGTCGTTAGAACTCAGACGGCGATGTTGGCCGCTAATGGTCAGGTCGTAACCGCCAAGATAGGTTTGCGGTTGTTCGCGGTGTTCAACGATGCCATCAACCAGAATCCCCGGCAGCTTGACCCGACGTGGTTCAAGTGCGCCTGCTTCCAGTACGTCGCGCACCTGTACGAACACTTTGCCGCCGCTGTTGTGTGCTGCCAGCGCCATCGAATAGCTATCCATATCAATCGCCTCTTCTTCAAGGCTGACGTTGCCACGCGGATCGGCATAAGTGCCGCGCAAAATGGCATAGTCCACTTTGAAAGGGCGATAGCGGAGTTTGGTTTCACCATCAATTTCAATCAGTTCTACCAGATCGTCGGTGGTGCAAGCGTTCGACTTACCGCCGCCATTGCGCGGATCAACAAACGATCCCAACCCTACGTGGGTAAAAAGTCCCGGACGTCCGGCACCGATCTCCCGTAGCAACGCCTGAATCACGCCACCAGGAAAGCAGTAGGCTTCAATGGCATTGTTTTTCACCAGTTCCTGCATTTTGGGCGACCAGGTAAAGTGTCCGGCAATTATGCGTTTGAGCATTTCGGCATGAGCGAAGCGATTGGTTCCTTTGCTGTCGCGATCGCCAATACCCAGCGAGTGGATTAGTGTCAGATCGCGCGGGTGTCCGGTTTGCAGAAAACGAGCTTCAATGGCTGCCATAATATGGTCGGCTTCCACCATGCCGCCGCCGTTACCGCTAATGGCAATGGTTGCGCCGTCCTGAATTTGCGCCGCCAGTGCCTCGGCGGTTGTTATCTTACGCATACAATTTCCTTATTGATTGTGGAAGCTCACGCTACTTTTTTCGGCAAACGCGCGCGTCGCCTGCTGGCAATCCTGAGTAGCAGACATTAACCCTGCCAGTAACTGGTGCGAGTAATCGGCATGTTTATTTTCCAGTGCCAGAATCAGCTGCTTAATATGCGCCAGCGCCACCGGGCCACATTTTTCCAGCTGCGCTAGCTGATTCGCCATCCAGCTTTCTACCTGTTCTTTTTCTACCACTTCATCAATCAAATTCGCCGCCTGGGCTTCATGTGCCGTCAGACGTTTACCCAGCATCAGCATCTGGCGACCGACCACCGGACCGACCTGATTAAGCACGCGTTCAATGCCCATCCAGCCAGGCACCATACCGAGCATCACTTCCGGGTTAGAGAATTTCGCGCTGGGGCGAGCAATACGAATATCGCAGCACAAAGCAAGTTCAATCCCACCGCCGATGGTATGACCGTTGAGATTCGCAACGGTTAATTGGGGTAAATTGCGCAGACGATTAAAAACGTCATTACCGCGTTTAATCCATTTTCTGCCCATATCTAATGGCGAATAGGCTGACCACGATTTAATATCGCCGCCCGCACAAAAGAATTTATCACCTGTAGCAGTTAATTCGACTAATCGTAATGTGGTGTCGTTTTCAATTTCATTTAAATAATGATCGAGAGATTCGATCATTTCTTCGTTAATAGCATGACATTTATCTTCTCGATTCAATGTCAGGCGGCAGGAAGCTGCCGCTCTGCTGAACAGAACGGGTTGGTCACTCATGATCATTCCTTAACAATAATGCGCGATGCGATCGACGCTAATATCCAACGTGCTGTTAATATCTTGCTGCCACCAGTAGGGGGAGAATATTTCCAGTTCAATAGCGCCATTAAATCCGGCGTTTTCAACCAGCCGACGGATTGACGGAATATTGATGACGCCATCTCCCGGCATTCCCCGATCATTGACCAGATCGGTGGTCGGCACTAACCAGTCGGAAACATGAAACGCGAGAATGCGTTTTCCGGCACGCAGGATTTGGCTGGTGAGCTCCGGATCCCACCAAACGTGGTAGACATCTACCGCGACGCCGAGGCCAAATTCGCCATCGGGATCGAGTTCATCACACCAGTCCAGCGCCTGGCGTAACGTGCACAAACAGGAACGATCGGCTGCGGTCATCGGGTGCAGCGGTTCCAGCGCAATCGGCACGCCGACCTCTTTCGAATGCGGTAGTAACTGGCGAATCCCTTGTTTCACCTGTTCCCGCGCCTCATACAGATCTTTTGTACCCGTTGGCAGTCCGCCAACCACCTGCATATAACAGGCGGCGTTAAGCACCGCTGCATCGTCCAGCGCCCGGCGGTTATCATCAATCGCTAGTTTACGTTCCGCCAGCGTCGGTGCGGTGTAGTAAGTGCTACGGCACAAACCGGAAACGCTCATGTTACTGGCGGCGAGTTGGCGGGCGATCTGCTGGAGATCTTCGCCCTGCAATTCTCTGCGCCAGGGGGCGATTGCGCCAATACCGCGCGCAGCGCAAGCGTCAATAATGGCGGGCAGCGGCGTTTTATAACCCAGCGTCGCGGTATTAATGCTGAATAAATCAGGGCGTTGTAACAGATCTCTCATGATTCAGCCTCAGAAGCGCGGCATACTTAAGCCGCCGTCGATGGCGACCGCCTGACCACAGGTGTAAATCAGTTTGCCTTCCGCCATCGCGCGGACAGTGGAGGCGATATCCGCCGGATAACCCCAACGTCCCCACGGCACCAGACCTTTGGCAATCAATTCGTCGTAATAGGCGGTTGCCGGAATGGTCATATCGGTTTTGATTAGGCCAGGGCGCACTTCATAAACGCCAATTTGTTCATTGCAAAGGCGAGCAGCAAACAGACGAGCAGCGGCAGAAACGGCGGTTTTGGCAATGGTGTATTCGCCGCGATTCATCGCCAGCATGATGGCGTTGATTGAACTGACGAAAATAATCGAGCGGTGCGGCAGCTCCGCTTCCGGCTTCGGCTGTGCGAGCAGACGTTTACTGAATGCCTGAGCGAGGAAGAACGGCGCGCGGGTATTGATGGCAATGTTTTGGTCGAAACTGTCTGGTTCGAGATCGAGGAGGTCACCGCGCTTTTTCACTGAAATCCCTGCGTTGTTGAGCAGACAGTCCAGACGCCCCCACTGGTTTTGCGCCGCGTCGAGCATCTCTTCATGCAGGGAGAGATCGCCAACATCGGCAGGGAAGCAAATGACTTCCACGCCTTCTGCCATACATTCTTGTTGTGTGATATGCAGTTTTTCTACGCTGTCGGCATCGGGACGATCGTTAATCAGCAGGTTAAACCCGCCACGAGCAAGTTCCAGCGCACAACCCTTTCCAATACCACGTGCAGCGCCAGTGATGACAGCAACAGGACGAGTGGATTTCATAGGTTAATCCTCTTTTTCTGAATATTGTTTCCTTAAGTGATGGTTAGCTTGCGACCAGTCAGTAAAAAGATCAACCATCTGGTTGGTTGATCTGCGATAATGATCACAGGACATTTGATAACTCGATGAAAGACAATGTTTTGCCTTTTTGCTGTCGCTGAGATCAAATACGGTTATGATAGCCATCACGAAGAAGACGTGGGGAAGCGTTATGTATCTTGATACCAGCAACGTACAAAGCCTGAAGGAAAAGCTGCTGTTATGCGCGGTTAATGAATTTGCCGAATATGGTTACGAAGGCGCCAGGGTCGATAATATTGTTAAGGCTGCGGGGTGTAGTAAGCAGACGGTTTATCACCACTTTGGAAATAAAGAAAATTTATTTATCGAAGTGCTGGAATATACCTGGAACGATATTCGACAAAAAGAAAAGGCCCTTGATTTCTCAGGTCTTCCGCCACAAAAAGCGATTGAAAAAATCATTGATTTTACTTGGGACTATTATGTTTCAAACCCTTGGTTTTTAAAAATTGTACATAGTGAAAACCAAAGTAAAGGCGTGCATTATGCAAAATCACAACGTCTCTTAGAAATTAACCATGCGCATTTGCAGTTAATGGAATCTTTATTGGATGAAGGGAAGAAACTCAATATATTTAAGCCAGATATCGACCCGTTGCAGGTGAATATTAATATTGCTGCGCTTGGGGGATATTATTTGATCAACCAGCATACGCTTGGTCTGGTTTATCACATCAGTATGGTTTCACCGCAGGCACTGGAAGCCAGACGTAAGGTCATCAAAGATACGATCCTTAGCTGGCTTCTGGTTGAACGGTCATCTACCGCGCGCGAATAAAACTGCCATCCGGCTGGCGGGTAAACAAGACTTGTTGATTATTCCCCGTATCAATGGTTAAGCCCGTCACCACGCCGCTGGCGTTCTGGCGGATTTTCACCATTTGCCCATTTTGCAAATTACTTAATGGTTTACCTGCGCCTTCTACCTGCGCCATTGCGTATACATCGGTAGGAGGCAGACCGTGGTCGCGGAACAGTTGTGCCATCGTTTTGCCGGCTTCGACACGATAAGAGCGCCATTGATTGTCAATGCCGCTATCTGGCTGGAAAGGTTGCGTTTGCGTAGCTTGCGGCTGCTCTTCCGGTTGACCTTCCTGTATTGGTTCTGGAGCGACCGGGGCAACTTGATCCGGATCGTTTTGCGGCGTAACTAGCTGCGCCCGCAGTTGTTCTTCCGTCGGCGGCTGAGATTGCGACTGAATATCCAGCTGCGCTTCACGCGTCACGACGGGGGAGTCGGGCGCATCCTCAGACGGAAGCAGAAAACCGACCACCAAAATAATGGCGGCAATAATAATCCCCCGACGATGCATCGGAGGTAGCGGATCCATGAAGCGAAAGTTGTCCGGCGCGTGCCAGACCTTCTCCAGGGTTGGTTTTAGTTCAAAGCGCCCGGGCATGGTTTCCTCCTGCTCCGCGTCTTGTTCCTCAATCATAGCCTATGAATAAGCTAACGCTATGATGTCCGTGGTAAACCCGCCTTTATTATATTCATACGGGATATTGCTATTGTTTCTTTTTCCCCGGGATTTGTCATCACTCTCGCGACAAAGTTTTACCCAAGGAAGTGTGGCTGATATGCTGCCCGTTACTTTATACCCTGAGGAAGGAAATACGATGACCACCCCAACTTTTGACACCATCGAAGCGCAAGCAAGCTACGGCATTGGTTTGCAGGTAGGGCAACAACTGAGTGAATCTGGTCTGGAAGGGCTGCTGCCAGAAGCGCTGGTTGCAGGTATTGCCGACGCGCTGGAAGGCAAACATCCGGCAGTTCCGGTTGATGTGGTGCACCGCGCGCTGCGTGAAATCCATGAACGTGCCGATGCTGTTCGTCGTCAGCGTTTCCAGTCGATGGCTGCTGAAGGTGTGAAATATCTTGAAGAAAACGCTAAAAAAGAAGGCGTGAACAGCACCGAATCCGGCCTGCAATTCCGCGTGATCAACCAGGGCGAAGGCGCAATTCCTGCCCGTACTGACCGCGTTCGCGTTCATTACACTGGTAAATTGATCGACGGCACTGTATTTGACAGCTCTGTTGCTCGTGGCGAACCGGCTGAATTCCCGGTGAACGGCGTGATCCCAGGCTGGATTGAAGCACTGACTCTGATGCCAGTAGGTTCTAAGTGGGAACTGACTATCCCGCAGGAACTGGCCTATGGCGAGCGCGGCGCTGGCGCGTCCATCCCTCCGTTCAGCACCCTGGTGTTTGAAGTCGAGCTGCTGGAAATCCTCTAAGCAGCGTATTCTGTTCCCCTCGAGCCAGAGGGGAGCAGGCATTTAGCAATAAACCCTTCAGTTTGCCAATCGGCGATATTTTGTGTTGCAAACGCTCCGTAAGCGTGTATTTTTGTGAGCTGTTTCGCGTTATCACCGTGATATGACACTCACTTTAAACATAAAATTAACATTAGATCTAAATCTTAGTATTCATCCCACGTATTGTTTCCTAATATCGATGAGTCCCGATACAGATTCGTCGTATCATAGACTGACTAAAGGCCGCAGAGCCTGAACAACACAGACAGGAAGAAAAAAACATGGTAGATCAGGTAAAAGTCGTTGCCGATGATCAGGCTCCGGCTGAACAGTCGCTACGGCGCAATCTCACAAACCGGCATATTCAGCTTATTGCCATTGGCGGCGCCATTGGTACGGGGTTGTTTATGGGATCCGGTAAAACAATCAGTCTTGCCGGGCCGTCGATCATTTTCGTTTATATGATCATCGGTTTTATGCTCTTTTTCGTGATGCGGGCAATGGGGGAATTGCTGCTTTCGAATCTGGAATACAAATCTTTTAGTGACTTCGCTTCCGATTTATTAGGGCCGTGGGCAGGATATTTCACTGGCTGGACTTATTGGTTCTGCTGGGTGGTTACCGGTATGGCGGATGTGGTTGCCATCACGGCTTATGCGCAGTTCTGGTTTCCGGGGCTATCTGACTGGGTCGCCTCGTTGGCGGTGATAGTGCTGTTGCTGACCCTGAACCTCGCCACCGTGAAAATGTTCGGTGAGATGGAGTTCTGGTTTGCGATGATCAAAATCGTCGCCATTGTGTCGCTGATTGTCGTCGGCCTGGTCATGGTGGCGATGCACTTTCAGTCACCGACCGGTGTGGAAGCGTCATTTGCGCATTTGTGGAATGACGGCGGCTGGTTCCCGAAAGGCTTAAGCGGCTTCTTTGCCGGATTCCAGATAGCGGTTTTCGCTTTCGTGGGGATTGAGCTGGTAGGTACTACTGCTGCGGAAACCAAAGATCCAGAGAAATCACTGCCGCGTGCAATTAACTCTATTCCGATCCGCATCATTATGTTCTACGTCTTCGCGCTGATTGTGATTATGTCCGTGACGCCGTGGAGTTCGGTAGTCCCGGATAAAAGCCCGTTTGTTGAACTGTTCGTGTTGGTGGGTCTGCCTGCTGCTGCCAGCGTGATCAACTTTGTGGTGCTGACGTCTGCGGCTTCTTCCGCTAACAGTGGCGTCTTCTCTACCAGTCGCATGCTGTTTGGTCTGGCGCAGGAAGGTGTGGCGCCGAAAGCGTTCGCTAAACTCTCTAAACGCGCAGTACCCGCGAAAGGGCTGACCTTCTCTTGTATCTGTCTGCTCGGCGGCGTGGTGATGTTGTACGTGAATCCAAGCGTGATTGGCGCGTTCACGATGATCACGACTGTTTCCGCGATTCTGTTTATGTTTGTCTGGACGATTATCCTTTGCTCATACCTTGTGTATCGCAAACAGCGTCCGCACCTGCATGAGAAGTCAATCTACAAGATGCCGCTCGGCAAGCTGATGTGCTGGGTATGTATGGCGTTCTTTGTGTTCGTCATCGTGCTGCTGACGCTGGAAGATGACACCCGCCAGGCGCTGCTGGTTACCCCACTGTGGTTTATCGCGCTGGGGCTGGGCTGGCTGTTTATTGGTAAAAAACGCATGGCGAAGTAATGCCGCTAAGGCACCTGCTGGTGCCTTTCAGGCTGCAAAATTGCCTGATGCGCTACGCTTATCAGGCCTACAGAACCTCTGCAATATATTGAATTTGCGTGCCTTTGTAGGCCGGATAAGGCGTTTACGTCGCATCCGGCATGAACAAAGCACACTTTGTCAGCAATCTCCTTTGTCTTTATACATTCCTAAAAATACTTCCCGTCATCGACAGCTCTCAGGCGCGGGCTTACCGTGGATCTTTGCCACTCATTGCAGAGTTCACTATGGCTAAGCACAGTTGGTTATTAATCGCCGCATTACCTCTCTCCATTTCACCTTCCTGGGGCGCAGATTTTTATTATCGCCAGCAGGAGAAAAGCACGGTTTATGTTGCCGAACAGAAGGGGGAAAAAGATGAGATCCTCTCCGAACTGCCGGACGTTAATTATTCCCGGCTCTGGCGCATTGCCAATTTAGCCAATAAACAAGAAACCCGCTTACTGTCCGATTTTAATCCCGATAAGTTCGACTGCGATGATCGGAATAATTGCCAGCATACCTGGCTCACCGATGGACGCTCTGTTCTTTGGGCAGGCAAAGTCCTGAAAAATCCATCCGGTGAACCTAATGTCGATGCCGCCAGTTTTCAGGCATTCGGTGCTTTCGCTGCTGATAAACGCAGTATCTATTTTGACGGTCAGCGTACCGATGATAATAGCGGCGATAAGCAGGTGGATATGTCAACGCTGGAAGAGACGGACATCTGGAATTTACTGCGTGATAAAAATAGTCTTTGGCATAAAGGTCGCTGGCTGGGTCATGCCGATGGATTTCAAATCGAGCGGCATGATTCAGCTCTGCAATTTGTTGTGCTGACAAATTCGCAGGTGATTGTTAATGGCAAGCCGCTGCCCGCCGATCGCAAAACCTTTCAGATTAAACGTTGGATGCCTGGCGAACGGTTGGTTTATCGCGATAAAAGCGGTGAGCATGACTATGAGCTTGAGGATATTGGTCACAGCTGTGCGTCATTTAAAATTAGTTTGAAGACTGTGTCCTGGCTTAAACAAGAAGCAACGCCAGCGGGGAGTGATTGTGTTTATGAAACACTGGCGGGAGTAGATCCGGAAAAATTTACCTTATTAACCTGGTCGGTAGGCTATTACAAAGCTCAATTCTATAAGGTTAAAACCAATACATTAGGTGAAGGTGAACTGATAATGCCCAGGCCAGAGGATGTTTCTGAACTATTGGAGAGAGGAAGCATGGTAACTGGCTACATGTATATCACCACAGACGGGCAACTCTACAGTCACCAACTTGGTGGATTAACCACAATTGACGGAAGACACTACGAGCAAACTAAATGGCTGCGTTACAACCCCATTTCAGCAGAATGGTCAACGGTGAAGCAACCTCCGAGCGGTCTGAAACCCTTATTTAAATAACCTCTTACACGCTAACAGCTTCAGGATGATGCTATGTTGCCAATTAAACCCGTTTGTCTCGTACTGGCTTTATTTTCAACCGCTTCAATAGCCTGCTCCGGCGTGCCTTATGCCGCGTTTTACTACCAGCCGTGGGACCAGGGCACAAAATATATCGTTGAAGATAGTGACGGTTACGGTATCGATTTTCCGGATATTCATTTGCCGCAGGTGAAGTTCAAACAGTTACGCCGCGTAGCTGACGGCACTGATGGAGAATATGATTCTCCAGATGATATCAATAATGATTTTGTGCGGGTGGCTCCCTTTTCTGGCTATCGGTCAAATGGCGGCTGGCGTTTCGACTGGTTGACTGATGGCCGCCATATTTTATGGGCTGGGAAAATAGTCCAGAACCCGCCGGGAACACCGAAAGTCGATGCCGCAACATTCCGCGTCTGGGGGCGTTTTGCTGCCGATAAAGACAGCCTCTATTTTGATGGTGAACGCACGGATGATAACCGCGGCGAAAAGCAGGTTGATATGGATTCACTGCAACAGGTGGGAGGGATAATTTACGCAGGTGATTCCGCAGATGTATTGAAAGATCGTCGCAATATTTACTTTCAGGGGCGCTGGCTGGGCAGTGCGCAAGGGTATTCTATTCTTGGCGTTAAATCCTGGACACGTCGTCCCATTATTTATTCCCCCAATAGCTGCGAAAGCAAAAGTAATCCAGGACCCTGGGATACCATCTGGCGGACCAAATCGCAGGTCTTTGTCAACGGAGATGCCATCAACGCCGATCCGGATACCTTTCAGATTGTGCGCTGGAGAGCCGGTTCCCTGCTGATTTATCGCGATAAAGATGGGGAAAAACGTTATTCGTTCGGTAAAGATTGCCGGAGTACGTTTGACCTACAGCGGGATAAAGTAACCTGGATGACCCGAGATGCTTCCAGGCGTGCCAATGACTGCCGGGTTGCGACCATTCCTGATGTTGATCCGGAATATTTTCGCCACCTGACGGATAATGTGGCGCAATATAAAGATTCGCTCTATCTGGTGAAGTATGTTTCTGGGGTCGAAAAAACGCTTTCGGTTATTCATTTACCCGACCCGAAACAAGAATTACAGGAAGGCGTTAATATTGTAGGGAATAAAGTTTATTTCATCGCGAGCGATGATGTGACTATTTTTGATATTAATGGACAATGGCAGTGGTTTAAAAATGCGGACGGTGAATTGTCGAAACGTTTAGCATATGACGATAAATATATGTACTTTATCGGTGGTGGTACGATTGCAACCTTTGAACTTAAAGGAAAATTAACATGGTTTAAAACGCCCGGAGGGACGGTGTCTGATACTTTTGCCCATGATGATAAATATATCTATTTCCTTGATAGTGCTCTGGTAAATGGTGGGCGTCGGCGTAATGAAACCCGGGAGATGAATAAGGCTTATATTAATGAAAATACTGACTTAGTAACCGTTGAAGGGACTTATTATTGGCTGAATAATGAGTTTTTCCAGGCCAGTAGATATAAAAGATTGTTCCAGAGTGGTGAATAATGCAATGTAATATGAAAACGCACCTGATTGTGTAAACCAAGTGCGTTGATCGAACAAATTACTCACCCGCCAGCGCGCGTGGGAACAGCACATTGTTTTCCAGACTGATGTGATCCATCAGGTCATCAATCAGTTCATTAATACCGTTATACATCGCTTTCCAGGTGGTGCAGGCTTCCGGCGGCGGTGTGACGTTATTGGTGGTGTGTTTGATCACTTCCAGCAGTTCACCCGCTTCATCGTGCTCGCTTTCCATCACGCTGATTGGCCCCATTGCCTGGCTGCCCATGCCTTGTTTGATCATCGGGAAGAGGATCTGCTCTTCTTTCATCATGTGGCTGGAAAGCTCTTCATGCAGCATGGTCAGGTATTTTGTCAGCCCTTTTGGCACGCTCGGTTTGTCGGCGTGAACGCGCTCTACTTTGGTAGCTTGCAGGATCAGCTCCGGCAGTTGCTCGCGGTGACGATCGTGGTAGCGCACGATGATATGGTCGATGATTTCCGCCAGTGGGGCGCTACGCCAGTCTTTCTCAATCGGTTGTTCAGCAAGCTTTGCCAGCTCAGCTTCAATGACCTCAACATCCAGCTCTTTACGTGCCGCAGCACGCGCCAGCGTTTGCTTACCGCCACAGCAGTAATCCATATCATATTTACGAAACAGAGCCGAAGCGCGAGGAATAGAGAGCGCCAGTTCACCTAAAGGTTGGTCGCGATAAGCCATAGCTGATACCTCATTCTTAATAAGATAAGATGCATTTTAAATGCATCTTTAAGGCAAAAGCTATAACCCTTACGTAGCAGAGGCTTATTTAACTCACTGCTAGCGTGTCAACTTTCTGAGACAGATTCAGTTA
Source organism: Escherichia sp. E10V10 (assembly GCF_004211985.1). NCBI lineage: Bacteria > Pseudomonadati > Pseudomonadota > Gammaproteobacteria > Enterobacterales > Enterobacteriaceae > Escherichia > Escherichia sp. E10V10. The sequence continues at coordinate 378,549 of NZ_RHJO01000002.1, read as the reverse complement.
AAGGCTTTTCCGGTTTTGCTCTGACCGCAATAACCACGCCAATCACTAACAGCGCGATACCGCTCAACGTCATCAGCGGCGGCATTTGCTGGCGGAGTAAAAAGGTGTACAGCAAACCTGCCAGCGTTTCGAAAACAATCAGCGGCCCGAGAATCACTGTCGGTAATCGCTGGCTGGCGACGTTCCAGCAGAGTGCACCGACCCATGAGCAAAGCACGGCAATCGCAATCATCAGGCTAATAAAAACCAGCGGACGGGGGCCAAAGGGTAGGGAGAATTGCGGCGTTTGGGTATTCAGCCAGTAACAAGCGACGAGATAGCCGATGAGAGAAACCGGCAGCGTGACCAGCGCCTGCGCCGTCGCCCACATCATCGGATGTTTGTCGGGGTTTTCCCGCAGCCAGCGGGCGTTGCGCAGGGCATACCACGCCCAACAGACTACAGAGACTGACGCCAGCACGATGCCTGAGGTATAACGCGCCCAGTCAAAATCGGGGAGTCCGTGGTTTAACTCAGCAATATTCACACACGCCAGGCCGATGCCAATACAAACCAGCGCCGGGGCGAGTTTCCCCCATGCGAGTTTGCCGTCGCGCTGGCTGTACAGCAGATTGGCGAAGACGGGAATCACCACCGGCAGAGTGCCGATAATCATCGTGGAAACAGGTGCGCCGGTACGCTGAATGGCGCTGGCGAGACAGAAGTAATAGATAAGGTTGCCCATCATGGTGAGCATCAAGGCGGTAAGCCAGTCGCGACGCGCCAACTGACGCAGACGCACGCGCCCCAGCCAGGCAATGGGCAGCGCAATTAATCCTAACGCCAGATAACGCCCCATCGACTGCAACATCGCCGGGTATTCCGGTACGATCAACGGCCCGACAAAAATAAGCCCCCACATCAACCCTGCTAACAGGGCGTACAGCACGCCGCTAATCATTACTGGCATCCATTGATCTGTCAGAAGAAATATTCAGGGAACAGACGTGGTCGTTCCCGGCATCCCGTCATTATCCGAGAGGATGCGGGAGGATGCCACTTTAATTAACTAGTTATTAACATTAACCGGACGTCGCGAGTAACGCCGCTGGGCGAGCAGGTGAGCGAAAAGGTTGCTGTACTGGCGGACTGGATTGAGTTGAATTTGCCCGAGGTGTTGGCGGTGCGAGATGAACGAGCGACATAACTGCCGGATGCGCTGCGCTTATCCGGCCTACGGTTCATGGCTTGTAGGGCGGATAAGATGCGTCAGCATCGCATCCGCCAATAAATGCCGGATGCGATTGATGATTTGTCGGCCGAAAATGAAGTGTTTTACTTACTCAAATCCACCTGATAAATCGCAAAGCCGACATCATCGGTCGCGACTTTATTCATCGGATACTGCCCTTTCTCTTTAATAAATGCTGCGGCTTTATCTGACGGGGAAGTTTCGAAACGGATATCCAGTTTCTTATCGCCAGCAATCGGTGCTAGACGCCAGTTGTTATCTGCCGCCGGGTGGATTTCTCCCGCACGTTTAGACTCTTCAGCAATCCACGCTGCCAGTACCGAGCGGTTCTCATCCGGTGAAGCAAAGGCAATATGGCTATCACCTGTTCCGGCAAATTTGCCGCCGTAAGCGCGATAATTATTGGTGGCAACGAGGAACATGGCATTCGGATCAATGGGTTTACCGTTAAAAGTCAGGTTCTTAATCCGCTCTGCATTGGCATTAACCACCTGACATTCACCGTCATAGCGGGCGGGCTGGGTAACATCAATCTGATAATTCACGCCATCAATCACATCAAAGTTATAGGTGCGGAAACCATCCCAGTTGATCAACGACTGTGGTTGAGTGCTGTTAGGATCAATCTGGTTAAACTGCCCGGCGGAGCACTCCAGCCACTCTTTCACCTCTTTACCACTGGCTTTCACCACGATAAGCGTATTGGGATAGAGATAGAGATCGGCGGCATTACGGAAGGTCAACTGGCCTTTTTCCACTTCGACATAGCTGGCAGGGTCGTTCTTACGCCCACCGACTTTAAACGGCGCGGCAGCAGAGAGCACGGGCAGTTTTGCCAGGTCCGGATCGCCCTGGATGTAATGTTCGACATACGCTTTTTGCGCGTTGTTCACCACCTGCACGGTCGGATCATCCTGCACCAGCGCCAGATAGCTATACATATTGTCGGCAGATTTACCGATCGGTTTGCTGACAAACTGGCGTGTGGCGTCGTGATCGGCCTTTAGCGTTTCTACCAGTTGGCTGTCTTCTGCGGCGAGAGATTTTTTATTGGTGATATCGTAAATAGGCCGTGCTTCGGCTTTGGCCTGCGTCACCTGCCATTTCCCGCTGTCATTATTGAGTTGCAGATCAACCACGCCCAGATGATCGCCCCACATGCCAGGCATTACCGCCGGAACGCCGTTCAGCGTACCTTTGGCAATATCCGCGCCTTTAATATCGGCAAAATCTTTACTCGGGAAGACGGCGTGAGCATGGCCAAACATAATGGCGTCAACGCCCGGAATTTCACTGAGATAATAAACCGAGTTTTCCGCCATCACTTTATACGGATCGGCAGACAAACCAGAATGAGCCAGAACGACAACAATATCGGCCCCTTTCTCGCGCATTTCTGGTACGTACTTGCGCACTGTTTCAGTAATATCGTTAACGGTGACTTTGCCGGATAAATTGGCTTTATCCCAGCTCATAATCTGCGGTGGCACGACGCCGATGTAGCCAATCTTCAGCGTCTGTTTTTTCCCGTCTTTATCGACCACTTCGGTGTCGTTAATTAAATACGGCGTAAACATGGGCTGTTTGGTCTTAGCGTCAATGACGTTGGCGTTTACATAAGGGAATTTCGCCCCTGCCAGCGCATTTTTCAGGTAATCCAGACCGTAGTTAAATTCATGATTGCCGAGTGTGCCGACCGTATAATCCAGCGTATTCAGCGCCTTATAAACCGGATGAACATCACCTGCTTTTAATCCTTTCGCCGACATGTAATCTGCCAGCGGACTCCCCTGAATCAAATCGCCGTTATCGACCAGTACGCTGTTTTTCACTTCATTACGCGCGTCATTAATCAGACTCGCAGTACGAACCAGTCCGAATTTTTCTGTGGCGGAGTCTTTGTAATAATCGAAATCCATCATATTGCTATGCAAATCAGAGGTTTCCATTATGCGGAGATCGACTGTTGCCGCATTCACGCTGGCGGCAATCAGCGTAGCAAGGAGCGTTGCACTAAACTTAACCATCTGGGCATCCTTTTATGAATGAGTAGATGAAACGTCTTTCATACAGAGCGTTGAAGGATGCCATAAATAATAAATCAGGAAACGATGACGCCATCACAGTTGGCGGATTCTTTAACGATAGGGTATAAGTAAAACAACGAGTTAACACCACTGAAACAAAAGAGGTGGAGAATGTTAGAACAAGTATGTCAACTCGCACGGATTGCGGGCGATGCCATTATGCAGGTCTACGACGGGACGAAACCGATGGACGTCGTCAGCAAAGCGGATAACTCACCGGTGACAGCGGCGGACATTGCCGCGCATACCGTAATCATGGACGGTTTACGTACGCTGACGCCGGATATTCCGGTTCTGTCTGAAGAAGATCCTCCCGGCTGGGAAGTCCGTCAGCACTGGCAACGTTACTGGCTGGTGGACCCGCTGGATGGCACTAAAGAGTTTATTAAACGTAACGGTGAATTCACCGTTAATATTGCGCTCATCGACCACGGAAAACCGATTTTAGGTGTGGTGTATGCGCCAGTAATGAACGTAATGTACAGTGCGGCAGAAGGCAAAGCCTGGAAAGAAGAGTGCGGCGTGCGCAAGCAGATTCAGGTTCGCGATGCGCGGCCGCCGCTGGTGGTCATTAGCCGATCCCATGCGGATGCAGAGCTGAAAGAGTATCTGCAACAGCTTGGCGAACATCAGACGACGTCCATTGGCTCTTCGCTGAAATTCTGTCTGGTGGCGGAAGGGCAGGCGCAGCTCTACCCACGTTTCGGACCAACCAATATTTGGGACACTGCCGCCGGCCACGCTGTTGCTGCCGCAGCCGGAGCGCACGTACACGATTGGCAGGGTAAACCGCTGGATTATACCCCGCGTGAATCGTTCCTGAATCCAGGATTCAGAGTTTCTATTTATTGAGCAACTTATGCAGCAAGTCCATCACTTGCTGCACCTCTTCCTGGGTGAGCGCTCCGTCCTTCGCCCATTGCACACGGCCGTCTTTATCGAGCACGGCAATGGCAGAACTCTCTTCATCCAACTGCCAGGCGCCGCGCGCGACGCCGTTGCTATCGACAATAAACTGCGACCACGGATAAAGCTTTTTATTACTTTCCAGACTGCTGCGCACAAACATGCCGGAACCCGGAATTGCGTCATCTGTGTTGACAATGGTGGTGGTCTGGTAGCGATCGTGCGGCAACTTCGCCGATTTAATCGCTTCTATCAGCGTCGCGTTTTTCTCTTTGGCTGACGTACGACCAGCTATATGTTGTAGCACTCGCACTTTTCCCGCTAACTGCGCGCTGTTCCAGGTTTTGTAGCTAAACTGATCTTTATCAAGCACCAACTCGCCACGATCGGTAATGCCAATCGGCGGTACTCGCTGGCCGGTTTCGAACTGATGTGCAGAGGCCATCATCGGCAGCAGCAGGCAGGTGAGGGCCAGAATCTTGCGTAGAGTCATGGTGTTTCCTTCTTATGATATGCAGGTGATCCGACCACTTGGGTCTGACTTTTAATCATATGTGCTATTTATCGAAAATCCCGCAAGTGTGATGCCAGTTTGCGGACAAGCGCACAAATCATATGAAAAATGAATGCTTATACTAAAGATTCTGATTAGGCGAAAAGATAATTCTGAATAATTGTAACGTTACGGTAAAAAAACTCATACAGGCTGGAAACATTACCGCAGTAGTCTATAGTCATTAGGCATTAAAATTTGCGCCTCATAATAGTTGGACCGATTGTGGTACCGCAAAGGCGTAATACTCAGCAGGAGACAACAATGAAAATTTTCCAACGGTACAACCCACTGCAAGTGGCGAAGTACGTGAAGATCCTGTTTCGTGGACGGTTATACATCAAGGATGTTGGCGCTTTTGAATTTGATAAGGGTAAAATTCTTATCCCAAAAGTGAAGGATAAACTGCATTTATCAGTGATGTCCGAAGTAAACCGTCAGGTTATGCGTCTGCAAACAGAGATGGCTTAACCAAAGTGCTATGCAGTAATAAGACGGCTCCTGATTCAGGAGCCGTTGATGTTTCTGAGGTTATGCGACGTTTTCTTCTTTATCTTTGTCTTTATCTTTAGCGTCAGTCAGTTTTGGCGAAAGGACGGTGGCTTTGCTGTCGATCCGCGTTACCAGCAGCTGGTCGATGCGGTAGTTATCGATATCCACCACTTCAAATTTGTAGCCGGCGAATTTCACCGAATCAGTGCGTTTGGGGATCTTACGCAGCATAAACATCATAAAGCCGCCAATGGTTTCGTAATTGCCTGACTGCGGGAACTCGTCAATATCCAGTACACGCATCACGTCATCAATCGGTGTTCCGCCATCGATTAGCCATGAGTTCTCATCACGCGCCACAATCTGCTCTTCCAGACCCTGACCAACCAGATCGCCCATCAGTGTGGTCATCACGTCGTTGAGGGTGATTATCCCCACCACCAGCGCGTATTCATTCATGATTACTGCAAAGTCTTCGCCCGCAGTTTTAAAACTTTCCAGCGCCTCAGAAAGGGTCAGCGTGTCTGGCACGATCAGCGTGTTGCGAATTTGGACGCCACTGTTCAGCGCCAGGCTTTGATTGGCCAGCACGCGGTTAAGCAGATCTTTCGAATCCACATAGCCGATGATGTGGTCGATATCTTCAGTACAGACGAGGAATTTTGAGTGCGGATGTTCCGCCACTTTATTCTTCAGACTTTGCTCGTCTTCGTGGAGATCGAACCAGATGACGTTCTCACGCGGAGTCATAGATGACGGGACAGTACGGGATTCAAGCTCGAACACGTTTTCAATCAGTTCATGCTCTTGTTTACGTAATACCCCCGCCAGCGCCCCCGCTTCTACTACCGCGTAAATATCATCGGAAGTGATGTCATCCTTGCGCACCATCGGCAGTTTAAAGATACGGAAGATCATGTTCGCCAGGCCGTTGAAGAACCACACCAGCGGGGTGCAGACGTACAGGCAGAAGCGCATCGGGTTGATGATACGCAAAGCCACAGCTTCTGGCGCAATCATACCGATGCGTTTCGGGGTTAAATCCGCAAACAGGATAAACATGCCAGTCACTAACGAGAAAGAGAGAATAAAGCTCAGTTGCTCAGAGAGCTCTGCCGACATATAGCGGGAGAACAGGCTGTTAAAAGCCGGGGAAAACGCCGCATCACCGACGATACCGCCGAGAATCGCCACTGCGTTCAGACCGATTTGTACCACGGTAAAGAACATGCCGGGATTTTCCTGCATATTCATAACGCGTTGGGCATTTATATTGCCTTCATCAGCCAGCAGTTTAAGTTTGATTTTGCGTGAGGCGGCAAGCGAGATCTCAGACATCGAGAAGAACGCACTTACAGCGATCAAGCAGAGTATGACTAAAATACTGTTTAACATATCTTATCTAACCGTTCAGGTCAGATCCTCGGAAGGGGAAGTTGATTAATTTGTGTGAAATACACATTGAAAGCCGATTCGAAGAGAGTGAACCGGCATTTTCAGAGGCTAGTATAGCGTAAGGTACTGTAAAGTCGCCAGAGGGTTAAATTTTTGTCTCATTTCACTTTGGGGCCACCTTTTAATACTACACTTCAGGCGGCAGACAAACGCCTATTCCGCCAATTCCGCAATAGCCATAAGGGTTTTTATGTAGATACTGTTGGTGGTCATCTTCGGCATAATAGAACGGTGTGGCGTTAGCAATCTCGGTGGTTATCTGGCGATCGTCATCGGCGTCGAGCATTGCGGCCTGAAAACGTTCCAGACTTGCGCGGGCGGCGGCATCCTGTTCTGGCGTCAGCGGGTAAATCGCGGAACGGTACTGCGTGCCGTGATCATTACCTTGACGCATCCCTTGTGCAGGATCGTGGTTTTCCCAGAAAACCTGCAACAGTTGTTCATAGCTGATTACCGACGGATCGTAAACCACTCGCACCGCTTCGGCGTGGCCGGTCTCACCGGAACACACTTCCCGATAAGTCGGGTTTGGCGTGTAACCGCCAGTGTAGCCTGCGGCAGTGCTGTAAACACCGGGAAGTTGCCAGAAAAGGCGTTCAACGCCCCAGAAACAGCCCATCGCAAAAATGGCGATCTCCATTCCGTCAGGCACATTTGTCATTGAGTGACCGTTGACCGCATGCAGCGTAGCTACGGGCATCGGGGTATTCCGTCCAGGAAGGGCATCGGTGGGGGAAACCAGATGCTTTTTATCAAATAAACTCATGGTGTCGTTCTCCCGAAAGTCGGTCATAGGGGTTTAGGTTGTAACAAGGGACGTATTTGCACACAATAACCCCCGTGAATGGGTCTAAAGTAAAACATAAGTAATATTTTGGGTTTAGTCTGCTTTTTAATCCATATTGCTGGATTATTGTTAAGCCGTTTAACGGAGTTCCAGGGGCAGGAATAAAGGATATTCAGGAGAAAATGTGCGCTATATCCGACAGTTATGCTGTGTAAGCTTACTCTGCTTTAGTGGTTCTGCCATCGCCGCGAATGTCCGTCTACAGGTGGAAGGGTTATCGGGACAGCTGGAAAAAAACGTTCGTGCACAGCTTTCTACGATTCAAAGTGATGAAGTGACGCCAGACCGGCGCTTTCGCGCACGTGTTGATGATGCCATTCGGGAAGGTCTAAAAGCACTGGGCTATTACCAGCCAACAATTGAATTTGATCTCCAGCCACCGCCAAAGAAAGGACGGCAGGTGCTGGTTGCTAAAGTTACACCGGGTGTACCCGTGTTGATTGGCGGCACCGATGTTGTCTTGCGCGGCGGTGCGCGAACCGATAAAGACTATTTGAAGTTGCTGGATACTCGCCCGGCTATAGGTACGGTGCTAAACCAGGGCGATTATGAAAATTTCAAAAAGTCCTTAACCAGCATTGCGTTGCGTAAAGGTTATTTCGATAGCGAATTTACCAAAGCGCAGCTGGGCATTGCGCTCGGCCTGCATAAAGCCTTCTGGGATATTGATTACAACAGTGGCGAACGTTACCGCTTTGGGCATGTGACCTTTGAAGGATCACAAATCCGCGATGAATACCTGCAAAATCTGGTGCCGTTTAAAGAGGGCGATGAGTACGAGTCAAAAGATCTGGCGGAACTGAACCGTCGCCTTTCCGCGACTGGCTGGTTTAATTCGGTGGTAGTGGCACCGCAATTTGATAAAGCGCGCGAAACGAAAGTATTACCGTTGACGGGCGTGGTTTCGCCGCGAACAGAAAACACCATCGAAACCGGGGTCGGTTACTCTACGGACGTGGGACCGCGCGTGAAAGCGACGTGGAAAAAGCCGTGGATGAACTCATACGGTCACAGTCTGACTACCAGTACCAGTATTTCCGCGCCGGAACAGACCCTCGACTTCAGCTATAAAATGCCGCTGCTGAAGAATCCACTGGAACAATATTATTTGGTGCAGGGCGGTTTTAAGCGTACTGACCTGAATGACACCGAATCCGATTCCACTACCCTGGTCGCTTCCCGCTACTGGGATCTTTCCAGCGGCTGGCAGCGCGCCATTAACCTACGCTGGAGTCTCGACCACTTTACTCAGGGTGAAATTACTAACACCACAATGCTGTTTTATCCAGGAGTGATGATTAGCCGGACGCGATCACGCGGCGGCCTGATGCCGACCTGGGGCGACTCGCAACGCTACTCTATCGACTATTCCAACACAGCCTGGGGATCGGATGTCGATTTCTCCGTTTTCCAGGCACAGAACGTCTGGATCCGCACACTGTACGATCGCCATCGCTTTGTTACGCGCGGCACGTTGGGCTGGATTGAAACCGGTGACTTCGACAAAGTACCGCCGGATCTGCGTTTCTTCGCCGGGGGCGATCGCAGCATTCGCGGCTATAAATACAAATCTATTGCACCGAAATATGACAATGGTGACCTGAAAGGGGCATCAAAGCTAATTACCGGATCACTGGAGTACCAGTACAACGTGACCGGAAAATGGTGGGGCGCGGTGTTTGTCGATAGCGGTGAAGCGGTGAGTGATATCCGCCGCAGCGACTTCAAAACCGGCACCGGGGTTGGCGTGCGCTGGGAATCGCCGGTCGGGCCGATCAAGCTCGATTTTGCCGTACCGGTCGCGGATAAAGACGAGCACGGGTTACAGTTTTACATCGGTCTGGGGCCAGAATTATGAGTTTATGGAAAAAAATCAGCCTCGGCGCGGTTATCGTCATCTTACTACTGCTGGGCTCGGTGGCATTTCTGGTCGGCACCACCAGCGGCCTGCATCTGGTATTTAAAGCGGCGGACCGCTGGGTGCCAGGGCTGGACATTGGCAAGGTCACTGGCGGCTGGCGTGACCTTACCCTGTCTGACGTTCGTTATGAGCAGCCAGGTGTGGCGGTAAAAGCGGGCAATCTGCATCTGGCCGTTGGGCTGGATTGTCTGTGGAGCAGCAGCGTTTGTGTTAACGATCTGGCGCTGAAAGATATTCAGGTCAACATCGACAGCAAAAAAATGCCTCCTTCTGAGCAGGTTGAAGAAGAGGAAGATAGCGGGCCGCTGGATCTCTCCACGCCGTATCCCATCACTCTGACGCGTGTGGCGCTGGATAACGTCAACATCAAAATTGATGACACCACGGTGTCGGTGATGGACTTCACCTCCGGCCTGAACTGGCAGGAGAAAACCCTGACCCTGAAACCGACGTCGCTGAAAGGCTTGCTGATTGCCTTGCCGAAAGTGGCGGACGTGGCGCAGGAAGAAGTGGTCGAACCGAAGATTGAAAATCCGCAGCCGGATGAAAAGCCGCTCGGCGAAACGCTGAAAGATCTCTTTTCTCGCCCGGTATTGCCGGAAATGACCGACGTGCATTTGCCGCTCAACCTGAACATTGAAGAGTTTAAAGGCGAGCAACTGCGCGTGACAGGCGACACGGATATCACCGTGAGCACCATGCTGCTGAAAGTGAGCAGCATCGACGGCAATACCAAACTGGATGCGCTGGATATTGACTCTAACCAGGGGATTGTCAATGCCAGCGGTACGGCACAATTGTCCAACAACTGGCCGGTGGATATCACCCTCAACAGCACTTTGAATGTGGAGCCGTTGAAAGGTGAAAAGGTGAAGCTGAAAGTGGGCGGCGCGCTGCGCGAACAGCTGGAGATAGGCGTTAACCTTTCCGGCCCGGTGGATATGGATTTACGCGCCCAGACGCGGCTGGCGGAAGCCGGACTGCCGCTCAACGTGGAAGTGAACAGCAAACAACTTTACTGGCCGTTCACTGGTGAGAAGCAATATCAGGCGGATGACCTGAAACTGAAACTCACCGGCAAAATGACCGATTACACGCTGTCTATGCGTACGGCGGTGAAAGGGCAGGAGATCCCGCCAGCGACCATTACCCTTGATGCGAAAGGGAATGAACAGCAGGTCAATCTCGATAAACTCACCGTTGCGGCGCTGGAAGGAAAAACCGAGCTGAAGGCGCTGCTCGACTGGCAGCAGGCCATTAGTTGGCGCGGCGAATTGACGTTCAACGGCATTAATACGGTGAAAGAGTTCCCGGATTGGCCATCGAAACTCAATGGTTTGATCAAAACGCGCGGTAGCCTGTACGGCGGCACCTGGCAGATGGACGTGCCGGAGTTGAAGCTGACCGGCAACGTCAAACAGAACAAAGTGAACGTTGAGGGAACGCTGAAAGGCAACAGTTATATGCAGTGGATGATCCCAGGTCTGCATCTGGAACTGGGGCCAAACAGTGCCGAAGTGAAAGGCGAGCTTGGGGTGAAAGATCTCAATCTTGACGCCACGATCAACGCGCCTGGTCTGGATAACGCGCTGCCAGGACTTGGCGGTACAGCGAAAGGGCTGGTGAAAGTTCGCGGTACGGTGGAAGCGCCGCAGTTGCTGGCGGATATCACCGCGCGCGGCTTGCGCTGGCAGGAACTTTCTGTGTCGCAGGTTCGCGTGGAAGGTGACATCAAATCCACCGATCAGATTGCGGGTAAACTCGACGTGCGCGTTGAGCAAATCTCGCAACCGGATGTGAATATCAACCTCGTTACTCTGAATGCGAAAGGCAGCGAAAAGCAGCACGAGTTACAACTGCGGATTCAGGGCGAACCGATTTCCGGGCAGCTTAATCTGGCAGGTAGCTTTGATCGCAAAGAAGAACGCTGGAAGGGAACACTTAGCAATACGCGCTTCCAGACGCCGGTCGGACCGTGGTCGCTGACGCGTGATATCGCGCTGGACTACCGCAATCAGGAGCAAAAAATCAGCATTGGGGCACACTGCTGGCTTAACCCGAATGCGGAACTGTGCGTGCCGCAAACCATTGATGCCGGGGCTGAAGGGCGTGCGGTGGTGAATCTCAACCGCTTCGACCTGGCCATGCTGAAACCGTTTATGCCGGAAACTACTCAGGCCAGCGGTATCTTCACGGGTAAAGCGGACGTTGCCTGGGACACCACCAAAGAGGGGCTGCCACAGGGCAGTATCACTCTTTCGGGGCGTAACGTGCAGGTGACGCAAACCGTCAACGATGCGGCGCTACCGGTGGCGTTTCAGACGCTGAACCTATCGGCAGAGCTGCGGAATAATCGCGCTGAGCTGGGCTGGACCATCCGTCTGACCAATAACGGCCAGTTTGATGGTCAGGTGCAGGTGACCGATCCGCAAGGCCGCCGGAATCTTGGCGGCAACGTCAACATCCGCAATTTTAACCTCGCAATGGTGAACCCCATCTTTACGCGTGGTGAAAAAGCCGCGGGGATGGTGAGCGCTAACCTACGTCTGGGCGGTGATGTGCAAAGCCCGCAGCTGTTTGGTCAGCTACAGGTCACGGGCGTGGATATCGACGGCAACTTTATGCCATTTGATATGCAGCCGAGCCAGCTTGCGGTCAATTTTAACGGTATGCGCTCGACGCTTGCGGGGACCGTGAGGACTCAGCAGGGTGACATCTACCTGAACGGTGATGCTGACTGGAGCCAGATTGAAAACTGGCGGGCGCGGGTAACGGCGAAAGGCAGTAAGGTCCGGATCACCGTACCACCGATGGTGCGAATGGATGTGTCGCCTGACATCGTATTCGAAGCGACACCAAGCCTGTTTACCCTTGATGGTCGCGTGGATGTACCGTGGGCGCGCATTGTGGTGCACGATCTGCCGGAAAGTGCGGTGGGTGTCTCAAGCGATGTGGTGATGCTCAACGATAACCTGCAACCGGAGGAGACGAAAACCGCGTCAATTCCGATCAACAGCAACCTGATTGTCCACGTCGGCAATAACGTGCGCATTGATGCCTTTGGCCTGAAGGCGCGGCTGACGGGTGATCTCAACGTCGTACAGGACAAACAAGGGCTGGGCCTGAACGGGCAAATTAACATCCCTGAAGGGCGCTTCCATGCATATGGCCAGGATCTGATTGTGCGCAAAGGTGAGCTGCTGTTCTCTGGTCCACCGGATCAACCGTATCTCAATATCGAAGCCATTCGTAACCCGGATGCAACAGAAGATGACGTAATCGCTGGTGTTCGTGTCACCGGGCTGGCGGATGAGCCGAAAGCGGAGATCTTCTCTGACCCGGCGATGTCACAACAGGCTGCATTGTCTTACTTGTTGCGTGGACAAGGGCTGGAGAGCGATCAGAGCGACAGCGCGGCGATGACTTCGATGCTGATTGGTCTGGGGGTTGCGCAAAGTGGTCAGATTGTGGGTAAAATCGGCGAGACATTTGGTGTAAGTAATTTAGCGCTCGACACCGAAGGGGTAGGTGATTCTTCCCAGGTGGTGGTCAGCGGCTATGTATTACCAGGCTTACAAGTGAAATACGGCGTGGGGATATTTGACTCTATAGCAACACTCACGTTACGTTATCGCCTGATGCCGAAGCTATATCTGGAAGCCGTGTCTGGTGTAGATCAGGCACTGGATTTGCTCTATCAGTTCGAGTTTTAGCTATGCGAATATTTGTCTACGGCAGTTTACGTCACAAACAAGGCAACAGCCACTGGATGACAAATGCCCAGTTGCTGGGCGATTTCAGTATCGATAACTACCAGTTGTATAGCCTGGGCCACTATCCAGGCGCAGTTCCGGGAAACGGAACGGTACATGGTGAAGTTTATCGTATTGACAACGCCACGCTGGCCGAACTTGATGCCTTGCGCACCAGGGGCGGTGAATACGCGCGCCAGTTGATTCAGACGCCGTACGGGAGTGCATGGATGTACGTTTATCAACGACCCGTCGATGGATTAACGCTGATTGAAAGCGGCGACTGGTTAGACAGGGATCAGTCATAATATAAACACGCCACCTTCGGGTGGCGTTGTTTTTTGCGATGCCCCTCGCAATCAGTTTTGTAACTTTCCCACCAGTTTCTTTTCTCTCCGAGTCGCTTTCCAGATCTGTTAACGCATAAAAATCTCTGCTGGTGTTCACAAATGTGCAGGGGTAAAACGGGGGCACGCTTTGAACGGTGAGAATGAGTGAGATCGGCTAACTTCCAGCAAGCGGCTATGAACAGCAAAATGGTGGTCGAGTTTAGCTTGTTCTTACCGTTCAAGCCTTTCAACTGCTGAAAATAATAATAGTGGAGTAGATAGTTTATAAATTGCGGGCATAAAAAAACCCTTACTAACCGAAGTCCGGCGTTCAGGGTTATTGCGCTATACTCGTCATACTTCAAGTTGCATGTGCTGCGACTGCGTTCATTCACCCAGTCACTTACTTCTGTAAGCTCCAGGGGATTCACACACTTGTCGCGTTACTCGGCCTTAGGCCTCGCCCTTTCAGGGCCAACGCAAGCGTTGTTCAAAACGCCGCTGGCGTTTTGTCCTGCAAGTTGAATTATTTAGAGTATCTAAGAACTTATTTATTCTTTGCGCGCTCGAAGGAAGCAACGATTTCAGCTTTAGCGGCTTCAGCGTTTTCCCAACCTTCAACTTTCACCCACTTGCCTTTTTCGAGGTCTTTGTAGTGCTCGAAGAAGTGAGCGATCTGAGCTTTCAGCAGCTCCGGCAGATCGTTAACGTCTTTGATGTGATCGTATTCTTTGCTCAGTTTGGTGTGCGGAACAGCAACCAGTTTCGCATCTTCACCAGCTTCGTCGGTCATTTTCAGAACACCAACCGGACGGCAACGGATCACAGAACCCGGCTGCAGCGGGTACGGAGTCGGGACCAGAACGTCAACCGGGTCACCGTCCAGAGACAGAGTGTGGTTGATATAGCCGTAGTTGCACGGATAGAACATCGCGGTGGACATGAAGCGGTCAACGAACAGTGCGCCGCTCTCTTTGTCGATTTCGTATTTGATCGGATCAGCGTTAGCCGGGATTTCGATAACAACGTAGATGTCTTCCGGCAGATCTTTACCCGCAGGGACGTTGAGTAAGCTCATGTCTGTTTCCTTTAAAATATGTGGCAAACAAGTGCCGAGTATTATAGCCAACTCGCGCCGAATGTCTTCGCTTGTTTTCGTCCTCATTTTCCTTTTTCGCCAGTTTTAAGACGGTTCGCAGAGCTGGAAAATCCATAACCGTAGCCGCATTTTTCATAGTGATATGAAAGCGATTACAAACTTGTGATTAACGATGTATTTACTTTTTTGAAGTGTGATGTAACGCAATCTGTTACAGAACCAATTGTCTATAGTTTTTTCGCGAACATCTTTTCACCAATAATAATCACCCCGACGAGGACAACCCTATGTGGAAACGCTTACTTGTAGTCTCTGCAGTCTCGGCAGCCATGTCGTCTATGGCGTTGGCCGCTCCTTTAACCGTAGGATTTTCGCAGGTCGGATCCGAATCCGGCTGGCGCGCAGCAGAAACTAATGTGGCGAAAAGTGAGGCCGAAAAACGCGGTATCACACTGAAAATTGCCGATGGTCAGCAAAAGCAGGAAAACCAGATTAAAGCAGTGCGTTCTTTTGTCGCGCAGGGGGTAGATGCCATCTTTATCGCCCCGGTGGTTGCAACGGGTTGGGAACCTGTTTTGAAAGAAGCAAAGGAAGCCGAAATTCCGGTCTTTTTGCTTGACCGTTCCATCGATGTGAAAGACAAATCTCTCTATATGACCACCGTTACTGCCGACAACATCCTCGAAGGTAAGTTGATCGGTGACTGGCTGGTGAAAGAGGTTAACGGCAAACCGTGTAACGTGGTTGAGTTACAGGGCACCGTTGGGGCCAGCGTCGCCATTGACCGTAAGAAAGGCTTTGCCGAAGCCATTAAGAATGCGCCAAATATTAAAATAATCCGCTCGCAGTCCGGTGACTTCACCCGTAGTAAAGGCAAAGAAGTGATGGAGAGCTTTATCAAAGCGGAAAACAACGGCAAAAACATCTGCATGGTTTACGCCCATAACGACGACATGGTGATTGGCGCGATTCAGGCAATTAAAGAAGCGGGCCTGAAACCGGGCAAAGATATCCTGACAGGCTCTATCGACGGCGTGCCGGACATCTACAAAGCGATGATGGATGGCGAAGCGAACGCCAGCGTTGAACTGACGCCAAACATGGCGGGACCCGCCTTTGACGCGCTGGAGAAATATAAAAAAGACGGCACCATGCCTGAAAAGCTGACGCTGACCAAGTCCACCCTTTACCTGCCTGATACCGCAAAAGAAGAGTTAGAGAAGAAGAAAAACATGGGGTATTGAGACGTATCAGGCATCAATGCCTGATACCGACTCGTAGGCCGGATAAGGCGTTTACGCCGCATCCGGCAGTTGTGCACTGGTGGCTGATGCGACGCTGGCGCGTCTTATCATGCCTACGAGCTCGACGCACAGTGTAGGCCGGATAAGGCGTTTACGCCGCATCCGGCGGTTGTGCGCTGATGCCTGATGCGACGCTGGCGCGTCTTATCATGCCTACGAGCTCGATGCGCAGTGTAGGCCGGATAAGGCATTTACGCCGCATCCGGCAGTTGTGCGCTGATGCCTGATGCGACGCTGGCGCGCTTATCATGCCTACGAGCTCGATGCGCTGTGTAGGCCGGATAAGGCGTTTACGCCGCATCCGGCAGTTGTGCACTGGTGGCTGATGCGACGCTGGCGCGTCTTATCAGGCCTGGCTGGAGCACGCTTTACTTCGGGGGAAACCATGACGACCGACCAACACCAGGAAATCCTCCGTACCGAAGGATTAAGCAAATTTTTCCCTGGCGTCAAAGCGTTAGATAACGTTGATTTCAGCCTGCGCCGTGGTGAAATCATGGCGCTACTCGGTGAAAACGGAGCTGGTAAATCAACGTTAATCAAAGCACTTACCGGCGTTTACCATGCCGATCGCGGCACCATCTGGCTGGAAGGTCAGGCTATTTCACCGAAAAACACCGCCCACGCACAGCAGCTCGGCATCGGCACTGTCTATCAGGAAGTTAACCTGCTACCCAATATGTCGGTCGCTGATAATCTATTCATCGGCCGCGAACCTAAGCGTTTCGGCCTGCTACGACGTAAAGAGATGGAAAAGCGCGCCACCGAACTGATGGCATCTTACGGTTTCTCCCTCGACGTGCGTGAACCGCTCAACCGCTTTTCAGTTGCGATGCAGCAAATCGTCGCCATTTGTCGGGCCATCGATCTCTCCGCCAAAGTGCTGATCCTCGATGAACCCACCGCCAGTCTCGACACTCAGGAAGTGGAGTTATTATTTGGCCTGATGCGGCAGTTGCGCGATCGCGGCGTCAGCCTGATCTTCGTTACTCACTTTCTCGATCAGGTCTATCAGGTCAGTGATCGGATCACCGTCTTACGCAACGGCAGCTTTGTTGGTTGTCGGGAAACCCGCGAGCTACCGCAGATCGAACTGGTGAAAATGATGCTGGGGCGTGAGCTGGATACTCATGCGCTACAGCGTGCCGGAAGAACATTGCTTAGTGACAATCCTGTTGCAGCGTTTAAAGATTACGGCAAGAGAGGAACGATCGCGCCGTTTGATCTGGAAGTACGTCCCGGTGAGATCGTCGGGCTGGCAGGTCTGCTGGGATCAGGGCGGACCGAAACCGCTGAAGTGATCTTCGGCATCAAACCAGCCGATAGCGGCACGGCGTTGATCAAAGGCAAACCGCAAACCCTGCGATCGCCACATCAGGCTTCGGTACTGGGCATCGGCTTTTGCCCGGAAGACAGGAAAACCGATGGCATTATCGCCGCCGCCTCGGTGCGGGAAAATATCATCCTCGCTCTCCAGGCCCAGCGCGGCTGGCTACGGCCGATTTCCCGTAAAGAACAGCAAGAGATTGCCGAACGCTTTATCCGCCAGCTTGGCATTCGTACGCCTTCCAGCGAACAACCGATTGAATTTCTCTCCGGCGGCAATCAGCAAAAAGTGTTGCTCTCACGCTGGCTGCTGACTCGTCCGCAATTTCTGATCCTCGATGAACCAACGCGTGGCATTGACGTTGGCGCCCATGCCGAGATCATTCGCCTGATTGAAACGCTGTGCGCTGACGGTCTGGCGCTGCTGGTGATCTCCTCCGAACTGGAAGAACTGGTGGGCTATGCCGATCGGGTGATTATCATGCGCGATCGCAAACAGGTGGCGGAGATCCCGCTGGCAGAGCTTTCCGTTCCGGCGATCATGAACGCCATTGCGGCGTAAGGAGAACAGTGTGATGCCTCAATCTCTCCCGGACACCGCGTCTTCGAAAAAGCGCTTTCGCTGGCCGACGGGGATGCCGCAGTTGGTGGCGCTATTGTTGGTGCTGGTGGTCGATAGCCTGGTGGCCCCGCATTTCTGGCAGGTGGTGCTTCAGGATGGGCGTTTGTTCGGTAGCCCTATCGACATTCTTAATCGCGCCGCTCCGGTTGCGTTACTGGCGATTGGCATGACGCTGGTGATCGCTACGGGTGGGATTGATCTCTCCGTAGGGGCGGTGATGGCTATCGCCGGAGCCACAACGGCTGCGATGACGGTTGCGGGGTTCAGCCTGCCAATTGTTTTGTTAAGCGCCCTGGGTACCGGCATTCTGGCTGGATTGTGGAACGGCATACTGGTGGCGATCCTCAAAATTCAGCCGTTTGTTGCCACCCTGATCCTGATGGTTGCCGGGCGCGGTGTGGCTCAACTGATCACCTCCGGGCAGATCGTCACGTTCAACTCGCCGGATCTCTCATGGTTCGGCAGCGGATCGCTATTGTTCCTGCCAACGCCGGTCATTATCGCTGTGTTGACGCTTCTCTTCTTCTGGCTGTTGACCCGCAAAACGGCACTGGGGATGTTTATTGAAGCCGTTGGCATCAACATTCGTGCGGCAAAAAATGCCGGAGTTAACACACGAATCATCGTCATGCTCACCTACGTATTGAGCGGGCTGTGTGCGGCGATTGCAGGCATTATCGTGGCGGCGGATATTCGCGGTGCCGACGCCAATAACGCCGGGTTATGGCTGGAGCTGGATGCCATTCTTGCGGTGGTCATCGGTGGCGGATCGCTGATGGGCGGGCGCTTTAACCTGTTGCTCTCAGTGGTGGGGGCGCTGATTATTCAGGGAATGAACACCGGAATTTTACTTTCGGGCTTCCCGCCGGAGATGAACCAGGTGGTGAAAGCGGTGGTGGTGCTTTGCGTGCTGATTGTTCAGTCGCAACGTTTTATCAGTCTGATTAAAGGAGTGCGTAGCCGTGATAAAACGTAACTTGCCGCTTATGATCACCATCGGCGTCTTTGTGCTGGGCTATCTCTACTGCCTGACGCAGTTTCCTGGTTTTGCTTCCACAAGAGTGATCTGCAATATCCTGACCGATAACGCCTTTCTTGGGATCATTGCCGTTGGCATGACCTTTGTGATCCTCTCCGGCGGAATCGATCTCTCCGTCGGTTCGGTGATCGCCTTTACCGGCGTGTTTCTGGCAAAAGTGATTGGCGATTTCGGCCTCTCGCCGCTGCTGGCGTTTCCACTGGTGCTGGTGATGGGCTGTGCCTTCGGCGCATTTATGGGGCTTCTGATCGACGCCCTGAAGATCCCGGCGTTCATCATTACCCTTGCGGGAATGTTCTTTTTGCGCGGCGTCAGCTATCTCGTTTCGGAAGAGTCGATCCCGATAAACCATCCAATTTATGACACGCTTTCAAGCCTGGCGTGGAAAATCCCCGGCGGTGGTCGCTTAAGCGCGATGGGGCTGCTGATGCTGGCGGTGGTGGTTATCGGCATATTCCTCGCGCATCGTACGCGTTTTGGTAATCAGGTATACGCCATTGGCGGCAACGCAACGTCGGCGAACCTGATGGGGATTTCCACTCGCAGCACCACTATTCGCATTTATATGCTCTCTACCGGACTGGCGACACTGGCAGGAATTGTCTTCTCGATTTATACCCAGGCCGGATACGCCCTGGCGGGTGTAGGTGTGGAACTGGACGCTATCGCGTCGGTGGTGATTGGCGGTACACTTTTGAGCGGTGGCGTTGGAACGGTATTAGGGACGCTTTTTGGTGTGGCGATTCAGGGACTGATCCAGACTTACATAAACTTTGACGGCACGCTGAGCTCATGGTGGACGAAAATCGCCATCGGCATTTTGTTATTCATTTTTATTGCCTTACAGCGTGGGTTAACGGTGTTGTGGGAGAATCGTCAGAGTTCGCCAGTAATGAGAGTGAGTCCGGAAATTAGACTAAAAGAATAAATTTAACTGATATATAAGGATATTTTTATGTGGGCAAAGGAAGGCGAGGATTTAAGGACAACATGCAAAAACTGTGGTGTGGCTGTTTTACCACCTGACGATTATTGTAAAAGTTGTGCGGATAAAAAACTTATGGGAATTGGCGGTTGGTTGTATTTACCTGCTATTTCTTTAGTGCTGGTGATTATTTCGAGCATCTATTCTTTTATACAAACATGGGGGCTTGTTCAGGGCAATCAGGAAGAACCGCTCAGAACTCTGCTGTATCTGGAAGTGGTTGGATTTGCCATGGTATTTCTGTTGGTAAGTTATACTACTTTTTTGTTTTTTAAAAAGAAACGCCAGCTTCCGCACTACTATATTGCCCTTCTTCTGTCTCTCTTCGTATTTAATGTTGCTGATATTTGGGGAGCAGTACAGTTTCTTCATGCCACAATTGAGCCTTTAGACGCATGGGGTGTGCTGAAAAATATCATTCATATGGCGATCTGGATTCCCTATTTCCGTGTCTCTAAACGAGTCAAATTAACTTTTGTTAATTAAAACGCAAAAACGCCGGAACCATCCGGCGTTTTTAGACCATTACGCGTCCGGGAACTCACGGATAAAGCGTTCGACATCTTCAACCATATGGTCGTTGCCGACGAAGAACGAACGGCGCTGGTGCAGGGTTTCCGGGATGATATCCAGAATACGCTCTTTGCCATCGCTCGCTTTACCGCCCGCTTGTTCCGCCAGGAATGCCATCGGGTTGCACTCATACAGCAAACGCAGTTTGCCGTCCGGGTGGCTGGCAGTGCTTGGGTAGAGATAAATACCGCCTTTCAGCAGATTACGGTGGAAATCCGCGACCAGCGAGCCGATATAACGTGAGGTATACGGACGGTTGGTAGATTTATCTTCTTCCTGGCAGAATTTAATATACTTCTTCACCCCGTTCGGAAACTTAATGTAGTTCCCTTCGTTGATAGAGTAGGTTTTTCCTTTCTCCGGGAAGCGCATCCGTTCCTGGCACAGGCAGAAAACGCCGAGCGAAGGATCGTAAGTAAAGGCGTGAACACCGCATCCGGTGGTGTAAACCAGCATGGTAGAGGAGCCGTATACCACGTAACCTGCAGCAACCTGTTTGTTACCAGGCTGGAGGAAATCTTCTTCAGTTACCGGCGTGCCGACCGGTGTAACGCGGCGGTAAATGGAGAAAATGGTACCGACAGAGACGTTAACATCGATGTTGGACGAGCCATCCAGCGGATCCATCAGCACAACGTATTTTGCGTGTTCACAACCTTCAAAGACGACAATCTCATCTTCTTCTTCGGATGCAATGCCCGCAACAATATCGCGTGCTTTCAGTGCGGCTTTCAGTTTTTCATTAGCGAACAAGTCGAGTTTTTGTTGAACCTCGCCCTGCACGTTCTCAGCACCGCTGGCACCCAGGATATCAACCAGTCCAGCTTTGTTGATATCGCGATGAATAATCTTGGCACCCAGTTTTATTGCCGATAGCAAAGCAGTGAGCTCACCGGTAGCATGAGAAAACTCGTGCTGCTTTTCGACAATAAATTCACCTAACGTTTTCATAAAACTTTCCCTGCAATGTTTATGGAGTAAAGCGACCGCAATAATCTTAACAAATAATCTCAATGTTGCGCTCAGGTGAATCGCGCCAGCAAATTACGGATTATCCTGAAATGCGTTTCTCTGTTGCCCGACATATGCGTAAAATGAACGGTAGATTAAAAAAGGATAGTGACGTATGCGCATTCATATATTAGGAATTTGTGGCACGTTTATGGGCGGTCTGGCGATTCTGGCGCGTCAGTTGGGCCATGAAGTAACGGGGTCGGACGCCAATGTGTATCCGCCGATGAGCACCTTACTTGAGAAGCAAGGCATTGAACTGATTCAGGGTTATGATGCCAACCAGCTCGATCCTCAGCCAGATCTGGTGATTATTGGCAACGCCATGACCCGTGGAAATCCGTGTGTGGAAGCGGTACTGGAAAAAAACATTCCATATATGTCAGGTCCGCAGTGGTTGCACGATTTTGTGCTGCGCGACCGCTGGGTGCTGGCCGTTGCCGGTACACACGGTAAAACCACCACGGCGGGAATGGCGACCTGGATTCTGGAACAGTGCGGCTATAAACCAGGTTTTGTGATCGGTGGAGTCCCGGGGAACTTTGACGTTTCTGCACGCCTGGGCGAAAGCGACTTCTTTGTTATCGAAGCAGACGAGTATGACTGCGCCTTCTTCGACAAACGCTCTAAGTTTGTTCATTACTGCCCGCGAACGCTGATCCTCAACAACCTTGAGTTCGACCACGCCGATATCTTCGACGACCTGAAAGCGATTCAGAAACAATTCCACCATCTGGTGCGTATTGTTCCTGGTCAGGGGCGTATTATCTGGCCGGAAAACGACATCAACCTGAAACAAACCCTGGCGATGGGCTGCTGGAGTGAGCAGGAGCTGGTGGGCGAGCAAGGTCACTGGCAGGCGAAAAAGCTGACCACTGACGCTTCCGAATGGGAAGTCTTGCTGGATGGCGAAAAAGTGGGCGAAGTGAAATGGTCGCTGGTGGGCGAACATAATATGCACAATGGTTTGATGGCGATTGCTGCGGCCCGTCATGTTGGCATCGCACCGGCTGATGCTGCTAACGCGCTGGGATTGTTTATCAATGCCCGTCGCCGCCTGGAACTGCGTGGCGAAGCTAACGGCGTGACGGTGTATGACGATTTTGCCCATCACCCAACGGCAATTCTGGCAACGCTGGCGGCGCTGCGCGGCAAAGTTGGCGGTACGGCGCGTATTATTGCCGTGCTTGAGCCGCGTTCCAACACCATGAAGATGGGAGTCTGCAAAGATGATTTGGCTCCGTCATTAGGTCGTGCCGATGAAGTCTTCCTGCTGCAACCGTCACATATTCCGTGGCAGGTAGCAGAAGTGGCAGAAGCATGTATTCAGCCTGCGCACTGGAGTGGAGATGTTGATGCGCTGGCAGAAATGGTGGTGAAAACCGCTCAGCCTGGCGACCATATTCTGGTGATGAGCAACGGCGGTTTTGGTGGGATCCATCAGAAACTGCTGGATGGTCTGGCGAAGAAAGCGGAAGCTGCGCAGTAATCCTGAGACGTTTTATCAGGCCTACAGGGGTGTAGGCCGGATAAGGCGTTGACGCCGCATCCGGCATTTGAGCATAGCGCCTGATGCGACGCTTGACGCGTCTTATCAGGCCTACAGATCTGGCGGTGCACTGCATCCGGCAAACCATACTCACATCAACAACGAAAATTACCCTTCGTTCTCTGCCAGCTCGCGCAGATACTGGAAAATCTGGCGTGCGGATTTCGGCGGCTTATTCCCTTCTTTCTCTTTCTTCGCGTTGCGGATCAGAGTTCGCAGCTGCTGACGATCGGCATCTGGCCACAGATTCAATACTTCAGCGATGGCGTCATCCCCTTGATCGATCAGGCGATCGCGCAGGTTTTCCAGTTTATGGAACAACACCACCTGCTGGTTGTGGCGGTTTTTCAGCTTATCCAGCGCCTGACGGATAGGTTCTACATCGCGTTGGCGCAGCATCTTGCCAATGAGCTGCAACTGGCGGCGGCGACCTTCCATCTTAATACGCTGGGCTAACTCAATAGCCGCACGCAGATCCGCATCTAACGGGATCTTATCCAGCGCGTTTTTCCCCAGATCAACAATTTCTGCGCCCAGGCGTTTTAGCTCCTCGGCGTCACGTTTAATTTCACTTTTACTGACCCAGATAATTTCATCGTCTTCGTCTTCGATGTCATCACCGGGAACGTCGTCGAGCCAGTCTTCGGGCTGCTTAGTCATGTCAGGCTCCTTAAAAAAAGAGGCTAATGTTACCAGTTAAGATGCGCACTGAAAAACGGTTCTCTGTTAGACTTCAGAGAAACTCTCTACATTATGGCACTTGCAATGAAAGTAATCTCTCAAGTTGAAGCGCAGCGCAAGATTCTGGAAGAAGCAGTTTCGACTGCGCTGGAGTTGGCCTCAGGCAAATCGGACGGTGCGGAAGTTGCCGTCAGCAAGACCACCGGCATTAGCGTTAGCACGCGCTATGGTGAAGTGGAGAATGTCGAATTCAATAGCGATGGCGCGCTGGGGATAACCGTTTATCACCAGAACCGCAAAGGTAGCGCATCATCCACCGATTTAAGCCCGCAGGCCATTGCCCGCACCGTACAGGCGGCGCTGGATATTGCGCGTTACACTTCGCCAGATCCGTATGCAGGCGTGGCAGACAAAGAGCTGCTGGCTTTCGACGCGCCGGATCTTGACTTGTTCCACCCCGCAGAAGTTTCTCCAGACGAAGCCATTGAACTGGCGGCCCGTGCTGAACAGGCGGCATTACAGGCGGATAAACGCATTACCAATACCGAAGGCGGCAGTTTTAACAGCCACTACGGTGTCAAAGTTTTCGGTAATAGCCACGGTATGTTGCAAGGCTACTGCTCAACGCGTCATTCGCTCTCCAGTTGCGTGATTGCCGAAGAAAATGGCGATATGGAGCGTGATTATGCCTACACCATTGGCCGCGCGATGAGCGATCTACAAACGCCAGAGTGGGTCGGGGCCGACTGCGCTCGCCGTACTTTATCGCGCCTGTCACCGCGTAAACTCTCCACCATGAAAGCGCCGGTCATTTTTGCCAATGAAGTGGCAACCGGGCTTTTTGGGCATCTGGTTGGGGCGATAGCGGGTGGATCGGTTTACCGTAAATCCACCTTCCTGCTCGACTCGCTGGGTAAACAAATTCTGCCAGACTGGCTGACCATTGAAGAGCATCCGCATCTGCTGAAAGGGCTGGCGTCGACGCCATTCGACAGCGAAGGTGTTCGTACCGAACGTCGCGACATTATTAAAGATGGCATCCTGACTCAGTGGCTGCTGACCAGCTACTCGGCGCGCAAACTGGGGCTGAAAAGCACCGGACATGCGGGCGGTATTCACAACTGGCGCATTGCCGGACAAGGTCTAAGCTTCGAGCAGATGCTCAAAGAGATGGGCACTGGGCTGGTGGTGACGGAATTGATGGGCCAGGGCGTGAGTGCAATTACCGGTGATTATTCCCGTGGTGCGGCGGGCTTCTGGGTAGAAAACGGCGAAATTCAGTATCCGGTTAGCGAAATCACCATCGCAGGTAATTTAAAAGATATGTGGCGCAATATTGTCACCGTCGGTAACGATATTGAAACACGCAGTAATATACAGTGTGGTTCTGTGCTGTTGCCGGAGATGAAAATCGCCGGACAGTAAAAAAACTGGCGCGACCTGCCGCGCTATAAACTAAAAAATTACACAAAATCATTCGCACTGCATCGAGACGGAAAGTGAATGAGGGCCGGGGAGCGTACTCGTAGTACGTGACTCGGGCGAATGAGCGTAGCCGTCGATGAGGCAGTGTGAAGGATGAAGTGTAAATAAAAAAGGAAGTGAGCAATGCGTAAAAGCCTGTTAGCTATTCTTGCAGTCTCCTCGTTGGTATTCAGTTCGGTGTCGTTTGCCGCTGAGCTGGAAGACAATATGGAAACCCTCAACGACAATTTAAAAGTGGTCGAAAAAGCGGATAACGCGGCGCAAGTCAAAGACGCGTTAACCAAAATGCGTGCCGCGGCGCTGGATGCGCAAAAAGCAACGCCGCCGAAGCTGGAAGGAAAATCGCCAGACAGCCCGGAAATGAAAGACTTCCGCCACGGTTTCGACATTCTGGTTGGCCAGATTGACGACGCGCTGAAGCTGGCTAATGAAGGTAAAGTAAAAGAAGCGCAGGCCGCCGCAGAGCAACTGAAAACGACCCGCAATTCATATCACAAGAAGTATCGTTAATTCCTCATTGGGCGGTGAAACGTCGCCGCCCAATGCTCTCCTCTCCCTTCGTAAAATCACCGCCAAATCTCTCTTCACTACGGCATATTTCTGCGTGTCGCCGCCATTTTTGCGAGGCGTTTTCCAGAAATGAATGTAATGCATATGTAATGCTATAATGCATTACACTTTTCATAATTACCGGAGGCATAATGGCCACACTTAACGTCCGCCTGGATGACAAACTGAAAAATGAGGCTTATGCGGTGCTGGAAAAATTAAATATCACGCCTACCGAAGCCGTACGGCTGCTGTTTCAGTACGTTGCGGAAAATGGGCGAATGCCGGTAAAAACGCTCACTGTCAGTGATAGTGAAGAAGCCTTGTTACGCACTGTCAGGGAACGACTGGCCAACCCACAAGAGGCCATTAAGGTCCGACTGGATGAACTATGAGCTGGCCTTTGATCCGCGAGCGCTGAAAGAGTGGCAAAAACTGGGCGTGACAGTCCGGGAACAATTTAAAAAAAAGCTTGAGGATGTGCTGAAAAGACCGCGCAATCCATCGGCTAAACTGCGGGATTTACCGGACAGCTACAAAATTAAGCTTCGCACTCTGGGATATCGCCTGGTTTATCAGGTTAACGATAAAGAGTTGCTCGTGTTGGTGATAGCTATTGGTAAGAGAGAGAACTCAGCCGTTTATGAAGATGCGGATAAACGGCTGGAAGAGTGATTAACGCAAATGGTGTACCACCTGGTTGCTGCTGCCGCGCCAGATCAGGGAAGGGTCTTTTAAATCCTGCATAAATTTGCCATCAACCAGCACGTTAATCAAATCAACAACCTGCATTTGTGCAGCGTTGAGTTCGTCGAGTTTATACCCTGTCCACACCCAGATGTCTTTACCCGGACATTCGGCACGGATGCGTTGTACCAGTTTCAGAATATCCGGCACGTTTTGCGGATGCAGCGGATCGCCGCCGGAGAGGGAAATGCCCTGGCGTTTGATGCGAGTGTCGTTCAGATCGTTGATGATCTGGTCTTCCATTTCTTTGGTAAATGGCTGACCGGAATTTACCCGCCAGGTGCTTTTGTTATAGCAACCGGGGCATTCATGAACACACCCGGAGACAAACAGGGTGCAACGAGTGCCGGGGCCGTTGACGATGTCGACAGGATAGTATTGATGGAAGTTCATATTTCGCCTGGCTTATCAGTCCGCGTGTAGGCCGGATAAGGCGTTTACGCCGCATCCGGCAATCAATGCCTGATGCGACGCTGTCGCGTCTTATCAGGTCTACAGCCGTTGCTACAGTCTGGAATTTGTAGGATTTGTAGGCCGGATAAGGCGTTTACACCGCATCCGGCAATCAATGCCTGATGCGACGCTGTCGCGTCTTATCGGGCCTACAGCCGTTGCTACAGTCTGGAATTTGTAGGCCGGATAAGGCGTTTACGCCGCATCCGGCAATCAACGCCGGATGCGACGCTTTCACATCACATCCGGCATTGCTTAACGCAGCGTGGAGATCAACCGATCTGCCCATTTCCTAAATGTTTAACGCGGCGCTTAACTTCTTCCTGCTTGCCAGCGTTAAACGGACGCGCATCCGGACTACCTAAATATCCGCACACGCGGCGAGTTACCGACACACGGGAGGTGTCATGGTTACCACATTTCGGACAAGTGAAGCCTTTGCTGGTGCACTCAAACTCGCCGGTAAAGCCACATTCGTAGCATTCATCGATCGGCGTGTTGGTGCCGTAATACGGCACATGCTGATAGCTGTAATCCCAGACATCTTCCAGCGCCTTCAGGTTGTGCTGAATGTTTGGATACTCGCCGTAGCAAATGAAACCACCGTTCGCCAGCGGCGGGTAAGGCGCTTCAAAGTCGATCTTGTCGTACGGGTTCACCTTCTTCTCCACATCAAGGTGGAAACTGTTGGTGTAGTAACCTTTATCGGTCACGCCCGGCACCACGCCAAACTCGGCGGTATCGAGACGGCAGAAGCGGTCGCACAGGTTCTCACTCGGCGTACTGTAGAGACTGAAACCGTAGCCGGTTTCTTCTTTCCACTGATCCACCGCCTGACGCAGACGTTCAACAATCGCAATACCTTTCGCACGCAGCTGCTCGTTGTCGTAAACATGCTCGCCGCCGAACAGCGCGTTAATGGTTTCGTGGATACCGATGTAACCCAGCGAGATAGACGCTCGACCATTTTTGAAGATTTCAGACACGTCATCGTCTGCATTCAGACGTACGCCGCAGGCACCTTCCATATAGAGGATCGGCGCTACGCGCGCTTTCACGCCTTCCAGGCGGGCGATACGGGTCATCAGTGCCTTACGCGCCAGCACCAGACGTTCATCCAGCAGCTTCCAGAAGGTGGCTTCATCGCCTTTCGCTTCCAGAGCAATGCGCGGCAGGTTCAGGCTGATCACGCCGAGGTTGTTACGTCCATCGTGGATCTGCTCACCGTTTTCGTCTTCCCACACGCCGAGGAAGCTGCGGCAGCCCATCGGGGTTTTAAACGAACCGGTGACTTTCACTACCTGATCGTAGTTCAGGATATCCGGATACATGCGCTTGCTCGCGCACTCCAGCGCCAGTTGTTTGATGTCGTAGTTCGGATCGCCCACTTTATGGTTCAGGCCATCGCGAATTGCGAACACCAGTTTCGGGAACACGGCGGTTTTACGGTTTTTACCCAGGCCCGCGATACGGTTACGCAGGATAGATTCCTGAATCAGGCGCGATTCCCAGCTGGTACCCAGACCAAAGCCAAAGGTCACAAACGGCGTCTGACCGTTGGCGGTGTGCAGGGTATTTACTTCATATTCCAGCGACTGGAATGCGTCGTAGCACTCTTTGATGGTACGAGAGTTAGCGTAACCGTCGACGTCAGGAATGCTCCACTCTTCCGCAGTTTTACGGTGTTTGTTGTAGCTGGCGGTGACAAACGGCGCCAGAACTTCGTCGATACGGTTAATGGTGGTGCCACCATAAATATGGCTGGCGACCTGAGCAATAATTTGCGCAGTTACTGCGGTAGCCGTAGAGATCGACTTCGGTGGTTCAATCTCGGCATTCCCCATCTTAAAGCCTTGCGTCAGCATGCCTTTCAGGTCGATCAACATGCAGTTGAACATTGGGAAGAACGGCGAGTAATCGAGATCGTGGTAGTGGATATCACCACGTTCATGTGCCTGCACCACGTCACGCGGCAGCAGGTGCTGACGTGCATAGTGTTTAGCAACAATCCCGGCCAGCAGGTCACGCTGGGTCGGAATGACTTTACTGTCTTTATTCGCGTTTTCATTGAGCAGCGAGGAATTAGTCTGCTCGACCAGGCCACGGATCTCCTGGTTCAGACGACCGCGTTTTTCACGTTCAATGTCGCGATCGTGACGGTACTCAATATATGCACGGGCCAGTTGTTTGTACGGGCCAGACATCAGTTGGTTTTCAACAGCGGTCTGGATTTCGTTGATATCTACCTGGTTACGCCCCTGCATTTGCTCGCTGACGATAGCGGCAACAGTGGCACAATAATCTGCATCATCGACTTCCGCTGCTTTAGCTGCACGCAGAATAGCTTCTTTGATGCGCTCTGATTTAAACGGCACTTTGCAGCCGTCTCGTTTCATCACATGCGGTGTCATGATCGCTCCATATTTTTAAGAACAGGTTATCCACAGAAAGTTGGGAAGTGCGCCCCGGTTTATTCAGCTCTTGTTACGGGGATTTACTGCAATCCCAATTCGCTTTATCCACAATTGTGTCGGCTTCGTTGACGTGTATCTTGTTGCAAGTTTAGACGATGGATACAACATATTGGGTTGAGATGCATTTTAAAGTCTATATATAGTGCTTTGCATTAAGGATGTTTGCGTTTTTTTTGATTTAGCTCAAAGTAAAAAGCAGAGAGTACGGATGGCGGGCGCTAGAGCGATGTGTAAATTTTTTGATGATTTTCTGGTTATAAAATCAACAAAAACAATATACTACCCGGTAAGTCCCCGGAAATACTCGCTTTAGCATGGTCTGGAGAAGGATTATCTCTGAAACCACCAGACAACCTCAAAAGACCGTAATGTCGTGGCACAGAGTTGTGGTTAGGTTTCTTCAAAGCTATACATCAGAAGCTGCCAGTAGTGTTCTGAACACTCTTTGGATAAATCTGGTAGAAGGTAACTCTCAGGAAAGGGCTGCTGGGATGACGATTTGTTGAGGTTCGCTGCGTCCGTTTACCTGTTCGATCAACTGGCTGGCAGCCTGACGTCCGGCTTCGGCGTAGCCTGGATCAACGGTGACGATCTCCGGATGGAGAAACTTCATTAACGGCGTATTACCAACGCTCGCCAGTTGCAGGGTGTCGATGTGTTGCTCTTGCAGGTACTTACATGCCCCGAGCGCCAGCGTGTCGGTTGCGCACAGCAACGCAGTGGTTTCTGGCGTAATCACTTTTGCCACGTTCTCGTAACCTTGCTTCATGGCCAGGCCGGGCAGGGCGGCGACGGGATGTAGTTTATGTGCTTTGCAGAATGCCAGATAAGCCTCATGACGCCGCTTACCAGTGGTAATGTCGCTGTGCGGTACGCCAAGATAACTAATATTGCGATGCCCCCGATCGTAGAGGCATTGCATCAGAATCTTAATCGCCCCTTCGTCGTCATAACAGACCGAAGCAAAACCTTTTGCGTCATGCGCCAGCAGTACCAGAGATGATTGCCAGTGAGCTAACATTTCTTCCGTTATGCCGGTAAAACCGAACAGTACCACTCCGTCAATATTGCGACGTTTCAGAACGCCTAAATGTTCAGTAACCAGCTGTGGCGAAAACTGGCTTTCCATCATGATCGGATCGTAACCCTGTTCATAGAATGCCGGCAGCATCGTCTGAACGGCGAGATTTTCTGATAACGAATCCAGACGGGTGACGATAATAGCAACCACTTTATCGCTTTGCCCACGCATAGCACGCGCGGATCGGGAAGGGGAAAATCTATGCTGATTCATCACTGCTTCCACGCGCTCGCGCGTGTGCTGACTCACGCCACTTTCGTTATTCAGCACTCGGGAAACCGTGGATTTCCCCACGCCGCTTAAACGAGCAATGTCTTTGATGGTCAGCCGATTTTGCATCCTGTTGTCCCGTAATTTGCGTTTAATTATTTGAGCCTAACTTTACCCACGCATTCAGCAATGGGTAAAGTCTGGTTTATCGTTGGTTTAGTTGCTTGCAGATATTATATCGGCATAAATGCTACGAATATTATTGGATTCTCCTTATTATTTGCGGCGCTTTTTTCACTTACCGGAGGTTTTATGGAACCTGATCCCACGCCTCTCCCTCGACGGAGATTAAAACTTTTCCGGTAAGCCTGTCTTTTCACGGCATTACCGGATGTGTAAGGCCGTGACGTTTTAACGTCCCAGCTCATGTTTATTACCTTCAGGTAAGGCTTTGCGACGCCTGAAGATATTTTCTGCACCATGCTTACAGGGTGCGGAGGGACTTCCTATGTTTAAAGAAATTTTTACCCGGCTCATTCGCTATTTACCTTCTCGTCTGGTCCATCGCGATCCGTTGCCTGGTGCGCAACAGACAGCGAATATTCCGATCCCGCCTTCCTTAAGCGCGCATTGCCTGAAAATGGCGGTGATGCCAGAAAAGGAATTATGGAAAACCTTCGGCACGCATCCAGAAGGGTTAAATCAGGCGGAAGTGGAATTAGCCCGCGAACAACACGGTGAAAATAAACTACCCGCGCAACAACCGTCGCCGTGGTGGGTACATTTGTGGGTCTGTTATCGCAACCCCTTTAATATTTTGCTCACGATCCTCGGCGGCATTTCTTACGCCACGGAAGATTTATTTGCCGCGGGCGTTATTGCGTTAATGGTCGCTATTTCTACGTTGCTGAACTTTATTCAGGAAGCGCGCTCCACCAAAGCAGCAGATGCCCTGAAAGCGATGGTCAGTAATACTGCGACGGTGCTGCGTGTAATTAACGACAAAGGCGAAAATGGCTGGCTGGAGATCCCGATCGACCAGCTGGTGCCTGGCGATATTATTAAACTGGCGGCGGGGGATATGATCCCGGCAGATTTACGTATTTTGCAGGCGCGGGATCTGTTCGTCGCTCAGGCGTCATTAACCGGTGAGTCTCTGCCCGTGGAAAAAGCCGCAACCACTCGCCAGCCAGAGCACAGCAATCCGCTGGAGTGCGATACCCTGTGTTTTATGGGCACCACCGTGGTGAGCGGTACGGCACAAGCAATGGTGATTGCCACAGGTGCCAACACCTGGTTTGGTCAACTGGCGGGGCGTGTCAGCGAGCAGGAAAGCGAGCCGAATGCGTTTCAGCAAGGGATCAGCCGCGTCAGTATGCTGCTGATTCGCTTTATGCTGGTGATGGCGCCCGTAGTGCTGTTGATCAACGGTTACACCAAAGGCGACTGGTGGGAAGCGGCGCTATTCGCGCTTTCGGTAGCGGTAGGCTTAACGCCGGAAATGTTGCCGATGATTGTCACCTCGACGCTGGCGCGTGGTGCGGTAAAACTGTCGAAACAGAAAGTGATCGTCAAACATCTGGATGCGATTCAGAACTTTGGTGCAATGGATATTCTGTGCACTGATAAAACAGGCACCCTGACGCAAGATAAAATTGTGCTGGAGAATCATACCGATATCTCCGGTAAAACCAGTGAGCGCGTGCTGCATAGCGCGTGGTTGAACAGCCATTACCAGACCGGACTTAAAAACCTGCTTGATACAGCGGTGCTCGAAGGTACGGATGAAGAGTCAGCGCGCTCGCTGGCCAGTCGTTGGCAAAAAATTGATGAGATTCCGTTTGATTTTGAGCGTCGCCGGATGTCGGTGGTAGTGGCAGAAAATGACGAACACCATCAACTGGTGTGCAAAGGCGCATTGCAGGAAATCCTCAATGTGTGTTCGCAGGTGCGTCACAATGGCGCGATTGTTCCGCTCGATGACACCATGCTGCGTAAGATTAAGCGGGTAACCGATACGCTGAATCGTCAGGGGCTGCGCGTGGTTGCGGTGGCGACGAAATACCTGCCAGCACGTGAAGGAGATTACCAGCGGGCGGATGAATCCGACCTGATCCTCGAAGGATATATTGCTTTCCTTGATCCGCCAAAAGAGACAACCGCTCCGGCACTGAAGGCATTAAAAGCGAGTGGAATTACCGTCAAAATCCTTACTGGCGACAGTGAATTAGTGGCGGCGAAAGTGTGCCATGAAGTGGGACTAGATGCGGGAGAGGTGGTAATTGGTAGTGATATTGAAACGCTATCTGACGACGAACTGGCAAATCTCGCGCAGCGTACCACGTTGTTTGCCCGCCTGACGCCGATGCATAAGGAACGCATCGTGACCTTACTGAAGCGCGAAGGGCATGTGGTTGGCTTTATGGGCGATGGTATTAATGATGCGCCCGCCTTACGTGCTGCGGATATCGGTATTTCTGTGGACGGGGCGGTAGATATTGCCCGTGAAGCGGCTGATATCATTCTGCTGGAAAAAAGCCTGATGGTACTGGAAGAGGGGGTTATTGAAGGACGCCGAACTTTTGCCAACATGCTGAAATACATCAAAATGACGGCAAGTTCTAACTTCGGTAATGTGTTCAGCGTGCTGGTGGCGAGTGCTTTCTTGCCCTTCCTGCCGATGTTGCCATTGCACTTACTGATCCAGAACTTACTGTACGATGTATCGCAGGTAGCGATCCCGTTTGATAACGTTGATGACGAGCAAATTCAAAAGCCGCAGCGTTGGAATCCGGCGGATCTTGGCCGCTTTATGATCTTCTTCGGACCGATCAGCTCGATCTTCGATATTCTGACGTTTTGCCTGATGTGGTGGGTATTTCATGCCAATACGCCGGAAACGCAAACGCTGTTCCAGTCGGGCTGGTTTGTGGTGGGATTACTGTCGCAAACGCTGGTTGTGCATATGATCCGCACCCGCCGTGTGCCGTTTATTCAGAGTTGTGCGTCGTGGCCATTAATGGCGATGACCGCGATTGTGATAGTCGTGGGGATCGCGTTGCCGTTTTCACCGCTGGCTGGTTATCTGCAACTGCAGGCACTGCCGTTAAGTTACTTCCCGTGGCTGATTGCGATTCTGGCAGGGTATATGGTGTTAACGCAGTTGGTTAAAGGGGTTTATAGTCGTCGTTACGGCTGGCAGTAAAGAATTAACTGGGCATGGTGGCCCGGATTCAGATTGCAGACAAAGTGAGCTTTGTTCATGCCGGATGCGGCGTAAACGCCTTATCCGGCCTACAAATTCAATAAATTGCAGGAATCACGTAGGCCTGATAAGCGTAGCGCATCAGGCGATTTTGCTTTTGTCATCAGACTTAATCCGGGCATGATAGCCCGGATTTCCATCAAGATTAGCGACGAACAGCGATCGCTTCGATCTCAATCTTCACGTCTTTCGGCAGACGTGCAACTTCAACGCAAGAACGTGCCGGGAAGGTGGCATTGTGCTCGGTGAAGAACGCTTCGTAAGTGGCGTTTACGGTTGCGAAATCGTTCAAATCTTTCACAAACACGGTGGTTTTAACGATATCGCCCACTTTCAGACCTGCCGCTTCCACGATCGCTTTTACGTTATCCAGCGACTGACGCGCCTGTGCAGCGACGTCTGCCGGTACTTCGCCAGTTTTCGGGTTTACCGGGATCTGACCGGAAGTGATGATCATACTGCCCAGATCAACGCCCTGAACATACGGACCGATAGCTGCGGGTGCATTTTCCGTCGCGATAGTTTTGCTCATGATTTCTCCTTTATTACAGCGGTAAAAAGTCTGGCTCATTATAGGGAGCCTGACATTTATTACCAACCGCAATTAATTGGCCAGCACCACATTATGCGAAAACTCTTTTTCACAATATTTGCATTTGAGCGCAATATCATTGGCGCGTTTTCTCACGGCAAAGCTGGAAGAAACCGGTTCTGCATGGCTGATACAGTTGCTGTTCGGGCAGACCAGCACATTATCAATACGTTCCGGCAGGCTGGGGCGTGATTTGCCGACCACTTCATAGTTGTCGATACGGTTTACCGTGGCTTGCGGCGCATACAGTGCCAGTTGGTCTACTTGATCTTCATTTAAAAAGGTATTTTCGATTTTGATCAGATCCTTGCGGCCCATCTCGCCGGAAGGTAGGTTCAGACCGATGGTGATGCGCTGATCGGTTTCTGTTAACTTGAACAAGCTCAACAGCTTAAAACCGATCTGGGCGGGGATATGGTCAATTACCGTGCCGCGTTTAATAGCTTCAACCTGCAATTTATTATCGTGTGTCATCTCTATTTCCCCTTACAGTACCAGATCGCGATTCAGAACCAGTGCCAGTAACGCCTGGCGAGCGAAAATCCCATTGCCTGCTTGCTGGAAGTACCAGGCGTGCGGCGTTTTATCGACATCCGTCGCAATTTCATCAATACGCGGCAGCGGATGCAGCACTTTCATATTGGCTTTGGCGTTGTGGAGATCGCTGGCGCGCAGGACAAACTGCGCTTTTACGTTGGCGTATTCGGACGGGTCCAGACGCTCTTTTTGCACGCGAGTCATATACAGAATGTCCACTTCCGCCATCACTTCTTCAATGGAACTATGCAGACTCCAGGCGATACCTTTTTCATCGAGCATATCCAGAATGTACTGCGGCATTGCCAGCGCATCCGGGGCGATGAAGTAAAAACGGTTGCCGTCGAACTTCGCCAGCGCCTGGGTCAGGGAGTGAACGGTGCGACCATATTTCAGGTCGCCGACCATTGCGACGCGAAGATTGTCAAGACGTCCCTGAGTTTCCTGAATGGTGAACAGATCCAGCAAGGTTTGCGTCGGATGTTGGTTGGAGCCATCACCGGCATTCAGTACCGGTACATTGCCGGAAAATTCGGTTGCCAGGCGTGCCGCACCTTCCTGTGGATGGCGCATCACAATCGCATCGACGTAAGTGCTGATAACCGAGATGGTATCAGCCAGCGTTTCCCCTTTTTTTCCCAGTGAGGTGTTTGCGCTGTCAGAGAATCCCACCACACTAGCGCCCAGGCGGTGCATCGAGGTTTCGAAAGAGAGGCGAGTGCGGGTTGATGCTTCGAAGAAGCAACTGGCAATCACTTTATGTTTCAACAGTTCTGGTTGCGGGTTCGCTTTCAGTTTCGCCGCTGTCGCCAGCACCAGATTAAGGTCATCGCGACTAAGGTCGTTTATGGAAATGATATGTTTTTGATATAGCGGATTAGCCATCTTTTATCTCCTGACGCCTGGGCAAAAAAAAGCCCCTCGATTGAGGGGCTGGGAATAGGTGAACAACGGGAAGAAAAACGGCAGGCCAGCGTCTTTTTTCAGACGCGGTAAGACAAAATGTCGAACACACTGAACCATACATCCTCCCGGCAAATTGTCCGGCATTATACTCAGCCAGAAAGTGGGATCAAGCGATTGATGCAAAAAATTACGCAGGTAAACGATTGTAGTGAATTTATATGCTTTAAAATTGAGTTTTTAACAATGCTTGTTTTTGTGGTAAGCGGGCAGGAAAACATGCTTTGGTGCAATCGGACAGCAAAAAATGCTGGTATGGCAGTAAGGAATTACGTATAACGAGAGAAATGAAACATTGTTTTAATTGAGGAGTGAAAAGATGATCATCGGAAATATTCATAATCTCCAGCCGTGGTTGCCAGAAGAGTTACGCCAGGCCATTGAACATATCAAAATGCACGTTACGGCAGAAACGCCAAAAGGTAAGCATGATATCGAAGGCAACCGTCTGTTTTATCTTATCTCTGAAGATATGACTGAGCCGTATGAAGCGCGTCGCGCGGAGTATCATGCCCGCTATCTCGACATCCAGATTGTGTTAAAAGGGCAGGAAGGAATGACTTTTAGCACACAGCCTGCGGGTACGCCGGATACTGACTGGTTAGCTGATAAAGACATCGCCTTTTTGCCTGAAGGTATTGAAGAGAAAACAGTTATCCTTAATGAAGGCGATTTTGTTGTGTTTTATCCGGGTGAAGTGCATAAACCGCTGTGCGCAGTGGGTGAGCCTGCTCAGGTTCGCAAAGCGGTTGTTAAGATGCTGATGGCTTAAGCGAGTACCTGCCGGTGGCGACGTGAAGCCGCCTCCGGTACTGAAATTATTTGGCAAGCGTAGCGACCATTACCGCTTTGATAGTATGCATACGGTTTTCCGCCTGATCAAAAACAATGCTGGCAGGAGATTCGAAAACCTCGTCCGTTACTTCCATCCCACCATGCAGGCCAAATTCTTCAGCCATCTTTTTGCCAAGCGTTGTTTGGTCATCATGAAACGCGGGCAGGCAGTGGAGGAATTTGACCTCCGGGTTACCAGTTAACTGCATCATCTTGCTATTCACCTGATAATCACGCAGCAATGCAATCCGTTCAGCCCATTTCTCTTTTGCTTCACCCATCGACACCCATACATCGGTATAGATAAAGTCAGCACCTTTAACGCCAGTCGCGACATCTTCTGTCAGGGTAATATTCCCGCCATTTTGTTGTGCCAGGGCGCGGCATTCCGTAACCAGCGAAGATTCCGGCCAGCATGCCTGTGGCGCCACCAGACGCAAATCCAGACCAGTAAGCGCCGCAGCTTCGAGCATCGAATTGCCCATGTTATTGCGGGCATCTCCGGCGTAGACCAGCGTCATCTCATTAAACGCTTTACCCGGTAAATGTTCTTGCATGGTCAGCAGATCTGCCAGCAGTTGCGTGGGGTGGAACTCATTGGTCAGCCCATTCCATACCGGGACGCCAGCGTATTCCGCCAGTGTTTCGACAATCTCCTGACCATAGCCGCGATACTGAATACCGTCATACATGCGGCCAAGCACGCGGGCGGTATCTTTAATTGACTCTTTATGACCAATCTGGCTGCCGCTTGGGCCGAGATAAGTGACGCGAGCGCCCTGGTCATATGCGGCAACTTCGAAAGAGCATCGGGTACGGGTTGAGTCTTTTTCGAAGATGAGCGCGATGTTTTTACCAGTAAGTCTGGCTTCTTCTTTACCGCTTTTTTTATCTGCTTTTAGTTTAGCGGCTAGCTGGAGCAAGGTGTTTAGTTCAGCTGGCGTGAAATCAAGTAATTTCAGGAAATGCTTATGATAAAACCCGGACATAGATCCCTCCTGTGGCTTACGCCATAATGAATTAAAATTCAATTTATATGTATGAATATTCATTTGCAAGCCTAAAGCATAAAACTTTGTCACAAAGGTGGAGGCAATGTCAGTGGTGTGTGACAATAAGAGTATCAGCAGGACATTAAGAGGAATAAGTCATGGCAAACCCGGAACAACTCGAAGAACAGCGTGAAGAAACACGTTTGATTATTGAAGAATTACTGGAAGATGGCAGCGATCCGGACGCGCTGTACACCATCGAACATCACCTTTCCGCAGACGATCTGGAAACCCTGGAAAAAGCAGCGGTTGAAGCGTTTAAACTCGGTTACGAAGTGACCGATCCGGAAGAGCTGGAAGTGGAAGATGGGGATATCGTAATTTGCTGTGACATCGTCAGCGAATGCGCGTTGAATGCCGATCTGATCGATGCCCAGGTTGAGCAATTGATGAACCTGGCAGAGAAATTCGACGTTGAGTACGACGGTTGGGGGACTTATTTTGAAGATCCTAACGGCGAAGATGGCGACGATGAAGATTATGTCGACGAAGACGATGACGGTGTTCGCCATTAATTAATTGATTAAAATGCCCGATAGCACACACTAGCGGGCATTTTTTTAGAGTTCGCGCAACATCCGCACTTCACAATCAACATGGCCCGTGCAGCCAAGTGCATAGTCGATATGTTGAAAACCTAAATGTTCATACAAACCAATCGCTTCTTTCAAAAAAGCAGTCGTTTCCAGATAGCAGCGTTTGAAGCCCATTTCTCGTGCCTGCTCCATCGCCATTAAGGCCAGTTTTTTCGCCAGCCCTTTGCCGCGAATAGCAGGAAGAAAATACATTTTCTGCAGTTCGCAAATGTCCGATTCACTACCTGCTAATGGCGCAATCCCGCCGCCGCCCACCACTTCGCCATTGTGCTCAACTACCCAATAGGCATGACCGGGCTGACTATACACTTGATACAATTCGTCGAGATTGGGATCGGCGACGGTATAGCCTTTATCAGCGGTAAGACCGTATTCTGCGGACACCTGGCGGATGACGCTGGCGATGGCGGGATTATCGGCGGCGGTAAGTTTGCGCAAACGGAGCGCGGGGGAAACGACAACATTCATAGCATAGCTCAATTTCAAATGTATGATTTATAGCTCCCTTTAATACCACCCTCGCTTTGGTGGTGCAAGAAGAAGATAAATCAGAAAATATTAAGCATATATCGCTTAGATAAAGCGTATTCTAGATGGTCCAGTATCAATTGACTGGAATTATTATCTATATGAATGGAATTTATTTTAGGGATATAGTTCATGAATGGTGTAAACGTCGGGAAAGATAATCCTCGTCACGCATTTGTTTTTATAGGCAAGGGTGGTGAGTATTTTCTTATTTGTCTTGTGAATTTTTTACTGACAATTATTACTCTGGGAATATATGGGCCGTGGGCATTAGTGAAATGCCGTCGTTATATTTATCAGCATGTTACACTCAAGGGGCAACCATTTAGTTATAAGGGAACAGGTGGTGCCATTTTTGTTAGCATGTTGCTTATTATGATCGTTTATTTTTTCAGTATTTCTTGTTTTGCAGGCCAACACTTTGTTCTTGCTTTTCTCCTGTTTGCTCTCTTGATCTGCGGTATTCCTTGCATGGCAGTGAAGAGTCTGCAGTATCAGGCGAACATGACCTCGCTGAATGGTATTCGCTTTGGCTTTAACTGCTCAATGCTCCGTGCATGGTGGGTTATGTTAGGTCTGCCTGTTCTGTTGGCATTAGCTTTTTGGCTCGTACTGTACCTTATTGCGCAAGTGACGACATCGATAGGTGGGTTATTCTTTAACTTAGTGGTCTTAAGTTTGCTTTCCGTCATCGGACTGGGTGTTATCAACGGTATTACCTATAGCAAGTGGATGCCATTACTGGGTAATAACGCGACTTTTGGTGTCCATCAATTTTCCATTAAGGTCAACGTAAAAGAATGCATTAAAGGTTGTATGCTCGCAATATTAACCATGGTTCCTTTCATCATTGTGATTGGTATTATGATTGCGCCAGTATTTCAGCAGTTAATGATGATGACCATGTTGGGTAGGTCTGATGCTGGCAGTGAGCTTGTATTACAATATTACCCGCAGATTATGGCTTCTTATTTCCTGTATTTTGTCGCGATCCTTGTGTTTGCCAGTTATCTCTATGTCACGTTACGCAATCTGTTTTTGAATAACCTGACGCTGGCAAATGGCACTATTCGTTTTCATTCATCTGTTACCGCGATCGGTATGCTTTTGCGCATGTTGGCGGTATTAATGGGGTCCTCAATTACCTGTGGTCTGGCTTATCCCTGGCTGAAAATGTGGATGGTTAGCTGGATTGCTAACAATACCCATGTC
This sequence comes from Escherichia sp. E10V10, assembly GCF_004211985.1. Classification (NCBI taxonomy): domain Bacteria; kingdom Pseudomonadati; phylum Pseudomonadota; class Gammaproteobacteria; order Enterobacterales; family Enterobacteriaceae; genus Escherichia; species Escherichia sp. E10V10. The sequence goes on along the minus strand of NZ_RHJO01000002.1, from coordinate 338,209 downwards.
CAGGGCGATCTTGATTCGCTGGAGTTAACCAATGATGACAAACCGCAGGATAGCGGTCCGTTAATGTGGATATCTCGCGGTATTATGCCGTATGTTCCGTTTATCTAAATAAAAAGGCCGGAGCATGCTCCGGCCTTCGTTTTCTTCACAGTGTTGATTACAGCGCGGCGATAACTGCCTGCTGTTCAATCAGCTTCGCTTTCGCTTCCGCATAACCTTCCAGCTTTTCACGCTCTTTCGCGATGACCGCTTCCGGTGCGCGCGCTACAAAGCCTTCGTTCGCCAGCTTGTTCTCGATGCGGCTGATTTCACCTTCAATCTTCGCCACTTCTTTCGCCAGACGCGCCAGCTCATCTTCTTTGTTAATGAGGCCAGCCATCGGGATCAGCAGCTCTGCACCGTCGACGATCTTGGTAACGGAAACCGGGCCTTTGTCATCGGCTGGCAGCACGGTGATGCTTTCCAGACGCGCCAGCGTTTGCAGGAAGCCACGGTTTTCATTTACGCGACGTTCTGCATCCGCGCTGCAACCACGCAGTAGCAGCTCCAGCGGTTTGCCCGGGGCGATGTTCATTTCTGCACGGATGTTACGTACCGCCACGATCGCCTGCTTCAGCCACTCGGTGTCGGCCAGTGCTGCTTCATCGACCTGAGACGCATCGTACTGCGGGAACGGCTGCAGCATGATGGTGTCGGCAGTGATACCGCAAAGTACTTTCACACGCTGCCAGATGGTTTCGGTGATGAACGGAATGATCGGATGCGCGAGGCGCAGCAGACCTTCCAGCACGGTCACCAGCGTATGGCGAGTACCGCGCAGTTCGGCTTCGGTGCCACCGTTCATTACCGGCTTGGTCAGCTCCAGATACCAGTCGCAGAACTGGTTCCAGGTGAATTCATACAGAATGCCTGCGGCGATATCGAAGCGGAAGCTGTCCAGCGCTTCGCGGTACGCTTTGATGGTCTGGTTGAACTCAGCCAGAATCCAGCGATCCGCCAGCGACAGCGTCATTTCGCCGCCGTTGAAGCCGCAATCCTGACCTTCCGTGTTCATCAGCACAAAGCGGCTGGCGTTCCACAGCTTGTTACAGAAGTTACGGTAGCCTTCCAGACGCTTCATATCCCAGTTGATGTCACGACCGGTAGAAGCCAGCGCCGCCAGGGTGAAGCGCAGCGCGTCAGTACCGTGCGGCTCAATGCCGTTCGGGAACTGCTTCTCGGTGCGCTTACGGATTTTGTCCGCCAGCTGCGGCTGCATCATATTGCCGGTACGTTTTTCCAGCAGTTCTGGCAGCGAAATACCGTCAACCATATCCAGCGGGTCAATAACGTTACCCTTGGATTTGGACATCTTCTGACCTTCGTCATCACGAATCAGACCAGTCATGTAAACGGTGTGGAACGGCACCTGCGGTTTGCCATTTTCATCTTTGATGAAGTGCATGGTCATCATGATCATGCGGGCAATCCAGAAGAAGATGATGTCGAAACCAGATACCATCACGCTGGTTGGGTGGAACTGACGCAGGGCGTCGGTGTTTTCCGGCCAGCCAAGGGTAGAGAATGTCCACAGCGCAGAAGAGAACCAGGTGTCGAGAACGTCTTCGTCCTGACGCAGGGCAACATCAGCACCGAGGTTATTTTCTTTACGCACTTCGTCTTCGTTGCGGCCAACATAAACATTACCCGCTTCGTCGTACCATGCCGGAATGCGGTGACCCCACCACAGCTGACGAGAGATACACCAGTCCTGAATATCGCGCATCCAGGAGAAATACATGTTTTCGTACTGCTTCGGTACGAACTGAATGTCGCCGTTCTCAACCGCTTCAACCGCCGGTTTCGCCAGTACATCGGCACGCACGTACCACTGGTCGGTCAGCATCGGTTCGATAACTACACCGCCACGGTCGCCGTAAGGAACGGTCAGATCGTGCGGTTTAATTTCTTCCAGCAGGCCGAGCGCGTCAACCGCAGCAACGACTGCTTTACGTGCAGCAAAACGCTCCAGTTTCTGGAACTCTGCCGGGATCTCGCTGGAATAAACGTCAGATTCGTTACCTTTGGTATCGAATACCTGGGCGCTTTCACGGATATCACCGTCAAAGGTCAGGATGTTGATCATCGGCAGGGCGTGACGTTTACCGACTTCATAGTCGTTAAAGTCGTGCGCCGGAGTGATCTTCACGCAGCCGGTGCCTTTTTCCATATCGGCGTGTTCGTCGCCCACGATCGGAATACGACGGTTAACCAGCGGCAGAATGACATATTTGCCAATCAGATCTTTGTAACGCGGGTCTTCCGGGTTAACGGCCACGCCGGTGTCGCCCAGCAAGGTTTCCGGACGGGTAGTCGCAACCACCAGATAATCTTTACCGTCTGCGGTTTTCGCGCCATCAGCCAGCGGATAGCGGATGTGCCACATCGAACCTTTCGATTCGCGGTTTTCTACTTCCAGGTCAGAGATAGCGGTACGCAGTTTCGGGTCCCAGTTTACCAGGCGCTTGCCACGGTAAATCAGGTCTTCTTTATACAGACGGACGAAAACTTCTTTCACCGCATTGGACAGGCCTTCGTCCATGGTGAAGCGTTCACGCTCCCAGTCGACGGAGTTGCCGAGACGGCGCATCTGACGGGTAATGGTGCCGCCGGATTCCGCTTTCCATTCCCAGATTTTGTCGATGAAAGCTTCGCGGCCGTAATCGTGACGGGTTTTACCTTCTTCTGCGGCAATCTTGCGCTCAACGACCATCTGGGTAGCGATCCCGGCGTGGTCAGTACCGACCTGCCACAGGGTGTTTTTGCCCTGCATGCGCTGATAGCGGATCATGGTATCCATGATGGTTTGCTGGAAGGCGTGACCCATATGCAAACTGCCGGTGACGTTCGGCGGCGGGATCATGATGCAGAAACTTTCCTGGCTTTCATCGCCATTAGGCTTAAAGTAGCCCTGCTTTTCCCAGTGCTCGTAAAGCGGCTGTTCGATATCTTGTGGGTTATATGTCTTTTCCATTATTTCCAGGTTGCCGTATTCAGGTTGAAACCAGCCACGCGGTAGGCTTTATAGCGTTCGCGCGCCAGTTGTTTCAGAGAATCTTCATAAGGGACGAAGTCTACCACTTCTGTGAAAGCGGTGGCAAAATCTGCAAAGCTTGTTCGCAGACTAATCAATATATCGCGCGGGCTGCTGCTACGCTTTTGCGGCCAGGCGATCTCCACCGGCGCACCGCCGCGCGGTCCTTCTCCTGCTAAATTATGCGGAACAAAGCTTTCTGCCGGACGTGCCCACAGGGCTTCATCCAGCCGGTAAGCCTGCTTTTCATCTTCACAGGCGATGAGCACGCGCTTACCGCTGCGCCAACGTTCTGCGGCAATTTCACACACCAGCTGCTCAACGGCGCTTAAGCCATCGACGGTGGTGTCATTGTCCAGAAGGTAGAACGTTGCGTTTTTCATATATGGGGCTTCTTGTGGTGGATTTAAATATGCATCTGGTAATACACAGCATTGCCTGATGCGACGCTGCCGCGTCTTATCAGGCCTACAAGTTCAGTGCTGTGTGTAGGTCGGATAAGGCGTTCACGCCGCATCCGATAATAACAGCATTGCCTGATGCGACGCTGCCGCGTCTTATCAGGCCTACGAGTTTGGTGCTGTGTGTAGGTCGGATAAGGCGTTCACGCCGCATCCGACAATAACAGCATTACCTGATGCGACGCTGCCGCGTCTTATCAGGCCTACAAGTTCAGTGCTGTGTGTAGGTCGGATAAGGCGTTCACGCCGCATCCGACAATAACAGCATTGCCTGATGCGACGCTGCCGCGTCTTATCAGGCCTACGAGTTCAGTGCTGTGTGTAGGTCGGATAAGGCGTTCACGCCGCCCGACAATAACAGCATTGCCTGATGCGACGCTGCCGCGTCTTATCAGGCCTACGAGTTCAGTGCTGTGTAGGTCGGATAAGGCGTTCATGCCGCATCCGACAATAACAGCCTTGCCTGACGCAATTACTCTTCGCCGTTAAACCCAGCGCGGTTTAACAGGAACTGTGCCAGCAACGCTACCGGACGACCGGTGGCACCTTTTGCTTTACCAGAACGCCAGGCGGTACCGGCGATATCCAGGTGCGCCCAGTTGTACTTACGGGTAAAGCGTGACAGGAAGCAACCTGCGGTAATCGCCCCACCAGGACGACCGCCAATGTTCGCCATATCGGCAAAATTGGACTCCAGTTGTTCCTGATACTCGTCACCCAGCGGTAAGCGCCATGCGCGGTCACCGGATTGTTCAGACGCGGCAATCAGTTCATGGGCCAGCGGATTGTGGTTCGCCATCAGACCAGTAATATGATGACCCAGCGCGATCACGCAGGCACCGGTCAGCGTCGCCACGTCAATCACCGCTTCCGGCTCAAAACGCTCAACGTAAGTTAACACGTCGCACAGTACCAGGCGGCCTTCAGCGTCAGTATTCAGCACTTCAACGGTTTGACCGGACATGGTGGTTAACACATCGCCCGGACGATAGGCTCGCCCGCCAGGCATGTTTTCGCAGCCAGCCAGCACGCCGATAACGTTAATCGGCAGTTGTAGCTCTGCGACCATCCGCATCACGCCGTAAACCGCTGCCGCGCCGCACATATCGTACTTCATCTCATCCATGCCTTCGGAAGGCTTGATGGAGATACCGCCGGAGTCGAAGGTTAAACCTTTACCGACCAGCACGATTGGGCGTGCATCTTCCGACGCGTTGCCTTTGTACTCAATCACCGACATCAGCGATTCGTTTTGCGAACCCTGACCGACCGCCAGATAGGAATGCATCCCCAGCTCTTTCATCTGCTGTTCGCCGATAACGCGGGTGATAACATTCTTGCTGTAGCTGTCAGCCAGCTGGCGCGCTTGTGAAGCGAGGTAAGCGGCGTTACAGATATTCGGCGGCATATTGCCAAGATCTTTTGCTGCTTTAATCCCGGCGGCAATCGCCAGACCGTGCTGGATCGCGCGCTCACCGCTGGTCAGTTCACGGCGGGTCGGTACGTTGAACACCATTTTACGCAGCGGACGACGCGGTTCGCTCTTGTTCGTTTTCAACTGATCGAAACTGTAGAGCGTCTCTTTTGCCGTCTCGACAGCCTGGCGCACTTTCCAGTAGTTGTTACGGCCTTTAACGTGCAGCTCGGTCAGGAAGCAGACCGCTTCCATCGAGCCAGTATCATTCAGCGTATTAATGGTTTTCTGAATCACCTGCTTATACTGGCGCTCATCCAGCTCACGTTCTTTACCGCAACCAATAAGAAGGATGCGCTCAGAAAGCACGTTCGGCACATGGTGGAGCAACAGCGTCTGCCCCGGTTTTCCTTCCAGTTCGCCCCGGCGCAGCAGGGCGCTGATGTACCCATCGCTGATTTTATCGAGCTGTTCTGCAATCGGAGAAAGGCGACGTGGTTCGAAGACGCCCACGACGATGCAGGCACTCCGCTGTTTCTCCGGGCTACCGCTTTTTACACTAAACTCCATGCACTACGCTCCTGAATCTTAAAGACAACAGCGGTGGCTACAGATAGAATTGCAAGCTTTCGTAACTCATGTCCGCTGTTGCGATGACTTCGTGTTAATCTTAACGTTATTACGGCATTGGCACGTCAGAACAAAATCTGAGAGGTGAATCCGTTGAGTATAATTATCTTAGCGACGATTTCGACGACTCAAGAGAATAAATGACGTTTAAGCCATGAAACAAGCTAAAATCCTGCAAAAGACGAGTTTTTACGGGCGTATTTAAAGTGATAATCATAAGATATCTGGTGCGGGAGACGCTCAAAAGCCAGCTGGCGATACTCTTCATCTTGCTTTTGATCTTCTTCTGTCAAAAGTTAGTGAGGATCCTCGGCGCAGCGGTTGACGGCGATATTCCGGCGAATCTGGTGCTCTCCCTGTTGGGGCTGGGCGTGCCGGAAATGGCGCAGCTTATCCTGCCATTAAGCCTGTTCCTCGGGCTGCTGATGACGCTGGGCAAACTGTATACCGAAAGTGAAATTACGGTAATGCATGCCTGCGGCCTGAGCAAAGCGGTGCTGGTGAAAGCGGCGATGGTTCTTGCGGTGTTCACGGCGATTGTCGCGGCGGTTAACGTTATGTGGGCGGGGCCGTGGTCATCGCGCCATCAGGATGAAGTGCTGGCAGAAGCGAAAGCTAACCCAGGCATGGCGGCGCTGGCGCAAGGGCAATTCCAGCAAGCGACTAATGGCAGCTCAGTGCTGTTCATCGAAAGCGTTGACGGCAGCGATTTCAAAGATGTATTCCTCGCGCAAATTCGACCAAAAGGTAACGCGCGTCCTTCTGTGGTGGTGGCCGATTCCGGACATTTAACGCAACTGCGCGACGGATCCCAGGTCGTCAGCCTCAACCAGGGAACGCGCTTCGAAGGCACTGCACTGTTACGTGATTTCCGCATTACGGACTTCCAGGATTATCAGGCGATCATTGGTCACCAGGCGGTGGCGCTCGACCCGAACGATACCGACCAGATGGACATGCGCACATTGTGGAACACCGACACCGATCGTGCCCGCGCAGAACTGAACTGGCGTATCACGCTGGTATTCACCGTGTTTATGATGGCGCTCATGGTTGTGCCTCTGAGCGTGGTTAACCCGCGTCAGGGACGTGTCCTGTCGATGCTGCCAGCCATGCTGCTATATCTGCTTTTCTTCCTGATCCAGACCTCCCTTAAATCGAACGGCGGTAAAGGTAAGCTGGACCCGACGCTGTGGATGTGGACCGTTAACCTGATTTATCTGGCTTTGGCGATTGTTCTCAACCTTTGGGACACAGTGCCGGTCCGCCGCCTGCGCGCCAGTTTTTCGCGTAAAGGAGCGGTGTGATGCAACCTTTTGGTGTTCTTGACCGCTATATCGGTAAAACCATTTTCACCACCATCATGATGACGCTGTTCATGCTGGTGTCGCTTTCCGGCATTATCAAGTTTGTCGATCAGCTGAAAAAAGCCGGGCAGGGGAGTTACGACGCGGTAGGCGCGGGGATGTATACCCTGCTGAGCGTGCCGAAAGATGTACAAATCTTCTTCCCGATGGCGGCCCTGCTGGGCGCGTTGCTCGGGCTGGGGATGCTGGCGCAGCGCAGCGAACTGGTGGTGATGCAGGCTTCTGGTTTTACCCGCATGCAAGTCGCGTTGTCAGTAATGAAAACCGCCATTCCACTGGTTTTGCTTACGATGGCGATTGGCGAATGGGTCGCGCCGCAGGGCGAACAGATGGCGCGTAACTACCGCGCGCAGGCGATGTACGGTGGTTCGTTGCTCTCTACTCAGCAAGGTTTATGGGCCAAAGATGGTGACAACTTTGTCTATATTGAGCGAGTAAAAGGCGACGAAGAGTTAGGTGGTATCAGTATTTATGCCTTTAACGAGAATCGTCGTCTGCAATCCGTTCGCTATGCCGCTTCCGCGAAGTTTGACCCTGAACATAAAGTCTGGCGTCTGTCGCAGGTTGATGAGTCTGACCTGACCAATCCCAAACAGATAACCGGTTCGCAGACGGTGAGCGGCATCTGGAAAACCAACCTCACGCCGGACAAACTGGGCGTGGTGGCGCTGGATCCGGATGCGCTCTCCATCAGTGGTTTGCACAACTACGTGAAGTATCTGAAGTCGAGCGGTCAGGACGCCGGGCGCTACCAGCTTAATATGTGGAGCAAAATCTTCCAGCCGCTATCCGTGGCGGTAATGATGCTGATGGCGCTGTCATTTATCTTCGGCCCGCTGCGCAGCGTGCCGATGGGCGTGCGCGTGGTCACTGGTATTAGCTTCGGTTTTGTGTTCTACGTACTGGACCAGATCTTCGGCCCGCTGACGTTGGTTTACGGCATCCCGCCGATTATTGGCGCATTGTTGCCAAGCGCCAGCTTCTTCTTAATCAGCCTGTGGCTGTTAATGAGAAAATCGTAACCTGATGAACGAATAAAGGGAGCTAAAGCTCCCTTTATTATTGTTAGCAAAGTGGCGTAGGCCTGATAAGCGTAGTGCATCAGGCAAAGGCAAGTTGGTGTGAGAGAACACAAACAGCGCCTGACTTACCTTTTTCTCCCCCCAAGCAAACTCCCCAGCACTCCGCGTACAATCTGATTCGTCACCTGGCGGGCGGCGCTTTTCGCCATTGTTTGCACCACGCCATCTTTCTTCCCGCCGCGTGGTCCAGTAGTGCCAAACAAAATATCCTTCAACCCACCCAGAATACCGTCATCTTCACTTATCTCTTTCCCTTTGGCCGGAGGGGTATTTTGCTGCTCGGTGCTTGCCTGTACGCCTTTTTGCAACATCTCATAGGCGGATTCCCGGTCCACGTCATCTTCATACTTGCCATACACCGGGGAGTGATTAATCAAGCCATTACGCTCATCTTCTGTCACTGGCCCCATCCGTGAACAAGGCGCGATCACCATCGCACGCTCTACCACAGAAGGACTTCCTTTCGCATCCAGAAAAGAGATCAACGCTTCGCCGGTTCCTAGTTCCTGAATCGCCTTTTCCGTATCAAATGCAGGATTAGGTCGCATGGTTTGCGCTGCCGTCTTCACCGCTTTCTGGTCTTTCGGTGTAAAGGCGCGCAGAGCGTGCTGAACGCGATTACCCAACTGCCCAAGCACGTTGTCCGGAATATCAGAAGGGTTTTGCGAAACAAACCAGACGCCCACGCCTTTTGAACGGATAAGCCTTATTACCTGTTCAATCTTATCCAGCAGCACCTGCGGCGCATCGTTAAACAACAGATGCGCTTCGTCGAAGAAAAACACCAGTTTCGGTTTATCCAGATCGCCTGCTTCCGGCAGTTGCTCATACAACTCTGAAAGCATCCACAACAGACTGGCGGCGTACAGTTTAGGCATCTGGTAGAGTTTTTCGGCGCTAAGGATATTGATAACACCCTTACCGTTGGCATCGGTACGCATCCAGTCTTTGATATCCAGCATCGGCTCACCAAAGAAATGCGTTGCCCCTTGCTGTTCCAGCGTCAGTAATCCGCGCTGGATGGCACCAACCGATGCGCTACTGATATTACCGTACTGATTCTGGAATGATTTGGCGTTATCACCGATGTATTGGGTAATCGCCCGCAAATCTTTAAAGTCGAGAAGCAACAATCCCTGATCGTCAGCAATACGGAAAATGATATTCAGGACGCCAGATTGCACATCGTTGAGATTCAACAAACGCGCCAGCAACAACGGCCCGAGATCCGATACCGTTGCCCGCACTGGATGACCTTTCTCACCAAAAATATCCCATACCACCACTGGATTCGCATGTGGTTGCCAGTCGTTGACGCCGATATTTTTCAACCGAGCGAGCAGTTTTTCCGAGGTAGTACCTTCTGCCGCAACCCCGGTCAAATCACCTTTTACATCGGCCATAAACACCGGAACGCCGATTTCTGACAGAGATTCCGCCAGTTTTTGCAGCGTGACAGTTTTACCTGTCCCCGTTGCGCCAGTAATCAGTCCGTGACGGTTAGCCATAGCGGGTAGTAAAAACAGTTCTGTGTCCGGCGTGCGGGCAATTAAACGTGATTCGCTCATGAGATTTCCTCCAGTTCCCTGTCTGGAGTATAGGCACGGTTAAAAAGTTTTCACCACTAAATTCAGCCGATTGCGAGATATCTTAAAGGCCTGGCAGAAGCGACCCAACAAAACCTCCGCAATTCATAATTGTAGGCACCGCACCTTGCCAGAAGTTGATTTGATTATCGCGAATACAGGCGCCGTAGTGACCACGGCTGCGCGGCGCTACCCTGGGCAACCACGTGGCGAATCACCTTATGTTCGGCAATTAGCGGATATTGCGACAATCCCTATTCGTTATTGATTATCGACATGCTTTTGTCGTTCTCTGGTGTTGCCCGGGAAGTGTAGAGCATGGTAGGACGGGGCCTGGAGTGTGACAAAGGTTACATATCGCTGAAGACAACGCTGAAATTTTCAGCACTTAGCGAGGCATGCACAAGCTGGCGCTTGCATGGTGGCGCGTGACAGGTATAATTCACAACGTTTTCCGCATACCTCTTCAGTGCCGAAGTGGCGAAATCGGTAGACGCAGTTGATTCAAAATCAACCGTAGAAATACGTGCCGGTTCGAGTCCGGCCTTCGGCACCAAAAGTATGTAAATAGACCTCAACTGAGGTCTTTTTTTATGCCTGAAATCCGCGCTACACAAATCTTTTCCGCTGTTTTTTTCCACCTGGTTCAATCCATATTAATTCCCTTAAGAATACCGAACCAAGTATGTTTGCGCTTATCTATTAAGGATTCGGCTCTTTCAGAAAATCTAATCCATCCTCCAGGCACAATATTTATTGCGATCGTGCTCGCATCGTGGACAATGTTTAATCATAAGTAATATTTACATCAATGAAATCAATGATTTCTATTATGTCACGGAATGGAAAATGGACAGCAATACATTGGGATTCACTTCATACTGGCGCAACTCCTTAGCTGACGCCGAATCTGGTAAAGGAACGTTTTCACGTAAAGATACAGATTCATTCATTCGATGGATAAATATCACCGCAGGGCAGTTGGATGACGAGACTATTCGGGCATTTTTTGACGGTGAAGGGGAGTCGGTAAAAACCGTTGAAGTCGTGTTACGGCCCCAAGTGTGGAACCGCATAGTAAAGCATGGCAAAGAGCAAATGGCAGGTGCACCCGCAATTATCACGCCACTGGTTACCTCCGCTCTTCTGAATAGGGAAGGTTTTTTGTTTCCTGCCGCTTCAGCCACTATTCCCCGCGATCTGCTTGAACCTCTCCCTTCCGGTCATTTTTCTATTGGTGAGTTGGCGCAATATGACAAATACAAAACCACGCATAACACAGCCACCATTAATGAAGATGAACCAGAACATTACGAAGAAACTGACGAAGAGAAAGCGGAACGCCATGCCAGGTATCTTCAGCATTGGCAAAATTATCTTCAACAGTCAGATAACCTTTTAAGAAACGTCGCGGGAAATTGGGTCGCTACATCTGAGCCATACGAACGGGCTGGATATGGTTATATTGTTAAAGCTAGCCAGCATGTAGGGGCCAGCGTTCATATCCTGCCTATGTATGACCATCTTCTGATGAGCCAGGTTAAGGTTCCGCTATTAACGCGTTTTGCCTCAAACGAAATGGCTCCAGTGGAGCCACTTCTCGCTAAGAATGCGATGTTCTGCGAACGTCTGGGGCATTCCGGCGATAAGTTTCCGCTGGCAGTGGCGCAGCGCGATGCCCTGAGCCATTATCTGACTCAACAGCAGGGTGATATGCTCGCTGTCAACGGTCCTCCGGGAACGGGTAAAACTACGCTGGTGCTTTCTATTATTGCCACCGAATGGACAAGAGCCGCACTTAATCAAACTGAACCTCCTGTAATTATTGCCACATCGACTAACAATCAGGCCGTCACCAATATTATTGAAGCCTTTGGAAAAGATTTCTCTACTGGTTTTGGCGTAATGTCTGGGCGTTGGTTGCCGGAGGTAATAAGCTATGGCGCTTATTTTCCGTCTAAAAGCCGTCAGGTTGAGGCAGCGAAGAAATACCAGACGGAAGATTTTTTTAACCGCGTTGAATCCCAGGAATATCTGGAAAAAGCCCGGGCCTTTTACCTTGAAAAAGCGGAGGCGGCGTTTGGAGCTGGAGAGTGCAATTCGCCAGAGCATGTAGTGACGCTTTTGCATGAACGTTTAACTTCACAGTTTATGCAACTTCAGCAAATCGAACCCGCATGGCGCAGACTCAATGATATCCGCCATGAACAGCGAGTCATCAGTGAGAATCTCGACCAGTATCTTCAGGACAAAAACACACTTCTTCTCAATATTGGCAATGAAATTTCGCTTTTAGCCAGAGGTAAAAAGCAGTGGCAGCAATACCGTGCCGATGAGTCGCTTATGTATGCATTTTTGTCATGGCTCCCTGCTGTTCGTGCTAAACGCCATTACCAGATTAACCTCTTCCTGGACTCTACGTTCGGCACAAGAATGACAGCGTTCCAGGGAAATTGTCCCGAAGATATTGATAAATTTATCGATAGTTTGATCGCTAAAGCGCAACAAGAGCAGGCGGTGTGCCAACAGAATATCAACTTTGCGCAGGACATAGCCCGAAGCGAAATGGAAGCAGCAAAACAATGGCGCGGGTTGACTTATGCTCTGGGCTACAGGGGAGACGATGAGCTGAACCTCGCCGGAGCGGACGAGCTTGCCGATACTCAGATTCGTTTTCCAGCGTTCTTGTTAGCGACTCATTATTGGGAAGGTCGCTGGCTGATGGATATGGCGGCAATTGATAACCTGCAAAAAGAAAAAGGAATTACCGGGACAACTATCGCCGAGGCTCGTTGGCTAAGAAGAATGAAACTTACTCCTTGTGTGGTAATGACCTGCTACATGTTGCCTTACCATATGAACAGGAGAAAATCTTTTGGTGGGGACAGAACATCGGATAATAATTATTTATATAACTTTGCCGATTTACTGATTGTCGATGAAGCAGGGCAGGTACTCCCGGAGGTTGCTGCGGCCTCTTTTGCATTGGCGAAGAAAGCACTGGTGATTGGCGATACGGAGCAAATAGCTCCAATCTGGAATTGTCTACCCGTTACTGATATGGGCAATATGCTTGAGGAGAATATTCTTTCTGGTGGCACTCAGGAAGAGTTAATAAATACATATTCCCATGTGTGTGGGTCTGGAAAAAGTGCAGCATCTGGTAGCGTAATGCAGGTTGCCCAGTTCAACTCCCGCTACCAGTATGATCTCAAGTTCGAGCGCGGAATGTATCTGTATGAGCATCGTCGCTGTTTCAATAACATCATCGGCTACTGTAACTCACTTTGCTATCACGGTAAGTTGCAGCCTAAAAGAGGGATGGAAAAAGGGACGATTTTTCCCGCAATGGGATATCTGCATATTGATGGCCGAGGCATGAAGCCAAATGGGGGGAGCCGTTATAACCCTCTTGAAGCTGAAACAATAGCAGCATGGCTGGCGACACATAAGGATGATATAGAGCGCCATTACGGGGAACCTCTGTACAAAGTTGTTGGTGTTGTGACGCCATTTTCGGCGCAGGTTAATGCCATCAAAACGTCATTGCGTAAGCTGGAGATTAATGACAAAGACGAAGAGGGCTCACTGACAGTGGGGACTGTGCACTCCTTGCAGGGTGCGGAAAGGGCGATTGTTCTCTTTTCCCCAGTCTACTCAAAACATGAAGATGGCAGGTTTCTTGATAGCAACAGCAGTATCCTCAATGTTGCTGTCTCACGCGCTAAGGATAGTTTTCTGGTCTTTGGCGATATGGACCTTATTGAGATGCAGCCCGCATCTTCGCCGCGTGGGTTATTGGCAAAATTTCTGTTTGCTTCAGATAATAATGCGTTGCAATTTGAGTTTCAGAAACGACAGGATTTAATTTCCGCACAGACAAAAATTTCAACGTTGCATGGTGTGGAGCAGCATGATGAATTCTTGAATAATGCTCTGGCCGCAGCTCAACAGAAGATCACGATTATTTCCCCCTGGTTATCCTGGCAAAAAGTGGAGCAAACGGGGTTTCTGACGTCAATGGCTCTGGCCCGCTCCCGAAGTATTGATATTACCGTGGTAACGGATAAAAACTGCAATATTGCGCATATCGATGATGATAAGCGCCAGGAGAAACTGCATCTTCTAAATGATGCAGTCGAAAAGCTCAATAATATGGGCATTGCTACAAAATTGGTGAATCGCGTTCACAGCAAAATTGTGATTAGAGATGAGGAGTTGCTGTGCGTTGGATCTTTTAACTGGTTCAGTGCTGCGCGAGAAGATAAATATCAACGATATGATACGTCTTTGGTGTACCGTGGCGAAGGCGTAAAAAATGAAATAAAGGCGATATATAGCAGTCTGGATCAACGTCAGCTATAAGTGTGATGAACAGTTCACAACACAGGAGTGGTAAGGGATATATTTTAACAATGTGAAAGCGACTTTCAGATTTATTGCGAGTCGCCTTCCTGATTTTCAATCTTATTGTTTACTAATCATTCTCCTTTGCGTAATGCGCCTGGCATTAACGGCAGGGGCTTTTAGGAATGAAAGCGAATGCAAGTAATAACGGAAATCTAAACCGATCATAACGGTCTAATTTTTTCGCCCGGTATTAAGCATATCATGGCTGTTCATGATGCCGAATTGAATCAGATAGAGACGTTAAATCAGCAAAATAAGTATTACCTCACCCCCTAAAAACCTCTTTCCGATGCCACTCCACAAACCCCTCATAAGGGTAATTTTTACGCACCTGTGGCAACGCAATAGTTTTCCCGTCAAAATCCCAGAATAGTTTCTCAACAATACCTCCGCCGTTTACCGCATCCGAGACAAGCACCCGCATATTTTCATCCAGGCCAATCGATCCTTTATCAAAGGCTTTATGGTGAATTGCGCAAAGCGCCAGGCTATTAGGGATTTCACAAGGACCGCCGTGCTGTTTCCATTTTATATGCGCAGCTTCTAGCGCGACGGTGGTGTCATCGTGGCGCATATTAAAGCCACATATCGCGCACTGGTAGTTATAAGCACGTAATACATTTTTGCGAAATAACGGGTCGCGCTGTTTACGGATTTGCTGGAGATCAAAACCCAGCTCGTCAGCGATTTCTTCCTGAATACTCTCGGTGAAGTGCGCTTCGAGTATCTGTTGTGCCAGAGTGTTGATGAGTTTTTTATTGCCGGTTACCAGGGCGTAATGCTGTTCATCGAAACCGCCTGCAACGTGGTATTCGGTCAGTTCCTTCACTGGCGGTTGTCGGCTGCTCCCTGCTGTTGAGCAAAGCCCGGCATTGTGTAATTGCCAGAATCCGTCGCCTTGTAATCGCCAGAACGGTATATCAGGTCGGTACTGTGAACGCTGTGGCCCAAAACGTTCCAGTAAACTGTGCAGAGGTTCGTAGATTTCCGAGCCATAATCGAAAAGGCGCGGATGTCCATTCAGGTATCCCGCTAATACGTATAGCAATAACAACGGCTTATGCGGTGCGCGCTGTTCACCCTTGTGCCAGATTTTTATGTTGGCAATTGCCTGCTGTAGCGATTTACTGGAAGCCATTGATATCCCTGGCAGTGAAATAATTGCGATCATGCTCGCAAATTTTCTGCTGTTCAAGCCTGCAAGCGAAGATATATTACCTTGATCTCATTTGTTTTTTTATTTCCTGTGTGCCCTAATTGTCATGCGATGCTGCACCGACGCAAACCACCGTTTACGCCGGAGGAGTTAAAAGCGTTGATGGATGCAAATAAATCAAATTAATGAACGCTCATCTTTCGCGCCAAAACTGCAAAATAGCGTCAACAAATTTGTCTACAATCATCCCCCGACTGAAATGACGGCTTCGTAGCGCCGTCGTCTTGTTCTCAGGAATTCGGTACGCTGAACCGTTATATCCCTTGCTCAAATTATTTGGATTTTCATCAGGCGCGTTTGTCAGTTCTCTTTTAAAGTGATATGGCGGGCGCAGGATGTATCTGCGCAAACCGCGCCAGTTATTTTATTCCGGGATGAACAACATCTTTATTTTCAGGCAATGGAAACCCTGAAAAGTTAGTTTTGCACAGTAACTTTATTATCTTTCACTGAGAGCAACACTGAATCCGCCACCGCTTTACCACCCGCAGTTTCACCGCCAATAATCAATAGACTATTATTCCAGGGCAATGATACTCCGTAGGCCCGACCTTGCGTCAGTTCGCCAGATTTCTCCCATTTCCCGTTATGCCACAGATAAATATCAGCGCTATATGATTTTTTCAGGCCTTCATGCGCATAGTTCTTACCGTTCTGGTAATTTGCCCGCGAGCCTTTAAATCCGGCACCTCCGGCAAATATAAGAAAATCATTGCTTATCCCCGCAAAACCGCCAGCGACGCCATCTGGTGATGAGACGGGAGGAAGCTTATTCCATTTTACGTTATTGCCGGTAAGATCAAGTTCAAATACGGCATCCGTTCGCAATCCTGGTTTAGCTTCGCCATTAATAAGCCAGGTTTTATCACCTTTATTCACAACCGCCGCACCAGCCGTCCCGTACCAGGGCGATTCGCTAGCGTAACTCCATTGCTGTGTTGAGGGATCAAAAGACAACAAAAACTTATTGAAGAAATAATCTTCTGCTTTTTTGTCAAAATAGTGGGCGTTGATTTTATCTATAGTTGCTGAATCTTTTCCAGCCTCGTTGAGATCTTCAAAATAGCCATTGAAGATATTTTGGTTAACACCGCCAGTAACATAAGCTTTGCCGTTGTGAACAAAAGTCACATGACCCGCCATGCCCATCGGTGCGTGTGACATCAATTTAATCCAGGTATTAGTTGCTGGGCTATATTTGTACACATCGTTGAACACCCTGGTTAAACCTTGTTGGTTTTTGCCAACACCGCCAAATACATACAAATCACCATCAATAAATGCGGACGTTGCTTGATCTCTTGCGCCACCGGGGAATTCAACCAGAGCTGTCCATTTTTTATCTTTGGCTTGCGTATCCAGCTTGTACCATGCCGTACCAGCGCTACCTAAACCAATGTAGACAGTGTCGTTATCAATTGCACCAGTACCACTTTTAAATGGTACTGGAATTTCCGGCAATACAGACGCGTTTGCGGCAAATGATGCCATCATGATAGCAAGCGCCGTTATTGTTCTCTTCATTGTGAATTACTCCTGCTCGCTGGAATTCAAATGTTGCACCATGTGCCTGTATACCTTTTATACCAAAACTAAATAGCAATCCTTGCAACAACATCAGTTTTGTTGTGTCGGTCACAACTTATGCAATGGGGGAGCAGGTTAAGAGAGAAGCATCAGGGTGATATAAGGCGTTTTACAGCTAGTGTGCTTCAGCACTCCGTCAGCATCACCACCACAATCGCCGGGGAACCAATAAAATTAACCTCTCTAGGTTAATCCATTGTTATGTTGGACGACACGTTATGTAAATTGGTCAACCATTATTGCGATGAATGTCACATCCCCCGCTCACTAACTGCCGTTCTTCCTTTGTTGTCATTTGCGTCAACCGGCAGGAGAGTAGATTTCTTGTGATGTGGTTAACCAATTTTAGATTTCAGGTTGACATGTATTACCAAAAGGTAGAACTTATACGCCATCTCATCCGATGCAACGCCACGGCTGCGGTCTGGTCGTTCATTCGGATACCTAAACAACTCCGGGGTTCCGCGTCTCTTCGCTGTTGAACCCACTACGTGAAAGAGGAATAAACATGGAACAGACCTGGCGCTGGTACGGCCCTAACGATCCGGTTTCTTTAGCTGATGTCCGTCAGGCGGGCGCAACTGGCGTGGTTACCGCGCTGCACCATATCCCGAACGGCGAAGTATGGTCCGTTGAAGAGATCCTCAAACGCAAGGCTATCGTTGAAGACGCAGGTCTGGTGTGGTCTGTCGTGGAAAGCGTGCCAATTCACGAAGATATCAAAACCCACACTGGCAACTATGAGCAGTGGATCGCTAACTATCAGCAGACCCTGCGCAACCTGGCGCAGTGCGGTATCCGCACCGTGTGCTACAACTTCATGCCGGTGCTCGACTGGACCCGTACTGACCTCGAATACGTGCTGCCAGACGGCTCCAAAGCTCTGCGCTTCGACCAGATCGAATTCGCTGCATTCGAAATGCACATCCTGAAGCGTCCAGGCGCGGAAGCGGATTACACCGAAGAAGAAATTGCTCAGGCAGCTGAACGCTTCGCCACTATGAGCGACGAAGACAAAGCGCGTCTTACCCGTAACATCATTGCTGGTCTGCCGGGCGCGGAAGAAGGGTATACCCTCGACCAGTTCCGTAAGCACCTGGAGCTGTACAAAGATATCGACAAAGCGAAGCTGCGCGAAAACTTTGCCGTCTTCCTGAAAGCGATCATTCCAGTTGCCGAAGAAGTTGGCGTGCGTATGGCTGTTCACCCGGACGATCCGCCGCGCCCGATCCTCGGCCTGCCGCGTATCGTTTCCACCATTGAAGATATGCAGTGGATGGTTGATACCGTAAACAGCATGGCGAACGGTTTCACCATGTGCACCGGTTCCTACGGCGTGCGTGCTGACAACGATCTGGTTGATATGATCAAGCAGTTCGGTCCGCGTATTTACTTCACCCATCTGCGCTCCACCATGCGTGAAGATAACCCGAAAACCTTCCACGAAGCGGCGCACCTGAACGGTGACGTTGATATGTACGAAGTGGTGAAAGCGATTGTTGAAGAAGAGCACCGTCGTAAAGCGGAAGGCAAAGAAGACCTGATCCCGATGCGTCCGGACCACGGTCATCAGATGCTGGACGACCTGAAGAAGAAAACCAACCCAGGTTACTCCGCAATTGGTCGTCTGAAAGGCCTGGCCGAAGTTCGCGGTGTCGAACTGGCGATCCAGCGCGCTTTCTTTAGCCGTTAATATCTACCGGCATGGCTGCGCGCCGTGCCGGTTCCTTCTTCCTTGCCGTCACTCTCTGAAGACGGATTCTGGAGTTTACGATGACTACTATTGTTGACAGCAATCTGCCGGTTGCCCGCCCGTCATGGGATCATTCTCGTCTGGAATCACGCATTGTGCATCTCGGTTGCGGGGCGTTTCACCGCGCGCACCAGGCGCTGTATACCCATCACCTGCTGGAAAGCACCGACAGCGACTGGGGTATCTGCGAAGTTAACCTGATGCCAGGTAACGACCGTGTGCTGATCGAAAACCTGAAAAAACAGCAACTGCTGTACACCGTGGCGGAAAAAGGCGCGGAAAGCACCGAACTGAAAATTATCGGTTCGATGAAAGAAGCCCTGCATCCGGAAATCGACGGTTGCGAAGGTATTCTCAACGCGATGGCGCGTCCGCAGACGGCGATTGTCTCCCTGACGGTCACGGAAAAAGGCTACTGTGCCGATGCGGCAAGCGGTCAGCTGGATCTCAATAACCCGCTGATCAAGCACGATCTGGAAAATCCGACTGCGCCGAAGTCCGCGATTGGTTATATCGTAGAAGCCCTGCGTCTGCGTCGTGAAAAAGGGCTGAAAGCGTTTACGGTGATGTCCTGTGACAACGTGCGTGAAAATGGTCATGTGGCGAAAGTTGCCGTTCTGGGGCTGGCTCAGGCGCGTGACCCGCAACTGGCGGAATGGATTGAAGAGAACGTCACCTTCCCGTGCACCATGGTTGACCGCATCGTTCCGGCGGCGACGCCTGAAACGTTGCAGGAAATTGCTGACCAGCTGGGCGTTTATGACCCGTGCGCCATTGCCTGCGAACCATTCCGTCAGTGGGTAATTGAAGATAACTTCGTTAATGGTCGTCCGGACTGGGATAAAGTCGGCGCGCAGTTTGTTGCCGATGTTGTACCGTTCGAAATGATGAAACTGCGTATGCTTAACGGCAGCCACTCTTTCCTGGCATACCTCGGTTACCTCGGCGGCTATGAAACCATTGCCGACACCATGACTAACCCGGATTATCGCAAAGCGGCCTTTGCCCTGATGATGCAGGAACAAGCACCAACGCTGTCGATGCCGGAAGGGACTGATCTGAACGCCTATGCGACGCTGCTGATCGAGCGTTTCAGCAACCCGTCTCTGCGTCACCGTACCTGGCAGATTGCGATGGACGGCAGCCAGAAGTTACCGCAGCGTTTGCTGGACCCAGTGCGTTTGCACCTGCAAAACGGCGGTAGCTGGCGTCACCTGGCGCTGGGCGTGGCTGGCTGGATGCGTTACACCCAGGGCGTGGATGAGCAGGGTAATGCCATTGACGTGGTAGACCCGATGCAGGCCGAGTTCCAGAAGATCAATGCGCAGTATCAGGGCGCAGACCGCGTGAAAGCGTTGCTGGGCCTGAGCGGTATCTTTGCCGATGATCTGCCGCAAAATGCAGACTTTGTTGGCGCGGTGACTGCGGCATATCAGCAGCTGTGCGAGCGCGGCGCGCGTGAGTGTGTGGCTGCACTGTAACTGACTGATTACCCTACAGACTTACTGGTCAATCAAAATTATATTTGGTTGACCAGTTTTCGTTTTTTGCCCACCTGTACGTGCCAACCTCCAGTGCTAATGGTATAGTTTGAAATTAACGGTCAACGTAAAATTGCCCGGTAAGCAAGCCTGTCGGGCCTACGGATCAATCGCAATTTATTGAATACGCACTCTTTGTAGGCCGAATAAGGCGTTCACGCCGCATCCGGCAATAATTTGATTAATCGCATCTAACGGACACAACATCATGAAATCTGCCACCTCTGCGCAAAGACCTTACCAGGAAGTTGGGGCGATGATCCGCGATCTGATCCTTAAGACGCCGTACAATCCTGGCGAACGGCTACCGCCGGAGCGTGAAATCGCAGAAATGCTGGATGTCACCCGCACGGTGGTGCGTGAGGCACTGATCATGCTGGAGATCAAAGGGCTGGTAGAAGTACGACGTGGTGCCGGTATTTATGTGCTCGACAGTTTACCCAGCCATAATGCAGAG
The DNA here is from genome assembly GCF_004211985.1 of Escherichia sp. E10V10. Taxonomy (NCBI): domain Bacteria; kingdom Pseudomonadati; phylum Pseudomonadota; class Gammaproteobacteria; order Enterobacterales; family Enterobacteriaceae; genus Escherichia; species Escherichia sp. E10V10. The sequence continues at coordinate 317,632 of NZ_RHJO01000002.1, read as the reverse complement.
AGCGCAGAGGCCAACGTCTGCAATGACGCCGGTCCTTTTGAATTGTTACAGGCGCGCCAGTTGCTGGAAAGTAACATCGCCGAGTTTGCCGCTTTGCAGGCTACCCGCGAAGACATCGTTAAAATGCGTCAGGCATTGCAACTGGAAGAGCGTGAACTGGCCTCCAGTGCGCCGGGCAGCAGCGAAAGCGGTGACATGCAGTTCCATCTCGCCATTGCCGAAGCGACGCATAACAGCATGCTGGTGGAACTGTTCCGTCAGTCCTGGGAGTGGCGGGAAAATAATCCAATGTGGATCCAGTTACATAGCCATCTCGATGACAGCTTATACCGCAAAGAGTGGTTGGACGATCACAAACAAATCCTGGCTGCGTTAATCAAGAAAGATGCCCGCGCGGCAAAACTGGCGATGTGGCAGCATCTGGAGAATGTGAAGCAGCGCTTGCTGGAGTTCTCTAACGTCGATGACATCTATTTCGATGGTTATCTGTTTGATTCGTGGCCGTTGGATAAAGTGGACGCCTGATCCCTCATTTCTGGTGCAAAGTTGAACCGCTTTGCACTATGTATGTTCCCTGAATAATTAATTATGTTCTGCAGAATATATTATGCGTAATTTAATCATTACGTACGATATATTGTTTTGGAATAATTATATATCAGTTTAACGCTGAGAAATTATTCGGAATAATCGGAATATGTTAACGTATTTCCGTTATGTTTAATGACTTTTGTCAAATGATACCTTTTTAAATAAAAAGTCAGTGGATATTCTTTTCTGTACAGTGTTTTATCTTTGGCGGATCTTATAAATCCCTTATGAAAGTGCCAGGGACGCAATGAGCATAAAGGAATGATTATGGAATATGAGCATCAACCCAGTGGTGTCCAGCAGCCAGGGCAGGATACAGATGCCACTAAACGTCAGGAGTGCGCAAAATGATGCGCCAATCAGTTCAGACGGTATTACCTGAAAGTACAGGGAACAATACGTTATCGCTGCGTGATTCCGTATGCCGGGATCTCTTTCAACTTTTTAGTTCTCCCCATTCACCGCTACCAATATTACTTGTTTCAGGCATGCCTGAGTGGCAAGGGCATAATCAGAGCGACAAGCTTCTCCAGAGTTGGTATTGCCGCCAGTTACGTTCCGCGCTTTTATTTCATGAGCCACGTATTGCGGCATTGCAGGTCAATCTGAAAGCAGTCTATTGCCACGAGTTGGTCATTAGTCTGGAGATGATGCTATACCACGATGATGAGCCGCTAACGTTTGACCTGGTCTGGCAGAAGGGGAGCTGGCATCGCACGATGCCGCAGTAAATGACGGGAAACGCGATACGCGCAAGACGTATCGCGTTAGGTCACAATTAGTGGGAGGTTCTGATTGCTGCTTTCAAGGCCGGAAGTCGGGATGGACTGGCACTGAGCTTATCAATCCCCATGGTGAGCAGTCGTGCTGTTTGCTGGGTATCTCCAGCCATTTCGCCGCACATACTGACCGGAATTTCATTATTACGTCCGGCCTGACACACCATAGCAATAGCGTTAATCACCGCGTCATTACGATAATCGACCAGTTCTGCGACGGTACTATTTCCTCTGTCTGCCGCCATAATATATTGCGTCAGATCGTTGGTGCCGATGGAAAAGAAATCGACTTCACTGGCTAATTTGTCTGCAATCATGACTGCGGCAGGAACCTCAATCATAATTCCCAGCGCTGGAAGATTTTCTACAGAAAACTTTCAGCCAGGTTCAATCTCCAGCTCGCGCAGTTCACGCCAGAAACGCTCTGCAACGGGATTCATCCGTGTGTTCATCCGGTATGCGTAGGCCTGAATCGGGATAACTAATTCGTCTCGATTCAGGACAATGAGCTGCCCGCTGCGAATTTCTTGTTGTATGGCGTACTCCGGTAGCCAGGCAATCCCACAGCCGTCGAGGGCAACCTGCTTTAATAACTCGCTCATGGAAGACACGAAAAAGGTGCTGAAACTTAACTCGCCGTGGCGCGTCAGGGTGCGGTTAATCAATCGCCCCATGTAGGAATTACGACTGTAGTTGAGTAGAGGAAAGTGCGGCTGCGTGAGGCTAAAAAGCGCTTCCCCCTGTTCGTTAACGGCGCAGACGGGGAACAGACGTGATTCAAACAACCGAATGTGGTCGAACGGCGCTTTCAGTAAGTCTTCGTCGTGAAACGAAAAAATACAGTCACTTTGCCCTTCGCGCAGTTTATCGACTGCTTCATCGACATCAATAGCTTCAATCGCCCAGGTAAAGAGCGGCGGCATCTGGCTGATAATGGACGGTAACAGCCCGAGGGAAAGAGAGTGTGCAGCGGCTATTTTAATTTTGCGTTGCGCGTAATCGCTGCCACCACGGAGTTCTGCAAGGTTGCTCTCTAACTGTTGCAACAGATGGCGGATCTGCGAATGGAATATTTTCCCTTGTTCCGAGAGTTGTAGCGGTGTTACCTGGCGGTTAAACAATTCAACGCCAATCGCCTGTTCCAGCGCGCGTATCCGGCGGCTGAATGCCGGTTGTGATACGTTGCGACTGACTGCCGCCTGGGAAAAGTTACGGCATTTTTCCAGCGTTAAAAAATCGTAAAGCCATTTGGTTTCAATATTATGCAAGACCGAACCATTGTCATCCATTGCGTTTTACTCTGTCAGCCGCCCTTGCGGGCATTCTACGTCCATTCGGGCGGCTGACAACTGCTTATGCAGTTTCAAACGTTCCTTTCACACACGCTTTGCCGTCTTTGACCATCAGTTTGCCGCGAGCGTATACCTGCTCAATACGCAACTGCGGTGTCATCACTAACAGATCTGCGTCATTGCCCGGCAGAATTTCGCCTTTACCGGTCAGGTTGAGGAAACCAGCGACGCTGCTGGTGAGTGGACGCAGGGCATCGCTGATACTAAAGCCATAGTCTTTGACTAACACTTGCACGGTTTCCAGCAACGTCTCAAAACCCGCAACACCGATATGCGTTAAATTCCCTTCATCGTCAAAGAACGGCTGACTGCCGTTGCCGTCGGAGCTAAGGGTAACGCGGGCCAGCGGAATACCCGCCTGAACGGCGCGGGCAATACCTTCGGCAGGGGCGACCGGTTCGTCAATGCTGCTGGTGATATCGATGGTGCCGCCTTTGCGCGCGAACTCCAGCGCCTGCTCAAACAACGGAACGTTGCGGTTAACGTGGGTCGGCAGCAACTTGCTGATGGGTACGTCGCAGTTCTCAAGAAGGTCATAGATGGGCTGTAACGCCTTTTTGCTGTCGCCCATGTGGAACACGGTGACGCCAGGTTTACCGCCGAGCAAACCTCCAACGCGGGATTCCGCCGCCATATTGGCCAGGTGATAAACGTCCGGCGCGGCTGAGCGGTGATCAGAGATGGCGCATTTCACGCCAATCACGCGATCGATAATCGCCACATCTTTTTCCACCGAGCCTGTAATGGTACGGGAAGGCACATGATAAGCACCGGTCAGCATCCAGGCGCTGATGCCTTCTTCATTGAGCGCACGAGTCTTGGCGAGTAAGGATTCCGGGTGGCGAGAGATAGAGTCGGTGCCGAGCAGACCAACCACTGACGTGACGCCCGCTTCTGTCAGACGACTTAATGCCACTTCCGGCGTACGTGTGGTAGGGCCAGCTTCGCCGCCGCCGCCAATTAAATGGACGTGTTGATCAATAAAACCTGGGCAGAGGATCTGCCCGCTGAGATCGACAACCGTGCAGTCCGGTACGATGTCAGAAGGGATGTCACTGGCAACGGCAATAATCTTGCCGTTAGCGACGAGGACATCGCAAATTCCCCGATCTTCCGGCGCATACAAATGCGCTCCCTGCAACAGGGTAAAACCGGCTGCGGAATAATCAATCATGGTAACTCCTTGTTAAACAATAAGCTGCATAACCCAGATCGACAGCAATGCGTTAATCACGCAGACCGTAATGATATGCGGGTAATATTTGGCATTCACTTCGGCTGTTCCCAGGCAGCGACCAACATTTTGCACCGGGTTGCCCATTAAATACATCGCGGGAAGTAAAACGGTGACATCGTGGCCGGTTAATGCGCCAGCGGTCGCCAGGCTGGCGGTAACGCCGACTGCGCCGCCCATACTCATCAATGCGGCTAAAAGGACAGTTGCCGCTTCGCCGGGCAATCCCCACAACGCCATCACCGGTTCACAGATATGTCCCACCCAGTCGAGCAGACCAGTAATTTTCAGTGCCTGAATAATGACAAATGCCATCACCACGTTCGGCAGCAGGTTGGTGGTGGCGATAGTAAAGCCACGGCGTGCGCCATCGATAAACATATCCATGACATTTTTGCGGACCTGAGTTGTCATGCTTGCGCTCCTTGCGTTGGGTTGCGACGTTCTTCGAAGTTAAGCCAGACGCGCAAAATGTTGGCACCGACAAATTTAAACACCAGGATGACAGCTAAAGGTACGATTACGGACGTCCCCAGAAAGGCAAATACGGCGACGCCAGAAGAGAAATAGTTGGTGATGATGGCGCTACCGCTGGTTTGATAAGCGGCGAAAATCACTTTATCGCGCTCGGTAATTTCCCCTTCCTGCGCCAGTTCTTTAGTCATACCAGCGGCGGCATCGGTGTTTTGCAGGTTGGCGATGAGCGCCAGTGAACAGATGCCTGGAATGCCCAACAACGGTTTTAGCACGGGTGTCATTAACTGCTGCGCGGCGCGCAATCCGCCAAGACCATCAGTAATCGAGATAATTCCCAGCGAGAGAATCACTGACGGTGCCAGTTCCAGCGCGAAGAGAAAGCCATCTTTAGCTCCTGTGCCACCTGCGCCGCGAAACGAGGTGGTAGCTCCATTCGCACCAGGCAGTTGCCCAAACGATCCGTTCAGAACGGAAAAGTCAAAAACGCGCCACCAACTGTCTGTCCCGGAAAAAACTCCGGAAAAAAAGATAATCGTGAGAAAAAAGGCCAGATACCCTTTAACACCCACTTTTTCTGTCGCCAGCTCCCCAGCTACAGCATCCCCTTGTTGTGTCATAACAATCCCCATTGTTTTTTTGTGTATGTGTGTTGTGACTACCAGGAAAATTCCTGGAGCTGAAAAACCTTATCAGCCATGTGGGTATGGGGAAAATGCAAGTATGTTTCTGGCTATGCGTTTTTTGCATAGTGGAAAAATTACGCTGCGAGGAGAACCTTCCTGTAAGGATTGAGTTGCAGAAAATTCATAAACACAGTGACAATGACAGCTGGTGAGTAAAGGCGGCGAATACAAGGACGAATGCAAAATGGCAAAATACAACGACAAAGAGCTGGCAGAGACGAGCAAGTTTTTAAGTTTTGTCCTCCGACATAAACCGGAGGCGATTGGCATCGTGCTGGACCGTGAAGGATGGGCGGATATCGATAAGCTCATACTCTGTGCACAAAAAGCGGGCAAGCGGTTAACCCGCGCATTACTGGAGACTGTGGTCGCAACCAGCGATAAGAAGCGCTTTAGTTATTCCAGTGATGGTACGTGCATTCGCGCCGTTCAGGGGCATTCGACTTCGCAGGTCGCCATTGCCTTCACCGAAAAAACACCGCCACAATTTCTCTACCACGGTACGGCAAGCCGTTTTCTTGAGGCGATAAAAAAACAGGGGCTGATTGCAGGGGAGCGTCATCATGTGCATCTCTCTGCTGATGAAGCAACGGCCCGCAAAGTCGGGGCAAGACACGGTTCGCCGGTTATCTTAACCGTCAAAGCACAGGAAATGGCGAAACGAGGGATCCCTTTCTGGCAAGCAGAAAACGGGGTCTGGCTGACATCAACGGTTGCGGTTGAGTTTCTTGAGTGGTAAGGGAAACTGCCCTTATGAAGCGACCACTTGTAGCTTAAATAATTGCACTGTGCTGATAAGCGCAGCAATAAACAACGCCGCCGCGCCGCAGAGAGTGGCGCTGGCAAGCGCCGATGTTCCATTGCCGAGCATACTGGTCAGCGCCGGGCCGAGGATTTGCCCAATGCCGTAAATGAGCGTCACAAAGCCTAAAAGATTGAGATTTCCCGGTACGCTCAGTTGGCGGGCGATAGTCATCACCAGAGATGTCGTGCCCATAAAGGTACCGCCAAAACCGATACTACTGATGATAAGCAAGAGAGGCGAGTTGCTGGCGAGAGTAAGCAGCACACAGATAGCCTGCACCAGTAAATTCGCCGTCAGGCAGGGTAAAGCCCCCCAACGTTTTGCTGCCCATAGCCAGCCAAAGCAACCAGGCACAATTGATAAGCCGACTAACGTCCAGAGATGGGCGGTTAACAATGGCGAACCTGCATCTTTCGCCATGAGCGGCAGGTAAGTCGCGACGATGATATAACCAAATCCCGCCAGGCCGTACAGAATAGCCAGTAACCACCAGCTCATTATCTGTTGCTCCGTTTTTGCCAATGGCGTTGGTGCGATGGCGTGTTTTTTCGAGGGCATTAAAAGCGTAAGTGCAATCAGCATCATGCCAGAAAGCGCCCCGGCGCCTTGCCATAACGTTTGCGAGGAGAGGGCAAAATGCAGGCCAGCCAGAACATATTCATTGCCCAGTGCGATGCCAATGCCAACGCCAGAAAACAAAGCTGCCAGCACAAAAGGATGGCGCGTGTGCTGCATAATCAGCGTCGAACCAAAAATCAGCATTCCGGCGCTGGCGACACCCGCCAGGAAGCGAATCAATAACACCAGAAAAAACGACTGCAACCATGCCATTGCGAGGATCAACAATCCGCTCGCCAGGGCAGAAGCCAACAGAAATAGGCGCAGGCGCGACGGCTGGTGAAATGCGCCAAACGAAAATAGCAGACTGCCAGCCAGATACCCCGCGTAGTTGCCGCTGGCAATCCACGAGAGCTGGCTAAATGAAAACGCCCCTTCCGCCATCATGACGGGCAACATAGGTGTATAAAGGAAGCGACCTAATCCCATACCTAAGGTCAGAACCAGCATCCCGAAAAGCGCGGTGCTGAAAGAAAAGCGTTCTACGGGATGCGAGGACGGGGGCATGTTTAACCTTGTTTGTATTTTTTGTAGTTAACAAGTTAATAACAAAAAGGTGAAACATGCCAGCCTGTTAATGTGATGATTTAGGGGTAAAGCGATAAAAATGATTTGGTTCGCTAACGATATAAATATTACCAGAGGCATCCATCGCAACCCCTTCGGCCTGTTTGATGTTATGCGACAAACCTCGACTGCCTTTGGTTAGTGACATTTCACCGATAACCTCGCCAGCCAGCGTTACTTCCTGGAGTGCGCGTGATTCATGAGACAGCACCAGAAGCGTATTTTTTTGTTGGTTAAATTCTGCGCCGGACACATCATCTAAAGTAAATTGCCGTTGTAGTGTCTTGTCTTTGCTGATGTGCAATTCATTGCTACTTAACAGCCCGTTAACTTTGTAGACTTCAATCGGGTTTTTCTCTTTAAAAAACCAGAAAGTGTGATCCTGACGAGAGTAGGCCAACCCTTCAAAACCGCAATTGGTTGGGGATTCTTGCAGCGGGATCTTTATTTTTTTGAGGATTTTTACTTCCGAGTTTGGGGTCAGTGAAATCACATAAATGGCATAATCGCGCTCATCGCTAATGACAAACTGATTATCGCCAATGTATTCGATCGTCTCGAGATCCTTAACAAAATCCAGAGGAATAGTGCGGATCAAATCGCCATTGGTGGTCATTTCAACAATGGCGGCAGGTTTGTTGATAGTGCTAAACAGGGTATTGCTCTGTGCCGACCAGGTCAGCGAGGAGATATTATTCGTTACGCCTGCAATTTCTTTGCCATCAATGGTGGCGTGGTAATTCTGAAATGACGCTGCATGATTGCTTTTACGGGCGCAAGATTGCACGAAGAAAGTACACACTGCCACAATGGCAAAAAGAATCACAATAACGGAGATGCGTTTACTTAACGAAATACTTTTTGTCACGGTAATCCCTTTAAGGCAAATCAATAAGATATCGAGAAGTATACGTAGCGATCTTAATGAATCCTTAACGCCGTTCGGCTGTTGCATTACATGAACAGGTTTAAACGCCGCCATGTATTCGTACATTTTCTTTTTGCTGTCGCAGATAGCTTCACTGACCACCAGATCAGAAAAATAGAAGTAGGGGCATTATCGATTTTGCTGAAACTGTAGCTGCTTTTCTCAGTTCGCCCCTGGCATAATTTTTATCGCTTCCTAAAAATTGCTGAAGGGTAGCAAGGCCGGGATCTGCGACAACAAATACAAAATCAGACCAATACAACCGCCGACTAGCGTGCCGTTAACACGGATAAACTGGAGGTCCTTGCCAATATTTAACTCGATCTGCCGCGACATATCGCGCGCATCCCAGCTTTTTACCGTATCGCTGATGTGGCGAGTCAGGAATGCCGAAAACTCTGGCGCGACGCGGTGCGCGGCCTGTTCCAGATGACCATTTAACGAGGCGCGCAGGGCATCATCGGCAATTAACGTCTCGCCAAACCACTGTCCTGCACGAGCAATACGTTCTTTCACGCGAGAATCTTCGCTGTTGATATCCGCTTTCAACCACTCCCGCAAATCTCCCCACAATTCACCAAGATAGCGGTTAAATGCTTCATCTTCTTTCAGATAACTTTTCACGGCATCGGCACGCGCCGCCATTTCCGGATCGTTTTTCAGTTTCTCGATCAGCGCGAAGGTAGCGCGATCAAACGCATGGCGGATCTGATGTGCGCGATCGCGGCTGATATCATCAAGCAAAGAATTCACGGCGTCAGAAACCAACTCCGCGCTATGTTCGCCCAGCCATTCAGTAGGCAAAATTTTGGCTTTCAGCGGATGCTCGCTCTCCAGCCAGCGGACGATCTGCTGGGCGATAAACTTGCGCGATTTGTCTCGTTGCAGCAGGGCGATCAGTTGTGCGATTAACGTATCGAGCAGCACCTGATGACGATCGTTTTTGGTCATGCTCTCCAGCATCAGTGCACTGGTGCCGGAAAGATCCACTTTATCGATCGCCTTATGCACCGCACGCTTAAGCAGACGTTGAATACGCGCATCATCGGTCAGCTCGAGAAAACCACTCATGATCTGCAACAGATGCTGTCCAACGCGACGGGCGTTTTCCGGCTGACTAAACCAGTTGCCAATTAACAACGCCGGTTCATGACGCCGGATTAGCGCTACCAGCGATTGAGTATCGAGAAATTTTTCCTGCACGAACTGGCCGAGATTTTCGCCAATCCGGTCTTTATTACGCGGAATAATCGCCGTATGGCGAGAAATAATCGGTATCGGCACGCGGCGAAACAGCGCCACCACCGCAAACCAGTCCGCCAGCGCGCCGACCATCGCCGCTTCGGCAATCGCCTTCACGCCGCTCACCCAAAAATTAGGCGGTAAAAACAGCGTAACGATAAAAGTCGCGGCAGCAACGAGCAGCAAAGAGAGCGCCAGCATTTTGGCGCGTCGGAGTTCAATGATTTTATTCATATCGTAAGAATAGAGCCTGACGGTAAGAAAACGCAAAAAGCGAGATATCTTCCATAAAAATGTATCGTTTGCAGAAGAATAAAAATAGCCTGGAAAGCGCCTCGGGGAACGGGAAATTGCCAGGTGAGAATGGTTTTGTTAGTCGCTAAAGTCGGGCCATCTTATCTACAGGTGACGGATCGCCATGACAAACTTCACGAGCAGCACGCCGCATGACGCATTATTTAAATCCTTTCTCACGCACCCTGACACCGCGCGGGATTTTATGGAGATCCACTTACCTAAAGATTTACGTGAGCTGTGCGATCTCGACAGCTTAAAACTGGAATCCGCCAGCTTTGTCGATGAAAAATTGCGGGCGCTACATTCCGATATTCTGTGGTCGGTAAAGACCCGCGAAGGCGATGGTTATATCTATGTGGTGATTGAACATCAGAGCCGTGAGGATATTCATATGGCCTTTCGCCTGATGCGCTATTCCATGGCGGTGATGCAACGCCATATCGAGCATGATAAACGCCGGCCGCTACCGCTGGTCATCCCGATGCTGTTTTATCACGGTAGCCGTAGTCCTTATCCCTGGTCCCTGTGCTGGTTGGACGAATTTGCCGACCCGACTACCGCACGGAAAGTTTATAACGCCGCGTTCCCGCTGGTGGATATCACTGTCGTGCCAGACGACGAGATTGTGCAGCATCGCAGAGTCGCCCTGTTGGAGTTGATCCAAAAGCATATTCGCCAGCGCGATCTAATGGGGCTTATTGATCAACTGGCAGTATTACTGGTTACAGGGTGCGCTAATGACAGCCAGATAACCGCGCTGTTAAATTACATTTTACTGGCTGGCGATGAAGCGAGTTTTAAAGAGTTTATCAGCGAACTAACCAGTCGAATGCCACAACACAGGGAGCGAATAATGACGATTGCAGAGCGAATTCATAATGATGGATGGCTGTTGGGAAGGGAGAGGGGGAGGAAAGAAGGGAAAGAAGAAGGGGAACAGAGCCTCCTCCGATTGTTGTTGCAGAATGGGGCGGATCCTGAATGGATACAACGATATACCGGACTTTCGGCAGAGCAAATGCAGGCATTAGATCAGCCCTTGCCTGAAAGCAAGCGCGATCCATGGATCGAGTACTAATCAGAGACTGATGACAAACGCAAAGCAGCCTGATGCGCTATGCTTATCAGGTCTACATTATCTCTGCAATCTATTGAATTTGCGCGGTTTGTAGGCCGGATAAGGCGTTCACGCCGCATCCGGCATGAAAGAAGCGCACTTTGCCTAAGTCAGGCTGGAACGTGGCGATGACCCAGCAGAGATAAAACGAGTTACAGGCGATTCGTGAGAGTAAATCAGGTGCTTCGCCACTATTTCGAATTCATTCCATTGCCCGATACACGGCCTCGCCAATTTGCTTCAGTGCTTCGCGATAGGTTTCGCTGAGCGGCAAAGCGCAGTTGATGCGCAGACAATTACGGTATTTGCCGGACGCTGAGAAAATCGAGCCTGCCGCCACCTGGATTTTCATGCGGTACAGTTGCCGCGCGACGCAGACCATATCGACCTGTTCAGGCAATTCTATCCACAGTAAAAATCCGCCTTTCGGGCGCGTAATACAGATTTCGCAGGGAAAATATTCCCGTATCCAGCAGGTATAAAGCGCCATATTGCGCTGATAGTTCTGCCGCATCCGCCGGATATGGCGGTGATAGTGACCTTCCAGCACAAACGTTGCCGCCGCTATTTGCGTGGACGGCACATTAAAGCTGCTGGTGGCATATTTCATATGCATCAGTTTATCGTGATAACGTCCCGGCGCGACCCAACCCACGCGCAGGCCAGGCGCAATGCTTTTACTGAACGAGCTGCACAGCAGCACTCGCCCATCGATATCCCAGGAGTGAATGGTCCGCGGGCGCGGATACTCCGTTGCCAGTTCGCCGTAGACATCATCTTCAAAAATTACAATATCATGACGCTGAGCGAGAGAGAGAACGGCCCGTTTGCGCGCGTCCGGCATAATAAATCCCAGCGGATTATTACAGTTTGGCACCAGAATGATGCCTTTAATCGGCCACTGTTCCAGCGCCAGTTCCAGCGCTTCAACGCTGATGCCTGTTTCTGGATCGGTTGGGATTTCAATCACTTTCACGCCCATACCGCGCAGCATCTGCATTGAACCGTAATAACAGGGGGATTCGACCGCGACAATATCGCCCGGTTTACACACCGCCATTAACGCCAGCGACATCGAGTTATGGCAGCCGCTGGTGATAATGATGTCATCGGGGGTGACCACCGAGCCGCTGTCGAGCATCAGGCGGGCAACCTGCTCACGCAACACTCGCTGACCGGCTAACAAGTCATAACCGAGAACGGTTTGCAGATTATGCTGCACCACCCGGCTTAACTCCCGCCACAGCGGTTTCAGGCTGGGCGTTTCGACATCCGGCGTGCTTTTGCTTAACGGAACAATGGAACTGTCGCTATGCGCTACCAGCATATCCAGTACCTGGTCCCACTGGGTAATCTCCACCGGGCGCTGCACCGGACGCGTCATCGGCGGTACTGGCGGCTGGGCTTTACGTTGTGCGACAAAATAACCCGAACGCGGCTGCGGAGTGATGAGCTTCATCGTCTCCAGCGTTTGATACGCCTGCTGCACGGTACTGATGCTGACGCCGTGCTCCTGACTTAAGCTGCGCACCGACGGCAATTTCTCCCCGTGACGATACAGCCCTTGCTCAATCCGCTCGGCAAGCAAAGTCGCCAGATGTTGATAACGCGTCATGCTGTATTCCTTATGTGGACCATACAGAGAGAAAAACCGGTACAGATGAGGCTAAAAAACCGGATGCAGATGCTGTTTTAATCTGTGTGTATGTTAAATAAAAGTAATATTTGCATCTGTATTGTGAACTGCCAAAAGGCGGATGATGAAGCCTCTGAAAGATGAGGAGGCAGCAGATGGAATTTCACGAAAACAAAGCTAAAGCGCCGTTTATCGGCCTGGTGCAACTCTGGCAGGCGGTGAGGACCTGGTGGCTGAAAAAGCAGGCCCGGCGCGTGTTACAGCAGATGAGTGATGAGCGGTTGAGGGATATTGGGTTACGCAGGGAGGATGTGGAGTGAGGGGGGATATAAATTTATATAATAAAACGTTTTTATGTTTTTAAATTAAGTTATAAAAATTTTCCTGAGACAATTCATCAATAGGTATGGAGTGTACAGGAATATCTTCTTCACTAACCTCTTTAAACTCATGTCGATAATGGTCAAAAAACGCACAGTGATTACTTGTGTTTTTTGACTGACTTTACAACTCTCATTATTCGCTATTGTGAAGTTTCTCTAATTGTTTTATATCCTGGAAAGTTAAATGTTAGTTACTGCATACTTTTTTATTTTTTGAGATTTATTTTCATTTGAAATTATAAAGTCAGGTGATAAATGAGTTGTGATTAATAGATAGTTGATATCATTTTTATCTAAAATTGATTTATGGCGCCGACCTGAAAAATTAGCTATTGCCGCCTGATTAATTATACGATATTTTTAAAGGTTTTCTTTCAAATTAGAAATATTCTGGGGTTTTGTTTTTGTATCTTTTATCTCTAAGGAGCTTGCTTTGGGTCAATCAGAATACATTTCATGGGTAAAATGTACTTCCTGGCTAAGTAACTTTGTGAATCTTAGAGGGTTGAGACAACCGGATGGCCGTCCTCTTTATGAATATCATGCAACCAATGATGAATATAACCAATTAACGCAGCTACTCCGTGCAGTCGGTCAATCACAATCTAATATATGTAATAAGGACTTTGCTGCCTGTTTTGTTCTTTTTTGCTCTGAGTGGTACCGCAGGGATTATGAACGGCAATGCGGATGGACGTGGGACCCTATATATAAAAAAATAGGGATTTCATTTACCGCCACAGAGCTTGGTACTATCGTACCGAAAGGGATGGACGATTACTGGCTGCGCCCAATTCGATTTTATGAATCTGAACGACGCAATTTTCTCGGAACATTATTCAGTGAAGGTGGTTTACCTTTCCGGTTACTCAAAGAATCAGACAGTCGCTTTCTGGCTGTTTTCTCCAGGATCCTTGGACAATATGAGCAAGCAAAGCAGTCAGGTTTTTCTGCCCTTTCGCTGGCAAGAGCCGTCATAGAAAAATCAGCGCTGCCAACTGTTTTTAGCGAAGATACCTCTGTAGAACTTATCAGTCATATGGCTGATAACCTCAATTCCTTAGTACTTACTCACAACCTAATAAATCACAAAGAACCAGTACAACAGCTTGATAAGGTTCACCCTACCTGGCGAAGCGAGTTTCCAATACCGTTAGATGATGAAACAGGAACGCATTTTTTGAATGGACTGCTATGCGCAGCCTCTGTAGAGGCTAAGCCTCGACTACAAAAAAATAAGAGTACGCGTTGCCAATTCTATTGGTCAGAAAAGCATCCAGATGAGCTTAGGGCGATAGTATCTCTCCCTGACGAAGTTTCCTTTCCTGTAACAAGCGAGCCGTCAACTACGCGCTTTGAACTTGCCATTTGTGAAGATGGTGAGGAAGTCTCTGGCCTTGGGCCAGCCTATGCTTCCCTGGAAAACAGACAGGCAACAGTTCGATTACGTAAAAGCGAAGTGAGATTTGTCAGGCAAAATCCATCGGCAGGTTTGTCGTTAGTGGCTCGTGCTGGAGGGATGATTGTTGGGAGCATTAAACTTGATGACAGTGAAATTGCCATTGGTGAGGTGCCGTTAACCTTCATCGTTGATGCAGATCAATGGCTGTTACAGGGACAGGCCTCCTGTAGTGTGCGAAGCAGCGATGTTCTGATTGTGCTCCCTCGGGACAATAGTACTGTTGCTGGTTTTGATGGCCAATCGAGTGCAGTAAACGTATTAGGACTTAAAGCGCTACCTGTTAAGGGATGTCAGGACGTTACAGTTACAGCAAATGAAACTTATCGGATTCGCACCGGAAGAGAACAAATCAGCATCGGAAGGTTTGCTCTAAATGGAAAGCGTGCAAGCTGGGTTTGTCATCCAGATGAGACATTTATTGGTGTACCAAAAGTCATTTCTACACTACCAGATATTCAAAGCATTGATGTAACGCGTTACCTGAGCGGAATTTCAATTGAGCAATGTCATATACAAGAGATGCTAGGGGCTCAATATCTTTCTATCCGTAATAGTAATAATGAAACGCTCTTGCGTCGCAAAATCGGTATCTTGCCTGCTGATTTCAGTATTGAGATAAAAGGTGGAATGCACGCAAATGAAGGCACTATCGTAATCACCACACAGCATCCTTGTGTAGCAACACTTAAAGATAAAACATTGGAGGCTACACGTAAGCGTACTGAGGGGCGAACAGAGATACAACTCAAAGCGGAAGGGGTACCTCCGGCATTTATTACATTACAAGTTCTGCCTAATTTGGCGGCTGATACCATCGACATTGAGTTACCTTTCCCAGCTAAAGGCTGCCTTGCTCTTGATGTAAACGGACGTCCTCTGGATAAAAACATTACGCTGCATGATCTGCTGGGTTCCAGAGCATTCCTGTTCTCCAGAAATGGTGAGCCGACAAAATATACATTGCAGTTGCATTTGCGCTCCATTAGTGGATTACAGGCATGGCACGAATGGAGTTATACGGCATTGAGCGAGCGTCCTGTTGAATTGAATCTCTATAGTCTACGTGAACACATTGAAAATCTGATTTCACTTGAGGCAGGTATTGATCAGGTTGTTGAGATGCGTATTACGGGGGCGGGTGTGGTCATGGCCTGGCAAATTCGTCGCTATAAATACAGCCTGCGCTATGATTATGAAAAAGAACTATTACTCAGCCAGTCAGTGAACCATCGTGCTGGACAGATTCCTTCCCCCGTTATCATGCTGTTAAGTGAACCCGAGAGGAAATCCATTCCCTTAGCATCAAGAATGAGCGAGGGAGTGCCTGTCGGTGAATATGAGTTGAGCTCAATCGTTAACAAAAACGGACCATGGTTGGTTGTTCCTAAACCGGGTGAAGAGATGGCTTTTCGCCCCTGCTTCATTCGTGGCGAATCTTCGTTACCGGTAGAAGAAAGCAACATCCGCTCATTGCAGAAAGCGACCCAGCTTTTTAATCCACAGGCAGAAGTTAATACCATCACACGGGTTCTCGGACAGATGGCTAACGATCCTGCCCATTCCGGCTGGCAATTTATGCGTAGCCTGTACGATCAATTTGGTTATTTACCGCTGGCAACCTTTGAAGTATGGCGTGCACTAGTGCAGCATCCGCAGGCATTGGCGATGTCGCTCTTCAAATTCGAAATGTCAGCAGAGTATCTGAGTCGTATTGAGAATGAGTTCCCTATTTTATGGGAGTTTTTCCCCATCTTTGAGATCAAAGCTGCATCTGAGCGTTTCAAATTGTTCCTGAGCCAAAAAGGTGCACCGGAGGAAACCCAGAAATTACTGGTTACCAATATGTTTCAACGGCTGGGGCTCGTGTTCCCGACATATGCCGATGAAATTGAGAAATGGTTAAGTAATGGATATCTCCCCCCGTCTATTCCTGAATCTTGTGTCCACGGGTGGTATCAGGAGCTCTTACGTGAGCACAGTGAGGCTCGCTGGCCTGAATATGGCTGCAAGCGTCTGTATAAATGGATGATGTCACAAAAAAATCCAGTGATTGGTATTAATCCTGACGCAAATCACCGCTATTCCGTGGCCTGGTTACCCGTCTTCGCCGCAGCGGTGGCAAGCGGAAATGCTTCTTTTGAATCTGTATTTGACCGTAAACCCGGTGCCGTATTTTTCCTGAGGCAAGTCAGGGATTTCGATTCCCGCTGGTTTAAGGCCATCTTCCAGTGCAGCCTGTTGCGTTATGTTGCTAAAAAATAAAAAGGAATAAGGATGACTACACGCTATTTTTCGTCACTTATTGAACAATCGTTGTCTCGTTCAACTGAAGCAACGCTCAGTATCATGGGCGTTACAAACCCGCAGTTGCGTGAACATCTCGCGCAGCAAATGGGGGCTGATTGTGGGAAACCGGGCTCATTCCTTGCTTCTCCGGTATTCCAGCAAATGTTTGGCTGGAAGGAGTCAAACCACACGATGCGCAGTCTGACGGAAGGCAACGCATTGTTGAGCAAAGCAGTGGTTGATTCACTGGATGATCAGAGTAATGGCCGGTACCGATTTGGTGCTGACTGGAAGCCTTTTACACACCAGTTAGCCAGTTGGAAAGCTTTGCTGGAAAAGAAACATTCAGTGGTGGTAACCAGTGGTACGGGTTCAGGTAAAACGGAATGTTTTATGGTACCGGTGCTGGAAGATCTTTACCGGGAACTGCATGAAAATGGCAACAATCCGTTGGTCGGTGTCCGAGCCCTTTTTCTCTATCCATTGAACGCCCTGATTAATTCACAGCGCGAGCGTCTGGATGCCTGGACGCGTGGTTTTGGTACCGGGATCCGCTACTGCCTTTACAACGGCAACACCGAAAACCTACACGCTTCGGTAAAAAGCGAACAGGCAAAAAGGCCGAATGAGGTGCTCTCGCGCGAAAAAATGCGTGAAGAACCTGCGCCGATTCTGGTGACCAACGGCACGATGCTGGAATATATGATGGTTCGCCAGGTCGACGCCCCGATTATCCAGCAATCCAAAGCACAAAAATCACTACGCTGGATTGTACTGGATGAAGCGCATACCTATGTCGGGTCGCAGGCCGCTGAACTGGCACTCCAGCTGCGTCGTGTGATGACAGCGTTTGGCGTGACGCCAGATGATGTGCGCTTTGTAGCGACCTCTGCGACCATTGCCGGCAGCGACGCCGAAAAGCAGCTGAAAAAATTTCTCTCTGAATTATCCGGTATCCCGCAGGAGCGCATCGATGTTCTGGACGGAAGTCGGGTGATTCCTGAACTGGAACCATCCAAAAACGTTTCTCTTCCGTTAGACGAAATAGAGCAAATACCTGATCTGGATCTAAGAGATAAAAATGATAATAAAATTAAAGGGATAAGTCCTGATCGCTTTTATGCGCTTACGCATTCCCCCGAAGCGCGTTACATACGTGAGATGTTGGTCAAACAGCCCAATCCGATGAAGCTGGATGAGATGACAGATCGGTTAAACGTGCTGACAAAACAGCATTACAGCCAGCAGGAAGTACTGCGTTGGATCGATGTCTGTTCAGGGACTCAACCTAATGCAAAGGATCCCGCATTTCTTAAAGTCAGGGCGCATATCTTCCAGCGTAATACCCAGGGAATATGGGCTTGTGTTGATAAAGATTGCAGATTAAAGCACGGTACACCGCTCGAAAAAGGCTGGCCCTTTGGCTATGTGTATGTGAACCAGCGACAAAATTGTGACTGTGGAAGCCCTGTATACGAAGTTGCATTCTGCAATGATTGTAATGAGCCTCATCTTCTGGCACGGGACAAAAAGGGCAAACTAGTCCAGTGGGAAAATAAAGGTGGCGATGAATTCTCTTTGCAGGATGAAGTACCTGTTGAACATGACGCTACAGAAGAAAAAGTCGAAAAAGAGAACAGTTTTCAGCCTCCGTTGATTATTGCCGCAGGAGAGACCAGCGAGGCAGGTTATACCCTACAACGCCTCGACCGTCAGACGCGCCGTATTGGCGTTATTAACAATGACAGCATTCCGCTGATTATTAATGATATTGAACAGGTTTGTAGTGCCAGTGGCTGTGGCTACAGAGGCATGAGTGGGAAACAACCCTTCCGGCGTGCATTATTAGGAGGGCCATTTTACGTTACTAACATCGTGCCCACCGTTCTTGAGTATTGTCAGGACTTTACCAGTGATGAAGGCAAAGAGGGCGTCGGACCAGATTCGTTGCCAGGGCGAGGACGTCGACTCATTACCTTTACGGACAGTCGACAAGGTACAGCCCGAATGGCGGTGCGTATGCAGCAAGAAGCAGAACGCAGTCGCTTACGTGGAAGCGTAGTCGAAATTCTGAGTTGGCATCAACGGACACAAACGTCCACAGCGCCGAATGCCAATGCCGATTTGGAAAAATTAGCGGCCAGGGCGAAGCAAGCCCGTGAGCAGGCAGAAGAATATCGAAGCTGGGGATTGCCGGACCAGGCTAAATTGTCGCAAGCGCAGGCTGAACAGCTTGAACAGGCTTATCAGGCTGCAACCGGTGGGAAAGCCGCGACTATTCTGGTATCCCGAACCTGGACAGAAATGGTTAACGAGCTTAAAGAGAGAGCCGATATCCGCGGGCCGGTTCTGCAATATAACCATTATCTTAAGCCTGAAGTGTTTAATGAAAACGGCGGGCCTCTAAAGCTCTCGGAAATGTTGTTGTTCCGGGAATTCATGCGTCGCCCTAAACGAACCAACAGCCTGGAAACACAGGGGCTTGTTCAGGTAGGTTACCTGGGACTGGAGAAAATACATAAGATCCCTCTGCACTGGCAGGAAAAAGGATTAACGCTGGATGACTGGCGCGATTTTCTCAAGGTTACGCTGGATCATTACGTTCGCGAGAGCAACTTCACACAGCTGGATGATGAGCTGAAAAACTGGATCGGTAGCCGTTTTTCATCAAAATTCGTCCGTAACCCGGAATCAAAAGATCCTGAAGATAATCAGAACAGACGCTGGCCTCAAATTCGTAATGGCAACGTATCCCATCGTTTAGCGAAGTTACTGATGCTGGGGGCTGGATTCAAAACCGTCAATACGGCGACTATTGATATTATCAATACATGGCTGAAAGAAGCATGGGCCCAACTTACCGGACCGCTTGCAGTACTGAAACCCGATGGCAACCGTTTTTATTTACCGAAAGAGCATATGACTTTTTCTTTAATCACGGATGCCTGGATTTGCCCGGTAACCAATAAAATCCTGGATACGGCTTTTAAAGGCTTAACCCCTTATCTGCCTACCCACATTTCGTTCGAGCATCTTACCCAGGCGCAATATGACACTTTTGTCGCGCAGAAAGTCACCATGCCGGAAATCTGGAAGCTGGATCGTTCACAGGAAGACTACGCAGAGGGTCTGGCAAAAGCACGAGACTGGGTCAGCAATCAGCCGCTGATCGCACAATTGCGGTCGGAAAACGTCTGGACAGACATCAACGATCGTGTCGTGGAAGGCGGTTTCTACTATCGCACTGCCGAGCACTCTGCCCAGCAGTCGTCAGAACGCCTGCAAAGCTATGAAAAGATGTTCAAGAACGGGCAACTAAATGTTCTCAACTGTTCCACCACCATGGAAATGGGGGTTGATATTGGGGGCATTACTGCGGTGGTAATGAACAACGTTCCGCCACATCCGGCCAACTATTTACAGCGCGCCGGGCGAGCCGGGCGTAGTAAAGAATCACGCGCGATCTCTTATACCCTATGCAAAGGTAACCCACACGACCAGCAGGTTTTTGCCAACCCGCTCTGGCCATTTGAAACCATGATCCCGGCACCCATGGTCGCGATGAACTCCGCCCGACTGGTGCAACGTCACGTCAATGCATTATTACTGTCTGACTTTTTATGTAACGTTATTGGCGAAACCGATAAAGAGAAAACCAGCCTCGATAGCCTCTGGTTTTTCGGTGAAGATGATGGGCAGTCAAAATGCGAACGCTTTAAAGTCTGGCTGGAGCGCCCGGTTCTTGATATCGACACGGCGCTGGAACGGCTGGTGAAAGGTACGGCGTTGCATGGTGCAAGAGCTGAACATCTGCGGGATAAAACAATCAGCGCGATCACCTTCCTGCAACAGCGGTGGCTCTCCGTTTATCGCGATCTCGTGACCCAGGAGCGTGAGTCGCAGCCGCAAACGCCTTATCGTAAGCGCATAGAGCTGGAGAAGAAACGGCACTGTGGCGAGTATCTGCTGCGCGATCTGGCTGCCAGAACCTTCTTGCCGGGATACGGTTTCCCGACAGATGTAGTGACGTTTGATAACTTCACAATGGAAGATTATATCCGCGAAAAATCGCAGAAAAGTCGTGATAAAAAGGACCGTGAAGATAACGTCTCCCGTTATAAAGGATTACCTTCCCGTAACCTCGGTGTTGCCATTCGTGAATATGCACCGGGAGCAGAGATCATTCTTGATGGCCGTGTCTTCCGCTCTGCCGGTGTCTCACTGCACTGGCACAACATTAATGCTGATACCAATGAAGCCCAGCGTCTGGATTGCGCCTGGCGCTGTCACAAATGCGGGACCATTGGCTATGAAGAGGGGATGAGCAGTTCCGGGATGCTCTTTTGCTCCAATAGCGCCTGCGGCGAAAAAATAATCATGGATAATCGCCGTCAGGTGCTGCAGCCTGCCGGGTTTGTCACCGATGCACACGCTCCGGTAACGAACAATATTGAAACCATGAAATTCGTCCCGGTTGTCCCCGCCTGGGTCTTTGTTAAAGCAGAGCCCGTACCGTTGCCTAACCCGCTAATGGGTTATATGGCTTCTGGGGCTGATGGGCATGTTTTCCAGCAAAGTCTGGGGGAAGGTGGACACGGTTATGCATTGTGTCTGAGCTGTGGCCGTGCGGAGTCGATGCTGAATGAAAATGATGCGCCGAAAAGTATGGAAGCTCACTATCCACCGCGTCCGGGTAAAGCGGACCGCGACAGCCAGAATCATCGTCTGATTTGCCCAGGTTCGACGGCACTCATGAAGAACGTCACCCTGGGCGCACTGGCGCGCACCGATGTCTTTGAAATGGTTCTGCGCAAACCGCAAAACGGCGAGTATCTGCCAGATAACACAGAAGAGGGGCGGATTGTCGCCATGACTCTGGCGGTTGCTCTGCGTCAGGCGCTGGCGGGCGTTCTGGGTATCTCCACCGCAGAACTCGGCTATTCTGTACGTCCGGTCAGACTGGAGGATGGGCAATCGGTATTAGCCGTACAGCTTTATGATGTGATCAGCGGTGGTGCAGGTTTTGCCTCCAGCGCACCGGTACACATTGAAGCTATTTTGCAGGGAATGGTGAAACAGTTAGGCTGCCGCCATTGTGATACTGCATGTAGTGAATGCCTGCTTGATTCCCAGACTCGCCACGATCATGATTTGCTGGATCGCAAAGCGGCGCTGGCCTGGCTTGGCGATGACTTCACGTATTACATCGGTTTACCGGATGAAGAGACATTCTCGCTGCCGGATGCCCGCTACTGCCCTGGCGCTATTGGCGATACGATTCGCCGGGCGATTAACGAAGGTGCTGAAAAGCTTACCCTATGGATGACCGGCGCGCCCAATGAGTGGGATTTATACGCCCGTCAGTTCCGCGCGGCTATTCAGAGCTATCGGCTAAAAGACAATGTCGAGGTCGATCTTGTTATTCCTGCGGGAGTGGATGACCCGGACCTGTGGCATGAACTTTCGCAATTTACTGCGCTGGGTGTGCGGTTGTGCCATGTTGAGCAGGAGCTGCAATTACCGATTGTTGCCCAGGTCACCTTTGCCGATCGCGTGATGACGCTGGCCTCTCGCAGCCAGCAGGCAACGATTCCGGGGCCGGAGTGGCACCTGAATGACGAACTGGTGGTGCGTAGCCTCGGCTATAAAACGGTACAACTGAACGAGTTTATTCTGCCCGCTAAAGCCGCCAACGCTGTGGAGCGGGTCAAAGACATTCAGATCCACAAACAGTTGAATGGACCACTGTCGCAGTTTGGGCAACGCTTCTGGGACGTGCTGTTTAACGACCATGAAGAAGCGCAGTCTCTGATGAAAAACACGCGAATTACCGGCGTTCACTATACCGATCGCTATCTGCAAAACCCGGTTGCGCTGGCGTTATTGGGATCAATTCTGAGACCGCTAAAAACAAAGCTGACCGATGGCGCTGAAGTGGCGCTGGATACGCTGTTTAAAGATAAAGATCGCCCCGGTAAACGGCCTTTCCATGACTGGATGAGCATAGCGGATTTTCAGGATTTCGCTGATCAGTGGTTTGCTGCTGCGCTGGGCAGGCCGGTAGAACTGACGGTGTTCGACTCGCCGCGCGATATTCCTCACCATCGTAAACTGACGGTGACTTTTGAGGATGGTCAGGTATTGAAGATCCGCTTCGATCAGGGGATGGGCTACTGGCGTATCAACTTTGCATCGAAATGGCATTACTTTGACTTCAGCGATGACGTTTCTTTCCAGTTAGTCAAAATGGCTCAGGCCTGTCAGGAAGGGAATGTCGCCAACAGCGAAGAGAGCTGGGCAACGGATGTGCTGGTGGAGGTGATCGCCTCCTGATGATGTGCCGCTCCCGATGTGGTGTCGGGAGCGTTTTTCCATTCAGGCAACTTTCTGTTTACCCGCAATCACCCCAATAAACTCCTGCACCTGCTTTTGTTTACGCGCCGACAGCTTGCACACCTGGCGCAGCGACTGCATCAGTTCGCTCTCTTCGGCGGCGGGTGGTTGGGCGGTGAGGACAATACAGCCTTCCATTACTTTGACATCTACCGCCGTGCCGGTGGCAAAACCGGCGGCTTCCAGCCACTGACCTTTCAGGGTGATGGCGGGAATACGGCTGTAATCCGGGTAGCGGCTCGCATAACCGACAGTGACATGACGGTTATTTGCCGGGGAGACTTCTGCTTCGAACGGTTGTGCAATAGAATGCGTGTCAGTCATGATAACTATTCTCTATAAATAGTGATTGTGATGAGCGGTGCGGGTGTGTTGGCGCACATCCGCACCGCGCTAAATACCTGGATATATCATCAGTAAATACAGGGAAAGTCCAGCTAAAAATAGAATAAAATGGGCAATTTCTGGAGTGATTTAAATATATTTGCGTGAATTATGATTGGCGTGAAATAATAAAAAGCGCACCGGAAAGGTGCGCCAGAAAATAATGATCAGGATTTTTTACGCGAGGCTTTTTTACCCCCGCTGGCTGCGCGTTCAGCTTTGATTTTTTCCAGCAACGCGGCGGCGCTGTTTTCACCACTGATTAATTCCGGGTTTTCGGCCCGCCACTGGGCGGTGAGTTCACCACGGAACGCTTTTGCCAGGATGGATTGTGTCAGGTTGTTGACGCGGGCCAGGGCGTTGTTGACCTGTTTTTCTATGGTGTCGGCGTAGGCGAAGAGTTGCTCGACGCGGCGAACGATTTCGGCTTGTTCAGAAAGAGACGGTATTAAAATCATTAATTCCTTAAGTGCGGGCATGTAAATAGTTTTTACAGTTGTTCCTTGACCTGAATTTGTTAAATGTTGCTTTGCCGCCATAAAAGCAAACATTAAATACTTGTTTTTCAATTCGTTGCCACATATCCAATTAGCAAAATGCTGTGTAGTTGCCATTCTTTTTCCCATAATTGTGACATATCCAACTGAAATATCACGGGAAAAACAAACCGTTCCTTCTGGTAGTAATCTTGCACTAGAATTATCTATGCCCTTTTGTGTTGGCATAAACTTCGTTTTATATATTTTTTTACCATGAGCAGCTCTTATATCTTGTAGCGAAATCCATGGTACATCACCATTTTCCCAATATTCAGGAACAGTTTTTCTAGGGGTATGACCTGATTCCAATTGAGCCAGTTTTATTAGCTTATACCATTTCCATCCTGGCGGAGTTTTAGATGTCTCATATCCAATTGTCAAAGGTGACTGTGTTATGCCTGCATTTGTAGTAAATTTCCCCCCCATAGCAGCAGCCAACACCGCCTGACGAAAACGTTTCAGGATTTGTGGGATTTGCTCAAGACGTGCTTTGGTGCTCTCTACCTGTGCCAGCAGCGTATCGAGTTTTTCAGTGATGATTTTTTGCTCGGCAAGTGGTGGCAAGTAAATTATGTGCTCTTTTATCACTGTTTGAGAAATATTAGGTTGTGCACCACCTTTTCCTTTTTTTATAAATGCATTTTTTTCATTAAGTAAAAAATAATATAGAAAAAGGGTGGATGTGACGCCTTCAAGAGGGGTTCCCACTGCACATGCCTGGTTTGTGGTTGCATCAATGCCTAATATGGATGTTTTACCAATAGTTGCTCCATACATTGCAATAGCGACAGAACCCTTAGGAAAGAATTTTGCACTTGAGTTTTTTACACCAGCATCGGTTATATACTCACTGGCATTAGTAATAATTTTAGGCCCTAAATCACCTGTTTTAATCCAGGGGATATTGCCATTGTAATACTCATCATGATTTCGGGAGGGTGTTCCACCTGAGCCCCATGATGCGACGTTTTGCAGATTGGTTTCAACCCACCCCTCCGGCAATTTCCCCGCACTCATTCCTTCACCCCACCAAACGCTTCTTCCAGCAACTGACGCTGCGCATCCGCCTCATCGCTCGCCCCCAGTTCACGCATCAACGCATCCAGTTCGCCCAGCGCCTGTACCAGCTCGCCCATCGCTTCTGCCGCTAATACATCCGGCTCCGGCAGGTTGTCGGCATCAATACTGTCTTTATCTTTCAGCCAGGAGATATCCAGCGAATCGGATTTCGCGGTACGGATCCACTCGCGGCTAAACTTGCGCCAGCGGCTGGTGGCCAGATGCTGATCGGTGTTTTTGTTCTCTTCGCTGTCGGCAACTTCCGTCTCTTCAGCGTTAAAACTCCATTCACCTTCAGTGCGCGGGCTTAAGCCGTGCGGGTCTTCGCCATACACGCGCTCAAACGGCTGCAAATGCTCGTCGGTAAACGGCGTGCGCTTGCCGAAGCTCGGCATATTGGTACGCAGGTCGTACACCCACACGTCATCGGTGCAGTTCTTATCCTGATGCGGGTTCGCCACCGTCCCTTTAGTAAAGAACAGCACGTTGGTTTTCACGCCCTGCGCGTAAAAAATACCGGTCGGCAGACGCAGAATGGTGTGCAGATGACACTTATCCATCAGGTCACGACGAATATCGGTGCCTTTTCCGCCTTCAAACAGTACGTTATCCGGCACCACCACTGCCGCACGACCGCCTGGGTGCAGCGTTTCGATAATATGCTGCATAAAGCACAACTGTTTGTTGCTGGTCGGGTGAACAAAGGTGCGGGTAATGTTGGTGCCTGCGGCGCTGCCAAACGGCGGGTTAGTGGCGACAATATGCGCCTTCGGCAGGTTTTCACCGTCGCTGCCCAGGGTGTTGCCCAGACGGATTGCGCCGCCGTGGTCGAGGTTGCCTTCAATATCGTGCAGCAGGCAGTTCATCAGCGCCAGACGACGGGTGCCAGGCACCAGTTCGAGGCCGATAAACGCGCGGTGGATCTGGAAATCCTGCGTGTCGCCATCAAGGTCGTCCAGATCATTGGTCTGCGACTTAACGTAGCGGTCAGCTTCAATCAAAAAGCCCGCCGTACCTGCTGCCGGGTCCTGCACCACTTCACGCGGCTGCGGTTTCAGCAGATGAATAATGGTTTTAATCAGCGGACGTGGGGTGAAGTACTGGCCCGCGCCAGACTTGGTTTCGTTGGCGTTCTTCTGCAGCAGCCCTTCGTACATATCGCCGAAGTCATCGCGCGACTTACCGTGCGCGCCGTTGTACCAGTCCAGTGAATCCATATTGCTGACCAGTGCGGTTATTTGTTTCGGCTCGGTGATGGTGGTACTAACATTATGAAAAACTGCCTGTACCAGCTTTTTGTCATCTTCGCCTAAATGCACGAGCATTTTTCGGTAGAACTGCAACTGCTCCTGGCCGATGCGGGATTTCAGGTCATCCCAGCGGTAACCTTCCGGCAGGTATTCCGCTTCCTGCCCGGTCTCTTTACACATTTTCAAAAACAGCAGCGAGGCGAGTTCATTGACGTAGTTTTGATAGGAAACGCCGCCATCGCGCAGGTTGTCGCACAGCTTCCACAGCTTCGCGACCAGATCGTTATTGTTCATTGTAGATTCCGTAAATTAAGCAGCGGCCCGCATTGTTTGGGGCCGCAGAAGAAATTGCCGAGGGTAATATACACAAAATCATTCAGGTTGCATCAAGGCGGCAAGTGAGTGAATCCCCGGGAGCGTACAGAAGTACGTGACCGGGGTGAACGAGCGCAGCCAACGCAGAGGCAGCCTGAAGGATGAAGTGTATACGTGTCAGGCCAGCTCGTCCCAGATATAATCGCTGAATTTATCGAGCAGGTTGTCGAGATTATCGTCAAAGGTTCTTTGCAGCATCGCCTTCCCGCCGCGACGGTGGAAGTTGCCGGTTTTGAAGACATCATCGTCGAGCACCACTTTCTCTTTCAGCGCCTGCGCTAAACGATCGAGCCAGCTTAATTGCTCGCTGCTCCAGTCGTTTTCGCCCTTAATGCGCGTCAGCGCGTGATCGACACGTTCCTCAAACGGTTTCAGCGCATCGCCCACCGCAGCGCGGCGAATATGTCCAATTAGCCGGGCGGCGATATCTTCATTGCGCGTCTCTTTCCATGCTTTGCGCAGGGAAGATTCCTCAAAGTGCTGGCGGTCAAACCACTCCTGGAGTTCGACCAGCCCTTTACGGGTGAGATCGCGCGGGCGATTAATCACCGCCTGCAATGCCGGTTGTGCGTTCGGGGAACGTTGCACCAGCGAGTCAAAGGCTTCGAGGAAATCCTGCGGCGTGTCGTAATCACCGTACAACGATTTTACGCTTACCACTTCATCGTCGATATCGAGGAAGATCGGCGCATCATTCAGGTTGTTGATATCAGTTTTCAGCTTTTCCAGACGGGCGATAAAGCCAGGCAGTTTGTTAAAGATTTCGGCGCTCCAGTGCGGCCCTTTATCCCGCAGGCGTGAGGCGAAGCCGTTAAAGTTCACCCCCGCCGCGTCCTGGCATAGCTCATCCAGACGACGCACCTGTTTATCTATCGTTTCGCTGCGGTCACGGTTAAACGTGGCCAGACCGATGATGCGCTGGAGCTTCGCCACCAGTTGTTCATGGCTGTGCTCGGCAAAACTGCGGCCATCCGCTTCGGTGATTTTATAGGTTTCTGAATCGGTAATTTCGTTGACCAGCGTTTGCAGTTCCACCTTCGGGCGCACCACCACCGGACGCATGGTGTCGACGCTCTCCAGCGTGCTGTAGATATCGACACAGTCAAAAATCTTAAAGCTGGTTTTATTCACGTCCGGGCATAAGCGCGTGGCACGGCCTTTCATCTGCTCGTACAGAATACGGCTGCGTACTTTACGCAGGAACACGATATTACAGATCGACGGAATATCGACGCCGGTTGTCAGCAGGTCGACGGTTACCACGATATTGGGCAGCCGCTCTTTATTGAAGCGGGTGATCATGGTCTGCACTTTGCGCGCGTCTTTATCGGCATCACCGGTGATCTTGATGATCGCGTCGTGCTCCAGTTGCGGATACTTTTTCTTGAACGCGGTACGCAACTCTTCCACCACCATATCGGCATGGGCATTGGTGACGCAGAAGACCAGCGTTTTTTGCGACCCGGTCGGGTCAAGGTAGTTGGTGAGTTCGTTACAGACGGCGCGGTTAAACGCCGGGATCACCAGGCCACGGTTAAAGTCGGCGACCTCAAAATCCTGATCGTCTTCCAGGGTGTCGTTGATCACTTCCCCCTGCGGGCTGATGCGCTCAACCTGCTCGCCTTTGGCGAGATAAACCCCTTCCTGGGCGTTGCGGGTGGTGATCTGAATCGGCGGATCCTGGTCGATCAGAAAACCGTCGATAACCGCGGTACGGTAGGTATAACGGTAAACCGGCTCGCCGAAAATCTGCACCGTATGCAGCGCCGGGGTGGCGGTGAGGGCGATTTTTACCGCATCGAAGTGATCGAGAATGCGACGGTAGGCAGAAACGTAATCCAGCTGACTGCGGAACTGTAGTTCGCCTTCGGTCTGCTCTTTATCGAGAATATAGCCGCGATGCGCTTCATCGACGACGATACAGTCATAACGGGCCACCGGCATCGGTTCATCTGATTGCAGGGTGCGTTTCACCAGCGACTGTACGGTGGCAACGTGAATTTTGGTGCTGTCTTCGGGGAATTTATCCGTCAGCCCTTTAATGTCGAAAATGCTGTTGAAGGTGTCGCCGTTAATACGCGTATCTTCAAACGCCCCCAGCGCCTGCTCGCCAAGAGAACGGCGGTCGACAAGGAAGAGAATGCGTTTAAAACGCTGGGACTGGATCAGGCGGAACATCAGAGCAATTGCGGTGCGGGTTTTACCGGTACCGGTCGCCATCGCCAGCAGGATCTCTTGTTGACCCTTGACGATTGCCTTTTCAACCGCGCGGACGGCATCTTCCTGATAATAACGCAGGCCCAGCTCGCTCATGCCAGGGTTATCGGCAAACCATTGATTCTGTTTTTGCGGTTCGCTGCCGAGCATTTCCAGCAGCTCTTCCGGGCGATGCCACTCGGGTAAGGCTTTCGACATATTGCGGGTATCACGCACGTCGCGATACCAGATGCCACTTTTGGTCTTCATTGCTGCGCGGTATTCGCGCCCGTTGGTCGAGTAGCAGAAGGGGATTTTAAACCGTTGTTGGCCGCTGGTATCCTGCCAGCTGATTTCATACTCCGGCACCGCTTCATGCACTTCATCCGGTGAGTAGTGCTCAAGCAAGGTTTCCCGCAGGAAGCCATTATCGAAGCATTTGCTGTAGCGATAAGACTCATTGAGCTTGCCGGGAACGTCGATATTTTTACGTTTCGCCTCTACCACCGCGATGGGCTTGAGGCCGACAAACAGCACATAATCCGCAAAGCCCTGTTTTCCCGTTTCATCTTTCCCGGTCGGCCATTCGGCAATGGCTTTATTGACGCCGGGTTCCGGACGCGCGCCTTTGGAGAAGCGCAGGGTTTTACTGTCGGCCTGCCAGCCCGCTTTACGCAGTTGGGCATCAATCAGGAAGCGGCTCTCTTCTTCGCTAAGGTTGAGCGTGCGTTTGATGGCCTGATCGGTAATTTCTTTGTGGTAAGCCTTACGTTCCTGTTCGGTCTGTTTTGCCAGTTCCGCGTTCTTCTCGGCAAGCTGTGCTTCCAGCGCCGCAAGGCGAGCCTGGGTTTGCGCTTCTGTTTCCTGCTGTTTGCCTTCCAGAATGGCGATATAGCCGTTCAGGGCAACCAGCTTCTGCTGTTGCGCTTCGACTTCTGCCTGAGTCTGCGCTTTTTCTCGCACCTGCTGTTCAAGCTGTTGTTTTAGCGTCAGCACTTCCTGGTGATAGAGGTTCTCGCCACGTTCTGGCAATACAAACACAGGCACCGGGAAGTCATAATCTTTAGTGACCAGACGGTAGTACCAGACAGCCAGGCGGAACCCGAGTCGCAGGCACATCTGGGCATCGTCGAGATCGTTATGATATTCGTGCACCGCCTGGTTACCAATGCGGCGTAATTTGTGGAATACAGAGAGGATGTTGTCATCAACGAAGGCGATTTTGCCGAGTTCGCGCAGGAGATCGTGTTGATTCTCACAAGGGGGGATGTTGAGTAACAGACCAAGATGTTTCGCTGTGGCTTCGCCAAACATACGCATTTTAATCAGCGTCGTGTTGGGATCATCCGGGTAGTTATTTTCCGCCGCACAGGCGATGGCATAAGTGAAGTCGTTGACGCCCTTCAGGAATTCAAAATTGGATTTATTCATCATTGTTATTAATCCATTGCTGTGTGGGCCTGTCCAAATATTTAAGGCCCATAACGCCCTATCTTAGCTTTCTGTACCTTTCCGGGCAATGACCGGAGTCACAGCAACTGACTAATTTCTAACGTGTTCGTCTATTTTGGTAGTGTTATAGTAGCCGAAAAACATCTACCTGATTCTGCAAGGATGTACTATGACGGTTCCTACCTATGACAAATTTATTGAACCTGTTCTGCGTTATCTGGCGACAAAACCGGAAGGTGCAGCCGCGCGTGATGTTCATGAGGCTGCCGCGGATGCATTAGGACTGGATGACAGTCAGCGAGCGAAAGTCATTACCAGCGGACAACTTGTTTATAAAAATCGTGCAGGCTGGGCGCATGACCGTTTAAAACGTGCCGGGTTGTCGCAAAGTTTGTCGCGTGGCAAATGGTGCCTGACTCCTGCGGGTTTTGACTGGGTTGCGTCTCATCCCCAGCCAATGAAGGAGCAGGAGACGAACCATCTGGCCTTCGATTTTGTGAATGTCAAACTTAAGTCACGGCCGGATGCCGTCGATTTAGATCCGAAAGCCGACTCTCCCGATCATGAAGAACTTGCAAAGAGCAGCCCGGACGATCGGTTAGATCAGGCGCTAAAAGAGCTTCGTGATGCGGTGGCTGATGAGGTTCTGGAAAACTTATTGCAGGTTTCTCCTTCGCGCTTTGAAGTCATTGTTCTGGATGTTTTGCATCGCCTGGGGTATGGCGGCCACCGTGATGATTTGCAGCGTGTTGGCGGTACTGGAGATGGTGGCATCGATGGTGTGATATCGCTTGATAAACTTGGCCTGGAGAAAGTTTATGTTCAGGCAAAACGTTGGCAGAACACTGTAGGCAGGCCAGAGTTACAGGCATTTTACGGCGCACTGGCTGGGCAAAAGGCGAAACGTGGGGTGTTTATTACCACTTCTGGATTTACGTCTCAGGCGCGTGACTTTGCTCAATCCGTCGAGGGTATGGTGCTGGTTGATGGGGAACGCCTGGTGCACTTAATGATCGAAAACGAAGTAGGGGTTTCTTCACGTTTGTTGAAGGTGCCGAAACTGGATATGGACTATTTTGAGTGAAATATCAGGCCGGATGCGCCTTATCCGGCCCATAACCCCTTACTTCCTCAACCCCGCAAACGCCGCCCGAATCTCATCCTCTGGCAGCTGAATCCCGATAAACACCATCGTGCTATGCGGTTTTTCATCGCCCCACGGGCGGTCCCAGTCGGCGCTGTAGAGGCGCTGGACGCCCTGGAACAGCAGGCGGTTAGGTTCGCCGTCAATCCACAGCATCCCTTTGTAACGCAGCAAGTTATCCGCCGATTCCAGCAGCAGGTTTTCCATCACGCGGGAAACTTCGCTGATATCTACCGGGTAATCCAGTTCCACCACAATCGACGAAATATCGTTTTGTTTATCCGCGATAAAGTGGAAACGCGGTTTGGTGCTGACGACGTTCTCTTCCAGCATAAAACCGTTGGTGTTGAATAGCAGGCCCAGGTCGATGTCGCCGTGGGTGACGGTGTAGACCGGTGCACGGGCGTTGATGCGCGCCAGGCGTTCACGCAGTTTTTCTGCTTCGCCTGCGACGTCGGTTTTGGTCAGCAGAATACGGTCGGCGTAGCCAACCTGTGACTGGGCGATAGTGAACTGGTTCATCTGCTCGTCGGCATGTACCGCATCCACCAGCGCAATCACGCCGTCCAGCAGGTAGCGCTGGCATAAAATCTCATGGGAGAAAAAGGTCTGAATAATCGGGCCGGGATCGGCCATGCCGGTGCATTCAATGACCAGACGGTCGAACTGAATATTGCCCTTGTCGAGATTATCCAGCAGGTCGAGTAGTGCGTCTTCCAGCTCGTTGGAGCGCGAACAGCAGATGCAGCCGTTGGTCAGCGTTTTGATCTGCGTGGCGCGGTCACCAATCAGTTGATCATCAACGGAGACTTCGCCGAATTCGTTTTCAATCACGGCAATCTTGTAGCCGTGTTGTTCGTTAAGAATATGGCGCAGCAGGGTGGTTTTGCCCGCGCCTAAAAAACCGGTGAGTAGGGTAACTGCAATCGGGTTCATGCTCTCTCCATTAACAACAGCGCATACCGCCTTTACCATCGCCGCCGTAGCGCGCGTTCTGGCGTTCGCGGAAGAATTCTTCATAGCTCATGTACGGCTTGTCGGGATGGTTGGTCTTCATATGCTCGACGTAGTTGTCGTAGTCTGGAATGCCAATCAACATCTTCGCCGCCTGGCCGAGATATTTTTTTGCCTGTCCTAAGTTACCAAACATTTTGCCTTCCAGATATGCGTAAAGCCCGGAAGGTCCGGGCTGGGGATTTGCCGGATGCGGCGTAAACGCCTTATCCGGCCCACGATAGACACTTTGTAGGCCGGATACGCGCAGCGCATCCGGCAACCGGTTAGTGGTGCGAAGAGATCTTCACGCCGCCTTCCGGGATTGGAACGTACGGTGTTTCTTTGTCAGTACGTTTGTCGCTGTTACGCACCGCAAGCCAGGTTTTGAAACCGTAGAAGATGATGCTGTACACCACAATCAGGAACAGAATACTCAGACCTGCGTTGGTGTAGTTGTTCACAACGATGTGGTTCATGTTGGCAATCTGCTGCGCCGTCAGGTCAGTACCGTTAGCAATCTTCTCTTTGTACTGGCTCGCCATGTAGAAGAAGCCTTCCATCTGCGGGTTGGTGCTGAACAGTTTCAGGCCCAGCGCCCAGGTGGTGCAGATAAGCAGCCATACAGCCGGAACAACAGTTACCCAGATGTATTGGGTGCGCTTCATCTTAATCAGCACAACGGTGCCCAGTACCAGCGCTACGGCTGCCAGCATCTGGTTGGAGATACCGAACAGCGGCCACAGGCTCTTAACGCCGCCCAGCGGATCGACCACGCCCTGATACAGCAGGTAGCCCCACAGACCCACACAACCCGCAGTACCGATGATACCGGCAACCAGAGAGTCGGTTTTTTTCAGGAACGGGATGAAGTTACCCAGCAGGTCTTGCAGCATAAAGCGGCCAGAACGGGTACCGGCATCCAGCGCGGTCAGGATGAACAGGGCTTCGAACAGAATACCGAAGTGATACCAGAAGCCCATGTCAGCCATCGGCAGCACTTTGTGGAACACGTGCGCGATACCTACCGCCAGTGTCGGCGCACCACCTGCACGGTTCAGGACAGAAGGCTCACCAATGTCTTTCGCGGTTTGCAGGATCTGCTCTGGCGAAATCACGAAGCCCCAGGAGCTGACGGTCGCCGCCGCGTGTGCGGTAACGTCTTTCAGCTGCGCCATGATGATCGGCGCGTTCTCGCCACCCATTTCATGCAGGTTAGGCATGGTGATGCCAAGGCCCGCAGGCGGGGTATTCATCGCGAAGTAAAGACCCGGTTCGATGATGGACGCAGCAACCAGCGCCATAATCGCCACGAAGGACTCCATCAGCATTGCGCCGTAGCCAATGAAACGCGCGTCGGTTTCGTTAGCCAGCAGTTTCGGCGTCGTACCGGAAGAGATCAGCGCGTGGAAGCCAGATACCGCACCACAGGCGATGGTGATGAACAGGAACGGGAACAGTGCACCTTTCCACAGCGGGCCAGTACCGTCAATGTACTGGGTCATCGCTGGCATTTTCAGTTCCGGGTTCAGCACCACGATACCCAGCGCCAGGCCGACGATAACGCCGATTTTCAGGAAGGTGGCCAGATAGTCGCGCGGTGCGAGGATCAGCCACACCGGCAGCAGTGCGGAAACAAACGCATAGCCAATCAGCGCGAAGGTAATGGTGGTGTCTTTAAAGGTCAGTGCTGGACCCCAGTACGGGTCGTGAGCAATCACGCCACCGAAGTAGATAGAGGCAACCAGCAGCACGATACCAATGACAGAGACTTCACCCACACGCCCCGGACGAATAAAGCGCATGTAGATACCCATAAACAGCGCAATCGGTACGGTTGAGCAAACGGTGAAGACACCCCACGGACTTTCGGCCAGGGCTTTAACCACAATCAGCGCCAGTACGGCAAGGATGATGATCATGATTAAGAAACAGCCAAACAGCGCGATAGTCCCCGGTACTGGTCCCATCTCTTCTTTGATCATCTCACCGAGAGATGCGCCGTTACGGCGAGAGGAGATAAACAGCACCATAAAGTCCTGAACCGCACCGGCCAGCACTACCCCCGCCAGCAGCCACAGCGTGCCAGGCAGGTAGCCCATCTGCGCGGCGAGAACCGGACCAACCAGCGGACCAGCACCGGCGATAGCGGCGAAGTGGTGACCAAACAACACGTAACGGTTGGTCGGAACGTAGTTCAGACCGTCGTTGTTAATAACCGCAGGCGTCGCGCGCGTGGGGTCGAGTTTCATCACCTTCTGGGCGATATACAGACTGTAGTAGCGATACGCCACCAGATACACCGACACAGAGGCGACCACGATCCACAGGGCGCTGACGTGCTCCCCCCGACGTAATGCAACTACCGCGAGGCAGAATGCACCGATGATTCCGAGAATCACCCAGGGTATGTGCTTGAATAGTTTTTTCGTATCCATAGTAAAACCTGGCATTTTACTCGTCGTCTTTTGGCTTACAGGTGCGGCAGTTGCGTTCGTTCACCCCTGTCACTTACTGTTGTAAGCTCCCGGGGATTCACTCACTTGCTGCCTTCCTGCAAACCAAAATCCTTAGAGTAATTTGTTAATCATAGGCCGAAGCCGTTCTAGGTTTGCGTTGCGTTTGAGGAGGTAAATTGACCGCTATCCTGCAGTGATGTTGCCAGAGTTACGCGCGCGTAAAGTAAGGTAAATAACTGAGTGGTTATATTAGGGACGTAAGCGGTCAGGAATGGCGGTGAGCGGTTGGGCAAGAATTATTCATTAGGCTAATATGTGATTGAGATCACGAATTTTTTTGCCTGGATAGATTTCTCGTTTGCGCCTCAATAATTGCCAGATGCGCCACGCTTATCTGGCCTGGGTAGATTCTGCAATGTATTGAATTTGTAAGATTTACCAGACCGGATAAGCCATTAACGTTAAGTCCTTATCAGGGATTTAATGTGGTGAAGGTGGCTGGTGCGCCAGGGCAATTAACGTTTCGCTGCGAGAGGGGGAAAGGGGTTCTCGCGGTTGCGGTAATGGCCAGCCGTATAACCATCGAGCGGTAGCGGCGCAGGTTCTCCCCTGACAGGCTCCCATGCCGCAGCGGGTCGTTAATTTGGCCTGCAGCCAGCTTTGTGCTTGCTCTACATCGCTACAGCGAATGTCTTCGCAGCGGCAAAGCAGCGTTTCTGGTGTCGCAACGCGCTTGAGACTTTCGGGCAGGGCAAAGGTTTTATGAAGTGCAAGGGCGAAGCGCTGCCACCCGGCACGTTTTTGTTGCAGAAACCTGGTTTCATGGGCGCGATCGGCCGCACAAAGCCCGGCTATCTCACCTTCTATCAGCGCCAGTTCACTGCCACCAAATCCAGTACATTCACCGGCTGCATAGATGTTTTTAACCGAGGTTCGCTGAAGTTCATCCACCTGCACGGCATCATTGCTGATGACACAACTGAAGAACAACCCTGGTTCAAGATTAGGCACCAGACCATAGCTAATAGCCAATTTGTCGCATGGCAGTGTGATTTCCCTACCATTGTGTCGGAGGGTGACAGCACGCAATGTTGCGTCGCCGTGAGCAGCGATAACCTGGCTTGCACTGAGATAACGACGAGGAAATAGTGTCGCCAGTTGGCGCAGCTTACCCGGCCAACGCCATAGCCCGAGGCCAAAGCGCAATAGCGCTGCGCGTGGGGCTTGTTCCACAATCGCCACCACTTCGCCTCCGGCACGGCGAACGGTGTCAGCAACGGCCAGTAATAGTGGCCCGCTTCCGGCAATAACCACTTTTTGATTCGCCATGTGCAGCCCCTGTTTCACTTGTGCCTGTAACCCACCCGCGCTACTGACACCGGGCAGTGTCCAGCCTGGAAACGGTAATGCAAGTTCACGTGCACCGCAGCAGAGAATCAGTTTATTCCAGCTTACTGTGCCGTAGTCTTCTGCGGTTTCGAACAGTACACAATTTTCGCTGCGGCGGGCGATTAACCTCGCTCCGTTGAGCACACGAATCCGCGATTCGTTGGCAACGGCATCACGGTAATGGCGGGCCAGTGGAGGAAGCTGACTTTGTGGGCCATCGCGCCAGATTTGACCGCCAGGAAGCGGATTATCATCAAGGATGATGACCTGCTTATCGCACTTTGCTGCGGCCAGGGCAGCTGATAGCCCCGCCGGACCTGCACCGAGAATTAAAATGTCACACTGTAAGGTCTGCATATCCGCTCCTTTCAATCTGCATGTCTGGCTGGCAAAGGGTCTGACAACCTGGTACCCGACGACCATTAACGCTCACCCGACACTCCTGGCAAACGCCCATGCCGCAGAAAGGTGTACGTGGTTGCCCGCTCACCGAAAGGCGCGTAATGGGGTTATCGGTTAAGGCCAGTGCCGCCGCTACGCTAATACCCGTCGGGACAAACCAGGGCTGTCCGGCAATAAAAATTCGAATAGTGCCACTCATGCGCTGGCCTCCAGGGAGATAAGTCTGGCGGGTAGCCAGGGGGCAGGAGATACGAGGCTACGTTCACCCAGCAACTGTGCGGCTAACAGCGACGCGCTGGCGGGGGCAGTGGTCACGCCAAGCCCTTCATGACCAAGAGCCAGCCAGACGCCAGCACGGGAAGGATGCGGGCCGAGAAGGGGATTACCATCCTGCGAGGCGGCGCGAAAACCGCTCCAGCAACGAATAATATTGAGCGTTGCCAGAGACGGCAGAAAGTGTTGCGCTCTGGACAGCATCGCGGCCAGGAGTGGAAGGTCCAGTTCGCGATCCTGGTTATCGAACTGACGTGAAGAGCCAATCAGCAGTTGGCCGGTGGGACGAGGCTGCACATTAAAGGCCACTGACGTGCCGCCGCCGTGAGCACTGGCGCCGTAGCCAAGTTCAACCAGTTGGTGATTGACCAGTGGACCATAGCGATCAGTAATCGCCAGTTGGCCTTTCTTCGCGCGCAGCCATGGCTCCCCCAGTAACGTATTGGCTCCCAGACCACTGGCGATGACGATCGCGTCGGCGCGTACCTGGCGACCGCTCTGTAATGTCACTGTTGGTTCTTCCAGACGAATGGCGGGATCAACCAGATGTGTCAGCTTATCGCCCGCATTGGCAATAAACCAACGGGCAACGTTTGGGGCATAGACGATGCCATCGCCCGGCACCCATAACCCGCCGGATAACCCCGGGCGTAGCATAACTTCTCGCTCAGCCAATTGTGCGGCGCTTTGCATTTCGCTGTTTACTTTCTGCGATGCCAGACGTCGCTGCTTCTCTCGGGCCATTTCCAGTTCTTCTGGTGTTTCCGCCAGCCACAATGTGCCACAGCCGCGCCAGGCACAGCTTTCCGGTAACTGAGGCGTCAACGTGCGCCACAGTTCCAGCGACCAGGCAGAGAGCGTCAGTTCTGCGGGATCATCATCCATACAGACCAGATGCCCCATTCCTGCAGCCGTAGCTCCGGCTCGGCCGTCGTCAATTAACGTGACTCTCACCCCTCGTTTTGCCAGTTGCCATGCGCAGGCGGCCCCGATGATGCCTGCGCCGATGACAATGACCTCCGTGCTGTTCACAGGCTAATCCCCCAGCAGAAGGGATCGTCCGGATTAAGGAGCAGGCGATTGTCGCCGCATACCCAGGCTTCTCCACGAATGGTGGGGATAATCTTCTCGCCATGGCGGGTATAGTGAGCCGTAAACTGGCTACCAATAATACTGGCCTGGCGCCAGATATCGCCGGGGGCGAGTTTTCCGTCCTCTGCCAGACAGGCCAACTTGGCGCTGGTGCCTGTGCCACAGGGAGAACGATCCCACGCTTTGCCTGGGCAAAGGACGAAGCTACGGCTATCCGCCTGATCGTCATCGGCAAAAAGTTCGATATGATCGATAATGCCACCATTTTCACCGACGATCCCCGCATTATCGAGTCCTTCCCGTACCGCCCAGGCGTATTCAGTTAACTGCGGGATCTGTTCCGGCACAATATCAAATGGATGATCATTAATAAGAAAAAACCAGTTGCCACCCCAGGCGATATCACCTGTAACTGTACCCACCGCCGTTTCCACACTTACCTGTTTTTGCCAGCGCCAGGCCGGAACGTTTTCAACTGACACACTGCCATCGTCATGCAATGTGGCGTTTACATCTCCAACAGGGGTTTCAATGCGGTGAACGCCTGGTTTAATACGACCTAACCAGGCCAGTGAAGCAATAAGCCCGATAGTGCCGTGCCCACACATATTCAGGTATCCGGCATTATTGAAAAAGATGACACCCGCCGTGGCATGAGGGGAAACCGGCTCACACAGTAGCGCGCCGACCAGCACGTCGTTGCCGCGTGGCTCAAGAATTATGGCTTTGCGCCAACTGTCAAATTCCCGGGCAAAACGTTCGCGCCGTTCGGCCATGCTGCCGCTACCGAGATCGGGAAAGCCATCAATAATCAACCTGGTCGGCTCGCCTCCGGTATGGGAGTCGATAGCCCTGAGTTCAGTGATTTGGTGAGGAACATGCATGCTCTGGCTCCATGTGGTTAACGAAATGTTTCTAAATGCTGGCGTAATTGCAACTTTATCGCTTGAAGGGTTTCTGCAAGGGAAATGACGAAATCAGCACAGTGAATTATTTCGCGATACCAGGAGTGGTCATATTTTTTTAATATTAATCATCTTGTTAGTGATGTGTTAGACCAAGAACAAGCGTTCGTCAGTAGTGAGAGCAACGGAAAGTGGAAATACACGGAAGGATCGCAAAATGCGCTTTCAGTACTTGTCATGTTAACTAAAGGTTAATAAACATTCATCCTCAATCGCTATGAGGAACAGCTATGTCCAGCATATGTCATCAGACTATTGAGTTTTCCCCTTGTGAAGAAACTGCGCTGGCCGTTGATGAACTTAGTCAAATTTGCGAGGGGCTGGCGCGGCAGCGTCCACAAAATATTCAGGCATTGTTAAATGCACTGGCGCTGATTGCGCCACTTCTCAACGCCATTCCTAATGTGGTGTTTTTTATTAAGGATGTGCAGGCCCGTTATCTGTTAGTCAATATGACATTGGCGCGACGCTGCGGGTTTAAAAACGTGACATCGCTACTGGGGAAGACATCGGCAGATGTTTTCCCTTCTGCGCTGGGACGAGGATATACCGAACAGGATCTGCGTGTGCTACGCGAAGGGGTTGCGTTACGTGATCAACTGGAGATGCATCTCTATAACGGGCGCGAACGCGGCTGGTGCCTGACGCAGAAACTGGCACTGCGCGATATGCAGGGGCGTGTGATTGGAATGGCGGGGATCTCACATGATCTCCAGGAAGCACATGCGCGTCATCCTGCCTGGCAACGTCTGGCGATCATCGATGAGCACATTCGCAATCACTACCACCGCGCGATCTCTATGGAAGAGTTGACTGAAATGAGCGGAATGTCTGTGGCGCAAATTGAACGCTACTGTAAGCGGATTTTTCACCTGACTCCTCGCCAGATGATCCACAAAGTTCGACTGGAAAAGGCCACGGAGTTGCTTGCCGGAACTACGCCGATTACCGATATCGCTTTGCAGTGCGGTTATACCGACCACAGTGCGTTCAGCCGTCAATTTAAG
Source organism: Escherichia sp. E10V10 (assembly GCF_004211985.1). Classification (NCBI taxonomy): domain Bacteria; kingdom Pseudomonadati; phylum Pseudomonadota; class Gammaproteobacteria; order Enterobacterales; family Enterobacteriaceae; genus Escherichia; species Escherichia sp. E10V10. The sequence goes on along the minus strand of NZ_RHJO01000002.1, from coordinate 277,803 downwards.
GCGATGACAGGCTCAACACCGCGTGATTTTCGGATGACGTTGGTCGGGTAGCACGACAAATCGCAACCGGGCATTGTGCTAATTTCGTCATCCTGGGGAAAGAAAATCGACAAGCCGCCAGCGCAAGGAGAGGTCAATCTGTTAATGAAAATTCACTTTTAATTCACATTAACGCAACAGGTTGACAATAAGGAAACCAAAGATGAGCAATAAAGCGATTAACTGGAGTGGCGTTTTTCCGGCGGTTAGCACTCAGTTCCGTAGTGATTACTCACTTGATTTGGATGCTACCCATGCGGTGATGAAAAACCTGGTTAAAGACGGGGTTTCTGGCCTGGTAGTGTGCGGTAGCGTAGGAGAAAACACGTCACTTACCACTCAGGAAAAACTGCAAATCATCGAAGTCGCGAAAGATGCTGCTGGCGGAAAAATTCCGGTGATTGCCGGGGTTGCTGAGTTCACCACCGCCTTTGCCCGGACGATGGCAAAAGAGGCCGAGAAGGTCGGTGTTGATGGCGTTATGGTGATGCCTGCTTTGGTTTACTCGTCTAAGCCTCATGAAACTGCAGCGCACTTCCGCAGTGTGGCAATGGCGACCGACCTGCCGATCATGGTCTATAACAACCCACCGATTTATAAAAACGATGTCACCCCTGATATCCTGGAAACACTCGCTGATTGCGAAAATATTGTCTGCTTTAAAGATTCCTCTGGTGATACTCGTCGCTTTATCGATCTTCGCAATGCGGTAGGAGATCGCTTTGTGCTGTTTGCAGGGCTGGATGATGTCGTGGTTGAGAGCATTGCGGTGGGCGCTGAAGGCTGGATTTCCGGGATGTCAAACGCCTTCCCACGCGAAGGTGAGACGTTGTTCCGTTTAGCAAAACAACAGCGTTTTGACGAGGCTATGGCGCTGTATCGCTGGTTTATGCCGCTGCTGCATCTCGATGCGCGTCCTGACCTGGTGCAGTGTATCAAGCTGTGCGAAGCCCTGTTGGGGCGTGGCAGTGAGGTTACTCGCCCGCCGCGTCTGGCGCTGGAAGGTGAAACGCGTGCCCAGGTTGTGGCGATAGTTGAGAAAGCGCTGGCGACTCGCCCTGCGCTGCCGGACGTGGGCCTTTGAGGTGGGGAGAGACTATGACTGAAACTTTCCCTTTCACCGGGCAACAGTTCATCGCCGGGCAACGTGTTGCCAGCGGTGAACCGTCGCTGGTCAGCCTGCGAGCGCAGGATGGCGAACCTACCGGGCAACGTTTTTACCCGGCCTCCGTGGAGGAGGCCGCGCAGGCGGCTATTGCGGCGCAGCAGGCTTTTGTGCGCTATTCACAGACCAGTGCCGGGCAACGTGCCGATTTTTTAGAAACCATCGCCGATGAACTTGATGCGGCAGGCGACGAACTGTTCGCTACGGCACATCAGGAGACAGCGTTACCCCTGGCGCGTTTACAGGGAGAGCGGGCAAGAACCAGCGGGCAGATGCGCATGTTTGCCGGGTTATTACGTCGGGGCGATCTGTTTGAGGTAAGAATTGATACTGCGTTGCCGGAGCGTCAGCCTCTTCCTCGACCGGATTTGCGCCAGTATAAAACGGCTCTCGGGCCGGTGGCGGTATTTGGTGCCAGCAACTTTCCACTCGCTTTTTCTACCGCCGGTGGTGATACAGCTGCGGCACTGGCTGCAGGATGCCCGGTAGTGGTGAAAGCGCATCCTGGGCATATGGGAACGGCAGAAATTATCGCATCAGCGATCGCTCGTGCCGTGACTAAATGCGCCATGCCCGCAGGCGTATTCAATATGATTTTCGGTACTGATATCGGTGCTGAACTGGTGAAACATCCCGCAATTCAGGCGGTGGGTTTTACCGGCTCATTACGTGGTGGCATGGCACTCTTTCGTTTGGCCCAACAGCGTCCACAGCCGATACCGGTTTTTGCCGAAATGTCGGCTCTCAATCCCTTTTTCATTCTGCCGCAGGCGCTATCAGTACGTGCCGATACGCTGGCCCGCGATTTAGTCGCGTCGTTCACGCTGGGATGTGGGCAGTTCTGCACTAAACCAGGCTTGGTTGTGTTGCTGAAGGGGGAGAAAAACGCGGACTTTTTGCAGCAACTGGTTGAGAAAGTGAATGCCGCCTCACCGCAACTCATGCTTAACGCCTCCACGCTTGAACACTATCGCCACAGCGTAGAGAAACTGGCAGGACATCCGACAATTCGGTGTTTGGCGGGGGGCGATAATCATCAGACCGGACGTGCAGAAGCTCGTCTCTATCAGGCTCAGGTGGCAAGCGTACTTGAAAAAGATCCTCTGTTGCAGGAGGAAGTGTTCGGGCCGCTCGCGATTGTGGTTGAAGCCGCTGATGAAGCGGAGTTGTTGCAGGTGATTAACGCTCTGCAAGGGCAACTTACTGCCACACTTCAGGCGGATGAGGATGACCGGCAACTGGCTGGTCGTTTATTGCCGTTGTTGGCTGATAAAGCCGGGCGCGTATTGTTCAACGGCTATCCCACCGGCGTTGAGGTTTGCGATGCCATGGTACACGGTGGTCCGTTCCCGGCAACCACCGACGCGCGCGGCACGTCCGTAGGCACGCTGTCCATTACTCGTTTTCTGCGCCCGGTATGCCTGCAAAATGCACCCGCTGCGCTATTACCGCCTGCGTTGCAGGACAGTAATCCATTAAACCTGCTGCGCCTGGTTAACGGCCAGTGGACCCGGGAAGCCATTTCCTCCTTGTTGACTCATTGAAGGGCATCACTATGACAATTCCTTCTACCCAAAGCACGCAAACCGTCGTTGTTGAGTCGGGGAAGTTTAAAAAGCAGTTAACGCTCACCGACTTGACCTTTATTGGTCTGGGGGCGATTTTTGGTTCTGGCTGGCTGTTTGCTGCCAGCCATGTCGCATCGATCGCTGGCCCAGCCGGGATTGCTTCCTGGGTTATTGGCGGTTTTGCGGTGTTGCTACTGGGGATTATTTACTGCGAACTGGGGGCGGCGCTTCCCCGCGCGGGCGGTATTATTCGTTACCCGGTATTTTCGCACGGCGAATTGATGGGCTATCTGCTGGGCTTTATTACCCTGATTGCCTTCTCCAGCCTGATCTCCATTGAGATTGTAGCCGCACGGCAATATGCTGCCGCCTGGTTTCCGGCGCTGACGCAGACGGGGAGCAGTGACCCGACGCTGTTAGGCTGGGTGGTGCAGTTCTTACTGTTGTGCTTCTTTTTTGCCCTGAACTACTACAGTGTCAAAACGTTCGCCCGCTCGAACAATTTTATTAGTGTGCTGAAGTTTCTGGTGCCGTTGCTGGTGGTAATAACGTTATTTGCCTTCTTCAAACCGGAGAATCTGCATATACAGGGTATGGCTCCATTTGGTATGTCAGGAGTGGAAGCGGCAATTAGCGCGGGTGGGATTATCTTCGCTTACCTTGGGCTGACACCGATTATCTCCGTTGCCAGCGAGGCGCAAAATCCGCAACGTACCATCCCATTTGCGCTGATCCTCTCGGTAATTCTCTCGACCATCATCTACGTTCTGCTGCAGATAGCCTTTTTGGGCAGCATCCCTACTGAGTCGCTAAGTGGGGGGTGGGCGGAGATCAGTAAGAACTATTCGCTGCCGTATCGTGATATCGCCATTACCCTTGGGATGGGCTGGCTGGCATTTATGGTGGTATGTGATGCTATTGTGTCTCCCAGCGGCACTGGCAATATTTACATGAATGCGACACCGCGCGTGATCTATGGCTGGGCGAAGGCGGGGACATTCTTTAAAACCTTTACTCATATCGATAAGGAGTCAGGTATTCCACGTCCGGCACTGTGGCTGACGTTTGGTTTATCTATCTTCTGGACGCTGCCGTTCCCGTCGTGGGAGCAATTGATTAGCGTGGTTTCTGCGGCTCTGGTACTGAGCTACGCCATCGCGCCAGTTACAGCTGCCGGGCTGCGTCGTAATGCACCAGATATGCCGCGCCCGTTCCGCGTTCGTGGTTTTGCGGTGCTCGGCCCACTCTCTTTTATGATTTCCGCGCTGATTGTTTTTTGGTCTGGTTGGGGAACGCTTTCCTGGCTGCTGGGGCTACAAATCGTAATGTTTGTGGTTTACGTGGTTTGTAAGTCGAAAGTGCCTGTTCAGCATGTCAGCCTGGCGCAGCAGATTAAATCTTCATTGTGGCTTATTGCCTTCTATGCCCTGATTATGCTGTTTTCCTGGTTGGGTAGTTTTGGCGGTAGCGGCATTATAGGTCACCCGTGGGATACTATCGTCGTCGCGCTGATGTCGTTGGGAATTTATTACTGGGGCGCATACACCTGTCTTCCTCGGGCGAACTTTAACGGGGATGAAGAAGAATAAAGGAGTAGAAAATGGATAGAGTAATCCTCTCATTATCAGAGGCTTACGCACTAGCCTATCATGCGCTCATCAGTAACGGATTTAGTGAGCAACATGCAGTGGTGATTGCAAACAACGTTACCGCCGGGGAGCGCGACGGCTGTGCCTCGCACGGTTTATGGCGACTGCTGGGGATTGTTGACACGCTGCGAAAAGGGAAAGTCTCTGCCGATGCTCTGCCGACAGTGGAATCTCAGGCGCCGGCAATCGTTAAGGCCGATGCCAAAGGTGGCTATTCGCTGTTGGCTTATCAGCAGGCACTACCGTTACTGATCGAGAAAACGCGTCAGTGCGGGATTGCAGCACTGGCGATTAATCATTGTGTTCACTACTCCGCCTTATTTGCGGATGTTGAACCGCTGACTGAAGTCGGACTGGTGGCGCTGGCGACCACGCCAAGCCATGCCTGGGTTGCGCCGAAAGGGGGGCGCAAACCTCTTTTTGGTACTAACCCAATCGCGTTTGGTTGGCCGCGCGACAAACAGCCGCCATTTATTTTTGATATGGCGACCAGTGCGGCGGCACGCGGGGAGATTCAGTTACATCAGCGAGCCGGGAAATCACTTCCTGAAGGTTGGGGGATCGACAGTAATGGCAATGCCACCACCGATCCACAAGCTGTGCTGGACGGAGCAATGTTAACCTTCGGCGGTCATAAAGGTTCGGCACTGGCAGCGATGGTGGAGCTGATTGCGGGGCCACTGATTGGCGATATGACCAGTGCTGAGTCTCTTGCGTGGGATAACGGTGCAGGTGGTTTGCCGTATGGCGGAGAGTTGATCCTGGCACTCGATCCGCAGCGTTTTCTTGGTGAGGATGCCGGGAGGCATCTGGCAAGGGCGGAAACACTGTTTAGTCAGATGCAGGCACAGGGCGCGCGCCTGCCGGGAGAACGTCGCTACCAGGCACGATTGCGCAGTGAGCAACAGGGTGTAGAGATCAGCCAGTCACTCTATGACGATATTCGATCCTTAAGTAGCTGATAGATATTAAAGGATATACATACAATTAATGGCGGGAAGGCTCCCGCCATCTGCGCTATCAAAACAACGTATCCAGCTCTGCCAGTACGTTGTAGTCGTCATCAGTCAATAACAACGTTTTCCATTTGTCGAAGGTCAGGCACGGATGGGAAGTGCCAAACACCAGAATATCCCCCACCTGCACGTCGCTATTAGCTGACAGTTGCAACATACAGTGCTGATCCATAATGCCGACACTGCGAATAGCCTCAGGATTAAATGCCAGTGATTTGCCGTTGCGATAGTGGGCGACTGGTTGCGGCAGTCCGGCGTCGAAGGCGCAATCACGCTTACCAAAATTAACCACCGCACGATCGGCCTCTGGCACCGATTGCACCATAGCCACCAGTTCCAGTGCAGATGTGAGATCGCCTGCCAGATCGCAAGCCACGGGATCACGGGCGATCAATTGCTGTTGCGCGATGTCGTAGATCCCTGCGTCATGGGTGATGTAGCAGCCTGGGCGAATGACAATTCGGCAGTTAGTCGGTTTTTCTGCCGCCAGCCAGATATTGCACACCACGTCATACCAGACCGTGCCTGCTCCGGTGAGAATAAACTCGCCATCAACCAGACTCGCCATATCACAGGCTAGTTGTGCGGCATCCCGCAGCAGCGCTTCTACCTGCGGCTGTGGATCGTCACCGTGTAAAACACCTTCATATAACTCAAGCCCTCGCAGACGTAATCCTGGTAACTGGGCCGCCTGCTTAGCCAGAGCCAGTGCGGCATCCGTTGAGCGGCAACCACAGCGCCCGCCGGGAACACCCAGCTCAATCATCACGTTCAGCGTCTGTTGCTGGCTGGCAAAAAAGGCAGACAAAGCGCGGGCGTTCTCAATGCTGTCGATACAGCAGATAAAATCGACCGTCGGGTAATGCCGTTGCAACTGGGCAATCAGCTGCATATTCGCCTTGCCGACCAACTGGTTAACCATCAGCACACGCTGAATACCGCTCGCCATTGCCGCACCAGCCTGCCACGCGCTACCGACACCTATTGCCCAGGCACCAGCCGCCTGCTGCGCCTGAAAAATCCACGGCGTCATGGTGGTTTTACCGTGCGGTGCCAGCGAAACGCCGCGCGCGTCAGCGTAACGCTGCATCCACGTAATGTTGTTCTCCAGGGCCTGCTTTTTAATGATCGCGGCAGGTAAACAAACATCTTCGGCAAGGATATTGGCGGGCATTTGCATCAGGGCAGATTTATGGGGAACCAGCGGCTTAGAGTGGTATTTCATAACATTCACCTTTTAAAGATTTCAACGTATCGGATGTGAGTATCATTTGTAACTAAATGAAATATAAATACTTAGTTTATTTATCTTATGATTTATGAATAAAAGTATCAGAAAATCATCTGGGTTTTGCGTAGTTTTCCACTGTTTTTCATCCTTGTAAATGGTTAACTTGTCACCATTGCAGAAATGGAGTGACGAACATGCAGGTTGACTGGTTATTCAAAAATGTGACGGTTATCGACGGCAGCGGCGGCCCTGAATTTCGCGGGGACGTGGCAATAACAGGTGATCGGATTGTTGATATTGCCCCTGCGCTTAACGTTACGGCGCAGCAGGCCATTGACGGTGAAGGACGGGTGCTGGCACCAGGGTTTATCGACGTTCATACCCATGACGATATCAACGTTATTCGTATCCCGGAATATCTGCCAAAAATCAGCCAGGGGATCACCACCGTGATTGTCGGCAACTGCGGGATCAGTGCAGCGTCGGCGAAAATGAAAGGCGAAGTCCCTGACCCGATGAATCTGTTGGGGGAAGCGGAGCACTTTATTTATCCCACCGTTGAAAGCTATGCCCAGGCAGTGGAAGCAGCCAGACCGTCACTGAACGTTGGCACGCTGATTGGTCATACGGCGCTGCGTAATAATCATATGGGCGACCTGTTTCGCCCGGCGACGGCAGATGAAATTGCCGCTATGCGTGCCGACTTACGTCTGGCGTTGAGTCAGGGGGCGCTGGGGTTAAGTTCCGGACTGGCCTATGCCACGGCATTTCAGGCGACTACCGAAGAGGTGATGGCGCTGGCGGAAGAACTGGCAGGTGAGAAGGGGGTTTATACCACTCATCTGCGTTCTGAATTCGAACCGATTCTGGATGCGCTGGATGAGGCGTTTCGTATTGGGCGTCATGGCAAAGTGCCTGTCGTTGTTTCCCACCATAAATGTGCCGGGGCGAAAAACTGGGGGCGGACAAAAGAAACGTTGGCTTTTTTTGACCAAATGCGTCAACACCAGGAAATTGGCTGCGATGTCTACCCTTACTCGGCCAGCTCTTCAACGCTGGATCTCAAACAAGTCACCGACGAATTCGATATTGTGATCACCTGGTCACAAACACATCCGCAGCAGGCCGGGAAAACACTGGCACAAATCGCCATCGACTGGCAGATGAGTATGCTGGAGGCTGCGAAGCTGCTAATGCCTGCCGGGGCTATCTATTACAACATGGACGAGCGCGACGTCCGCCGAGTATTGAGTTATCCGGTCAGTATGATTGGCTCTGACGGCCTGCCTAATGATCCCATGCCGCATCCGCGTTTATGGGGCGCTTTCCCTCGCGTGCTGGGTCACTATTGTCGTGATGAAGGCTTATTCCCGCTGACCACGGCTATCCACAAAATGACCGGGCTTTCTGCCAGCCGTTTTTGTCTACCCCAGCGTGGACTGGTGAAAGTCGGCTATTTTGCGGACCTGGTGTTGTTCGATCCGCAAACCATTCGTGATGTTGCCAGTTTTTCTGATCCCAAACGTCCGGCAGATGGCATTGAGGCGGTGATGGTGAACGGTGTTATGAGCTATGGTCGCGATAAACACATTACAGGCCGTGCGGGACGTTTCCTGCGCCGCCAGACCTCACATTAAGGAGTGAATATGAGCATTAAACGTTACGGTACGGAAGGTGGAACGGGCACTGGTGGGCAGCATTTGCCGTTTGCCAGGGCGGTTGAGGCGGGCGGCTGGCTGTACGTCTCCGGGCAAACACCCATGAAAAATGGTGAGGTGGTAGAAGGCGGTATCGTTGAACAGTCACGACTGGCGATCCAAAACTGTGTCGACATCATGACCGAAGCCGGTTATAGCCTGGCGGATGTGGTTCACGTGAAAGTGATCCTGACCGACGCCCGCTATTTCCAGTCATTTAATAAAGTATTCAGAGAATTTTTTGGCGAGAATCCGCCCGCACGTATTTGTTGTGTGGCTGATCTGGTTGTCGATTGTAAAGTCGAAGTCGATGTGACCTGTTATAACGCGACCCGCTAATAAATTTAAGAATTAAAAAAATAGACCGCAATTGAGTGCTGAATACATTCAGCACTCCGGGAACTCTTACATTATTTTCTCTCTACTGGCAGGATGTGAATTATGAACAGTCATATCTTTTTAGTCGGCTTTATTATTTATGCCATCGCCATGATTTGGCTTGGTTGGTTTGTTTCGCGAAATCAGAAAAGCGGAGAAGATTTTCTGCTGGGCGGGCGCTCGCTGCCGCTGTTTCTGACGCTGGGTTCAACCGTTGCCACAATGGTTGGCACGGGTTCCAGTATGGGCGCAGTGGGCTTTGGTTACAGCAATGGCTGGGCCGGAATGCTTTATGGCGTCGGTGGGGCCGTAGGTATATTGCTGGTGGCGTGGCTGTTTGCACCGGTACGTAAATTACGTTTTATGACCATGAGTGAAGAACTCTCTTATTATACTGGCGGGAGTCATTTAATTAAAAATATTGTCGGTCTGATGATATTTATTGCCTCTATTGGCTGGCTGGGCGCGCATATTTTAGGTGGCAGTATGTATCTTGCCTGGGCAACAGGTATTGATCTTACTGTAGCAAAATTAATTATCGCCTTAGCTTTTGCGATTTACGTTATTATCGGCGGTTATTCGGCGGTAGTGTGGACAGACACCATTCAGGCCTTAATTTTGTTCTTTGGTTTTATTTTGATGGCTATTCTTGCCGTTGTTCACGTAGGCGGCTGGAGTGCGATTGAACAGGCGATGGACCCAAAAGCGATGAGCCTGTTTGCGATTGATAAAATGGGCGTGTTACCTGCGCTTTCGCTGGCGCTGGTTATTGGCGTAGGTGTGCTGGCAACACCGTCTTATCGCCAGCGTATTTACTCGGGTAAAGATGTTCCCTCTGTACGCCGTTCGTTTGTTATTACTGGCGTGCTGTATCTGTTCTTCTCGATTCTGCCTGCCATTATCGGCATGGCGGCGTTCACCATGAACCCGAATCTGGAAAACAGTAACTATGCCTTCTTGTTCGCCACCAGTTTTCTGCCGCCATTGCTTGGCCTGGTGGTACTGATTGCCGGGCTTTCTGCCACCATGTCTTCTGCCAGCTCCGATGCCATCGCAGCGGTGGCGATTATGATGCGCGATGTCTACACGATGATTACCGGCAGAATGCCGCCGGAGAACAAGGCAATCACTTACTCACGCTGGATGCTGACCTTTGTTATTGGCCTGGCGCTGGTCTTTGCTCTGACCTCTAATGACATCATCAGCTACATTACCAAAATGATTTCGATGCTGATGTCCGGGCTGTTTATCTGCTCGATTCTCGGTCGCTTCTGGCTACGCTTTAATTGGCAGGGCGCGCTGGCAGCGTTAGTGAGCGGTATGGTGATGTCAATTGTGGTGCTGATGAATGCCGACTGGCTGGCTTACTGGGGTAACCCGTGTATTCCGTCAGTGCTGGGAAGCCTGGTCGCTGGCGTACTGGTGACGCTGGTAACGCCAGCAAGCGAGATCAGCCGGGAAGAAGCTCTGGCTATTATCACCAATGAGCGTGAAAACCAGAGTGTCGTGATCACCAAACCTGAAGAGGCATAACCAATAGTGCTAATCGCCAAGTGGCTGGCGGTTAGCGCCACCCCGGTGGCTGTCTAATGCCAGTTTTATCCGCCGCAGGCGATCTTTCGCCTGCGCTTTATTTGCCATAGCCAGCTCTGTTGCCAGCACATCGATCATCGCGAGCATGGCGTAACGGGAAGGGGTGGGCTTAAAAATGTAATCACTTTCCTGAACCAGCAACGGCAATACCAGATCCACCTGTTCTGCCAGTGGTGTTTGTGCAGGCGTAATGGCGATAACTCGCGCGCCGTACTGACGGGCGATAGCGGCACTTTCGATGATTTCTGGCGTATAGCCGCCGAGTGAAAGAACTATCACCACATCCTGCGGCATCACGGCTGAGCACATCATTCTCATCATGAGTGAATCGTTCTGACTGACCACTGGCAATCCCAGGCGGAACAGACGGTACTGGATCTCCTGCGAGCAGATGGTAGAACCGCCGCCCGTTCCCAATGCAAGAATTTGCCGCGCCTGGCTTAACCAACTGACCGCCTGGCTGATGGCGTTCATATCCAGTGAGCGACGATGCGTTTCCAGCACGCTGATAATTGATTCGTAGATCCCCTGAACACCGTCAAGATCCGGTACATCGAGAATAAACCGCTGCCCGATAGCCAGTGACTGCGCCAGTTTGACTTTCAGTTCGCGGACATCTTTGCAACCCAATGCACGGGCAAAACGCGTCACCGACGCCTGGCTGGTTTGTGTTAACCGCGCCAGCTCGGCAATTGGCAGTTCCACGGCTGCGGAGACGTCATCAAGAATAAATTGTGCGATACGCTTTTCAGTGGCGGTTAACGCCATAAACCGCTCGGTAATGCAGGAGATGATATCGATGCTATAAGCCATGGGAGTATCACTGATTCAGTAAAAACTGGTACTTTGTACCATAAAAATTGCTCCAGAGTGTGACCCTCATAAAAAATGTAAGTACGCAGCGACAAAAAAACGCTCAACACCGCTCCAGATCATAAAGTTTTCTACCACCAGGCCGACAACCTGAGTATCAGGTCTGGAGGGAAGAGAAACCATGTTTAAACGTATTAAGATCGTGACCAGCTTATTGCTGGTTTTGGCCGTTTTTGGCCTTTTACAACTGACATCAGGCGGTTTGTTCTTTAATGCCTTAAAAAATGACAAAGAAAATTTCTCCGTTTTACAAACCATTCGTCAGCAGCAATCCACGCTGAATGGCAGCTGGGTCGCGTTGTTGCAGACACGTAACACTCTCAACCGCGCGGGTATCCGCTACATGATGGATCAGAACAATATTGGCAGCGGTTCAACCGTCGCCGAGCTGATGCAGAGTGCCAGTATTTCGCTGAAGCAAGCGGAAAAAAACTGGGCGGACTACGAAGCATTGCCGCGTGACCCGCGTCAGAGCACAGCCGCAGCGGCGGACATCAAACGTAATTACGATATTTACCACAATGCGCTGGCGGAGCTGATCCAGCTGTTAGGTGCAGGCAAAATCAATGAGTTTTTTGAGCAGCCGACTCAGGGATATCAGGACGGTTTCGAGAAGCTGTATATGGCTTATATGGAGCAAAACGATCGTCTCTACGATATTGCCGTCAGCGATAATAATGCTTCCTACAACCAGGCGATGTGGGTGCTGGTGGGCGTGTTGATCGTCGTGTTAGCCGTCATTGTGGCCGTCTGGTTTGGTATTAAAGCCTCGCTGGTAGCACCAATGAATCGCCTGATCGAAAGCATCTGTCATATTGCTGGCGGGGATTTGGTAAAACCCATTGAGGTGGATGGTTCTAACGAAGTAGGACAACTGGCTCAGAGTTTACGCCATATGCAAAGTGAACTGATGCGTACTGTCGGAGATGTACGTAACGGTGCTAATGCCATTTATAGCGGTGTCAGCGAAATTGCCACGGGTAATAACGATCTCTCATCACGTACTGAGCAGCAAGCGGCTTCACTGGAAGAGACGGCGGCCAGCATGGAGCAACTGACTGCAACGGTGAAACAGAACGCCGAGAACGCGCGTCAGGCCAGTCATCTGGCGTTAAGTGCATCTGAAACTGCGCAACGTGGCGGCAAGGTAGTGGATAACGTGGTACAGACGATGCGCGATATCTCCACCAGTTCGCAGAAGATTGCCGATATTATCAGCGTTATCGATGGTATTGCCTTCCAGACCAATATTCTGGCTTTGAACGCGGCGGTTGAAGCGGCGCGCGCGGGCGAGCAAGGGCGTGGTTTTGCGGTAGTTGCGGGGGAAGTGCGTAACCTGGCGCAGCGTAGCGCCCAGGCGGCCCGTGAAATTAAAAGCTTGATTGAAGACTCCGTAAGTAAAGTGGATGTCGGATCTACGCAGGTCGAAAGTGCCGGGGAAACCATGACAGAGATTGTCAGCGCCGTAACACGCGTTACTGACATTATGGGAGAAATCGCTTCAGCCTCTGATGAGCAAAGCCGTGGCATTGATCAGGTTGGTTTAGCGGTTGTCGAAATGGATAGGGTAACGCAACAGAACGCCGCGTTAGTGGAAGAGTCTGCTGCCGCTGCCGCCGCGCTGGAAGAGCAGGCCAGCCGTCTGACCGAAGCCGTGGCGGTGTTCCGTATACAGCAAACGCAACAGCGTCAGCATGAAGCTTTGCCAGTGTTAAACGCAGCGTTGCCGGTTGTGCCGCGCAAAATTGCCGTCGCTGATAGCGGGGATAACTGGGAAACGTTTTAATCGCCATGAAAAATGCCCGATAAGCAAAATGCTATCGGGCATAGGGAGATTAATCTTTACGTGGGTCGTTGATCGGCTGACGAACCAGGAAGATGTACGCCAGCGCACCAGCCGCGGTGACGCAACCGCAGATGATTAGTGCCAGATGGAATGAGTGTGTGGTATCAACAATAAAACCGGTAATAATCGGCGCGAAAGAGGCGCAGATGAAGCTGGCAAAGTTCTGGATACTGCCCACCGACGCAGTCATGCGAGAAGCGACTGCGACGTGGATCAATCCCCAGCAGGATGTTCCGGCAAAGTGAATACAGAACAGTGCCATGCCAATCAGCAGAACCGCCGTCATGGATGTTGTCGCTTGCGGTACTACCAGCGTAAAGGCGGCAGAACAGAACATCCCGGCAATAATGCAGATCTTCCGGCTCTTAATCGGAGCCATTCCCCCTTTGACCAGCCAGTCGGTAACGTAACCGTTGACCAGCATCCCGGCAGCCCCAAACAGGAAAGGGATAGCCGCCATCAACCCTGTGCTTTTTAAATCCAGGTTATAGGCTGTTTGCAGGTAACCAGGAAGCCAGGCCAGATACAGCCACGCAGTGTAGTTGATGCCACTGAATCCGAGCATCATTCCCCACATTGTGCGGTTACGGAACAGGCTGCGCCATTCGGCAGAACTGAGCGGATCTCGGCGGGCATTGACGCTACCAGCATTGAGATAAGCTTGTTCAACGGCAGTCAGTTCTACGTGCTCGCGGTTGCGATAGAGCATATACCAGCCGATGGCGAGAAAAATACCCAACACACCAATGGTAATAAACATCCCGCGCCAACCCATCACCAGCATCATCGCCGCCAGAATCGGTGGGCTTACGGCTACGCCAATGGTAGACGCTGCGTTGAAGAAGCCCATCGGGCGTCCGCGCTCTTTGATGTTGAACCAGTCGTTAATGACTTTTACACCGCATGGGTTCATCGGCGCTTCACCAATCCCCATACCGATACGAACCAACACGAACTGCGTAAAGCTGTGCACCATGCCAGACATGGCCTGGAACAGTGACCAAAAGAACATCCCCAGTCCCAGCATCAGGCGTGGGCCTTTACGATCCAATAGTGGGCCGCAAGGAAGTTGCGCAATGCCGTAAGCGAGTGAAAACACGGAGAGCAAAGCGCCGATTTCGGTGGCACTTAATCCCAATTCTTCACGAATCGTTAAATTTGCTACCGACAGCGAACTGCGGTCGAGATAATTGATTACCGCCGCAAAAAATAATAACAACATGGCGGTGGTTTGAATGCGTTTAATTCGGGTACTGCGTTGAACTAATCCATCTGGTGGCACGGGAATATCTGCCGACGAAGATGGAGTAAATGAAGAACGCGGATCGAGGGTGATATTTTCTTTTTCCACGCCGGACTCCTGTATTTATAATTTTAATTGTTTACGTAATTGTGCATTACGCAAGGTTGACATTAACGGCAGGTTAAAGTTTTAGGACTTTACTTCCGCTCACAAAAACATTTTTAGTCGACTGATTGTGAGCATAGGTAAGCGGGAATTTCCCGGTATTTATCTTTTGATAAAACCGTGCACCCGCTAATAGTTTGCTGTTTTTAATCCGTACTTAATGAGCATAACGCGTGTTCTCATTAATGGAGCGAATCATTGATTGTTTAGCTGAATTCAAATGGTTACGGAGCGCAAGGGTGGCATCCAGGTCACTGCGGCAAATCAAGGCGCTGAGAATGGTCATGTGCTCATCGACGGCAATGATATTACGCTGTTTAAGATCGCTTTCGTCCCATTGATAGTGAAAATGAAAGATGATTGAGATTATCTCAATCGATTGATCAAAAAAGATATTATCGGCAGCTGAAAGCAGTAAGGAGTGAAAATCTCTGTCCAGTTGGGAAAACATACGAAAGCTATTGCCGATGTTGTCTCGTAGTAGGCGATGACGTTCGAGCATGCTTTTCGCCTGCAGCCAGTGGGGATCATGATCAGGCAGGTCAAGAAAGTGCTCAAGTGAATGTGTTTCGAGCATTTCACGCAGTTCAAACAGCTGCTCGGCGTAGGGTTGATCGAATTGCTTCATGCACCACTGACCGCGTTTTTCGCTTTGAATAAGATTATACCGACCGAATTTTAAAAGGTATTCCCTCACTACCACCGGGCTGACACCCGCGGCTCGCGCCAGTTGCAGTTCAGAAAAAGTTTCCCCAGGGCGTAACTGGCGCTGGTTTATCATAGTGAAAAAAGCCTGTTCAAACATTTTGTTTTGCTCACTCATTGAAGCGATAGTGCAGGCGAAACCGTCATCGTAGTCAGGTTTGCGCGTAATAACATGGTCATTTCCGACCTGTGTCAGGACGCCGCATTCGCGTAAGTGGCTGAGAATATGCCGCACTGTGGTGCGACTGATGTTGTACATTTCCGCCAGCGCGCTTTGCGATGGAAGTGGTGAAGGGACATGACCACGCGCCATATCATCAATGACCTGGTTAATCACATTGTGGCGTAAATTTTGCGAACGACTCATATTTTCTCCTTGTGAGTCCATTAAAACCATATTTAAAACATTTTTATGTGTGTGTTTTCACAAAATAGATTTTCTGTTTTGCTGTCATTTTTAATTTTCATTGATATCTATTGCAACAAAGAATGGAGAACAGAATCATGTCTACGATGAAATTTTTAATTTGTCAGCAGCCGAAAGAATTAATCTGGAAACAACGCGAGATACCTATTCCGGGTGACAACGAAGCATTAATTAAAATTAAAGCCGTCGGAATTTGTGGTACCGATATTCATGCCTGGAGGGGGAATCAACCATTTTTTAGTTATCCACGCGTTTTAGGCCATGAAATATGTGGGGAGATTGTTGGATTGGGAAAAAATATTGCTGATCTTATAAATGGACAGCAAGTTGCGGTAATTCCGTATATTTCTTGTCAGGAATGCCCGGCGTGTAAAAGCGGTCGCACCAATTGCTGTGAAAAAATTTCGGTCATTGGCGTGCATCAGGATGGCGGTTTTAGTGAGTATTTGAGCGTGCCGGTGGCGAACATTTTGCCTGCGGATGGTATTGATCCGCAGGCGGCAGCATTGATTGAACCTTTCGCTATTAGCGCTCATGCGGTTCGTCGCGCAGCAATTGCGCCAGGTGAGCAGGTGCTGGTGGTCGGGGCGGGACCAATTGGTCTGGGCGCGGCAGCAATCGCTAAAGCCGATGGCGCACAGGTGGTGGTGGCGGATACCAGTCCGGCGCGGCGTGAGCATGTGGCAACGCGTCTGGAGTTACCCGTGCTGGACCCGTCAGCCGAGGATTTTGACGACCAGTTGCGGGCGCAATTTGGTGGTTCGCTGGCGCAGAAAGTGATCGACGCAACAGGTAATCAACATGCGATGAATAACGCCGTTAATCTGATTCGTCATGGCGGCACGGTAGTTTTTGTTGGCCTGTTTAAAGGCGAGTTGCAGTTCTCTGATCCGGAATTCCATAAAAAAGAAACCACAATGATGGGCAGCCGAAATGCCACGCCGGAAGATTTCGCGAAAGTCGGGCGGCTGATGGCGGAAGGGAAAATTACTGCCGACATGATGTTAACCCATCGCTATCCATTCGCCACGCTGGCAGAAATCTATGAGCGCGATGTGATTAACAATCGTGAGTTGATTAAGGGCGTGATTACTTTCTGATAATGCGAGTTGCCATGCAGCGCCCGGGGAAATGTTGGGCGCTGTTTTTTCTGTTTCTTAATAATGTTTTGTAGGTCGGAGAAGGCGTTTTCGTCGCATCCGGCATTATGTACTCAATGTTGGATGCGACGCTTGCGCGTCTATCCAAACTACAAATCAGTCAGTGATTACCCTTCACGCGCCACCACTTTGATTTCCACCATGCCAATGCCGAGCTTACGCGGCGAGTGTCCGAGGATATTCCCTTCGTTGGTTGAGACAGGTTCTGGCGGAACAATTACCAGTGTGTCGGCATCGGTTGGGTTATCGAAATGCAGCGTGGTGGTGGTCACTTCATTGCCCAGTACGATGGTTTGTTCTTCATTGCCTACGCGTACCGGAATAGGACGGCTGGCGTTATTGCCGTATGCTTTGGCGGTAATCACCAGGTCAAATTTCTTCGGCAGCGGATGCTTGTACTCGATTTTTACTTCATCGCCCAGCTGCGCGTTGGACCAGCGGCCCCACGACTCCGGACGGGAAATCCCGCTAAACTGTTTCACTTCTTCCGGTGCACCCGCGACGTTAAAAATGAAACTGTCGGCTTTGTAGCGAATATCGTTATCGACAATCTTCAGCGTATCGACATTGCCTTTGTAGCGTTCCATATCGATGACGGTATCTTTAAATGTGGTTTTGCCCTTCCACGTCGTTTTATCAACATGTTGAACAATTTGCTGACCACCAAGCTGCCCCTGGGAAACACACCAGTCAGTGGAGAGAGCCAACTCTGGCGCCCATAGCTGCGCCATCTTGTAGCAGCGATCAACCCAGACGAAATTGTCGCGCGGAGCGAAATCGGCCAACTGGAAACGAAGTGGTGCAGAATATTCGCTTTCTGGCAGTGGTTCCACACGTTTATCCGACACGCGTAACAGCAGCGGCAGACGGAAATGGGTACCCGAGAAGGCGATCATGTTTTTATTCTGATCGATGGTGAACTCTTTCATCTCGGTGGGGAATTTCCACAGACGAATGATATCGGGCTTCCACGCCAGCACTTTCTCTTTAATGTTGAGGAACACTTCCGACATGGATTGACCAGAGAGGCTACTACGCCCAAGGCCGATAAAGTTATCGCCACCAAGAATATCCAGCACTGTAGCGCCGTTATCCATGGTGTTGCGCTTCACCGCCAGCGTCTCTTGCTGTGGCTTGTCGCCACGGATGACGAAAAACAGGTTGTTACGATCCTGTTTATTAAGGTATTTCCACGCCGTGTTGTTCATCGCTAAATGGTCAGATGAGACGACGATGACGGTATCTTTAAACCACGGTGACGCTTTGATTTTATTGATAAACGTCGCGATGTTCTCCTGGCTGCAACTTACCGCGCTGAATGACTGATTCGGCTTACCGTCAAAATCATATTTTTTGCGGTTGCAGGTGCGAGAGATAAAACCATCCGGGTGATGGGTATCGACCGTCAGAGTAAACAGTGAGAATCGCTGACCAGAGCGGGAAAGCTCTTCAAACTTTTTCCACGCTTCATCCAGCACGGTATCGTCGTAGAATCCCCAGTCGTTGCGATAATGCGGATCCGCCACCACACTTTTCAGCTCTTCTGCACCATACAAATGGTCGAAACCGTGTGATTTCAGGAACACATCTTTACCCGCAAAACGCAGGTTAGCCCCTTGCACAAAATAGTTCTGATAACCGGAGTTTTTCAGGATATCGCCAAGACAGATGTTCTGCGGGAAGAAGCTGGAAACCGAGGCAGAGGCGTTACCTTCAAACGGGGCAAACAGTGGAATCCCGCACTGAGACGCCACCATGCCCGCGATAGTGTAATCCGTTCCTGGCAGTTGTTGAGTATGACTGAAATCCAGCCCTTCATTTTTCAGTGCGCCCAGTTCGGGAGTGAGGTCAGGAAAAGCGTCGTTATCAAAATAGGTCCGCTCCAGACTCTCACCATAGATATAAACCAGGTTAAGTTTGGGGGCAGGGATGGTTTTCGACGGTTCTTTATAATAAGCCGCAAAGTCAGGATCGCCGTCGCGTGACTGGGATTTTACCAGCTCCGTTATCTGGCGAAACGCCGGGCTGGCGTCCACAGAACCCAGCGCCAGTAAGAGCGCCAGCAGGCTGTAGCCAAAATGGTGAGGATGATGACGGCGTCGGCGTAGGATCCAGCCCAGCGCGCCGAAAACTACCGCCAGTGCCAGCACGATACCCACTCCCGGCAGGATATATTTGCTGACGCCAGCACCGGTCAGGCTGTTAGTTAAGGTATAGAGCACCGCGTCGTTAATGCCGTCGCCAGTAAAATAGTCACTGGCAAACAGGGTAATGTTTAAAACGACAAATAACCCCAGTACCGTTAACGTGGCGGCAAACCACCAGGTGTTACGCCCCGCTTTCCATGCGTAGATCAGCACAGAGGCGAGAAATAGGGCGAAAGAGAATAGTTCTGACAACGGGCGATCCTCACTAAAACAGGCCGGTTAGCCGATGTTTAAGATTTTTTGAGAAACACAATGTAATGGTGCTGCCATATAGCTGCAATTCTAGTGTCAAAAAAATGCGATGTTGTTAGGAATTAGTTTATAAACAGACTTTTTTGAGCGAGGTTGTTTCCCGCATAGCAAGGGATGAAAGCGTCAGAAGCGGGAAAAAGAGAAGGGGATAGCCGCGCCAGCCGATTAACAGCTAAAACGCGGCGTTATGCGGATCAGGAAATAAAGT
The DNA here is from genome assembly GCF_004211985.1 of Escherichia sp. E10V10. NCBI lineage: Bacteria > Pseudomonadati > Pseudomonadota > Gammaproteobacteria > Enterobacterales > Enterobacteriaceae > Escherichia > Escherichia sp. E10V10. The sequence goes on along the minus strand of NZ_RHJO01000002.1, from coordinate 258,381 downwards.
TCAGACCTTGCTTTAACACCAGATCGCAGGCTTTGGTTTTTACCTTTTCAGCTAAAGGAGTCGTACCGATGTTGTCCAGATTAAGCTGCTGACCATCTTTGGTTTTTAGCAAACCCTGAATGCCATCCAGATAGTTGGTATCTTCTTTCTGCTCTTCGCTGTTCAGGCCTAGCTTCTCCAGGACCTGATTTTTGATGTTTTCCGCATCGGTAACTGAAGCCAGCTTTTGCTTCGCGCAGTATTGCAAAATGCCTGCGGCATTGTTCATGTTGTCTGCGCTTAACGCCTGGTTGCCACTACTAAGCAGGTTAGTTAATGAGGCGAGCGACCAACCGCCTTCCTGTGTGGTGCTGTTTTGGTTGCCAAGTTCACTGGCGGCGCTGGAAAGCGCATCTTTCCAGGACGCGGCATGCACCCCGGTGGAAATTAATGCGCTGGTGGCAATTGCACAGCACAGAAGGTGTTTAATAGTTTTCATCATCATTACTCAAGGTGGAATTGTGTCGCAGTATAGCGCCGGAAAGGAGGATTAATACTCTTTACCCGTTACCCGGCTACGATAGCTTTCCCAGTTAAAAATAACCCATAGACTGTTACCCAGTCGCATACGATCCATAACGCGTTCGCCCAGTAACTTGGTCATCTCTTCCATATTGCTGTTGGTCAGCATCCCGGTTGGGCGTTTGGAAGAAGAGCGGCGATCGACGATCTGGTTGATGATCACTTTTTCGTATTTCGATTCGGTCTGCACGCCGATCTCATCGATCACCAGCAGATCAACGTTGCTCAGATCGTTAAGCAGTTGTTCTTCGCTGGTACCGCTATTTCTGAAGGTATCTTTCATCGCCGACATAATATCGGCCACGGTGATGATCAATACGGACTTACCGCGTAGCAGCAGTTCGTTGCAGATTGCCGCCGCCAGATGGTTTTTGCCAGTTCCAGGCTTGCCAGAAAAGATAAAGCTGGCGATGTTGCCGTCGAACTCTTCGACATACTGGCGCGCTTTGCTCAACGCATTCATCTGCCCTTCGCACTCAACACGATAGTTCTCAAAGGAGCAGTTTTGATGCAGTGGACGAATGCCAGAGCGGTTAAAGGTTCGCTGCATTTTCATCGCCCGATTCTCGCGCTCAAGAGCGGCGGCGCGGAGCGCCCCTTGTTCTTTCTGCCATGCCAGAAGTTCTTCACCCGTTTTGAAAGCGGGTTTGATATGGGCTGGCATCATTTTTTGCAGACGTTGCATCAGGTCGCCAACGTTTTTCATCGTTACCCTCTGAATCCCGGTGGAATTTGGCTGTCAGGTTCACTGACTGTGTTCACATCTCGTTTCGTTAATCCGCCATTGCTGGCACGACCTATTTGCAGGCTGCGCGCCAGTTTTTGTTGCCACTGCACATGATGGAAAACTTTGCCTTCCGCCTGCCAGTAAGCAATAAATGACGCCAGTTCTTCGGCGGTCACCGGCTCTTTTAGCGCCACGCCCCATAATGCCGCCTGACGGATAAAGTCGGTATCGGGTTGCCAGTCTGGGTACATGGCGAATTTGCCCATGGGTACGGCTACGGGGGCGGCTTGCGGTTCCTGATAGAGTTGATCGTCCAGGGCCACGTCACTTCCCGGACGCGTCAGTTTTTCTTCCAACGCCAGCAGTTCAGCAAGACGCGCGGGCGTAACGGCATAAAACGCCGGGGCATTGTTGGCAAATACGGCAACCATGCCGCCTTCTGCTTTTGCCAGAACGGTTTGGTGATCGTGTACCAGGGCGTCAATACCAACGACGTCCGGGGTCAAAACTCTGGAAGACATACTGTTTCTCAATATGGAACGATGAACGAGAAGGGAGATTACTTTTATAGTAACACACGGATGAGGCCAGGCAGCCTCTCATCCATGTGCTTTAAGCGAGGCAATTTTATACGCGGGGGCGCTTGCGGTACAACCACAATCCAGGAACGGAAAGACCGATGGATAACGCGCCAACAATTGATGAAGCGGTAAGAAAGTTAGTTAACAGGGTAATCATTAACGGCTCGCTGTAACCTAACTGACTGATTTTTACCGCTGAAATCATTGCAGTATACGCCGGGATGCCCGGGAACATCGGAATGACAGCCGCCACGGTAAAGACTTTCGGGTGCGCCAGATACCAGCGCGACCACTGAATACCAATGGTGCCGACCAGTAGCGAAGCCATAAACGTCGACCACTCAATATTGAGTCCGGTAGTCATTAAAATCATTCGTGAACCATGACCCATCGCGCCAAGCAGCGCACACCAGCGTAATGCCCGGATTGGCACGTTGAACACCATCGCAAAGCCGACCGCTGGGATTGCCGCGAGGATCATATCCTGCGCTAATGCTAAGAGAAATTCGATTACACCCATCCGCGTAGCCCCCAAATTGTGAGTGCCATCACCACGCCAACGCAGGTTGCCAGTGTCAGCAGGCTGGCAATCGCCCAGCGTGCCAGTCCGGTATTTATATGACCTTTAAACATATCGGCTACAGCATTTATCAACGGAAAACCCGGCACCAGTAAAAGAACACTGGCCGCCATTGCCACAGTAGGCGTATGACTGAATGTCGGAAGTTGTAGAAGGAGGCCAGAAATTGTGGTGGCGGCGAAGGCAGTGATGCAAAAGTTTATTTGTGGATGGAGGTGGCGTTGTGCCAGTAGCTGGCGGATATACATGGCGATCATACTGGCGAAGAATGTAATCAACGCCCCATCCCAACCACCGTTATTCAGTTTACAGAAACAGGCGCAAGAGAGTCCCACCATCAAAGCGACCAGCCAACGCGGATAGCGCAGGGGATGTATTTGGCTAAAACGTTTCTCAACACCTTTGTAATCCAGCAGCTTATGTTCCGCCAGAATCACAATGTGTTGTACCTCAGTAACCATATGCATATTAATACCGCGATCGTGGTTTTTGCGCGTAGATGTCAGACATTGACCATCTTTAATGGTGGTCAGTACGATAGCATTGGAAGAGATGGAGCTTTCAACGCAGTCCATCCCTAACGCCCGACCCAGTCGTGAAGAAAGCTCGTCAACCAGCGCGCTCTCCGCCCCGTGCTGTAAAAGAAATAATCCGCACTGGATACATAGCCGTGTAACGGCTCGCTGTTGCTCTGTTTGCATAACTCGCCCTTTGTCATAGACGCGTTGCGTATTTTTCAAAAAATGAGAACCCTTTTGTATCACGAAGCATGGCTGTTTTGACGTTGGTTAAGATCAAAATTGCGCTGATTAATCCTGGTTGCGGTGATGAGTTCGCGGAAGGGAAACGGTGCAAGTTTTGAGTGGAATAAATAATTCCATGAATATTATCATTAAAATGAATTTATTGTTTTGTTTTTACGCGTTTGAGTAATGGCCGGTGAAATCATTTTTTTCGGTTTCTGGTAAGAAATACACTTCAGTTTTTATTGGTTTTTTTCTTGATATTCTGGCTAAAGGCGTTTCATTTAACTTTTATTCGTTATTTTAAATGATATCTTAAACTGATTGATTTTGAGGATGTTGATTAAGTATTTCTAACAACATAATTTAGATATTTTAAATGTGTCAGAGGTATTTTTCCAGGTTATTATTTGATGCTAGTCTCCTGAAACATACAAAGGATTTTTTGTGTGGCTGGGGTAAACTGATATGAAGTGAATGCTAAGGATAAATTATTCGCTGAATCTATTAATTTATTGGAATTATTTAAAGGATGAATATTCTGAATAAACCATCATAATTTATAGACAGTGGATGTGGAGGATATATGTTGCCAGGATGCTGCAAAAATGGAATTGTTATCAGTAAAATACCCGTTATGCAGGCAGGGTTAAAAGAGGTCATGAGGACCCATCTCCCTGAATACGATATAACGAGTAGCACCTCTGCGGAGGAGCTGACCATATTACAATTACGTCGGGCTGGGTTAGTTATTGCCGATTTAGCCGGACAAACAGAAGACCCGCGTTCTGTTTGTGAACATTACTATTCATTGATCTCACAATACCGGGAAATTCATTGGGTTTTCATGGTTTCGCGAGCCTGGTACTCTCAGGCGGTGGAACTGCTCATGTGTCCAACTGCGACGTTACTGTCCGATATCGAGCCCATTGAGAATCTGGTCAAGACCGTTCGTTCCGGCAATGTCCATGCAGATCGCATCAGCGCCATGCTGACTTCGCCTGCAATGCCGGAAATCCAGGAATTTGGTTATCGCACCGTGATTCTTACCCTTTCTGAACGCAAGGTACTGCGGCTGTTAGGTAAAGGATGGGGCATCAACCAAATAGCTTCATTGCTTAAGAAAAGCAATAAAACCATCAGCGCACAAAAAAACAGTGCGATGCGTCGGCTGGCAATTCACAGTAACGCTGAGATGTATGCATGGATTAATAGCGCACAGGGGGCAAGGGAACTTAACTTGCCTTCTGTTTATGGAGATGCCGCGGAATGGAACACAACCGAATTAAGAAGAGAAATGTCGCACTCATAGAAAAGTGCGTCATGAGCAGTATCGGTATTGAGAGTTTATTCAGAAAGTTTGCGGGTAATCCTTATAAACTCTATACGTATACCAGCCAGGAGGCTTTTCAGGATGCTATGTCGCGGGTTTCATTTGCGGCGGTCATTTTTTCTTTTTCTGCCATGAGAACTGAGCGCAGGGAGGGATTATCTTGTCTGACTGAGCTGGCAATCAAATTTCCACGTACCCGGCGTTTGGTTATTGCGGATGATGATATTGAAGCGCGGTTGATTGGCTCATTATCGCCTTCTCCTTTGGATGGTGTGTTAAGTAAAGCATCAACGCTGGATGTTTTTCACCAGGAGTTGTTTCTGTCATTAAATGGTGTACGTCAGGCGACCGATCGACTGAACAACCAGTGGTATATTAATCAAAGCCGGACGCTGAGCCCGACAGAGAGGGAAATATTACGGTTTATGTCGCGTGGCTACTCAATGACGCAAATTGCTGAACAGCTTAAACGGAATATAAAAACGATCCGCGCGCATAAATTTAATGTGATGTCGAAACTGGGTGTCAGTTCTGATGCCGGATTGCTTGAGGCGGCAGATATTCTGTTATGTATGCGGATTTCAGAAACAAGTAATGTGTTGCATCCATATTAATCTACTTAATGCCGGGTTTATCCTCCCGGCAGTGTGCTTATTTCAGCGTGCAATCCCCACACTGTTGCACATCCGGTAAGCGATAACGCTGGCAACAGGTGCGGCGCACCAGCAGGCCGTCGCGCAGCACGACTGTGCGCCATAATGGATTATCTTCGCCGCTGGAGAGCGTTTTCTCAAAGAACAGGGCATGGCGGAGCGATTCAACTAACGCCTCGCCAAGCAACTGCTTCATCTCGGTCAGATACCAGTTAATCAAATAACCGGTATTACTCCAGATAAGTTTGCCGTTAATTTCACCTGTCGCTTCTAATGCCTGCACAACCGGAACCAGCGCCTGGCTGATTAACGTTTCCATTCGCTGCTGTGGCGAATGTGATGTTGCGTTTTTATCTTCACACACATCGACCCAGAAACAGGCAGCACGACCGGTTTCGTGAAACTCAACGTGGAAATGTTCCGCCGACACATCTAACGCTTTATCCTGCGTCAGCAGCGCCAGCATTAATGGCGGCACCATCAGGCCGATATACCATTGCGCCCACAGTGAGATCAGCGGTTTGTTCTCGCGGATCATCATTGGTTGATTGCGGTAGATATGATCGGAATAGACCGCCAGTAGAGAACTTAGCGCATTGGGAGAGGACCATTGCGCCAGCGTCATGGCACTAAGCGGGGCGGGTTCATCCAGACGGATAAACTCCAGCAAATGTTGACGATGTTCGGCGATCGTCGCGCGAACCGCTTGTGCAAGCGTGGGATCTTGCGGCTTGAGATGCGTTCGCCAGATAACATCTTCATAGAGCGGTGCGGAACGATAGGCCATAATCGTGATAGTAATCTAAATGATAATGATTGCTAATCCTAGCGATAGGTTTACCCGATAGCAAGGGATTTCTCTGGCTTGCAAATGATAAAAATTATCATATGATATTGGTTATCATTATTAATGAAAGAGATCAAACCATGTTGCAACGTATGCTGGGCAGTGGCTGGGGAGTGTTGCTGCCAGGATTGCTGATTGCAGGGCTGATTTATGCGGATTTATCGCCGGATCAGTGGCGGATTGTCATTCTGATGGGATTAGTATTGACGCCGGTGATGCTGTATCACAAACAATTACGGCATTACGTTTTGCTACCATCGTGCCTGGCGCTTATTTCTGGCGTCATGCTGATGATAATGAACGGGAATCAGGGATGATAAAACAGGGAAGGAAGTAAAGATAATTGGTGCGAGGGGGGGGACTTGAACCCCCACGTCCGTAAGGACACTAACACCTGAAGCTAGCGCGTCTACCAATTCCGCCACCTTCGCACAGTCATCTTACTTTTTTTGATATCGCCTCGTTTGGTGCGAGGGGGGGGACTTGAACCCCCACGTCCGAAAGGACACTAACACCTGAAGCTAGCGCGTCTACCAATTCCGCCACCTTCGCCCAGTGCAAGCAATATCAACGTGGTTTTTGGTGCGAGGGGGGGGACTTGAACCCCCACGTCCGAAAGGACACTAACACCTGAAGCTAGCGCGTCTACCAATTCCGCCACCTTCGCATACCATCAATTCTTAAAAAAGAATTGCTACCACGGAGGCGCATTCTAGTTGTTTTCAGCTTTTCGTCAATAGTTAATTATCGCCTGATGTGTAATTGCTGGAAAAATGGCCATCAGGAAACTAGCGTGCAGGTTTGGTAGGTCGGATAAGGCGTTCACGCCGCATCCGACACGGTATTTGGGTGCAGATGCCAGATGCGACGCTGGCGCGTCTTATCTGGCCTACGAAGGGCTAACGTGCAGGTTTTGTAGGTTGTATAAGGCGTTCACGCCGCATCCAGCACGGTATGCGGCGACAGGTGCTAGATACTTAACCTTTCTTCGCCTGGCGGGTCATAATGGCGCGATACACCTTGAAGCGCCCGGTTTGCGCGATCACTTCGTGGAAGCCAAATGTCTCATCCAGCACGTCCGGATAAGGCAGGAAGGCGTTCGCTACAATTCGCAACTCGCCGCCGCTATTAAGATGACGCACCGCGCCGCGAATTAGCGTTTGCGCCGCATCCAGGCTGGTTTGCATCCCATCGTGGAACGGCGGGTTGGAGATGATCATATCAAAACGACCTTTCACCTCGGAAAAGACGTTGCTGGCAAAGACTTCACCTTCAACACCGTTGGCCGCAAGCGTCGCACGGCTGGCTTCTACCGCCGGGGCAGAGACATCGCACAAGGTGAGACGAATTTTCGGCGAATGGCGCGCAAAGGCAACTGAAAGCACACCCGCGCCACAGCCGACATCCAGCACTTTACCTTTCGTGTGCGGGGTTAACGTCGAGAGCAGCAACTGGCTACCGACATCCAGACCGTCGCGGCTAAACACGCCAGGCAGCGTTTTGACCGTCAGGCCATCGACGCTGTATTCGCCCCAGAATTTATCCGCATCAAACACCGGCTGTTTTTCCAGACGACCAAAATAGAGGCCACAGCGACGGGCGCTGTCGACTTTATTCAACGGCGCATAATCGGCTAGCATCTGCTCGGCGCTGCGTACGCCGCTGCGGTTTTCACCAACGACAAAAATATCCGTCCCCACCGGCAGCAGAGAAAGTAAATTCATCAACTGGAACTGGGCTTCTGGTTTATTCTTCGGCCAGTAGTAAATCAGCGTATCGCAATCTGCGACGTCATCCGCCGTGGCGACCAGACTAAAACGGGCGTTATCTCCCATCTGGCGGCTTAACACCTGCCAGTGGTGGAATTGCTGGGTATGAGCACGGCTGGCCGCGGTATCTAAACGCGCGGGCAGGTCATCCTGTAAGTCTCCGGCAAACAGAATACGGCTTTGTTCGAAATCATCACTGTGACGCAGCAAGACTTCACTTGCCGGGGTAAATGCAGACATGGAATGCTCCTCAATTGATACTGGCGGCGATTATAGCCATATGTTGGCGCGGTATCGACGAATTTGCTATATTTGCGCCCCTGACAACAGGAGCGATTCGCTATGACATCCCGACGAGACTGGCAGTTACAGCAACTGGGCATTACCCAGTGGTCGCTGCGTCGCCCTGGCGCGTTGCAGGGGGAGATTGCCATTGCGATCCCGGCACACGTCCGTCTGGTGATGGTGGCAAACGATCTTCCCGCCCTGACCGATCCACTGGTGAGCGATGTTCTGCGTGCATTAACCGTCAGCCCCGATCAAGTGCTGCAACTGACGCCAGATAGGATCGCGATGCTGCCGCAAGGCAGTCGCTGCAACAGCTGGCGGTTGGGTACTGACGAACCGCTATCACTGGAAGGCGCTCAGGTGGCATCACCGGCGCTCACCGAATTACGGGCAAACCCAACGGCACGCGCCGCGTTATGGCAACAAATTTGCACATATGAACACGATTTCTTCCCTCGAAACGACTGATTTACCAGCGGCTTTCCACATTGAACAACGTGCCCACGCCTTTCCGTGGAGTGAAAAAACGTTTGCCAGCAATCAGGGCGAGCGTTATCTCAACTTTCAGTTAACGCAAAACGGCAAAATGGCGGCGTTTGCGATTACGCAAGTGGTGCTGGATGAAGCTACATTGTTCAATATTGCGGTCGATCCCGACTATCAGCGTCAGGGACTGGGAAGGGCGCTGCTGGAACATCTGATCGACGAACTGGAAAAACGCGGCGTGGCGACGCTCTGGCTGGAAGTCCGTGCCTCAAACGCTGCCGCCATTGCCCTGTACGAAAGTTTAGGCTTTAACGAGGTGACGATTCGCCGCAATTACTACCCCACCACGGACGGTCGCGAAGACGCCATCATCATGGCGTTGCCAATCAGTATGTAAGACAAGGTGGAATAATGAAGTGGGACTGGATTTTCTTTGATGCCGATGAAACGCTGTTTACCTTTGACTCATTCACCGGCCTGCAGCGGATGTTTCTTGATTACAGCGTCACCTTTACCGCTGAAGATTTTCAGGACTATCAGGCCGTTAACAAGCCACTGTGGGTGGATTATCAAAACGGCGCGATCACTTCATTACAGCTTCAGCACGGGCGTTTTGAGAGCTGGGCCGAACGCCTGAACGTCGAGCCGGGTAAACTCAACGACGCCTTTATTAATGCGATGGCGGAAATCTGTACGCCGCTGCCGGGGGCGGTTTCCCTGCTTAACGCCATTCGTGGCAACGCCAAAATCGGCATCATCACCAACGGTTTTAGCGCCTTGCAGCAAGTGCGTCTGGAACGCACGGGTCTGCGTGATTATTTCGATTTGCTGGTGATTTCCGAAGAAGTTGGCGTTGCCAAACCGAATAAGAAAATTTTCGATTATGCGCTGGAACAGGCGGGCAATCCTGACCGTTCACGCGTGCTGATGGTTGGCGACACAGCTGAGTCCGATATTCTCGGTGGCATCAACGCCGGGCTTGCGACCTGCTGGCTGAATGCGCACAATCGCGAGCAACCAGAAGGCATCGCGCCCACCTGGACCGTTTCTTCGTTGCACGAACTGGAGCAGCTCCTGTGTAAACACTGATTGCCTCCCCCCCGTTGATGGGTAAAATAGCCGCAATTTTTCGTTTTCAACAAGCGCGGCGCGATGCCGCTTACTCAAGAAGAAAGAATTATGACGTTGTCTCCTTATTTGCAAGAGGTGGCGAAGCGCCGCACTTTTGCCATTATTTCTCACCCGGACGCCGGTAAAACCACCATCACCGAGAAGGTGCTGCTGTTCGGACAGGCCATTCAGACCGCCGGTACAGTAAAAGGCCGTGGTTCTAACCAGCACGCTAAGTCGGACTGGATGGAGATGGAAAAGCAGCGTGGTATCTCTATTACCACTTCTGTGATGCAGTTCCCTTATAAGGATTGCCTGGTTAACCTGCTCGACACCCCGGGGCACGAAGACTTCTCGGAAGATACCTATCGTACTCTGACCGCGGTGGACTGCTGCCTGATGGTTATCGACGCCGCAAAAGGTGTTGAAGATCGTACCCGTAAGCTGATGGAAGTTACCCGTCTGCGCGACACGCCGATCCTCACCTTTATGAACAAACTTGACCGTGATATCCGCGACCCGATGGAACTGCTCGATGAAGTTGAGAACGAGCTGAAAATCGGCTGCGCACCGATCACCTGGCCGATTGGCTGCGGCAAGCTGTTTAAAGGCGTTTACCACCTTTATAAAGATGAAACCTATCTCTATCAGAGCGGTAAAGGCCACACCATTCAGGAAGTCCGCATTGTTAAAGGGCTGAATAACCCGGATCTCGATGCTGCGGTCGGTGAAGATCTGGCACAGCAGCTGCGTGACGAACTGGAACTGGTGAAAGGCGCGTCTAACGAGTTCGACAAAGAATTATTCCTTGCGGGCGAAATCACTCCGGTATTCTTCGGTACTGCGCTGGGTAACTTCGGCGTCGATCATATGCTGGATGGCCTGGTGGAGTGGGCACCTGCGCCGATGCCGCGTCAGACTGATACCCGTACCGTAGAAGCGAGCGAAGACAAATTTACCGGCTTCGTATTTAAAATTCAGGCCAACATGGACCCGAAACACCGCGACCGCGTGGCGTTTATGCGTGTGGTGTCCGGTAAATATGAAAAAGGCATGAAACTGCGCCAGGTGCGCACCGCGAAAGATGTGGTGATCTCCGACGCGCTGACCTTTATGGCGGGTGACCGTTCGCACGTTGAAGAAGCGTATCCGGGCGACATCCTTGGTCTGCACAACCACGGCACTATTCAGATCGGCGACACCTTTACCCAGGGTGAGATGATGAAGTTCACCGGCATTCCGAACTTCGCGCCAGAACTGTTCCGTCGTATCCGCCTGAAAGATCCGCTGAAGCAAAAACAGCTGCTCAAAGGGCTGGTACAGCTTTCCGAAGAGGGCGCGGTGCAGGTGTTCCGTCCGATCTCCAACAACGATCTGATCGTTGGTGCGGTTGGTGTGCTGCAGTTTGATGTGGTGGTATCGCGCCTGAAGAGCGAATACAACGTCGAAGCGGTGTATGAGTCAGTCAACGTCGCCACCGCTCGCTGGGTAGAATGCGCGGACGCGAAGAAATTCGAAGAGTTCAAGCGTAAGAACGAAAGCCAACTGGCGCTGGATGGCGGCGACAACCTCGCTTACATCGCTACCAGCATGGTCAACCTGCGCCTGGCGCAGGAGCGTTACCCGGACGTTCAGTTCCACCAGACCCGCGAGCATTAATTCTTGCCTCCAGGGCGCGGTATCCGCCGCGCCCTGTCAATTTCCCTTCCTTATTAGCCGCTTGCGGAATGTTCTTAAAACATTCGCTTTTGCTTATGTTTGCGCGTTTTTTAGTCGATACGGCGAGCGGTTTCAAAATTGTGATCTATATTTAACAAAGTGATGACATTTGTGACGGCTTTAAATACCGATCAATACGTAGATATCAGTATTTAAAACCGTTAACTGTCATCCGATTGATATTAATAACTGATTCAGAGGCTGTAATGGTCGTTATTCATCACTCATCGCTTTTGTGATGGCGACCATTGACTTCTGTACAGGGTGAAGTCTCTCCCTTTCAGCAATGCAACCTCGTGTTGCCTGGCTCAAATTACGAGCAAACATACAGGAATAAATCGATGACTATGACAAGACTGAAGATTTCGAAAACTCTGCTGGCTGTAATGTTGACCTCTGCCGTCGCGACCGGCTCTGCTTTTGCGGAAAACAGCGCGCAGACAACCAATGAAAGCGCAGGGCAAAAAGTCGATAGCTCTATGAATAAAGTCGGTAATTTCATGGATGACAGCGCCATCACCGCGAAAGTGAAGGCGGCCCTGGTGGATCATGACAACATCAAGAGCACTGATATCTCTGTCAAAACCGATCAAAAAGTTGTGACCCTGAGCGGTTTCGTTGAAAGCCAGGCCCAGGCCGAAGAGGCTGTGAAAGTGGCGAAAGGCGTTGAAGGCGTGACCTCTGTCAGCGACAAACTGCACGTTCGCGACGCTAAAGAAGGCTCTGTGAAGGGCTATGCGGGGGACACCGCCACCACCAGTGAAATCAAAGCCAAACTGCTGGCGGATGACATCGTCCCTTCCCGTCATGTGAAAGTTGAAACCACCGACGGCGTGGTTCAGCTCTCCGGTACCGTCGATTCCCAGGCACAAAGCGACCGTGCTGAAAGTATCGCCAAAGCGGTAGATGGTGTGAAAAGCGTTAAAAATGATCTGAAAACTAAGTAATTCGTCGTAATTCGTTCTCCCGAACTTTGTCGGGAGGCGCGATGTGCACCACACTAAAAATATCGCATTGAGTGATTTTCACGCTCATATCAAGCGGTGACATTAACTATGGTAAAGGAGACGCTTATGTTTCGTTGGGGCATCATATTTCTGGTTATCGCGTTAATCGCCGCCGCACTTGGGTTTGGTGGTCTGGCCGGTACCGCTGCAGGCGCAGCTAAAATTGTCTTTGTCGTCGGGATTATTCTGTTCCTGGTGAGTTTGTTTATGGGCCGAAAACGACCCTAGATTTCAAACCATTAAGAAAATTTTATACAAAGCCAGTCCAACGGACTGGCTTTTGCGGTTTTAGCGAATAATAAATTGCGTTACTTTGTCAGTCTTTCACAACAAAAACAGGAAGGCAGAGGTGGGGCAGCGAATACCTGTAACGCTTGGTAATATTGCGCCGTTGTCGCTAAGGCCGTTCCAGCCTGGACGAATTGCTCTGGTGTGCGAAGGCGGCGGGCAGCGTGGAATTTTCACGGCTGGCGTGCTGGATGAGTTTATGCGCGCGCAGTTTAATCCTTTCGATCTTTATCTCGGCACATCAGCCGGGGCGCAGAACCTTTCGGCATATATCTGCAATCAGCCCGGTTACGCGCGCAAAGTCATCATGCGCTATACCACAAAACGCGAATTTTTCGATCCAGTGCGCTTCGTCCGTGGAGGAAATCTTATCGATCTCGACTGGCTGGTGGAGGCCACCGCAAGCCAGATGCCGTTGCAAATGGACACCGCCGCGCGGCTGTTTGAGAGCGGTAAATCGTTTTATATGTGTGCCTGTCGTGAGGACGACTATGCGCCGAATTACTTTTTACCGACCAAACAAAACTGGCTGGATGTGATTCGCGCCTCCAGTGCGATACCTGGTTTTTATCGTAGCGGAGTGTCGCTGGAAGGCATTAACTACCTGGATGGTGGGATCAGTGATGCGATTCCGGTTAAAGAGGCGGCAAGGCAGGGCGCTAAAACGTTGGTCGTCATCCGCACTGTGCCGTCACAAATGTACTACACGCCGCAGTGGTTCAAACGCATGGAACGCTGGCTGGGTGACAGTAGCCTGCAGCCGCTGGTCAATCTGGTGCAGCATCATGAAACCAGCTATCGTGACATTCAGCAGTTTATTGAGAAACCACCGGGCAAGCTGCGGATATTCGAAATTTATCCGCCGAAGCCATTGCATAGTATCGCGCTTGGCAGTCGGATTCCGGCGCTGCGTGAAGACTATAAACTTGGGCGTTTATGCGGTCGTTATTTCCTCGCCACGGTTGGCAAGCTATTAACTGAAAAAGCGCCGCTTACCCGCCATCTGGTGCCAGTGGTGACGCCGGAATCGATTGTCATTCCGCCTGCGCCAGTCGCCAACGATACGCTGGTTGCCGAAGTGAGCGATGCTCCGCAGGCGAACGACCCGACATTTAACAATGAGGATCTGGCTTGATTTGCCGTTTTATCGACACCCACTGCCATTTTGATTTCCCGCCGTTTAGCGGCGATGAAGAGGCCAGCCTGCAACGCGCGGCACAAGCGGGCGTAGGCAAGATCATTGTTCCGGCAACCGAGGCGGCAAATTTTGCCCGCGTGTTGGCACTGGCGGAAAATTATCAGCCACTGTATGCCGCATTGGGCTTGCATCCTGGTATGTTGGAAAAACATAACGATGCATCGCTGGAGCAGTTACAGCAGGCGCTGGAAAGGCGTCCGGCGAAGGTGGTGGCGGTGGGGGAGATCGGTCTGGATCTCTTCGGCGATGATCCGCAATTTGAGAGGCAGCAGTGGTTGCTCGACGAACAACTGAAACTGGCGAAACGCTACGATCTGCCGGTGATCCTTCATTCACGGCGCACGCACGACAAACTGGCGATGCATCTTAAGCGTCACGATTTGCCGTGCACTGGCGTGGTTCACGGTTTTTCCGGCAGCTTGCAGCAGGCCGAACGGTTTGTACAGCTGGGCTACAAAATTGGCGTAGGCGGTACTATCACCTATCCACGCGCCAGTAAAACCCGCGATGTCATCGCAAAATTACCGTTGGCATCGTTGTTGCTGGAAACCGACGCGCCGGATATGCCGCTCAACGGTTTTCAGGGGCAGCCTAACCGCCCGGAGCAGGCTGCCCGTGTGTTTGCCGTGCTTTGCGAGTTACGCCCGGAACCCGTGGATGAGATTGCCGAAGTGTTGCTTAATAACACGTATACGTTGTTTAACGTGCCGTAGGTCGGATAAGGCGTTCACGCCGCATCCGGCAGTTGGCGCACAATGCCTGATGCGACGCTTGTCGCGTCTTATCATGCCTACAGGCCTGTGCCGACCGTAGGCCGGATAAGGCGTTCACGCCGCATCCGGCAGTCGGCGCACAATGCCAGATGCGACGCTTGTCGCGTCTTATCATGCCTGGAGGACTGTGCCGAACCGTAGGCCGGATAAGGCGTTCACGCCGCATCCGGCAGTTGGCGCACAATGCCAGATGCGACGCTTGACGCGTCTTATCATGCCTACAAGTCTGTGCCGAACCGTAGGCCGGATAAGGCGTTCACGCCGCATCCGGCAGTCGGTGCACAATGCCAGATGCGACGCTTGTCGCGTCTTATCATGCCTACAAGTTTATGCCGAACCGTAGGCCGCATCCGGCATGTCACAAATACAGCGCCGGAAATATTAACCGACTCACCCCGCGCACCTTTAACGCATCAGCCAACGACTCAACGTCTTCCGGCGTGGCGCTCGGCCAGCTTTGCGCCTCGCCATACACGCCGTGGGCATGAAATGCGTTCAGGCGAACCGGAACATCTCCAAGTCCCTTGATAAACGCCGCCAGCTCATCGATGTGTTGCAAATAATCAACCTGGCCTGGGATTACCAGCAAACGCAGTTCCGCCAGCCTGCCGCGATCGGCAAGCAGACTAATGCTGCGCTTAATCTGCTGATTATCGCGTCCGGTTAATTGTTGATGACATTTGCTCCCCCACGCTTTGAGATCGAGCATCGCGCCGTCGCACACCGGGAGTAATTTTTCCCAGCCGGTTTCACTCAACATGCCGTTACTGTCCACCAGACAGGTGAGATGGCACAATTGCGGATCGTTTTTGATGGCAGCAAACAGCGCCACCACAAACGGCAGCTGGGTCGTGGCTTCGCCGCCGCTTACCGTTATCCCTTCAATAAACAGCACCGCTTTGCGGACATGGCTAAGCACCTCGTCCACGCTCATGGATTGCGCCATTGGCGTGGCGTGTTGCGGACACATCTTCAGGCAGGTATCACATTGCTCGCAGACCACAGCGTTCCACAGCACTTTGCCGTCAACAATCTGCAACGCCTGATGCGGACACTGTGGCACGCACTCCCCACAGTCATTGCAACGTCCCATCGTCCACGGATTGTGACAGTTTTTGCAGCGCAGATTGCAGCCCTGCAAAAACAGAGCCAGACGACTGCCTGGCCCGTCAACGCAGGAGAAGGGGATAATCTTACTGACTAAAGCGCATCTGCTGTTCATGGCTTATCACGCGCGGCTGGCGTTCCAGAATACGAGTGTTGCGTGCGGCTTCTTCGCCCAGCCAGGTGGTGTTGGTGCGTGAACCTTCGGCGCGATATTTTTCTAAATCCGACAAACGCACCATATAACCGGTAACGCGAACCAGATCGTTACCGCTGACATTGGCGGTAAATTCACGCATTCCGGCTTTAAAGGCACCGAGGCAAAGCTGTACCAGTGCCTGCGGGTTACGTTTGATGGTTTCGTCGAGCGTCAGAATGTCGCTGATGCCGGAATAATAATAAGCATGATGCGGGGCGACAGTTTGCAGATGGGTGATCGGATCTGGCTCATCGCCATACGGCAAACGCGCGCCCGGCGTGGTGCCGATATCGGAACTGATCCCCGACTGTGCGTGCAACATGGCGCGTTTTTGCCAGCCATATTTCACAGGGGTATTGGCGACAAACTCCGCCAGTTGCGCGCTGATGCGATAACCCACTTCATTTGCGGCGGCCTCTTTACCGTAGCGCGCGGCAATCCCTTCTTTCTCGCACAGCAAGTTAACCGCTTCCGCCAGCCCATACATGCCAAACATTGGCACAAAACGTTCAGGGTTAATCAGCCCTTCTTTCACCAGGAAGCTATTCTCAAAGAAGTGTGATTGTTGATAGAGGAATTCACACCGCGCATCGATGATGGCGATCTGCTGCTGGCAGTAGTGCGGTAGAGTGCGCGTAAAGAAGTCTTCCAGCGATTCGCTGCGCTCGGCAATGGCTTTCAGGTTAAGGCGCACCAGCGTGCTGCCACCACCCGCCAGCGGCAGTGAGTTGTAACAGCTCACAATCCCGTAGCCCCCTTTTGTGAAAATTTTATCATGCACCGGACCGTTGGCGATGTGCGGTTTGCTACATTCACAGATGTTTTTCGCCACTTCCAGCAGCAGGTCATCAGGGGTAATTTCAGGATCGTAGATAAAGGTCAGGTTCGGTGAAACCTGCTTCAGTTCTGCGTCTGCGCGTAAAATTGCTCGGGTAATGGGCGAATCAGACGGGCCGATATTGGCGTGCATAAAGGCGTCTGGCAGGGTTCTGTCGAGGTAACGCCAGAAACGTTTTATTCGAATGTCGATCTCGTTTTGTGTTAGAATTCTAACATACGGTTGCAACAACGCATCCAGCTGCCCCAGGTAGACCGGCATCGATGTGACCGAAGGGACATGATGATAAAGAATGGTCAACAGAGAGAGCGCGTCATCAAGATCTTTCGCGCCTTCCAGCTCCAGCCATTCGGAACCGTTCGCCAGAAAACGGGCGTAATCGGGTAAGACATAGCGCGGTTTGTACGGCGCATGACCTTCAAACATATCGCAGATTACGCCTTCATCCAGCGCGCGGCGGGCTTCGGCAGGTAGCTGCGGATAAGGCAGATTGTTTTCTGCTTCCAGCGCCAGAAAATGGCGTTTCTGCTCCGGACTAAGCTCCGGACTTGTGACAATTTGCTGGCAACGTTGTTGCAGTGCAATCTCGTGAGAAGTGGGCATCTTCTTTTCCTTTTATGCCAAAGGTGATGCGCCATTGTAAGAAGTTTCGTGATGTTCACTTTGATCCTGATGCGTTTGTCACCACCGGTGCATTCATTTGAAAGTGAATTATTTGAACCAGATCGCATTACCGTAATGCAAATTTGTAAGTAGATTTTCTTAATTGTGATGTATATCGAAGTGTGTTGCGGAGTCGATGTTAGAATACTAACAAACTCGCAAGGTGAATTTTATTGGCGACAAGCCAGGAGAATGAAATGACTGATCTGAAAGCAAGCAGCCTGCGTGCACTGAAATTGATGGACCTGACTACCCTGAATGACGACGACACCGACGAGAAAGTGATCGCCCTGTGTCATCAGGCCAAAACTCCGGTCGGCAATACCGCTGCTATCTGTATCTATCCTCGCTTTATCCCGATTGCTCGCAAAACGCTGAAAGAGCAGGGCACCCCGGAAATCCGTATTGCTACGGTAACCAACTTCCCACACGGTAACGATGACATTGAAATTGCACTGGCAGAAACCCGTGCGGCAATCGCCTACGGTGCTGATGAAGTTGACGTGGTGTTCCCGTACCGTGCGCTGATGGCGGGCAACGAGCAAGTTGGTTTTGATCTGGTGAAAGCCTGTAAAGAGGCTTGCGCAGCGGCGAACGTACTGCTGAAAGTGATCATCGAAACCGGCGAACTGAAAGACGAAGCGCTGATCCGCAAAGCGTCTGAAATCTCCATCAAAGCGGGTGCCGACTTCATCAAAACCTCTACCGGTAAAGTGGCAGTGAACGCGACGCCGGAAAGCGCGCGCATCATGATGGAAGTGATCCGTGATATGGGCGTAGAGAAAACCGTTGGTTTCAAACCGGCGGGCGGCGTGCGTACTGCGGAAGATGCGCAGAAATATCTCGCTATTGCAGATGAACTGTTCGGTGCTGACTGGGCAGATGCGCGTCACTATCGCTTTGGCGCTTCCAGCCTGCTGGCAAGCCTGCTGAAAGCGCTGGGCCACGGCGACGGTAAGAGCGCCAGCAGCTACTAAGTAAGATGCTTTGCGCCTGATGCGCTGCGCTTATCAGGCCTACGAGACGTATCACCCGTAGGCCGGATAAGGCGTAGACGCATCCGGCAAAAGCCGCCTCATACTCTTTTCCACGGGAGGTTACCTTGTTTCTCGCACAAGAAATTATTCGTAAAAAACGTGATGGTCATGCGCTGAGTGATGAAGAAATTCGTTTCTTTATCAACGGCATTCGCGACAACACTATCTCCGAAGGGCAGATTGCCGCCCTCGCGATGACCATTTTCTTCCACGATATGACAATGCCTGAGCGTGTCTCGCTGACCATGGCGATGCGAGATTCAGGAACCGTTCTCGACTGGAAAAGCCTGCATCTGAATGGCCCGATTGTTGATAAACACTCGACCGGTGGCGTCGGCGATGTCACTTCGCTGATGTTAGGGCCAATGGTCGCAGCCTGCGGCGGCTATATTCCGATGATCTCCGGTCGCGGCCTCGGTCATACTGGCGGTACGCTCGACAAACTGGAATCCATCCCTGGCTTCGACATTTTCCCGGATGACAACCGTTTCCGCGAAATTATTAAAGACGTCGGCGTGGCGATTATCGGCCAGACCAGCTCACTGGCTCCGGCGGATAAACGTTTCTACGCGACCCGCGATATTACCGCAACCGTGGACTCCATTCCGCTGATCACCGCCTCTATTCTGGCGAAGAAACTGGCGGAAGGTTTGGACGCGCTGGTGATGGACGTGAAAGTAGGTAGCGGCGCGTTTATGCCGACCTACGAACTCTCTGAAGCCCTTGCCGAAGCGATTGTTGGCGTGGCTAACGGCGCTGGCGTGCGCACCACCGCGCTGCTCACCGATATGAATCAGGTGCTGGCCTCCAGTGCAGGTAACGCGGTTGAAGTACGTGAAGCGGTGCAGTTCCTGACGGGTGAATACCGTAACCCGCGTCTGTTTGATGTCACGATGGCGCTGTGCGTGGAGATGCTTATCTCCGGTAAACTGGCGAAAGATGACGCCGAAGCGCGCGCGAAATTGCAGGCGGTGCTGGACAACGGTAAAGCGGCAGAAGTCTTTGGTCGTATGGTGGCAGCACAAAAAGGCCCGACCGACTTCGTTGAGAACTACGCGAAGTATCTGCCGACAGCGATGCTGACGAAAGCAGTCTATGCTGATACCGAAGGTTTTGTCAGTGAAATGGATACCCGTGCGCTGGGAATGGCAGTGGTTGCGATGGGCGGCGGTCGCCGTCAGGCATCTGACACCATCGATTACAGCGTCGGCTTTACTGATATGGTGCGTCTGGGCGACCTGGTAGACGGTCAGCGTCCGCTGGCGGTTATCCACGCGAAAGACGAAAACAGCTGGCAGGAAGCGGCGAAAGCGGTGAAAGCGGCAATTAAACTTGCCGATAAAGCACCGGAAAGCACACCAACTGTCTATCGTCGTATCAGCGAATAACGGTATACTGATCTGATCATTTAAATTTGAAGCACTGAGTACGGAGAACATATGAAACGTGCATTTATTATGGTGCTGGACTCATTCGGCATCGGCGCTACAGAAGATGCAGAACGCTTTGGTGACGTCGGGGCTGACACCCTGGGTCATATCGCAGAAGCCTGTGCCAAAGGCGAAGCTGATAACGGTCGTAAAGGCCCGCTCAATCTGCCAAATCTGACCCGTCTGGGGCTGGCGAAAGCACATGAAGGTTCTACCGGTTTCATTCCGGCAGGAATGGACGGCAACGCTGAAGTTATCGGCGCGTACGCATGGGCGCACGAAATGTCATCTGGTAAAGACACCCCGTCTGGTCACTGGGAAATCGCCGGTGTCCCGGTTCTGTTTGAGTGGGGATACTTCTCCGATCACGAAAACAGCTTTCCGCAAGAGCTGCTGGATAAACTGGTTGAACGCGCTAACCTGCCAGGTTACCTCGGTAACTGCCACTCTTCCGGTACGGTCATCCTGGATCAACTGGGCGAAGAGCACATGAAAACCGGCAAGCCGATTTTCTATACCTCCGCTGACTCCGTGTTCCAGATTGCCTGCCATGAAGAAACTTTCGGTCTGGATAAACTCTACGAACTGTGTGAAATCGCCCGTGAAGAGCTGACCAACGGCGGCTACAACATCGGTCGTGTTATCGCTCGTCCGTTTATCGGCGACAAAGCCGGTAACTTCCAGCGTACCGGTAACCGTCACGACCTGGCCGTTGAACCGCCAGCACCGACCGTGCTGCAGAAACTGGTTGATGAAAAACATGGTCAGGTGGTTTCTGTCGGTAAGATTGCGGACATCTACGCTAACTGCGGTATCACCAAGAAAGTGAAAGCGACCGGTCTGGACGCGTTGTTTGACGCCACCATTAAAGAGATGAAGGAAGCGGGTGATAACACCATCGTCTTCACCAACTTCGTTGACTTTGACTCTTCCTGGGGCCACCGTCGCGACGTCGCCGGTTATGCCGCGGGTCTGGAACTGTTCGACCGCCGTCTGCCGGAGCTGATGTCTCTGCTGCGCGATGACGATATCCTGATCCTCACCGCTGACCACGGTTGCGACCCGACCTGGACCGGTACTGACCACACGCGTGAACACATTCCGGTACTGGTGTATGGCCCGAAAGTGAAACCGGGTTCGCTGGGGCACCGTGAAACCTTCGCGGATATTGGTCAGACTCTGGCAAAATATTTTGGTACTTCTGATATGGAATATGGCAAAGCCATGTTCTGATGGATTTGGGCGGAGCGTTGACTCCGCCTTTGTTATGTCACAAAAAGGATAAAACGATGGCTACCCCACACATTAATGCAGAAATGGGCGATTTCGCTGACGTAGTTTTGATGCCTGGCGACCCGCTGCGTGCGAAGTATATTGCTGAAACTTTCCTTGATGATGCCCGTGAAGTGAACAACGTTCGCGGTATGCTGGGCTTCACTGGTACTTACAAAGGCCGCAAAATTTCCGTAATGGGTCACGGTATGGGTATCCCGTCCTGCTCCATCTACACCAAAGAACTGATCACCGATTTCGGCGTGAAGAAAATTATCCGCGTAGGTTCCTGTGGCGCTGTTCTGCCGCATGTAAAACTGCGTGACGTCGTTATCGGTATGGGTGCCTGCACCGATTCCAAAGTTAACCGTATCCGTTTTAAAGACCATGACTTTGCCGCTATCGCTGACTTCGACATGGTGCGTAACGCGGTAGACGCGGCTAAAGCTCTGGGCGTTGATGCGCGTGTTGGTAACCTGTTCTCCGCTGACCTGTTCTACTCTCCGGACGGCGAAATGTTCGACGTGATGGAAAAATACGGCATCCTCGGCGTAGAAATGGAAGCGGCTGGTATCTACGGCGTGGCTGCAGAGTTTGGTGCGAAAGCACTGGCTATCTGCACCGTGTCTGACCACATCCGTACTCACGAGCAGACCACTGCTGAAGAGCGTCAGACCACCTTCAACGACATGATCAAAATTGCACTGGAATCCGTTCTGCTGGGCGATAAAGAGTAATTGTGTTTCGCTGAAAGGCGATTGTCGTGTTAAGCCGGAGCGGGAGACTGCTCCGGCTTTTTAGTATCTATTCATCAATAGCGACTGATATATAGATTTACTATTATTTTTCATATGGATAGGAAATCAAAACCATTCAAGTATCTATTCACGAATCTATTCATTTATGTTCAACCGTCATCCAGTAAGGGCATATCAGCAACTCTGGCGGACAACCATAAATTCCTGCCATTTTGCTTTTGATATTTGAGCTAAGCCGTTCCGTCTTTTCGATCCGTTTTAGAGAATTAATCGAGATACCTAACATTTTACTTACTTCAGCAAGCGATAATTTATGCCTGATACGCATGGCGGCTAGCCAGGATATACCCTGGCTGAACATTAAATTGATAATCTCCCGTTCCTGGTTCTCCAGATCGATCATATTTCCTTCCCTGGATATTTTAATGAGCGAGTTACCGCACCGCCCCTGCCATCCATGCCGACAACTCCCGTAGCTCTTTTTCCTGTTCAGGGAAGTCGACCAGCAGCGCTTCGCACTCCTGTTGCAGCATATCCGCGCGGTACAGGCAGCCTTGCAGCCGCCCGGCGAGAGCTTCCAGCGGCGCGGGGTTAAGGCTGTCGGTAAACACCTGGGCGCGGGTGATATGGCCTTTTTCAACGTCGAAATGCAGTTCTACGCCGCCCCAGGTAAAGCGTTCGTCCAGCAGATGCGAGAACGCCGGAGCCTGACCGAAGTTCCACTCCCAGCTACTCTGGCGGGCAAAGGTTTCGGCGAAGTTCGGCAAGTCTGGCGTTTTGTCCGGGGAGATGATTTCCGCTTCTACACGCTCGCCATAATGGGCGAAAAAGGCCTCGGTTATGGTCTCGCAAACCTGCTCATGGGTGATCCCCGGCAGCAGCTCGGTCAGATTGGTCACGCGGGAACGTACCGAGGTAATACCTTTTGCTGCCAGTTTCTTTTTATCCGGGTTGAGATAGTTTGCCAGGCGGCTGAGGTCGGCATTGAGCAGCAAGGTGCCATGGTGGAAACCGCGATCCTTGGTTTCGCGATAGGCCGAGCCTGAGACTTTGCGGTCGCCTTCGGCGGTTTTCACCACCAGATCGTTGCGCCCGGAAGCTTCTGCGGTGACGCCGAGCGCGTTCAGCGCATTAAGCACAATCTCCGTGGAGATGGTTTTATCGTACTCCGGCTTGCCAGCCATAAAGGTAAAGCAGGTATTGCCGAGATCGTGGAACACCGCGCCGCCACCGCTGCTGCGCCGTGCCAGGCGGACGTTATCTTCTTCCATCCGTCGGGTATTACACTCTTTCCACGGGTTTTGCGCACGACCAATCACTACCGTGTCGGCATTGCGCCAGAGAAACAGAACGCGCTGCGTGGCGGGCATCTGGCGAAAAATACACTCTTCCACCGCCAGGTTAAACCACGGATCGTAAGAGTCAGAGATGAGCAGGCGTAATGTGGACATAACGATTTCCTTTCTTGTAGTAATGGGTCACTCTTTTTTCTCGCTTTCTTCCTCTTCCGGTACCGGTTTGCTGGCGGTTAACAGGAAGGGCGATTGCTGCCAGCGGGTACGTTTACCCTGCAACAGTGTGCGAGTCAGCACCACGCCGATTGCCAGCGAGAGCAGCAGCATCAGGCGTAGAATATTGGTGGTGTTATCCACCTGTTTGGCTTCGGTGGCGAGCGTATGGGTATCGAGCGTGAGGCGCAGATAGCCGAGCGGTCCATTTTTCCCCTTAATCGGTTCGACAATCTGCTGGTTAAAATAGCCACCTGCTTTTTTACCGTCGAGCGCCAGTCGGTCGCGCACCTCGACGCTTTCGCCTGCGCGGGCGATAAGATCGCCTTGTTCGTCATACACACCCGCGTCGAGGATGCGACTTTCGTCCGTCAACTGATCGAGGATCGCCCGAATGCGTTTTTCATCAGGTGAGTTGGTACGCATCAGCGGCGCAACGTTCAGGGTTACCTGATGCGCCAGGGTACGGGCCAGTTCTTCCAGCTGTGGATTACGCTGTCGCTGGTGGTTTTGACTAAACCATGATGCTCCCTGCATTAGTGCGACTAACAACGCGAGACAGAACAGGACAATCACTGCCCGATGCAGCCGGAATTTTAGTTTTGTGCGAGCCATATTCCACCCGTTGAAAATTTGAGACTTAATGTTGCCAGAAGCAATGGATACAAGGTAGCCTCATGCGTTATTTTCCCTGCTTCGAACGATTTTACAGGAGCCTTAATGCCTAACATTACCTGGTGCGACCTGCCTGAAGATGTCTCTTTATGGCCTGGTCTGCCTCTTTCATTAAGTGGTGATGAAGTGATGCCACTGGATTACCACGCAGGTCGTAGCGGCTGGCTGCTGTATGGTCGTGGGCTGGATAAACAACGTCTGACCCAGTACCAAAGCAAACTGGGCGCGGCAATGGTGATTGTTGCTGCCTGGTGCGTGGAAGATTATCAGGTGATTCGTCTGGCAGGTTCACTCACCGCCCGGGCTACGCGCCTGGCCCACGAAGCGCAGCTGGATGTCGCGCCGCTGGGGAAAATCCCGCACCTGCGCGCGCCGGGTTTGCTGGTGATGGACATGGACTCCACCGCCATCCAGATAGAATGTATTGATGAAATTGCCAAACTGGCTGGAACGGGCGAGATGGTGGCGGAAGTGACCGAACGGGCGATGCGCGGCGAACTCGATTTTACCGCTAGCCTGCGTAGCCGCGTGGCGACGCTGAAAGGCGCTGACGCCAATATTCTGCAACAGGTGCGTGAAAATCTGCCGCTGATGCCAGGCTTAACGCAACTGGTGCTGAAGCTAGAAACGCTGGGCTGGAAAGTGGCGATTGCCTCCGGCGGCTTTACCTTCTTTGCTGAATACCTGCGCGACAAGCTGCGATTAACCGCCGTGGTAGCCAATGAACTGGAGATCATGGACGGTAAATTTACCGGCAATGTGATCGGCGACATTGTGGACGCGCAGTACAAAGCGAAAACCCTGACCCGGCTGGCGCAGGAGTATGATATTCCGCTGGCGCAAACCGTGGCGATTGGCGATGGTGCCAACGACCTGCCGATGATCAAAGCGGCAGGGCTGGGGATTGCCTACCATGCCAAGCCAAAAGTGAATGAAAAGACGGAAGTCACCATCCGTCACGCTGACTTGATGGGGGTATTCTGCATCCTCTCTGGCAGCCTGAATCAGAAGTAATTGCCCGCCCGTCATCCTGCGGGCGGCACAGCATTAACGAGGTACACCGTGGCAAAAGCTCCAAAACGCGCCTTTGTTTGTAATGAATGCGGGGCCGATTATCCGCGCTGGCAGGGGCAGTGCAGCGCCTGTCATGCCTGGAACACCATCACCGAGGTGCGTCTTGCTGCGTCGCCAACGGTGGCGCGTAACGAGCGTCTGAGTGGCTATGCCGGTAGCGCCGGGGTGGCAAAAGTCCAGAAACTCTCCGATATCAGCCTTGAAGAGCTGCCGCGTTTTTCCACCGGATTTAAAGAGTTCGACCGCGTATTAGGCGGTGGCGTTGTGCCGGGAAGCGCCATTCTGATTGGCGGTAACCCAGGTGCCGGGAAATCCACGCTGTTGCTGCAAACGCTGTGCAAACTGGCGCAGCAGATGAAAACGCTGTATGTCACTGGCGAAGAGTCGCTGCAACAGGTGGCAATGCGCGCTCATCGCCTTGGCCTGCCGACTGACAATCTCAATATGTTGTCGGAAACCAGCATCGAGCAGATCTGCCTGATTGCCGAAGAAGAGCAACCGAAGCTGATGGTAATTGACTCGATCCAGGTGATGCATATGGCGGATGTTCAGTCATCGCCAGGCAGCGTGGCGCAGGTGCGTGAAACGGCGGCTTATCTGACGCGCTTCGCCAAAACGCGCGGTGTGGCGATTGTCATGGTCGGTCACGTAACCAAAGATGGTTCACTGGCTGGCCCGAAAGTGCTGGAACACTGTATCGACTGTTCGGTGCTTTTGGACGGCGATGCCGACTCCCGTTTTCGCACCTTACGTAGCCATAAAAACCGCTTCGGCGCGGTGAATGAGCTGGGCGTATTTGCGATGACCGAACAGGGGCTGCGTGAAGTCAGCAACCCTTCAGCCATCTTTTTAAGCCGTGGCGATGAAGTGACCTCTGGTAGTTCAGTGATGGTGGTATGGGAAGGAACGCGTCCACTGCTGGTGGAGATTCAGGCGCTGGTCGATCACTCGATGATGGCGAATCCGCGCCGCGTGGCGGTAGGTCTGGAGCAAAACCGTCTGGCAATCCTGCTGGCAGTGCTGCATCGTCACGGTGGGTTGCAAATGGCTGATCAGGATGTGTTTGTGAACGTGGTCGGCGGCGTGAAGGTAACCGAAACCAGTGCCGACTTAGCGTTACTGCTGGCGATGGTTTCCAGTCTGCGTGACAGGCCGCTACCGCAGGATCTGGTGGTGTTTGGTGAAGTCGGGCTGGCAGGGGAGATCCGCCCGGTGCCCAGCGGCCAGGAACGAATCTCAGAAGCGGCGAAACACGGTTTTCGGCGGGCAATTGTTCCGGCGGCTAACGTACCGAAAAAAGCGCCGGAAGGGATGCAGATTTTTGGCGTTAAAAAACTCTCCGACGCGCTTAGCGTGTTCGACGACTTATAATAAGAGATACGGAGGGAGATATGTCGTCATTTGATTACCTGAAAACTGCCATCAAGCAACAGGGCTGCACGCTACAGCAGGTAGCTGATGCCAGCGGTATGACCAAAGGGTATTTAAGCCAGTTACTGAATGCCAAAATCAAAAGCCCCAGCGCGCAAAAGCTGGAGGCATTGCACCGTTTTTTGGGGCTTGAGTTTCCACGGCAGAAGAAAACGATCGGCGTTGTATTCGGTAAGTTCTACCCACTGCATACCGGACATATCTACCTTATCCAGCGCGCCTGTAGCCAGGTTGACGAGCTGCATATCATTATGGGCTTTGACGATACCCGTGACCGCGCGTTGTTTGAAGACAGTGCCATGTCGCAGCAGCCCACGGTGCCGGATCGTCTGCGCTGGTTATTGCAAACCTTTAAGTATCAAAAAAACATTCGTATTCATGCCTTTAACGAAGAGGGCATGGAGCCGTATCCGCACGGCTGGGATGTGTGGAGCAACGGCATCAAAAAGTTTATGGCTGAAAAGGGGATCCAGCCGGATCTGATCTACACCTCGGAAGAGGCCGACGCGCCGCAGTATATGGAGCATTTGGGGATCGAAACGGTGTTGATCGATCCGAAACGCACTTTTATGAGTATCAGCGGTGCGCAGATCCGCGAAAACCCGTTCCGCTACTGGGAATATATTCCTACCGAAGTGAAGCCGTTCTTTGTGCGTACCGTGGCGATCCTTGGCGGCGAGTCGAGCGGTAAATCCACCCTGGTAAACAAACTTGCCAATATCTTCAACACCACCAGTGCGTGGGAGTTTGGTCGTGATTATGTCTTTTCGCATCTCGGCGGCGATGAGATCGCATTGCAGTATTCCGACTACGATAAAATCGCGCTGGGACACGCACAATATATTGATTTTGCAGTAAAATATGCCAATAAAGTAGCGTTTATCGACACTGATTTTGTGACTACTCAGGCGTTCTGCAAAAAGTACGAAGGGCGTGAGCATCCGTTCGTGCAGGCGTTGATTGATGAATACCGTTTTGATCTGGTGATCCTGCTGGAGAACAACACCCCGTGGGTGGCGGATGGTTTACGCAGCCTCGGCAGTTCGGTGGATCGTAAAGAGTTCCAGAACTTGCTGGTGGAGATGCTGGAAGAGAACAATATCGAATTTGTGCGGGTTGAAGAGGACGATTACGACAGCCGTTTCCTGCGCTGCGTGGAGCTGGTGCGGGAGATGATGGGGGAGCAGAGGTAACCGTGACGAAACGGCTCAAAGGCGAGGTATAAAATGAGTTTTTTTGATGAGTTGAAAACCTCTCTGGAAGAGGCTGTCGAGATTAAACAAGGTTTGAAAGAACCAGCACGGATGACCCGCTACGAAATTGCGGATGCTAAGGCTGTTGTAGGCCGGAAGAGGCGTTCACGCCGCATCCGGCATCCGGTGCTCAATGCCTGATGCGACGCTTACCGCGTCTTATCAGGCCTGGAGTTTCACAACGTATTGAAATCGCTGGTTTTGTAGGCCGGATAAGGCGTTCACGCCGCATCCGGCATTTTACGCATTACTTCGCAATACGCTTGTACTTGATACGCTTCGGCTCCAGCGCGTCTGCGCCCAGCGTGCGTTTTTTGTACTCTTCGTACTCGGTAAAGTTACCTTCGAAGAACTCAACTTTACCTTCATCTTGGTAGTCCAGGATGTGCGTGGCGATACGGTCGAGGAACCAACGGTCGTGCGAGATAACCATCGCACAGCCCGGGAACTCCAGCAGGGCGTTTTCCAGCGCGCGCAGGGTTTCGATATCCAGGTCGTTGGTTGGTTCGTCGAGCAGCAGCATGTTGCCGCCAACCTGCAGCAGCTTCGCCAGATGCAGACGACCGCGCTCACCACCGGAAAGTTCGCCAACACGTTTACCCTGATCAACCCCTTTAAAGTTAAAGCGGCCAACGTAGGCGCGGCTTGGCATCTCGGTGTTGCCGATCTTCATGATATCCAGCCCGCCGGAAACTTCTTCCCAAACGGTTTTGCTGTTATCCATTGAGTCACGGAACTGATCGACAGACGCCAGTTTCACCGTTTCACCTAAAGTGATGGTGCCGCTGTCCGGTTGTTCCTGACCAGAGATCATACGGAACAGGGTCGATTTACCCGCGCCGTTCGGACCGATGATCCCGACGATCGCCCCTTTCGGGATCGAGAAACTCAGGGAGTCAATCAGCAGACGATCGCCATAGGATTTACGCAGATTGCTGACTTCCAGCACTTTGTCGCCCAGACGCGGTCCAGGTGGAATAAACAGTTCGTTGGTTTCGTTACGTTTCTGATATTCGGTGCTGTTCAGCTCTTCAAAGCGCGCCAGACGTGCTTTGCCTTTCGACTGACGGCCTTTAGTACCTTGACGTACCCATTCCAGCTCTTTCTCAATCGACTTACGACGCGCCGCTTCTTGTGAAGCTTCCTGCGCCAGGCGCTGATCTTTCTGCTCCAGCCAGGAGGAGTAGTTGCCTTCCCACGGAATACCTTCACCGCGGTCCAGTTCGAGGATCCAGCCTGCAACGTTATCGAGGAAGTAACGGTCGTGAGTAATCGCCACAACGGTGCCTTCGAAGTCGTGCAGGAAGCGTTCCAGCCAGGCCACGGATTCGGCATCCAGGTGGTTGGTCGGTTCGTCGAGCAGCAGCATGTCTGGTTTTTCCAGCAGCAGGCGGCACAACGCCACGCGACGACGCTCACCACCAGAGAGGTTAGCGATTTTCGCGTCCCAGTCCGGCAGACGCAACGCATCCGCCGCACGCTCCAGCTGAACGTTCAGGTTATGACCGTCGTGAGCCTGAATGATCTCTTCCAGACGGCCTTGTTCAGCGGCCAGCTTGTCAAAATCGGCATCCGGATCGGCATACAACGCGTACACTTCATCCAGACGTTTCAGGGCGTTAACCACTTCAGAAACCGCTTCTTCAATGGACTCACGCACGGTGTGTTCCGGGTTCAGCTGCGGTTCCTGCGGCAGATAACCAATCTTGATGTCTGGCTGCGGACGCGCTTCACCTTCGATGTCTTTATCAATGCCCGCCATAATGCGCAGCAGGGTGGACTTACCCGCGCCGTTCAGACCCAGGACACCAATTTTTGCCCCAGGGAAGAAACTCAGAGAGATGTTTTTCAAAATATGACGTTTCGGCGGAACAACTTTGCCGACACGATGCATGGTATAAACGAATTGAGCCACGTTGGACTTCGCCTCTATGTTTATCGTGATGATGAGTTTTCAAAGGCGAAGTGTAGCCTGTTTCCTTATCTAATCCCAGCCGGTCGATCACCCTCGCAGTATACTCGTCATACTTCAAGTTGCATGTGCTGCGCTTACGCTCGCTCACCCCAGTCACTTACTTCTGTAAGCTCCTGGGGACTCACTCACTTATCGCCTTCCTGCAACTCGAATTATTTAGAGTATAAAAGTAAAAAAGTGTCCGTAACGTGGCGTAAACGGCAATGACTGGTTAGCATAAATCTATTACGCGGCATGATGCTGCATTGATGTATTTACACTTAGAGGGTGCGCTTGTGGAAAAAGCCAAACAAGTTACCTGGCGGCTGTTGGCTGCCGGTGTCTGTCTGCTGACGGTCAGCAGCGTGGCGCGAGCCAACTCACTGGATGAGCAGCGTAGCCGTTACGCGCAAATCAAGCAGGCCTGGGATAATCGACAAATGGATGTGGTCGAACAAATGATGCCATCCCTGAAGGATTATCCGCTTTATCCCTATCTGGAATACCGCCAGATCACCGATGACCTGATGAATCAACCGGCGGTGACGGTTACTAACTTTGTTCGCGCTAACCCCACGCTTCCTCCTGCTCGCACGCTGCAATCGCGTTTCGTCAATGAACTGGCGCGACGCGAAGACTGGCGTGGCTTGTTAGCCTTTAGCCCGGAAAAGCCAGGCACAACCGAAGCCCAGTGTAATTACTACTATGCAAAATGGAACACCGGGCAGAGTGAAGAAGCCTGGCAGGGGGCGAAAGAGCTGTGGCTAACCGGAAAGAGCCAGCCTAACGCTTGTGACAAGTTATTTAGCGTCTGGCGAGCGTCCGGCAAACAAGAACCCCTGGCATATTTAGAGCGTATCCGCCTGGCGATGAAAGCAGGCAATACCGGGCTGGTGACGGTGCTGGCAGGGCAAATGCCTGCCGATTACCAGACTATTGCTTCGGCAATTATTTCTCTGGCGAATGATCCTAATACTGTGCTGACTTTCGCGCGTTCCACCGGCGCGACCGATTTTACCCGTCAGATGGCGGCGGTGGCATTTGCCAGCGTGGCACGTCAGGATGCTGAAAATGCACGGCTGATGATCCCTTCACTTGCCCAGGCGCAGCAGCTTAATGAAGATCAGATTCAGGAGTTGCGCGATATCGTCGCCTGGCGTCTGATGGGCAACGATGTCACCGATGAGCAGGCGAAATGGCGTGATGACGCGATTATGCGTTCGCAATCCACGTCGTTAATTGAACGCCGCGTGCGGATGGCGCTTGGCACTGGCGATCGCCGTGGTCTGAATACCTGGCTGGCGCGTCTGCCAATAGAGGCGAAAGATAAAGATGAATGGCGCTACTGGCAGGCGGATATACTGCTGGAACGCGGGCGTGAAGCTGAAGCAAAAGAGATTTTGCATCAACTCATGCAACAGCGTGGTTTCTACCCGATGGTCGCTGCGCAACGTATTGGCGAAGAGTATCAACTAAAGATTGATAAAGCGCCGCAGAACGTTGACAGCGCCCTGACCCAGGGGCCGGAGATGGCGCGCGTGCGCGAGTTGATGTACTGGAATATGGATAACACCGCACGTAGCGAGTGGGCCAATCTGGTGAAGAGCAAGTCAAAAACAGAGCAGGCGCAATTGGCACGCTATGCCTTTAATAATCACTGGTGGGATCTCAGTGTTCAGGCGACGATCGCCGGGAAATTGTGGGATCATCTGGAAGAACGATTCCCGCTGGCTTACAACGATCTTTTCAAACGTTACACCAGTGGGAAGGAGATCCCGCAAAGCTATGCGATGGCGATTGCCCGTCAGGAGAGCGCCTGGAATCCGAAAGTGAAATCACCGGTAGGAGCCAGCGGTCTGATGCAGATTATGCCCGGTACGGCGACTCAGACGGTGAAGATGTTCTCTATTCCTGGTTATAGCAGCCCTGGGCAATTGCTGGATCCGGAAACGAACATCAACATTGGTACCAGTTATCTGCAATATGTTTATCAGCAATTTGGCAATAACCGCATTTTCTCCTCGGCAGCTTATAACGCCGGCCCAGGGCGGGTGCGCACGTGGCTTGGTAACAGCGCCGGGCGTATCGACGCGGTGGCGTTTGTCGAGAGTATTCCGTTTTCCGAGACGCGCGGTTATGTGAAAAATGTGCTGGCTTATGACGCGTACTATCGCTATTTCATGGGCGATAAGCCCACGCTTTTGAGCGCTACGGAATGGGGACGTCGTTACTGATTTGAACCTTTATGATATGCTATCGTACTCTTTAGCGAGTACAACCGGGGGAGGCATTTTGCTTCCCCCGCTAACAATGGCGACACACTATGGCCCAACAATCACCCTATTCAGCAGCGATGGCAGAACAGCGTCACCAGGAGTGGTTACGTTTTGTCGACCTGCTTAAGAATGCCTACCAAAACGATCTCCATTTACCATTGTTAAACCTGATGCTGACGCCAGATGAGCGCGAAGCGTTGGGGACTCGCGTGCGTATCGTTGAAGAGTTGCTGCGTGGTGAAATGAGCCAGCGCGAGTTAAAAAATGAACTCGGCGCGGGCATCGCGACCATTACGCGTGGATCTAACAGTCTGAAAGCCGCGCCCGTCGAGCTGCGCCAGTGGCTGGAAGACGTGTTGCTGAAAAGCGATTGATTTTGTAGGCCTGATAAGACGCGGCAGCGTCGCATCAGGCAATATGCACCGAATGCCGGATGCGGCGTGAACGCCTTATCCGTCCTACAAATACTGAAAAGCGACTAATTTCAATATATTCGTAGACCTGATAAGACGCGTCAGCGTCGCATCAGGCACCGTGCACCGAATGCCGGATGCGGCGTGAACGCCTTATCCGGTTTACAATGGCTGATACACGGCATTATGAAACGGACTCAGCGCCAGGATCACCGCCTGGTGATAGACGCTGGCGCGAGTGAGCTTACCGGCGGTAAACACGCCGATCGCCCCTTCCTTACGACCAATCTCATCAATACCGGTATAACGCGACATCACGGGGCCGAGCGCCTCGCCTTCACGCACTTTCTGCAGAATCACCGCAGGTAACGGCAAAGTAGCCGAACGTGCTTCGCCACGTTGGTTGGCGTTTTCAATGACCACCCAACTGAAGGTGCTGTCACCATCAATGCCCGCTTCAATCGCCACCCAAAAATCAGCCTCTGGATGTAAACGGCGGGCATTTTCTACCCGATTTCGTGCGCCAGCGCGCGTTTCCTCACTGCCAAAGGGTTGTTCCGGTACGCCGCTCTCGACGGCAACGGACTCAATGTGGCAGGATCCTTCGCCGAAGATCTCGTGAAATGCCTGCAGAATGGCCTGAATTTTAGCGGGATTGGTGGTCGCACAGACAACATGGTGCATAATCAGGATTACTCAAAAATTAACGTTACAGCAGTATACGGAAAAAAAGCATGTTACAGGTATACCTAGTCCGCCACGGTGAAACGCAGTGGAACGCCGAGCGACGTATTCAGGGCCAGTCTGATAGCCCACTGACTGCCAAAGGTGAGCAACAAGCAATGCAGGTGGCGGCGCGAGCCAAAGAGCTTGGCATTACACATATCATCAGTAGCGATTTAGGTCGCACCCGGCGCACGGCGGAAATCATCGCTCAGGCTTGCGGCTGTGACATTATCTTTGATTCCCGCCTGCGTGAATTAAATATGGGCGTGCTGGAAAAAAGACATATCGACTCTCTGACCGAAGAAGAAGAGAACTGGCGTCGCCAACTGGTAAATGGCACTGTTGACGGGCGTATTCCTGAAGGCGAGTCAATGCAGGAACTGAGCGAGCGCGTCAATGCTGCTCTGGAATCTTGTCGGGATTTGCCGCAGGGAAGTCGACCGCTACTGGTGAGCCACGGTATCGCGCTGGGATGCCTGGTGAGTACTATTCTGGGCCTACCTGCATGGGCAGAACGCCGCTTACGTCTGCGTAACTGTTCTATTTCGCGCGTGGATTATCAGGAAAGCCTGTGGCTGGCGTCTGGTTGGGTAGTTGAAACAGCAGGGGACATCTCGCATCTGGACGCCCCTGCATTAGACGAGCTGCAACGTTAACGACGTACTGGAATCAGCAGTTCGCAGCGCAGATTAATTGGGCGATCTCCCGCTTTGGCATCTTCTGCCGGATAGTATCGCTCAATATCCTGACCTTTACGGCGCGTCAGGTTCAGCATCGGCATACAGGTTCCGTACACCGTCAGGATAAATTCCTGCACGCCGGTTCCCAGACCTTCATAGGTAAACATCACATATTCGCCGCCCTGCAACAGCACCGGATGCCCCGTCAGTACATAGCCGTCTGCTTGCTCCTGAGCCAATGCAGTCGTGTAGAACACCTCTTGCTCGTCGTCTTTATCCTGGCTTGGACGCGTTTCATTCAGGCCGTAAAGTACTGGCGGAATAGTCGGCGCATTACCGAGAAAATCGTGCCAGAACTGATAACGCATTTCATGGCGGAAATCAGAGATTTGCTCCAGTGAACAGGAGTAACTCTGAGTTACGCCAATCAGCGGCGTGTCTTCCAGCGTGATAAATTTGTGCTCTGGCATGGTGAATTCACCCAGACGCAGCGGTGGGCGAATACCAAAGGCGCTCCATTCAGGAGAACGGCGGTAAAGTGCGGGAGTCTGGGCAAACTGCTTCTTGAATGCACGAGTAAATGTCTGTTGAGAGTCGAAGCGGTATTGCAGCGCAATATCCAGAATTGGGCGCGCGGTCAGGCGTAGTGCAACCGCCGATTTCGACAAACGACGAGCACGAATATACGCGCCAATAGCATGGCCAGTGACATCTTTAAACATTCTCTGTAAGTGCCACTTGGAATAACCTGCTTTCGCCGCTACATTGTCGAGCGACAGTGGCTGATCCAGATGACCTTCCAACCAGATTAAAAGGTCGCGAATAATGCCGGCCTGATCCATAAAATATCCTCATCCTTTCACAACGAGCACCTGACATCAGGTAATTGGATAATAGCATTTTTTGCTGTTTTAGCATTCAGTGTTTTTTTCTTAGTAGAGTATGTTTTAGGTCTTGACGGAAATAAAAGTGTTGAGATTTTGTTCTTAATCAATATGTTATTTACCGTGACGAACTAATTGCTCTGTGTAACTTATAAAAATGGTAACAATATGAAATACAAGCATTTGATCCTGTCTTTAAGCCTGATAATGCTGGGGCCATTGGCACATGCGGAAGAAATTGGTTCGGTCGATACCGTATTTAAAATGATCGGCCCGGATCACAAAATTGTCGTAGAAGCCTTTGACGATCCCGATGTGAAAAATGTCACCTGTTATGTGAGTCGGGCAAAAACCGGCGGTATTAAAGGGGGATTGGGCCTGGCGGAAGATACTTCCGATGCGGCTATTTCCTGCCAGCAAGTCGGGCCGATTGAACTGTCAGAGCGCATTAAAAACGGCAAAGCTCAGGGCGAAGTGGTATTCAAAAAACGTACGTCGCTGGTCTTTAAGTCGTTACAGGTCGTACGCTTCTATGACGCCAAACGCAACGCGCTCGCTTACCTGGCCTACTCCGACAAAGTTGTAGATGGGTCGCCGAAAAACGCGATTAGCGCGGTGCCTGTCATGCCGTGGCGGCAATAACAGAGGCGATATATGCAACGGGAAACGGTCTGGTTAGTGGAAGACGAGCAAGGGATAGCCGACACGCTGGTCTATATGTTGCAGCAGGAAGGTTTTGCCGTCGAGGTCTTTGAGCGAGGCTTGCCGGTGCTGGATAAAGCACGCCAGCAGGTTCCCGACGTCATTATTCTCGATGTTGGTCTGCCGGATATCAGCGGCTTTGAACTGTGCCGTCAGTTGCTGGCGATCCATCCGGCGCTACCTGTACTGTTCCTGACAGCCCGTAGTGAAGAGGTGGACCGCCTGCTTGGACTGGAAATTGGCGCTGACGACTACGTGGCTAAACCGTTTTCACCCCGCGAAGTGTGCGCCAGAGTGCGCACCTTACTGCGTCGGGTGAAGAAGTTTTCTACGCCTTCTCCCGTCATCCGTATTGGTCATTTTGAACTGAATGAACCTGCGGCGCAGATCAGCTGGTTTGACACGCCGTTAACGCTAACACGGTATGAGTTTTTGTTGCTGAAAACGTTACTTAAGTCGCCGGGCCGCGTCTGGTCCCGTCAGCAACTGATGGATAGCGTCTGGGAAGATGCCCAGGACACCTACGATCGCACTGTCGATACTCACATTAAAACGCTGCGTGCCAAACTGCGCGCTATTAATCCCGAGCTTTCGCCGATCAATACCCATCGCGGCATGGGATACAGCCTGAGGATCCTGTAATGCGTATCGGCATGCGGCTGTTGCTGGGGTATTTTTTACTGGTGGCGGTAGCCGCCTGGTTCGTACTGGCTATTTTTGTCAAAGAAGTTAAACCGGGCGTGCGAAGGGCGACGGAAGGGACGTTGATCGATACGGCAACGTTGCTGGCGGAGCTGGCGCGTGCCGATTTGCTCTCTGGTGACCCAACGCATGGGCAGTTGGCGCAGGCATTTAACCAGCTACAAAATCGCCCGTTTCGCGCCAATATCAGCGGCATCAACAAAGTGCGCAACGAATATCATGTCTATATGACCGATGCGCAGGGCAAAGTATTGTTTGATTCGGCCAATAAAGCCGTCGGGCAGGATTATTCCCGCTGGAATGATGTCTGGCTAACGTTGCGTGGTCAGTATGGTGCGCGCAGTACGTTGCAAAATCCTGCCGATCCCGAAAGTTCTGTGATGTATGTTGCCGCACCTATTATGGACGGCACGCGGCTGGTTGGCGTTTTGAGCGTAGGCAAACCGAACGCGGCGATGGCACCGGTGATTAAACGCAGCGAGCGGCGAATTTTATGGGCGAGCGCCATTTTGCTGGGAATTGCGCTGGTAATCGGCGCAGGAATGGTTTGGTGGATCAACCGCTCCATTGCCCGGCTCACTCGTTATGCTGATTCCGTTACCGACAATAAGCCCGTTCCGCTTCCTGAACTCGGCAGTAGCGAGCTGCGTAAGTTAGCGCAGGCGCTGGAAAGTATGCGCGTGAAACTGGAGGGGAAAAACTATATTGAGCAGTATGTCTACGCGTTAACTCATGAGTTGAAAAGTCCGCTGGCGGCAATTCGTGGCGCGGCGGAAATTTTACGCGAAGGTCCGCCACCGGAAGTGGTAGCCCGTTTTACCGACAATATTCTGACGCAAAACGCGCGAATGCAGGCGCTGGTGGAAACGCTACTACGCCAGGCAAGACTGGAGAATCGCCAGGAGGTCGTTCTTTCTGCGGTTGATGTGGCGGCATTATTTCGCCGCGTCAGCGAAGCGCGCACCGTGCAGTTGGCAGAAAAAAATATCACTCTTAATGTTATGCCCACCGAGGTTAACGTTGCTGCTGAACCGGCGTTACTGGAGCAGGCGCTGGGGAATTTACTGGATAACGCCATCGATTTTACCCCCGAAAGCGGTCGCATAACGCTAAGCGCCGAAGTGGATCAGGAACACGTCACGCTTAATGTGCTGGATACCGGTAGTGGTATTCCTGACTACGCGCTGTCACGTATTTTTGAGCGTTTCTACTCTTTGCCGCGTGCGAATGGGCAAAAAAGCAGTGGTCTGGGGCTGGCGTTTGTCAGTGAAGTTGCCCGTTTGCTTAATGGCGAAGTCACGTTGCACAACGTGCCGGAAGGCGGCGTATTGGCCTCGCTTCGACTTCACCGTCACTTCACATAACTTCAAATTCTTCCCACATAGCCTTCATATCCTGTCGCCATTGCAAAGGAGAAGACTATGTTGAAATCCCCCCTGTTCTGGAAAATGACCACCCTGTTTGGTGCTGTATTGCTGTTGTTGATCCCGATAATGCTGATTCGGCAGGTGATTGTCGAACGTGCCGATTACCGTAGCGATGTGGAAGATGCGATTCGCCAAAGTACCAGCGGGCCGCAAAAACTCGTTGGGCCGCTCATCGCTATTCCTGTGACCGAGCTTTATACGGTGCAGGAAGAGGATAAAACCGTGGAGCGGAAACGAAGTTTTATCCATTTTTGGTTACCTGAGTCGTTGATGGTTGATGGTAATCAGAATGTGGAAGAACGCAAGATTGGTATTTATACCGGTCAGGTCTGGCACAGTGATTTAACGCTAAAAGCCGATTTTGATGTTTCGCGTCTTAGCGAACTCGACGCGCCAAATATCACCTTAGGCAAGCCATTTATTGTGATTAGCGTCGGGGATGCGCGTGGTATTGGTGTGGTGAAAGCGCCTGAAGTTAACGGAACAGCGCTGACCATTGAACCCGGTACCGGGTTAGAGCAAGGCGGGCAGGGCGTGCATATCCCTTTACCCGAAGGGGACTGGCGGAAGCAGAACCTGAAGCTGAATATGGCACTGAATTTAAGCGGTACCGGCGATCTTTCTGTGGTGCCTGCCGGGCGTAATAGCGAAATGACCTTAACCAGCAACTGGCCGCATCCCAGTTTTTTAGGTGATTTTTTGCCTGCGAAACGAGAAATAAGTGCATCCGGTTTTCAGGCGCAATGGCAAAGTAGCTGGTTTGCCAATAATCTCGGTGAGCGTTTTGCTTCAGGCAATGATACCGGCTGGGAAAACTTCCCGGCGTTTAGCGTCGCAGTCACTACGCCTGCCGATCAGTATCAATTAACGGACCGGGCGACTAAGTACGCTATTTTGCTGATTGCGCTGACTTTTATGGCCTTCTTTGTTTTTGAAACGCTCACCGCGCAACGTTTGCACCCGATGCAATATTTGCTGGTGGGGCTGTCATTGGTGATGTTTTATTTGCTCTTGCTGGCGCTTTCTGAACACACCGGTTTTACCGTGGCATGGATAATTGCCAGCTTGATAGGGGCATTAATGAACGGTATTTACTTGCAGGCGGTATTAAAAGGTTGGCGCAATAGCATGTTGTTTACCCTCGCGCTATTGTTGCTGGATGGTGTGATGTGGGGACTACTCAACTCTGCCGATAGCGCACTGTTGTTGGGAACCAGTGTGCTGGTGGTGGCGCTGGCCGGCATGATGTTTGTGACGCGGAATATCGACTGGTATGCGTTTTCACTGCCGAAAATGAAAGCCAGTAAAGAAGTCACAACGGACGATGAGTTACGTATCTGGAAATAAAAAACGGCGCTAAAAAGCGCCGTTTTTTTGGACGGTGGTAAAGCCGATTAATCTTCCAGATCACCGCAGAAGCGATAACCTTCACCGTGAATGGTGGCGATGATTTCCGGCGTATCCGGCGTAGATTCGAAGTGTTTACGAATACGACGGATCGTCACGTCTACAGTACGGTCGTGCGGTTTCAGCTCACGGCCGGTCATTTTCTTCAGCAGTTCAGCACGAGACTGAATTTTGCCTGGGTTTTCACAGAAGTGAAGCATGGCGCGGAACTCGCTGCGCGGCAGTTTGTACTGCTCGCCATCAGGACCGATCAATGAACGGCTGTTGATGTCCAGTTCCCAACCATTGAACTTATAGCTTTCAACGCTACGACGTTCTTCGCTGACTGTACCCAGGTTCATGGTACGGGACAGCAGGTTGCGTGCACGGATGGTCAGTTCACGCGGGTTGAACGGTTTGGTGATGTAGTCATCTGCGCCGATTTCGAGGCCGAGAATTTTATCGACTTCGTTGTCACGGCCAGTCAGAAACATCAACGCAACATTCGCCTGCTCGCGCAGTTCACGCGCTAACAGAAGACCGTTCTTACCCGGCAAATTGATATCCATGATCACCAGGTTGATGTCATATTCAGAGAGGATCTGATGCATTTCCGCGCCATCTGTCGCTTCGAAAACATCATAGCCTTCCGCTTCGAAAATACTTTTCAACGTGTTGCGTGTTACCAACTCGTCTTCAACGATAAGAATGTGCGGGGTCTGCATGTTTGCTACCTAAATTGCCAACTAAATCGAAACAGGAAGTACAAAAGTCCCTGACCTGCCTGATGCATGCTGCAAATTAACATGATCGGCGTAACATGACTAAAGTACGTAATTGCGTTCTTGATGCACTTTCCATCAACGTCAACAACATCATTAGCTTGGTCGTGGGTACTTTCCCTCAGGACCCGACAGTGTCAAAAACGGCTGCCATCCTAACCATTTTAACAGCAACATAACAGGCTAAGACGTGCCGGACACCCAATAAAACTACGCTTCGTTGACATATATCAAGTTCAATTGTAGCACGTTAACAGTTTGATGAAATCATCGTATCTAAATGCTAGCTTTCGTCACATTATTTTAATAATACAACTAGTTGCCTTATACAACTAATAAACGTGGTGAATCCAATTGTCGAGATTTATTTTTTATAAAATTATCCTAAGTAAACAGAAGGATATGTAGCAATTTTTAACAATTACACCGTTAGTATAGTCAAGAAATAGTTTAGCTTTTTTTAAGTTAACTGAAGGGCTTTTTCTGCGACTTACGTTACGAATTTGTAAATTCTCTCCGCGTAATAAGTTGACATTCATCACCCTGTTCGCGGTTATTTGATCAAGAAGAGTGGCAACATGCGTATAACGATCATTCTGGTAGCACCTGCCAGAGCTGAAAATATTGGTGCAGCGGCTCGGGCGATGAAAACAATGGGATTTAGCGAGCTGCGCATTGTCGATAGCCAGGCACACCTGGAACCAGCTACCCGCTGGGTGGCGCATGGTTCTGGTGATATTATTGATAATATTAAAGTTTTTCCAACGCTGGCTGAATCGCTACACGACGTTGATTTTACCGTTGCTACCACTGCGCGCAGTCGGGCGAAATACCATTACTACGCCACGCCAATAGAACTGGTGCCGCTACTGGAGGAAAAATCGACATGGATGAACCATGCGGCGCTGGTCTTTGGTCGCGAAGATTCCGGCTTGACTAACGAAGAGTTGGCGCTTGCTGATGTCCTCACCGGCGTGCCAATGGTGGCGGATTATCCATCACTGAATTTGGGGCAGGCGGTGATGGTCTATTGCTATCAATTAGCAACATTAATACAACAACCGGTGGAATCTGCCGCAACGGCGGACCCATTTCAACTGCAGGCTTTGCGTGAACGTGCCATGTCATTGTTAACGACTCTGGCGGTGGCAGATGACACCAAACTGGTCGACTGGTTACAACAACGCATCGGGCTGTTGGAGCAACGAGACACGGCCATGTTGCATCGTTTATTGCATGATATTGAAAAAAATATCACCAAATAAAAAACGACAAGGAAGGGCATTTTCAGATTTTTATTCTGACTGCAATGGGCAATATGTCTCTGTGTGGATTAAAAAAAGAGCATCTACCAGCACTCTATGAACTGGTAACCTGCCGTGAGTAAATTAAAATTTTATTGACTTAGGTCACTAAATACTTTAACCAATATAGGCATAGCGCACAGACAGATAAAAATTACAGAGTACACAACATCCATGAAACGCATCAGCACCACCATTACCACCACCATCACCATTACCACAGGTAACGGTGCGGGCTGACGCGTACAGGAAACACAGAAAAAAGCCCGCACCTGACAGTGCGGGCTTTTTTTTCGACCAAAGGTAACGAGGTAACAACCATGCGAGTGTTGAAGTTCGGCGGTACATCAGTGGCAAATGCAGAACGTTTTCTGCGGGTTGCCGATATTCTGGAGAGCAATGCCAGGCAGGGGCAGGTGGCCACCGTCCTCTCTGCCCCCGCCAAAATTACCAACCATCTGGTCGCAATGATTGAAAAAACCATTAGCGGTCAGGATGCTTTACCCAATATCAGCGATGCCGAACGTATTTTTGCCGAACTTCTGACGGGACTCGCCGCCGCCCAACCGGGATTTCCACTGGCGCAATTGAAAGCGTTCGTTGATCAAGAATTTGCCCAAATCAAACATGTCCTGCATGGCATTAGCTTATTGGGGCAATGCCCGGACAGCATCAACGCCGCGCTGATTTGCCGTGGTGAAAAAATGTCGATCGCCATTATGGCCGGGGTACTGGAAGCGCGTGGGCACAACGTTACCGTTATCGATCCGGTCGAAAAGCTGCTGGCAATCGGTCATTACCTCGAATCTACGGTCGATATTGCTGAGTCCACCCGCCGTATTGCGGCAAGCCGCATTCCGGCTGACCATATGGTGCTGATGGCTGGTTTTACCGCCGGTAATGAAAAAGGTGAGCTGGTGGTGCTGGGACGTAACGGTTCTGACTACTCCGCCGCGGTACTGGCCGCCTGCTTACGCGCCGATTGTTGCGAGATCTGGACGGATGTCGATGGTGTCTATACTTGCGACCCGCGTCAGGTGCCCGATGCGAGGCTGTTGAAGTCGATGTCGTACCAGGAAGCGATGGAGCTTTCCTACTTCGGCGCTAAAGTTCTTCACCCTCGCACCATTACCCCTATCGCTCAGTTCCAGATCCCTTGCCTGATTAAAAATACCGGAAATCCTCAAGCACCAGGTACGCTCATTGGCGCCAGCCGTGATGAAGATGAATTACCGGTCAAGGGCATTTCCAATCTGAATAACATGGCAATGTTCAGCGTTTCTGGTCCGGGGATGAAAGGGATGGTCGGCATGGCGGCGCGCGTCTTTGCGGCAATGTCACGCGCCCGCATTTCAGTGGTGCTGATTACGCAATCATCTTCCGAATACAGTATCAGTTTCTGCGTACCACAAAGCGACTGTGCGCGTGCTGAACGCGCGATGCAGGAAGAGTTCTACCTGGAACTGAAAGAAGGTTTGCTGGAGCCGCTGGCGGTCACTGAACGGCTGGCCATTATCTCGGTGGTGGGCGATGGTATGCGCACCTTGCGTGGGATCTCGGCGAAATTCTTTGCCGCACTGGCCCGCGCCAATATCAACATTGTCGCCATTGCTCAAGGGTCTTCTGAACGCTCAATCTCTGTCGTGGTAAATAACGATGATGCGACCACTGGCGTACGCGTTACCCACCAGATGCTGTTCAATACCGATCAGGTTATCGAAGTTTTTGTGATTGGCGTCGGTGGCGTTGGCGGCGCGCTGCTGGAGCAACTGAAACGTCAGCAAAGCTGGCTGAAGAACAAACACATCGATTTACGCGTTTGCGGCGTTGCTAACTCGAAGGCGCTGCTGACTAATGTGCATGGCCTTAACCTGGATAACTGGCAGGAAGAACTGGCGCAAGCCAAAGAGCCGTTCAACCTTGGGCGCTTAATTCGCCTGGTGAAAGAATATCATTTGCTGAATCCGGTGATTGTCGATTGCACTTCCAGCCAGGCGGTGGCGGATCAATATGCCGACTTCCTGCGCGAAGGTTTCCACGTGGTGACTCCGAACAAAAAGGCCAACACCTCGTCGATGGATTACTACCATCAGCTGCGTTACGCGGCGGAAAAATCACGGCGTAAATTCCTTTATGACACCAACGTCGGTGCGGGGTTGCCGGTCATTGAGAACTTACAAAACCTGCTCAACGCGGGTGATGAATTGATGAAATTCTCTGGCATTCTTTCTGGTTCGCTTTCTTATATCTTCGGCAAGTTAGACGAAGGCATGAGTTTCTCCGAGGCGACCACGCTGGCGCGGGAAATGGGTTATACCGAACCGGACCCGCGAGATGATCTTTCTGGTATGGATGTGGCGCGTAAACTATTGATTCTCGCTCGTGAAACGGGACGTGAACTGGAGCTGGCGGATATTGAAATTGAACCTGTGCTGCCCGCAGAGTTTAACGCCGAGGGTGATGTTGCCGCTTTTATGGCGAATCTGTCACAGCTCGACGATCTCTTTGCCGCGCGCGTGGCGAAGGCCCGTGATGAAGGAAAAGTTTTGCGCTATGTTGGCAATATTGATGAAGATGGCGTCTGCCGCGTGAAGATTGCCGAAGTGGATGGTAATGATCCGCTGTTCAAAGTGAAAAATGGTGAAAACGCCCTGGCCTTCTATAGCCACTATTATCAGCCGCTGCCGTTGGTGCTGCGCGGATATGGTGCGGGCAATGACGTTACAGCTGCTGGTGTCTTTGCCGATCTGCTACGTACCCTCTCATGGAAGTTAGGAGTCTGACATGGTTAAAGTTTATGCCCCGGCTTCCAGTGCCAATATGAGCGTCGGGTTTGATGTGCTCGGGGCGGCGGTGACACCCGTTGATGGTGCATTGCTCGGAGATGTAGTCACGGTTGAGGCGGCAGAGACATTCAGTCTCAATAACCTCGGACGCTTTGCCGATAAGCTGCCGTCAGAACCTCGGGAAAATATCGTTTATCAGTGCTGGGAGCGTTTTTGCCAGGAAGTGGGTAAGCAAATTCCGGTGGCGATGACCCTGGAAAAGAATATGCCGATCGGTTCTGGCTTAGGTTCCAGCGCCTGTTCGGTGGTCGCGGCGCTGGTGGCGATGAATGAACAC
This sequence comes from Escherichia sp. E10V10, assembly GCF_004211985.1. Lineage (NCBI taxonomy): Bacteria > Pseudomonadati > Pseudomonadota > Gammaproteobacteria > Enterobacterales > Enterobacteriaceae > Escherichia > Escherichia sp. E10V10. The sequence continues at coordinate 214,117 of NZ_RHJO01000002.1, read as the reverse complement.
TGCGGTAAGCCGCTCAATGATACCCGCCTGCTGGCCTTGATGGGCGAACTGGAAGGGCGTATCTCCGGCAGCATTCATTACGACAACGTGGCACCGTGCTTTCTTGGCGGCATGCAGTTGATGATCGAAGAAAACGGCATCATCAGCCAGCAGGTACCAGGATTTGATGAGTGGTTATGGGTGTTGGCGTATCCGGGGATTAAAGTCTCGACGGCAGAAGCACGGGCTATTTTACCGGCGCAGTATCGCCGCCAGGATTGCATTGCGCACGGGCGACACCTGGCGGGCTTCATTCACGCCTGCTATTCCCGCCAGCCTGAACTTGCCGCGAAGCTGATGAAAGATGTTATCGCTGAACCCTACCGTGAACGTTTATTGCCAGGCTTCAGGCAAGCACGTCAGGCGGTCGCGGAAATCGGTGCGGTAGCGAGCGGTATCTCCGGCTCGGGGCCGACCTTGTTCGCCCTGTGCGATAAACTGGATACCGCCCAGCGAGTTGCCGACTGGTTAGGTAAGAATTACCTGCAAAATCAGGAAGGTTTTGTTCATATTTGCCGGCTGGATACGGCGGGCGCACGAGTACTGGAAAACTAAATGAAACTCTACAATCTGAAAGATCACAATGAGCAGGTCAGTTTTGCGCAAGCCGTAACGCAGGGATTGGGCAAAAATCAGGGGTTGTTTTTCCCTCATGAGCTACCGGAATTCAGCCTGACCGAAATTGATGAGATGCTGAAACTGGATTTCGTCACTCGCAGCGCGAAGATCCTCTCGGCGTTTATTGGTGATGAGATCCCACAGGAAGTTCTGGAAGAGCGCGTGCGCGCGGCATTTGCTTTCCCGGCTCCGGTCGCCAAAGTTGAAAATGACGTCGGTTGTCTGGAGTTGTTCCACGGGCCAACGCTGGCATTTAAAGATTTCGGCGGTCGCTTTATGGCGCAAATGCTGACCCATATTGCGGGCGATAAGCCAGTGACTATTCTGACTGCGACTTCCGGCGACACCGGAGCAGCAGTGGCTCACGCTTTCTACGGTTTACCGAACGTTAAAGTGGTCATCCTTTATCCGCACGGCAAAATCAGTCCACTGCAAGAAAAACTGTTCTGTACGCTGGGTGGCAATATTGAAACCGTCGCCATCGACGGCGATTTCGATGCCTGCCAGGCTCTTGTTAAACAGGCGTTCGATGATGAAGAACTAAAAGTGGCGTTGGGACTGAACTCTGCTAACTCTATTAACATCAGTCGTTTGCTGGCGCAGATTTGCTATTACTTTGAAGCCGTGGCGCAGTTGCCACAGGAAGCGCGTAACCAGCTAGTTGTTTCAGTGCCGAGCGGAAACTTCGGCGATTTGACGGCAGGATTGCTGGCGAAATCACTCGGTCTGCCGGTGAAACGTTTTATTGCTGCCACTAACGTTAACGATACGGTGCCGCGTTTCCTGCACGACGGGCAGTGGGCGCCTAAAGCTACCCAGGCGACATTATCCAATGCGATGGATGTCAGCCAGCCAAACAACTGGCCGCGAGTGGAAGAGTTGTTCCGCCGTAAAATCTGGCAACTGAAGGAGCTGGGTTATGCGGCGGTGGATGATGAAACCACCCGGCAGACAATGCGTGAGTTAAAAGCACTGGGCTATACCTCGGAACCGCATGCTGCCGTGGCTTACCGTGCGCTGCGTGACCAGCTTCATCCGGGAGAATATGGCCTGTTCCTCGGCACCGCGCACCCGGCGAAGTTTAAAGAGAGCGTGGAAGTGATTCTTGGTGAAACGCTGGAACTGCCAAAAGAGCTGGCAGAACGTGCTGATTTGCCCTTACTTTCACATAGTCTGCCTGCCGATTTTGCTGCGCTGCGCAAACTCATGATGAATCATAATTAATATCCATTAAATTCCGAAAAAATAGCCGGGCTTGTGTTTATACAGCTCGGCTTTTTTGTGGAGAAAATATGAGAAAAATCGACAGAAAAAAAGGAGAAATTTTCAATAAATGCGGTAACTTAGATTGGATAATGACAACGAGGATTCTTTTACCGTAAGCTCCTTATATCGGCCCATAACTGGCAATGATAATAAGGAGTCACCTGTGAAAAAGATGCAATCTCTCTTACTCGCATTTTCCCTGATTCTGGTTGCTCCTATAGCAGCGCAGGCTGAGGAAATAATGCTGGTGCCATCAGTAAAGTTACAGATTGGCGATCGTGATTATCGCGGTTTCTACTGGGATGGCGGTTACTGGCGTGACCACGACTGGTGGCACAGAAATTATGAATGGCGAGGCAATCGCTGGCACCCATACGGACTGCAGCCGCACTATAATAATCATCGCGATCATCGTGACGATCATCGTCATGATCACCGGGATGATCATTATCCGGGGCCTGGCAGACATCACCGCTAAATTATAAATGCCGGATGACCTCCGGCATTTACCGCAAACTTAACGCAGTTCGTAGCGTTTAAACACCAGTTCGCCATTGCTGGAAGAGGCTTCATCGAAGAAGTAACCTTCACTGTTAAAACCTGTCAGTTGCTCTGGCTTGGTCAGGCGATTTTTAATGATAAACCGACTCATCAGGCCACGCGCTTTTTTAGCATGGAAGCTGATGACCTTAAACTTGCCGTTCTTCTCATCGAGGAATACCGGCTTGATTATCTCGGCATTTAATTTCTTCGGTTTCACTGATTTAAAATACTCATCTGACGCCAGGTTAATCACCACCTGATCGCCTTGTGCTTCGAGCGCTTCGTTTAGCTTGTTGGTGATCACATCCCCCCAGAACTGGTACAGGTCTTTACCCCGCGCATTCTCAAGACGGATCCCCATCTCCAGACGGTATGGCTGCATTAAATCGAGCGGGCGCAGTACGCCGTACAAACCGGAAAGCATACGTAAATGCTGCTGGGCAAAAGCGAAATCTTCTTCACTAAAGGTTTCGGCTTGCAAGCCGGTATAGACATCGCCTTTAAATGCCAGAATTGCCTGCCGGGCATTCTCTGGCGTGAAATCTGGCTGCCAGTCATGAAAGCGGGTAGCGTTGAGATCGGCCAGCTTGTCACTGATTTTCATCAGTTTGCCAATCTGCGGTGCCGTTAGTTTTCGCGCTTCATGAATAAGCTGTTGGGAGTTGTCTAACAGCTCCGGCAGCGTGTAGCGTGTGGTGGCCAAAGGGCTTTGATAATCAAGTGTTTTAGCAGGTGAAATCAGAATCAACATATCCAGTCCTTGCAGGAAATTTACTGCGACTGTAGCAAAAAAAGCGGATGAGTTGATCGATAGTTGTGATTACTCCTGTGACAAATCATCCCACGCATCAGGGGACAGTTGCTGACTGATATCCGGGTAGCGCAGCGGATCAAACACCGGACGTACGCCGAGTTTACGTTGGCGCAGATAATCGCTGGCAATGATATGCACCACGGGGGAAAGCAGCAAAATCGCTGTCAAATTGGTGATTGCCATGCAGGCCATAATAATATCGGCCAGTTGCCACATCAGAGGAAGGCTCAGTAGGGTACCGCCAATGACCGTAACAAAGATACAGATACGCAGACTCCAGATAGCTTTCCGGTTGTTCAGCCGTAAAAAGAAGAGATTATTTTCGGCATAAATGTAGTTGGCGACGATCGAGCTGAAGGCAAATAGAATCACCACTATCGTGACAAATTCTGCCCCCCAGGAACCCATTAATACACGCATCGCTTTCTGAATGAGTTGGATACCTTCCAGTGGCAAATAGGTGGTGCCGTTACCAGCCAGCAATATCAGCATGGCGCTTGCCGTACAAATCACCATCGTGTCGATAAAGATGCCGATCATCTGGACAATACCTTGCGCTGCCGGATGCGGTGGCCATGATGCCGCCGCCGCTGCTGCGTTCGGTGTTGATCCCATCCCTGCCTCATTGGAAAACATACTGCGCTGAAAGCCGTTAGTAATCGCCTGACTCAGGGTATAACCCGCCGCGCCGCCTGCCGCTTCCTGCCAGCCAAAGGCGCTTTCAAAAATAGACCAAATAACGTGTGGAAGTTGCCCGATATTCATTGCGCAAATGACCAGGCTGGCGAGTACCCAGATTAACGCCATAATAGGGACAAACCATTGCATTAACCGGGCGACGCCATGAATGCCGTGAGTTATCGCCAACAGAGTAAAAATGGCGAGAATGACACCCGTTACTAACGGAGGGAAATCAAATGCAAAACTCATCGCGCGCGCGACAGCATTTGCCTGAACTCCGCTGAAAATCAGTCCGTAGGCGATGAGCAAAAAGACGGCGAACAGAACGCCCATCCAGCGCATCCCTAACCCACGCGCCATATACCATGCCGGTCCGCCGCGAAACTGCCCATTGACGTCACGTTCTTTATAAAGCTGGGCAAGGGAACATTCGGCAAAAGAGGTCGCCATGCCAATAAATGCGGCAACCCACATCCAGAAAACGGCACCCGGCCCACCTGCGGTGATAGCCAGCGCAACGCCTGCCAGGTTGCCGCTGCCGACACGTGCGGCGAGACTGGTACACAATGATTGAAAAGAAGTTAAACCGCCTCGTTGCGGATGAATGCTATTTTTAAGACTTTTGCCAAACTGACGAATATAGCGAAATTGAACGAACCCAGAACGAAAAGTGAACCAACAGCCTGCGCCGAAGAGCAGGTAGATCATCACTGATCCCCATAGTACGTTGTTAATAAAAGAGAAAAAGTCAGGCATTCGTATCCCTCTTGTCGCCGGCGCGCGGTTACATTCCTGTGTAAACGTTACCAATTGATTAAGAATTATATACGATGTGCATTGGTTGATAACGTCTGTGTAGCATACATGAGGTTTTGTTTAAAAATGGCGGGTGATATCAACGCCATGTCAGAAATCCGAAACAGTCTTGCCTGGTGATAACCCTTTTGTCTGCGGTTGCGCTGTCGTTACGTCGTGATATCATCAGGGCAGACCGGTTACATCCCCCTAACAAGCTGTTTAAAGAGAAATACTATCATGACGGACAAATTGACCTCCCTTCGTCAGTACACCACCGTAGTGGCCGACACTGGGGACATCGCGGCAATGAAGCTGTATCAACCGCAGGATGCCACAACCAACCCTTCTCTCATTCTTAACGCAGCGCAAATTCCGGAATACCGTAAGTTGATTGATGATGCTGTCGCCTGGGCGAAACAGCAGAGCAACGATCGCGCGCAGCAGATCGTGGACGCGACCGACAAACTGGCAGTAAATATTGGTCTGGAAATCCTGAAACTGGTTCCGGGCCGTATCTCAACTGAAGTTGATGCGCGTCTTTCCTATGACACCGAAGCGTCAATTGCGAAAGCAAAACGCCTGATTAAGCTCTACAACGATGCAGGTATTAGCAACGATCGTATTCTGATCAAACTGGCTTCTACCTGGCAGGGTATCCGTGCTGCAGAACAGCTGGAAAAAGAAGGTATCAACTGTAACCTGACTCTGCTGTTCTCCTTCGCTCAGGCACGTGCTTGTGCGGAAGCGGGCGTGTTCCTGATTTCTCCGTTTGTTGGCCGTATTCTTGACTGGTACAAAGCCAATACCGATAAGAAAGAGTACGCCCCGGCAGAAGATCCGGGTGTCGTTTCTGTATCTGAAATCTACCAGTATTACAAAGAACACGGTTATGAAACCGTGGTTATGGGCGCAAGCTTCCGTAACATCGGCGAAATTCTGGAACTGGCAGGCTGCGACCGTCTGACCATCGCACCGGCACTGCTGAAAGAGCTGGCGGAGAGCGAAGGGGCTATCGAACGTAAACTGTCTTACACCGGCGAAGTGAAAGCGCGTCCGGCGCGTATCACCGAGTCCGAGTTCCTGTGGCAGCACAACCAGGATCCAATGGCAGTAGATAAACTGGCGGAAGGTATCCGTAAGTTTGCTGTTGACCAGGAAAAACTGGAAAAAATGATCGGCGATCTGCTGTAATCATTCTTAGCGTGACCGGGAAGTCGGTCACGCTACCTCTTCTGAAGCCTGTCTGTCACTCCCTTCGCAGTGTATCATTCTGTTTAACGAGACTGTTTAAACGGAAAAATCTTGATGAATACTTTACGTATTGGCTTAGTTTCCATCTCTGATCGCGCGTCCAGCGGCGTTTATCAGGATAAAGGCATCCCTGCGCTGGAAGAATGGCTGACATCGGCGCTAACCACGCCGTTTGAACTGGAAACCCGCTTAATCCCCGATGAGCAGGCGATCATCGAGCAAACGTTGTGTGAGCTGGTGGATGAAATGAGTTGCCATCTGGTGCTGACAACCGGCGGTACTGGCCCGGCGCGCCGTGACGTAACGCCCGATGCGACGCTGGCAGTAGCGGACCGCGAGATGCCAGGCTTTGGTGAACAGATGCGCCAGATTAGCCTGCATTTTGTGCCAACTGCGATCCTTTCGCGCCAGGTGGGCGTGATCCGCAAACAGGCACTGATCCTTAACTTACCCGGTCAGCCGAAGTCTATTAAAGAGACGCTGGAAGGCGTGAAGGATGCCGAGGGTAAGGTCGTGGTGCACGGTATTTTTGCCAGCGTACCGTACTGCATTCAGTTGCTGGAAGGGCCATATGTTGAAACGGCACCGGAAGTGGTTGCAGCATTCAGACCGAAGAGCGCAAGACGCGAAGTTAGCGAATAAAAAAAAATCCCCCCAGGCGGGGGGATCAGACTGATGACAAACGCAAAACAGCCTGATGCGCTACGCTTATCAGGCCTACGTTCTTCCTGCAATATATTGAATTTGCACGATTTTGTAGGCCTGATAAGGCGTTCACGCCGCTTCCGGCATGAATAAAGCGCACGTTGTCAACAATCTGATATCCCCCGAGCGGGGGATATCAAGCAATTAGTGGGATTCACCAATCGGCAGAACGGTGCGACCAAACTGCTCGTTCAGCACTTCACCCATCGCCAGATAGATTGCGCTGGCACCGCAGATCAGACCAATCCAGCCGGCAAAGTGGATGATCGCGGCGTTGCCAGCAATGTTACCGATCGCCAGCAGGGCAAACAGCACGGTCAGGCTAAAGAAAACGAATTGCAGAACGCGTGCGCCTTTCAGCGTGCCGAAGAACATAAACAGCGTAAACACGCCCCACAGACCCAGGTAGACACCAAGGAACTGCGCATTTGGCGCATCGGTCAGGCCCAGTTTCGGCATCAGCAGAATCGCAACCAGCGTCAGCCAGAAAGAACCGTAAGAGGTGAAGGCGGTTAACCCGAAAGTGTTGCCTTTTTTATACTCCAGCAGACCAGCGAAAATTTGCGCGATGCCGCCGTAGAAGATGCCCATGGCAAGAATAATACCGTCCAGAGCGAAATAACCCACGTTGTGCAGGTTAAGTAGAATGGTGGTCATGCCGAAGCCCATCAGGCCCAGCGGTGCCGGATTAGCCAACTTAGTGTTGCCCATAATTCCTCAAAAATCATCATTGAATGAATGGTGAAATAATTTCCCTGAATAACTGTAGTGATTTCAGGGCGCGGCATAATAATCAGCCAATGGAGTAGTGTCCATGATCTTTTGAGGGGAAAATGAAAATTTTCCCCGATGTGAGGGATTAGGCCTGAGTGGCGCTGACAATTCGACGCAGGCAGGCAATTTGCAGGACCGCCGGAATAGTAACGCGATAGGCGCTACCGCTGACAGCTTTAACTCCGTTTAATGCCGCGCCCACCGGGCCTCCTAGCCCCGCGCCGCGCAGCAAACCATGCCCGAGAACGCTCATTGCTGCGTGGGTGCGTAAAATGCGGGTAAGTTGGCTGGAAAGCAGATGCGACACGCCTTTTGCCAATAATTTGTCTTTCATCAGCAGCGGTAATAGCTCTTCCAGCTCGTTGACTCTGGCATCGACCGCCTTGAGAAATTCCTGCTTATGTTCCTCGTCCATTTTCTTCCAGGTATTGCGCAGAAATTGTTCCAGTAACTGTTGCTCAATTTCAAACGTAGACATCTCTTTATCGGCTTTTAGCTTCAGCCGTTTTGAGACGTCGAGCAAAATGGCCCGGTACAGTTTGCCGTGTCCGCGAAGTTTGTTAGCGATACTATCGCCGCCAAAATGCTGTAATTCTCCGGCAATTAGCTGCCAGTTGCGGCGATGTTGCTCGGGATGCCCTTCCATCGATTTGAACAGTTCATTACGCATCAGAACGCTGGAGAGTCGAGTTTTGCCTTTTTCGTTATGGGTGAGCAAACGGGCGAAATTGGTCAGTTGCTCCTCACTACAATGTTGGAGAAAATCCAGATCTGAATCATTCAGGTAATTAACATTCATTTATTGTGGCTTCTCTGTTCAAGCGTTAATCGTCGCCGATAATTTTCAGCGTGGCCATATCGGACGAGTTCACGGTATGACCGGAAAAGGTGATTTTTGACACGCAACGTTTGTTGTCGTTATCGCTGTTAATGTTGATCCAGTTGGTGGTTTGCCCTTCTTTAATTTCGGCGGGAACATTCAGGCTTTGACTGGCGCTACGGGCGGCTTTGAAATAAACCGACGCGCCGCTCAACTGTAAATCGCCGTGGTCGGCGGTGAGTTGGATACGTTTTACGATGCGGCAAACGGGGAGTTTCAGCGCCAGATCGTTGGTTTCGTTACGCGGCATCGCAATGACGCCGAGGATTTTATGGTCGTTAGCTTGCGCCGTGCAGCACAACATAAGGCCAAGTACCAGGCTGGCGGAAATCGTAAAAACGGATTTCATAAAGATTCTCTTAGCGGGGAGCAGTAGGGGATGAATAGCCACTAGTTTACTGCTGACGAAAAGAAGATTCAGGTATGTAATCTTTTCTTTTTATTACAATTTTTTGGTGAATGTCTTGTGTTGAATTCATTCTTTATATGAATGAAAATGCCGTCTGTTTCATGTCTTCTTTGGGTATATCACGAAATTTCTGCGCAAAAGCACAAAAAATTTTTGCATCTCCCCCTTGATGACGTGGGTTACGACCCCATTTAGTAGTCAACCGCAGTGAGTGAGTCTGCAAAAAAATGAAATTGGGCAGTTGAAACCAGACGTTTCGCCCCTATTACAGACTCATACCACATGATGACCGAATATATAGTGGAGACGTTTAGATGGGTAAAATTATTGGTATCGACCTGGGTACTACCAACTCTTGTGTAGCGATTATGGATGGCACCACTCCTCGTGTGCTGGAGAACGCCGAAGGCGATCGCACCACGCCTTCTATCATTGCCTATACCCAGGATGGTGAAACTCTGGTTGGTCAGCCGGCTAAACGTCAGGCAGTGACGAACCCGCAAAACACCCTGTTTGCGATTAAACGCCTGATTGGCCGCCGCTTCCAGGACGAAGAAGTACAGCGTGATGTTTCCATCATGCCGTTCAAAATTATTGCTGCTGATAACGGCGACGCATGGGTCGAAGTTAAAGGCCAGAAAATGGCACCGCCGCAGATTTCTGCTGAAGTGCTGAAAAAAATGAAGAAAACCGCGGAAGATTACCTGGGCGAACCGGTAACTGAAGCTGTTATCACCGTACCGGCATACTTTAACGATGCTCAGCGTCAGGCAACCAAAGACGCAGGCCGTATCGCTGGTCTGGAAGTAAAACGTATCATCAACGAACCGACCGCAGCTGCGCTGGCTTACGGTCTGGACAAAGGTACTGGTAACCGTACTATCGCGGTTTATGACCTGGGTGGTGGTACTTTCGATATTTCCATTATCGAAATCGACGAAGTTGACGGCGAAAAAACCTTCGAAGTTCTGGCTACCAACGGTGATACCCACCTGGGTGGTGAAGACTTTGACAGCCGCCTGATCAACTACCTGGTTGAAGAATTCAAGAAAGATCAGGGCATTGACCTGCGCAACGACCCGCTGGCAATGCAGCGCCTGAAAGAAGCGGCAGAAAAAGCGAAAATCGAGCTGTCTTCCGCTCAGCAGACCGATGTTAACCTGCCGTACATCACTGCAGATGCGACCGGTCCGAAACACATGAACATCAAAGTGACTCGTGCGAAACTGGAAAGCCTGGTTGAAGACCTGGTAAACCGTTCCATCGAGCCGCTGAAAGTTGCACTGCAGGACGCTGGCCTGTCCGTATCTGATATTGACGACGTTATCCTCGTTGGTGGTCAGACTCGTATGCCAATGGTTCAGAAGAAAGTTGCTGAATTCTTTGGTAAAGAGCCGCGTAAAGACGTTAACCCGGACGAAGCTGTAGCTATCGGTGCTGCTGTTCAGGGTGGTGTTCTGACTGGTGACGTAAAAGACGTACTGCTGCTGGACGTTACCCCGCTGTCTCTGGGTATCGAAACCATGGGCGGTGTGATGACGACGCTGATCGCGAAAAACACCACTATCCCGACCAAGCACAGCCAGGTGTTCTCTACCGCTGAAGACAACCAGTCTGCGGTAACCATCCACGTGCTGCAGGGTGAACGTAAACGTGCGGCTGATAACAAATCTCTGGGTCAGTTCAACCTGGATGGTATCAACCCGGCACCGCGCGGTATGCCGCAGATCGAAGTTACCTTCGATATCGATGCTGACGGTATCCTGCACGTTTCCGCGAAAGATAAAAACAGCGGTAAAGAGCAGAAGATCACCATCAAGGCGTCTTCTGGTCTGAACGAAGATGAAATCCAGAAAATGGTACGCGACGCAGAAGCTAACGCCGAAGCTGACCGTAAGTTTGAAGAGCTGGTACAGACTCGCAACCAGGGCGACCATCTGCTGCACAGTACCCGTAAGCAGGTTGAAGAAGCAGGCGACAAACTGCCGGCTGACGACAAAACTGCTATCGAGTCTGCGCTGACTGCACTGGAAACTGCTCTGAAAGGTGAAGACAAAGCCGCTATCGAAGCGAAAATGCAGGAACTGGCACAGGTTTCCCAGAAACTGATGGAAATCGCCCAGCAGCAACATGCACAGCAGCAGACTGCCGGTGCTGATGCTTCTGCAAACAACGCGAAAGATGACGATGTTGTCGACGCCGAGTTTGAAGAAGTCAAAGACAAAAAATAATCGCCCTATAAACGGGTAATTATACTGACACGGGCGAAGGGGAATTTCCTCTCCGCCCGTGCATTCATCTAGGGGCAATTAAAAAAAGATGGCTAAGCAAGATTATTACGAGATTTTAGGCGTTTCCAAAACAGCGGAAGAGCGTGAAATCAAAAAGGCCTACAAACGCCTGGCCATGAAATACCACCCGGACCGTAACCAGGGTGACAAAGAGGCCGAGGCGAAATTTAAAGAGATCAAGGAAGCTTATGAAGTTCTGACCGACTCGCAAAAACGTGCGGCATACGATCAGTATGGTCATGCGGCGTTTGAGCAAGGCGGCATGGGCGGCGGCGGTTTTGGCGGCGGCGCAGACTTCAGCGATATTTTTGGTGACGTTTTCGGCGATATTTTTGGCGGTGGGCGTGGTCGTCAACGTGCGGCGCGCGGTGCTGATTTACGCTATAACATGGAGCTCACCCTCGAAGAAGCTGTACGTGGCGTGACCAAAGAGATCCGCATTCCGACTCTGGAAGAGTGTGACGTTTGCCACGGTAGCGGTGCAAAACCAGGCACGCAGCCGCAGACCTGTCCGACCTGTCATGGTTCTGGTCAGGTGCAGATGCGCCAGGGCTTCTTTGCCGTGCAGCAGACCTGTCCACACTGTCAGGGCCGCGGTACGCTGATCAAAGATCCGTGCAACAAATGTCATGGTCATGGTCGTGTTGAGCGCAGCAAAACGCTGTCCGTTAAAATCCCGGCAGGGGTGGACACCGGGGACCGCATCCGTCTTGCGGGCGAAGGTGAAGCGGGCGAACACGGCGCACCGGCAGGCGATCTGTACGTTCAGGTTCAGGTTAAACAGCACCCGATTTTCGAGCGTGAAGGCAACAACCTGTATTGCGAAGTCCCGATCAACTTCGCTATGGCGGCGTTGGGTGGCGAAATCGAAGTACCGACCCTTGATGGTCGCGTCAAACTGAAAGTGCCTGGCGAAACCCAGACCGGTAAGTTGTTCCGTATGCGCGGTAAAGGCGTCAAGTCTGTCCGCGGCGGTGCGCAAGGTGACTTGCTGTGCCGCGTTGTTGTCGAAACACCGGTAGGCCTGAACGAGAAGCAGAAACAGCTGCTGCAAGAGCTGCAAGAAAGCTTCGGTGGCCCAACCGGCGAGCACAACAGCCCGCGCTCAAAGAGCTTCTTTGATGGCGTGAAGAAGTTTTTCGACGACCTGACTCGCTAACCTCCCCAAAAGCCTGCCCGTGGGCAGGCCTGGGTAAAAAAATAGGGTGCGTTGAAGATATGCGAGCACCTGTAAAGTGGCGGGGGTCACTCCCCGCCGTTGCTCTTACTCGGATTCGTAAGCCGTGAAAACAGCAACCTCCGTCTGGCCAGTTCGGATGTGAACCTCACAGAGGTCTTTTCTCGTTACCAGCGCCGCCACTACGGCGGTGATACAGATGACGATCAGGGCGACAATCATCGCCTTATGCTGCTTCATTGCTCTCTTCTCCTTGACCTTACGGTCAGTAAGAGGCACTCTACATGTGTTCTGCATATAGGGGGCCTCGGGTTGATGGTAAAATATCACTCGGGGCTTTTCTCTATGTGCCATCCAGCTAATGCCTGAGACAGATAGCCTCAAGCACCCGCCGCTATTATACCGCTCTCTTTAACCCACTCTGTTTTATCGATTATAATCCTGAAGACGCCTCGCATTTTTATGGCGTAATTTTTTAAGGATTTAATTATTTAACTTTAATTTATCTCTTTATCGCAATTATTGACGACAAGCTGGATTATTTTTGAAATATTGTCCTAACAAACAACGCCGACTGACAACAAATTAATTATTACTTTTCCGAATTAATCCCTCAGAAATCTTGACCTTAAGCTATGATTATCAGGGCTTAAGGTCATCAGCCACCGCTTTCGAGCGCCAAAAACACTTCCTCTGCTGGTGATTTAATCTTCTTTATAGATCGTAAAAAGCGAATTATTCCTACACTATAATCTGATTTTAACGATGATTTGTGCGGGGTAAAATAGTTAAAACGATCTATTCACCTGAAAGAGAAATAAAAAGTGAAACATCTGCATCGATTCTTTAGCAGTGATGCCTCGGGAGGCATTATTCTCATCATTGCCGCTGTTCTGGCGATGATTATGGCCAACAGCGGCGCAACCAGTGGATGGTATCACGACTTTCTTGAGACGCCGGTTCAGCTCCGGGTAGGTTCTCTTGAAATCAATAAAAACATGCTGTTATGGATAAATGACGCGCTAATGGCGATATTTTTCCTGTTAGTTGGTCTGGAAGTTAAACGCGAGCTGATGCAAGGATCGCTGGCCAGCTTGCGCCAGGCTGCGTTTCCGGTTATTGCCGCAATCGGCGGGATGATTGTCCCGGCATTGCTCTATTTGGCCTTTAACTACGCCGATCCTATCACACGTGAAGGGTGGGCAATCCCGGCTGCGACTGACATTGCCTTTGCCCTTGGTGTGCTGGCGTTATTGGGAAGTCGTGTACCGTTAGCACTGAAGATCTTTCTGATGGCGCTGGCTATTATCGACGATCTTGGAGCCATCATAATCATCGCCTTGTTTTACACTAATGACTTGTCGATGGCTTCTCTTGGCGTTGCAGCTGTAGCAATTGCGGTGCTCGCGGTGCTCAACATTTGTGGTGTTCGCCGCACGGGAGTTTATATTCTGGTCGGCGTGGTGTTGTGGACCGCGGTGTTGAAATCAGGTGTTCACGCAACGCTGGCAGGTGTCATTGTCGGTTTCTTTATTCCATTGAAAGAGAAGCATGGCCGTTCTCCGGCGAAGCGCATGGAGCATGTATTACATCCATGGGTGGCTTATCTGATTTTGCCGCTGTTTGCTTTTGCCAATGCCGGCGTTTCTCTGCAAGGCGTGACGTTGGATGGCCTGACCTCCATCCTGCCATTAGGGATCATCGCCGGTTTGCTGATTGGCAAGCCGTTGGGTATTAGTTTGTTCTGCTGGTTGGCGCTGCGTTTGAAACTGGCTCATTTGCCAGAGGGAACCACTTATCAGCAAATTATGGCGGTTGGGATCTTGTGCGGTATCGGTTTTACTATGTCTATCTTTATTGCCAGCCTGGCTTTTGGTAGCGTAGATCCAGAACTGATTAACTGGGCGAAATTGGGCATTCTGGTTGGCTCAATCTCTTCGGCAGTAATTGGATATAGCTGGTTACGCATTCGTTTACGTCCATCAGTTTGACAGGACGATGTACCGGGGAGCCATAAATGGCTCCCTTTTCATTCTTATCAGGGAGAGAAATGAGCATGTCTCATATCAATTACAACCACTTGTATTACTTCTGGCATGTCTACAAAGAAGGTTCTGTGGTTGGCGCAGCGGAGGCGCTTTATTTAACACCACAAACCATTACCGGGCAGATCCGGGCGCTGGAAGAGCGCCTGCAAGGGAAACTATTTAAGCGTAAAGGACGTGGTCTGGAACCCAGCGAACTGGGGGAACTGGTCTATCGCTACGCCGATAAAATGTTCACCTTAAGCCAGGAAATGCTGGATATCGTCAACTATCGCAAAGAGTCCAATTTGTTGTTTGATGTTGGCGTGGCAGATGCTCTTTCCAAACGCCTGGTCAGTAGTGTATTGAATGCCGCAGTGGTGGAAGACGAGCAGATCCATTTACGCTGTTTTGAATCGACGCACGAGATGCTGTTGGAGCAACTGAGTCAGCATAAGCTGGATATGATCATCTCTGACTGCCCGATAGACTCCACCCAGCAGGAAGGGCTGTTTTCCATAAAAATTGGCGAGTGTGGTGTCAGTTTCTGGTGCACTAACCCGCTGCCAGAAAAGCCGTTTCCTGCCTGTCTGGAAGAGCGTCGCTTACTTATTCCGGGGCGTCGCTCAATGTTGGGACGCAAGCTATTAAACTGGTTTAACTCTCAGGGCTTAAACGTTGAAATTCTGGGGGAGTTTGATGATGCGGCGTTGATGAAAGCTTTTGGAGCGACGCATAACGCTATTTTCGTTGCACCTTCGCTTTACGCTAATGATTTCTATAACGATGACTCGGTTATGGAGATAGGCCGCGTTGAGAACGTCATGGAAGAGTACCACGCGATTTTCGCCGAAAGGATGATTCAACATCCTGCGGTACAGCGTATTTGCAACACAGATTACTCTGCGTTGTTTACTTCAGCTTCAAAATAACCATTTGTACTCTGCAGGCTGCAGTTTTGGCCTGCAGATGGGCATAAAAAAACCCGCTTGCGCGGGCTTTTTTACAAAGCTGACAACAAAAGGCGATTAAGCCAGTTTGTTGATCTGTGCAGTCAGGTTAGCCTTATGACGTGCAGCTTTGTTTTTGTGGATCAGACCTTTAGCAGCCTGACGGTCCACGATCGGTTGCATTTCGTTAAATGCTTTCAGTGCAGCAGCTTTGTCGCCAGCTTCGATAGCTGCGTATACTTTCTTGATGAAAGTACGCATCATAGAGCGACGGCTTGCGTTGTGCTTACGAGCCTTTTCAGACTGAATGGCGCGCTTCTTAGCTGATTTGATATTAGCCAAGGTCCAACTCCCAAATGTGTTCTATATGGACAATTCAAAGGCCGAGGAATATGCCCTTTTAGCCTTCTTTTGTCAATGGATTTGTGCAAATAAGCGCCGTTAATGTGCCGGCGCTCGTTACGTAGTGATGGCGCAGGATTCTACCAGCTTGCGGGGTGTGAATACAGCTTTTCCGCGATAAAAATTGCATCAGGCCGTGAGTTTCTGCCCGTGATTTGCGCCATGGCAATGAAAAGCCACTTCTTTCTGATTTCGGTACTCAATCGCCGGTTAACCTTGACCGCTGTACAAGGTATACTCGGACGATTTTCACTGTTTTGAGCCAGACATGAAGCTGATACGCGGCATACATAATCTCAGCCAGGCCCCGCAAGAAGGGTGTGTGCTGACTATTGGTAATTTCGACGGCGTGCATCGCGGTCATCGCGCGTTGTTACAGGGCTTGCAGGAAGAAGGGCGCAGGCGAAACTTACCGGTGATGGTGATGCTTTTTGAACCTCAACCACTGGAACTGTTTGCTACCGATAAAGCCCCGGCAAGACTGACCCGACTGCGGGAAAAACTGCGTTACCTTGCAGAGTGTGGCGTAGATTACGTGCTGTGCGTGCGTTTCGACAGGCGCTTTGCGGCGCTGACTGCGCAAAACTTCATCAGCGATCTTCTGGTGAAGCATTTGCGGGTAAAATTTCTCGCCGTGGGTGACGATTTCCGCTTTGGCGCTGGTCGTGAAGGCGATTTCTTGTTATTACAGAAAGCTGGCGTGGAATACGGCTTTGACATTACCAGTACGCAAACTTTTTGCGAAGGTGGCGTGCGTATCAGCAGCACCGCTGTGCGTCAGGCACTGGCAGACGATAATCTGGCTCTGGCAGAAAGTTTACTGGGGCACCCGTTTGCCATCTCCGGGCGTGTGGTCCACGGTGATGAATTAGGGCGCACTATAGGTTTCCCGACGGCGAATGTACCGCTACGCCGTCAGGTTTCCCCGGTGAAAGGGGTTTATGCGGTAGAAGTGCTGGGCCTCGGTGAAAAGCCGTTACCCGGCGTGGCAAACATCGGAACACGCCCAACGGTTGCCGGTATTCGCCAGCAGCTGGAAGTGCATTTGTTAGATGTTGCAATGGACCTTTACGGTCGCCATATACAAGTAGTGCTGCGTAAAAAAATACGCAATGAGCAGCGATTTGCGTCGCTGGACGAACTGAAAGCGCAGATTGCGCGTGATGAATTAACCGCCCGCGAATTTTTTGGGCTAACAAAACCGGCTTAAGCCTGTTATGTAATCAAACCGAAATACGGAACCGAGAATCTGATGAGTGACTATAAATCAACCCTGAATTTGCCGGAAACAGGGTTCCCGATGCGTGGCGATCTCGCCAAGCGCGAACCGGGAATGCTGGCGCGTTGGACTGATGATGACCTGTACGGCATCATTCGTGCGGCTAAAAAAGGCAAAAAAACCTTCATTCTGCATGATGGCCCTCCTTATGCGAATGGCAGCATTCATATTGGTCACTCGGTTAACAAGATTCTGAAAGACATTATCGTGAAGTCCAAAGGACTTTCCGGTTATGACTCGCCGTATGTGCCTGGCTGGGACTGCCATGGTCTGCCGATCGAGCTGAAAGTAGAGCAAGAATACAGTAAGCCGGGTGAGAAATTCACTGCTGCCGAGTTCCGCGCCAAGTGCCGCGAATACGCAGCTACCCAGGTTGACGGTCAGCGCAAAGACTTTATCCGTCTGGGCGTGCTGGGCGACTGGTCGCACCCGTACCTGACCATGGACTTCAAAACTGAAGCCAACATCATCCGCGCGCTGGGCAAAATCATCGGCAACGGTCACCTGCACAAAGGCGCGAAGCCAGTGCACTGGTGCGTTGACTGCCGTTCTGCACTGGCAGAAGCGGAAGTTGAGTATTACGACAAAACTTCTCCGTCCATCGACGTCGCTTTCCAGGCGGTCGATCAGGATGCGCTGAAAGCAAAATTTGGTGTCAGCAACGTTAACGGCCCAATCTCGCTGGTGATCTGGACTACCACGCCGTGGACTCTGCCTGCAAACCGCGCAATCTCTATTGCACCTGATTTCGACTATGCGCTGGTGCAGATCGACGGTCAGGCCGTGATTCTGGCGAAAGATCTGGTTGAAAGCGTAATGCAGCGTATCGGCGTGACCGATTACACCATTCTCGGCACGGTAAAAGGTGCGGAGCTTGAGCTGCTGCGCTTTACCCATCCGTTTATGGGTTTCGACGTTCCGGCAATCCTCGGCGATCACGTTACCCTGGATGCTGGTACCGGTGCCGTTCACACCGCGCCTGGCCACGGTCCGGACGACTATGTGATTGGCCAGAAATACGGTCTGGAAACCGCTAACCCGGTTGGCCCGGACGGCACTTATCTGCCGGGCACTTACCCGACGCTGGATGGTGTGAACGTCTTCAAAGCGAACGACATCGTCGTTGCGCTGCTGCAGGAAAAAGGTGCGCTGCTGCACGTTGAGAAAATGCAGCACAGCTATCCGTGCTGCTGGCGTCACAAAACGCCGATCATCTTCCGCGCGACGCCGCAGTGGTTCGTCAGCATGGATCAGAAAGGTCTGCGTGCGCAGTCACTGAAAGAGATCAAAGGCGTGCAGTGGATCCCGGACTGGGGCCAGGCGCGTATCGAGTCGATGGTTGCTAACCGTCCTGATTGGTGTATCTCCCGTCAGCGCACCTGGGGCGTACCGATGTCACTGTTCGTGCATAAAGACACGGAAGAACTGCATCCGCGTACCCTCGAACTGATGGAAGAAGTGGCAAAACGTGTTGAAGTTGATGGCATCCAGGCGTGGTGGGATCTCGATGCGAAAGAGATCCTCGGCGATGAAGCTGATCAGTACGTGAAAGTGCCGGACACGCTGGATGTATGGTTTGACTCCGGATCTACCCACTCTTCTGTTGTTGACGTGCGCCCGGAATTTGCTGGTCACGCAGCGGACATGTATCTGGAAGGTTCTGACCAACACCGTGGTTGGTTCATGTCTTCCCTGATGATCTCCACCGCGATGAAGGGCAAAGCGCCGTATCGTCAGGTACTGACCCACGGCTTTACCGTGGATGGTCAGGGTCGCAAGATGTCTAAATCCATCGGCAACACCGTTTCGCCGCAGGATGTGATGAACAAACTGGGCGCGGATATTCTGCGTCTGTGGGTGGCATCAACTGACTACACCGGTGAAATGGCCGTTTCTGACGAGATCCTGAAACGTGCTGCCGACAGCTATCGTCGTATCCGTAACACCGCACGCTTCCTGCTGGCAAACCTCAATGGTTTCGATCCGGCAAAAGATATGGTGAAACCGGAAGAGATGGTGGTACTGGATCGCTGGGCCGTAGGTTGTGCGAAAGCGGCACAGGAAGACATCCTCAAGGCGTACGAAGCATACGATTTCCACGAAGTGGTACAGCGTCTGATGCGCTTCTGCTCCGTTGAGATGGGATCCTTCTACCTCGATATCATCAAAGACCGTCAGTACACCGCCAAAGCGGACAGCGTGGCGCGTCGTAGCTGCCAGACTGCGCTGTATCACATCGCTGAAGCGCTGGTGCGCTGGATGGCACCAATCCTCTCCTTCACCGCTGATGAAGTGTGGGGCTACCTGCCGGGCGAACGTGAAAAATACGTCTTCACCGGCGAGTGGTACGAAGGCCTGTTTGGTCTGGCAGACAGTGAAGCGATGAACGATGCGTTCTGGGACGAGCTGTTGAAAGTGCGTGGCGAAGTGAACAAAGTCATTGAGCAAGCGCGTGCCGACAAGAAAGTGGGCGGCTCGCTGGAAGCTGCTGTGACGCTGTATGCAGAACCGGAACTGGCGGCGAAACTGACCGCGCTGGGCGATGAATTACGATTTGTCCTGTTGACCTCCGGCGCTACCGTTGCAGACTATAACGACGCACCTGCTGATGCTCAGCAGAGCGAAGTACTCAAAGGGCTGAAAGTCGCGTTGAGTAAAGCCGAAGGTGAGAAGTGCCCACGCTGCTGGCACTACACCCAGGATGTCGGCAAGGTGGCGGAACACGCAGAAATCTGCGGCCGCTGTGTCAGCAACGTCGCCGGTGACGGTGAAAAACGTAAGTTTGCCTGATGAGTCAATCGATCTGTTCAACAGGGCTGCGCTGGCTGTGGCTGGTGGTAGTCGTGCTGATTATCGATCTGGGCAGCAAATACCTGATCCTCCAGAACTTTGCTCTGGGGGATACGGTCCCGCTGTTCCCGTCGCTTAATCTGCATTATGCGCGTAACTATGGCGCGGCGTTTAGTTTCCTTGCCGATAGCGGCGGCTGGCAGCGTTGGTTCTTTGCCGGTATTGCGATTGGTATTAGCGTGATCCTTGCAGTGATGATGTATCGCTCGAAGGCCACGCAGAAGCTAAACAATATCGCTTACGCGCTGATTATTGGCGGCGCGCTGGGCAACCTGTTCGACCGCCTGTGGCACGGCTTCGTTGTCGATATGATCGACTTCTACGTCGGCGACTGGCACTTCGCCACCTTCAACCTTGCCGATACTGCAATCTGTGTCGGTGCGGCACTGATTGTGCTGGAAGGTTTTTTGCCTTCTAAAGCGAAAAAACAATAATAAACCCTGCCGGATGCGATGCTGACGCATCTTATCCGGCCTACAGATTGCTGCGAAATCGTAGGCCGCATCCGGCAAAAATCCTCAAAATATAAGAGCAAACCTGCATGTCTGAATCTGTACAGAGCAATAGCGCCGTCCTGGTGCACTTCACGCTAAAACTCGACGATGGCACCACCGCCGAGTCCACCCGCAACAACGGTAAACCGGCGCTATTCCGCCTGGGCGATGCTTCTCTTTCCGAAGGGCTGGAGCAACACCTGCTGGGGCTGAAAGTGGGCGATAAAACCACCTTCTCGCTGGAGCCAGATGCGGCGTTTGGCGTGCCGTCACCGGACCTGATTCAGTACTTCTCCCGCCGTGAGTTTATGGATGCAGGCGAGCCAGAAATTGGCGCAATAATGCTTTTTACCGCAATGGATGGCAGTGAGATGCCTGGCGTGATCCGCGAAATTAACGGTGATTCCATTACCGTTGATTTTAACCATCCGCTGGCCGGGCAGACCGTTCATTTTGATATTGAAGTGCTGGAAATCGATCCGGCACTGGAGGCGTAACATGCAGATCCTGTTGGCCAACCCGCGTGGTTTTTGTGCCGGGGTAGACCGCGCTATCAGCATTGTTGAAAACGCGCTGGCCATTTACGGCGCACCGATATATGTCCGTCACGAAGTGGTGCATAACCGCTACGTGGTCGATAGCCTGCGCGAGCGTGGGGCTATCTTTATTGAGCAGATTAGCGAAGTGCCGGACGGTGCGATCCTGATTTTCTCCGCACACGGTGTTTCTCAGGCGGTACGTAACGAAGCGAAAAGCCGTGATTTGACGGTATTTGACGCGACCTGTCCGCTGGTGACCAAAGTGCATATGGAAGTCGCCCGCGCCAGCCGTCGTGGCGAAGAGTCAATTCTCATCGGCCACGCCGGGCATCCGGAAGTGGAAGGGACGATGGGCCAGTACAGTAACCCGGAAGGGGGAATGTATCTGGTCGAATCGCCGGACGATGTGTGGAAACTGACGGTCAAAAACGAAGAGAAACTCTCCTTTATGACCCAGACCACGCTATCGGTGGATGACACGTCTGATGTGATCGACGCACTGCGTAAACGCTTCCCGAAAATTGTCGGTCCGCGCAAAGATGATATCTGCTATGCCACCACCAACCGTCAGGAAGCGGTACGCGCTCTGGCAGAACAGGCGGAAGTTGTGCTGGTGGTCGGTTCGAAAAACTCCTCCAACTCCAACCGTCTGGCGGAGCTGGCCCAGCGTATGGGCAAACGCGCGTTTTTGATTGACGATGCGAAAGATATCCAGGAAGAGTGGGTGAAAGAGGTTAAATGCGTCGGCGTGACTGCGGGTGCATCGGCTCCGGATATTCTGGTGCAGAATGTGGTGGCACGTTTGCAACAGCTGGGCGGTGGTGAAGCCATTCCGCTGGAAGGCCGTGAAGAAAACATTGTTTTCGAAGTGCCGAAAGAGCTGCGTGTCGATATTCGTGAAGTCGATTAAGTCATTAGCAGCCTAAGTTATGCGAAAATGCCGGTCTTGTTACCGGCATTTTTTATGGAGAAAACATGCGTTTACCTATTTTCCTCGATACTGACCCAGGCATTGACGATGCCGTCGCCATTGCCGCTGCGATTTTTGCCCCCGAGCTCGACCTGCAACTGATGACCACCGTCGCGGGTAATGTCTCGGTTGAGAAAACTACCCGCAACGCCCTGCAACTGCTGCATTTCTGGAATGCGGAGATTCCGCTCGCCCAGGGAGCCGCTGTGCCGCTGGTACGCGCACCGCGTGATGCGGCATCTGTGCACGGCGAATCGGGAATGGCTGGCTACGACTTTGTTGAGCACAACCGAAAGCCGCTCGAGGTACCGGCATTTCTGGCGATTCGTGATGCCCTGCTGCGTGCACCAGAGCCTGTTACTCTGGTAGCCATCGGCCCGTTAACCAACATTGCGCTGTTACTTTCACAATGCCCGGAATGCAAACCGCATATTCGCCGTCTGGTGATCATGGGTGGTTCTGCCGGTCGCGGCAACTGCACACCAAACGCCGAGTTTAATATCGCTGCCGATCCAGAAGCGGCAGCCTGTGTCTTCCGTAGCGGCATCGAAATCGTCATGTGCGGTCTGGATGTCACCAATCAGGCGGTGTTAACTCCTGATTATCTTGCTACATTGCCGGAGTTGAATCGCACCGGAAAAATGCTTCATGCACTGTTTAGCCACTACCGTAGCGGCAGTATGCAAAGCGGCCTGCGAATGCACGATCTCTGCGCCATCGCCTGGCTGGTGCGCCCGGAATTGTTCACTCTCAAACCGTGTTTTGTGGCAGTGGAAACGCAGGGCGAATTTACCTCAGGCACTACGGTTGTTGATATCGACGGTTGCCTGAGTAAACCTGCAAACGTGCAGGTGGCGCTGGATCTGGATGTGAAAGGCTTCCAGCAGTGGGTGGCTGAGGTGCTGGCCCTGGCGCTCTAATAATAAAACAAGGAAGTGTTCTATGACGTGTGGAGAAGCGTATCTGGAAGGGTGGAAAAACATCTTTAATTATGAAGGTGTTTCCAATCGCTTCGAGTTCTGGTCGTTTATGATTGGTAGTGGCGTTATCTGTCTGCTTCCGCTTTTATGTTGGTGGTTAGCGGTAACAATGAACAATGACTATGGTGTTTTCATTTTTTTTGTGCTGCCCGCGTCATTTATTTTAACGTTGATTTTTGCCGTACCGGCGATAGCGTTAGCCGTCAGAAGGATGCACGATATCGGATATTCAGGGGGGTGGGTTACCATTGCCGTGTTGATCCCTGTTACGGGCGTAATTCTGCTTATACTGTGCTGCCTGCCGTCAAAGTCACAAGACCAGGCATAATGACAGATGGTATGACGCATCACTTTCTGCGTCATGCCTTTCACTGATATCCCTCCCTGTTTATCATTAATTTCTAATTATCAGCGTTTTTGGCTGGCGGCGTAGCGATGCGCTGGTTACTCTGAAAACGGTCTATGCAAATTAACAAAAGAGAATAGCTATGCATGATGCAAACATCCGCGTTGCCATCGCGGGAGCCGGGGGGCGTATGGGCCGCCAGTTGATTCAGGCGGCGCTGGCGTTAGAAGGCGTGCAGCTGGGCGCGGCGCTGGAGCGCGAAGGATCTTCTTTACTGGGCCGCGATGCTGGTGAACTGGCCGGAGTCGGAAAAACAGGCGTCACCGTGCAAAGCAGCCTCGACGCGGTAAAAGATGATTTTGATGTGTTTATCGATTTTACCCGTCCGGAAGGTACGCTGAACCATCTCGCTTTTTGTCGCCAGCATGGCAAAGGGATGGTGATTGGTACAACGGGTTTTGATGACGCTGGCAAACAAGCGATTCGTGACGCTGCCACAGATATTGCGATTGTCTTTGCCGCCAATTTTAGCGTTGGCGTTAACGTCATGCTTAAGCTGCTGGAGAAAGCCACTCAGGTAATGGGTGACTACACTGACATCGAAATTATCGAAGCACATCATAGACATAAAGTCGATGCGCCGTCAGGCACTGCGCTGGCAATGGGGGAGGCGATTGCCCACGCTCTTGATAAAGACCTGAAAGATTGCGCGGTCTACAGTCGTGAAGGCCATACTGGTGAACGTGTTCCTGGCACCATTGGTTTTGCCACTGTACGTGCGGGTGACATCGTGGGGGAACATACCGCCATGTTCGCCGATATCGGCGAACGTCTGGAGATTACCCATAAGGCGTCCAGCCGCATGACATTTGCTAACGGTGCGGTAAGATCGGCATTGTGGCTAAATGATAAGGAAAGTGGTCTTTTTGATATGCGAGATGTACTGGATCTCAATAGATTATAACCACAAAACATTTGTGTTGATGCAAAAATAACATATCCAATCTATTGATTATAAAGGGCTTTAATTTTTAGCCCTTTTATTTTTCTTGTTTCGTTTATTAATAATTAAAAAATGGCTAAAAATTAAAGTTTAGTTTCCTGTTTTTGTTGTTTTAATGTAAATTTTGACCATCTGGTCCACTTTTTTCTAAGGGTTTTGGTTTTATGCAATTTTCTTGCTGCGCAAGCGTTTTCCAGAACGGGTTAGATGATGTTTTTGCCGCTTAATGCCTGTAAAACATGCATGAGCCACAAAATAATATAAAAAATCCCGCCATTAAGTTGACTTTTAGCGCCCATATCTCCAGAATTCCGCCGTTTGCCAGAAATTCGTCGGTAAGCAGATTTGCATTGATTTACGTCATCACTGTGAATTAATATGCAAATAAAGTGAGTGAATATTCTCTGGAGGGTGTTTTGATTAAGTCAGCGCTATTGGTTCTGGAAGACGGAACCCAGTTTCACGGTCGGGCCATAGGGGCAACAGGTTCGGCGGTTGGGGAAGTCGTTTTCAATACTTCAATGACCGGTTATCAAGAAATCCTCACTGATCCTTCCTATTCTCGTCAAATCGTTACTCTTACTTATCCCCATATTGGCAATGTCGGCACTAATGACGCCGATGAAGAATCCTCTCAGGTACATGCACAAGGTCTGGTGATTCGCGACCTGCCGCTGATTGCCAGCAACTTCCGCAACACCGAAGACCTCTCTTCTTACCTGAAACGCCATAACATCGTGGCGATTGCCGATATCGACACCCGTAAGCTGACGCGTTTACTGCGCGAGAAAGGCGCACAGAATGGCTGCATTATCGCGGGCGATAACCCGGATGCGGCGCTGGCGTTAGAAAAAGCCCGCGCGTTCCCAGGTCTGAACGGCATGGATCTGGCAAAAGAAGTGACCACCGCAGAAGCCTATAGCTGGACACAAGGGAGCTGGACGCTGACCGGAGGCCTGCCAGAAGCGAAAAAAGAAGACGAGCTGCCGTTCCACGTCGTGGCTTATGACTTTGGTGCCAAGCGCAACATCCTGCGGATGCTGGTGGACAGAGGCTGTCGCCTGACCATCGTTCCGGCGCAAACATCTGCTGAAGATGTGCTGAAAATGAATCCGGACGGCATCTTCCTCTCCAACGGTCCTGGCGACCCGGCCCCGTGTGATTACGCCATTACCGCCATCCAGAAATTCCTCGAAACCGACATCCCGGTATTCGGCATCTGCCTCGGTCATCAGCTGCTGGCGCTGGCGAGCGGTGCGAAGACCATCAAAATGAAATTTGGTCACCACGGCGGCAATCATCCGGTTAAAGATGTGGAGAAAAACGTGGTGATGATCACCGCCCAGAACCACGGTTTTGCGGTGGACGAAGCAACATTACCTGCAAACCTGCGTGTTACACATAAATCCCTGTTCGACGGTACGTTACAGGGCATTCATCGCACCGATAAACCGGCGTTCAGCTTCCAGGGTCACCCGGAAGCCAGCCCTGGGCCACACGACGCAGCGCCGTTGTTCGACCACTTTATCGAGTTAATTGAGCAGTACCGTAAAACCGCTAAGTAATCAGGAGTAAAAGAGCCATGCCAAAACGTACAGATATAAAAAGTATCCTGATTCTGGGTGCGGGCCCGATTGTTATCGGTCAGGCGTGTGAGTTTGACTACTCTGGCGCGCAAGCATGTAAAGCCCTGCGCGAAGAAGGTTACCGCGTCATTCTGGTGAACTCCAACCCGGCGACCATCATGACCGACCCGGAAATGGCTGATGCGACCTACATCGAGCCGATTCACTGGGAAGTGGTACGCAAGATTATTGAAAAAGAGCGCCCGGATGCGGTGCTGCCAACGATGGGCGGTCAGACGGCGCTGAACTGCGCGCTGGAGCTGGAGCGTCAGGGGGTGCTGGAAGAGTTCGGCGTCACCATGATTGGTGCCACTGCCGATGCGATTGATAAAGCAGAAGACCGCCGCCGTTTCGACGTAGCGATGAAGAAAATCGGTCTGGAAACTGCGCGTTCCGGTATCGCGCACACGATGGAAGAAGCGCTGGCGGTTGCCGCTGACGTGGGCTTCCCGTGCATTATTCGCCCATCCTTCACAATGGGCGGTAGCGGTGGCGGTATCGCTTATAACCGTGAAGAGTTTGAAGAAATTTGCGCCCGCGGTCTGGATCTCTCCCCAACCAAAGAGCTGCTGATTGATGAGTCGTTGATCGGCTGGAAAGAGTACGAGATGGAAGTGGTGCGTGATAAAAACGACAACTGCATCATCGTCTGCTCTATCGAAAACTTTGATGCGATGGGCATCCACACCGGTGACTCCATCACTGTCGCGCCAGCGCAAACGCTGACCGACAAAGAATATCAAATCATGCGTAATGCCTCGATGGCGGTGCTGCGTGAAATCGGCGTTGAAACCGGTGGTTCCAACGTTCAGTTTGCGGTGAACCCGAAAAACGGTCGTCTGATTGTTATCGAAATGAACCCGCGCGTGTCCCGTTCTTCGGCGCTGGCGTCGAAAGCGACCGGCTTCCCGATTGCTAAAGTGGCGGCAAAACTGGCGGTGGGTTACACCCTCGACGAGCTGATGAACGACATCACCGGCGGGCGTACTCCGGCCTCCTTCGAGCCGTCCATCGACTATGTGGTTACTAAAATTCCTCGCTTCAACTTCGAGAAATTCGCTGGTGCGAACGACCGTCTGACCACTCAGATGAAATCGGTTGGCGAAGTGATGGCGATTGGTCGCACGCAGCAGGAATCCCTGCAAAAAGCGCTGCGCGGCCTGGAAGTCGGTGCGACTGGCTTTGACCCGAAAGTGAGCCTGGACGACCCGGAAGCGCTGACCAAAATCCGCCGCGAACTGAAAGATGCAGGCGCAGAGCGTATCTGGTATATCGCCGATGCCTTCCGTGCGGGCCTGTCTGTAGACGGTGTCTTTAACCTGACCAACATTGACCGCTGGTTCCTGGTACAGATTGAAGAACTGGTGCGTCTGGAAGAGAAAGTCGCAGAAGTGGGCATCACTGGCCTGAACGCTGACTTCCTGCGCCAGCTGAAACGCAAAGGTTTTGCCGATGCGCGTCTGGCTAAACTGGCGGGCGTTCGTGAAGCGGAAATCCGCAAGCTGCGCGATCAGTATGACCTGCACCCGGTTTACAAGCGCGTGGATACCTGTGCGGCAGAATTTGCCACCGACACCGCTTACATGTACTCCACTTATGAAGAAGAGTGCGAAGCGAATCCGTCTACCGACCGTGAAAAAATCATGGTGCTTGGCGGCGGCCCGAACCGTATCGGTCAGGGTATCGAATTCGACTACTGCTGCGTACACGCCTCGCTGGCGCTGCGCGAAGACGGTTACGAAACCATTATGGTTAACTGTAACCCGGAAACCGTCTCCACCGACTACGACACTTCCGACCGTCTCTACTTCGAGCCGGTAACTCTGGAAGATGTGCTGGAAATCGTGCGTATTGAGAAGCCGAAAGGCGTTATCGTTCAGTACGGCGGTCAGACCCCGCTGAAACTGGCGCGCGCGCTGGAAGCTGCTGGCGTACCGGTTATCGGCACCAGCCCGGATGCTATCGACCGTGCAGAAGACCGTGAACGCTTCCAGCATGCGGTTGATCGTCTGAAACTGAAACAACCGGCGAACGCCACCGTTACCGCTATTGAAATGGCGGTAGAGAAGGCGAAAGAGATTGGCTACCCGCTGGTGGTACGTCCGTCTTACGTTCTCGGCGGTCGGGCGATGGAAATCGTCTATGACGAAGCTGACCTGCGTCGCTACTTCCAGACGGCGGTGAGTGTCTCTAACGATGCGCCAGTGTTGCTGGATCACTTCCTCGATGACGCGGTAGAAGTGGATGTGGACGCCATCTGCGACGGCGAAATGGTGCTGATTGGCGGCATTATGGAGCACATCGAGCAGGCGGGCGTGCACTCCGGTGACTCCGCATGTTCTCTGCCAGCCTACACCTTAAGTCAGGAAATTCAGGATGTGATGCGCCAACAGGTGCAGAAACTGGCCTTCGAATTGCAGGTGCGCGGTCTGATGAACGTGCAGTTTGCGGTGAAAAACAACGAAGTCTACCTGATTGAAGTTAACCCGCGTGCGGCGCGTACCGTTCCGTTCGTCTCCAAAGCCACCGGCGTGCCGCTGGCAAAAGTGGCGGCGCGCGTGATGGCTGGCAAATCCCTGGCTGAGCAGGGCGTAACCAAAGAAGTTATCCCGCCGTACTACTCGGTGAAAGAAGTGGTGCTGCCGTTCAATAAATTCCCGGGCGTTGACCCGCTGTTAGGGCCAGAAATGCGCTCTACCGGGGAAGTGATGGGCGTCGGCCGTACCTTCGCTGAAGCGTTCGCCAAAGCGCAGCTGGGCAGTAACTCCACCATGAAGAAACACGGTCGTGCGCTGCTCTCCGTGCGTGAAGGTGACAAAGAACGCGTGGTGGACCTGGCGGCAAAACTGCTGAAACAGGGCTTCGAGCTGGATGCGACCCACGGCACGGCGATTGTGCTGGGCGAAGCGGGCATTAATCCGCGTCTGGTGAACAAGGTGCATGAAGGTCGTCCGCACATTCAGGACCGTATTAAGAATGGCGAATATACCTACATCATCAACACCACCTCAGGTCGTCGTGCGATTGAAGACTCCCGCGTGATCCGTCGCAGTGCGCTGCAATATAAAGTGCATTACGACACCACCCTGAACGGCGGCTTTGCCACCGCGATGGCGCTGAATGCCGATGCGACCGAAAAAGTAATATCGGTGCAGGAAATGCACGCACAGATCAAATAATAGCGTGTGATGGCGGATATGTTTTATTCGCCAATTTGATCGAATAACTAATACGGTTCTCGAAAGAGGACCGTTTTTTTTACCTGTAAGACAAAACTTTGTTGGAATTCATATTTTTGATGGCGTAAGCAGGATTTTGCTCACACTAATCCTTCGTTAGGTTGCATACTATCGATATATCCACAATTTTAATATGGCCTTGTTTCATTGCTGCAAAACGAGTCATAGCCAGTCTTTTAATTTGTGAAACTGGAGTTCGTATGTGTGAAGGATGTGTTGAAAAACCACTCTATTTGTTAATCGCCGAATGGATGATGGCTGAAAACCGCTGGGTGATAGCAAGAGAGATCTCTATTCATTTCGATATTGAACACAGCAAGGCGGTTAATACCCTGACTTATATTCTGTCGGAAGTCGCAGAAATAAGCTGCGAAGTTAAGATGATCCCTAATAAGCTGGAAGGGCGGGGATGCCAGTGCCAGCGACTGGTAAAAGTGGTCGATATCGATGAGCAAATTTACGCGCGCCTGCGCAATAACAGCCGGGATAAATTAGTCGGCGTAAGAAAGACGCCGCGTATTCCTGCCGTTCCGCTCACGGAACTTAACCGCGAGCAGAAGTGGCAGATGATGTTGTCAAAGAGTATGCGTCGTTAATGTCATTTCGTTGATACCGTGCGACCTGGTCGCCGGATGCGATGCTGGCGCATCTTATCCGGCCTACGGTTGCTCTCCAGCAGGGTTGGATAAGGCGTTTATGCCGCATCCGACAGCTATCGCCGGATGCGATGCTGGCGCATCTTATCCGGCCTACGGGTGCTTTCCTGCCGGGTTGGATAAGGCGTTTATGCCGCATCCGACGATGTTACCGTTTCGGCATCACATCCGTCGTCCCCTGCAAACGGGGGCGATTTTCCTCCATTTGCCTCAACGGCTGCGTTTCATGTAACGATGCATGACAGCGCCCGACAAGATCCTGATATTCTTTGGTATTCAACCGCTTCCAGTGTAACTCGTCGTCACTCACACTGCGTACAGCGCGGGCTGGCGTACCCATCAACAACTGGCGTTTCTCGCCGTGAAAGCCTGCTTTGACAAAGCTCATGGCGGCAACAATGCTCTCTTCGCCAATGACCGCGCCATCCATAATCACGCTGTTCATCCCGACCAATGCATCGCGACCAATCATGCAGCCATGTAGGATCGCTCCGTGCCCGATATGGCCGTTTTCTCCAACGATGGTGTCAGTGTCGCAGTAGCCATGCATAATGCAGCCATCCTGAATATTGGCTCCCGCTTGCACGATCAACCGCCCGTAATCACCACGCAGTGAGGCGAGGGGGCCGATGTAGACTCCGGCCCCCACAATCACATCGCCAATCAAGACTGCACTGGGATGGACAAACGCCGTCGGGTGAACCACCGGAATTAACCCCTCAAAGGCGTAATAGCTCACGGTTGTTAACGTCCTTTCCACACCGGATCGCGCTTCTCGGCAAACGCCTGCGGCCCTTCAATGGCATCCTCCGAATGCAGAACCGACGGATAGTGTTTCAACACGCCGCTGCGAATATAGCGATACGCTTCTTCTACCGGCATTTCGCTGGTGGTGCGGTAGATCTCTTTCAGCGCCGCGATCGCCAGCGGGGCGCTGTCAACCAGTTGCTGCGCCAGTTCGCGGGCGTTATCCATCAGTTCCGCCTGGCTAACCACGCGGTTGACTACCCCCCAACGCAGCGCCTCTTCTGCGCCCATTCTTCTGCCGGTCATCACCATTTCATTGACGATGGCAGGCGGCAGGATCTTCGGCAGACGCAGCACACCGCCGCTGTCAGGAACGATGCCCAGTTTGGCTTCCGGCAGGGCGAAGCTGGCGTTATCGGCACAAACAATAAAATCTGCCGCCAGCGCCAGTTCGAAACCGCCGCCAAAGGCGTAGCCGTTCACGGCTGCGATGACCGGTTTATCCAGATTGAAAATTTCGGTTAAGCCCGCAAAACCACCCGGACCAAAGTCAGCATCCGGTGCTTCGCCTTCTGCTGCTGCTTTTAAATCCCAGCCTGCGGAAAAGAATTTCTCTCCGGCACCGGTAATAATGGCGACACGTAATTGCGGATCGTCACGGAAATTTAGAAATACTTCGCCCATTTCAAAGCTGGTTTTCGCATCAATAGCATTCGCTTTTGGTCGATCAAGGGTAATTTCCAGAATTGATCCATTGCGGGTCAGATGTAATGATTCACTCATTCCTTTTCTCCATTTTTGCTTTTTCAGGGACGACAACGGCCCTGCAAAAAAATGCATATTATTGTTGAACGTGATTATTACCAGGCAGAGTAGTACCCTGCTGTAGTGTTTATTTCAGCGCCTTTCTGATTATTTTCCCCGAGCAATTACGCGGCAGATCTTTTCTGATCTCCAGATAAGAGGGCACTTTAAATTTCGCCATATTCTGTTCGCAAAAGCAGAAGAATTCCTCTTCGCTCAATATTTCACCTTCATTCAGCACCACAAACGCTTTGATGGCTTCATCGCGAATCGAATCTTTAATACCAACAACCACGATGTCCTGAATTTTTGGATGGGTGGCGATGATATTTTCCAGCTCCACGCAGGAGACATTCTCCCCACCGCGTTTGATCATATTGCAGCGGCGATCGACGAAATAAAAAAAGCCCTCTTCGTCGCGGTATCCGGTATCGCCAGTATGCAGCCAGCCATCGGCTTCCAGCACTTTCGCAGTGGCTTGCGGGTTGAGAAAATACTCTTTGAAGATGGTTTTTCCCGGTACGCCTTTAATGCAGATTTCACCGATCTCACCAGCCGGGAGCGGACGATTGTGATCGTCGCGAATCTCCGCTTCGTAGCAAAACCCCGCCCGACCAATCGACGGCCAGCGTCGTTTATCGCCAGGGCGATCGCCGATAATGCCCACAATGGTTTCCGTCATCCCATAAGACGTCAGCAAGCGAACGCCGAAGCGTTCACAAAACGCATCTTTTTCCTGCTCCGACAGGTTGAGATAAAACATCACTTCCCGCAGGCGGTGTTGCCGATCGTTCGCTGAAGGCGGCTGCACCATCAACGTACGAATCATCATCGGAATACATTCGGTAATGGTGGCGCGGTACTTCTGTACCTGTCCCCAGAAGGCGCGGGCGCTGTATTTCTCGACCAGCACAAAGGTGGCTCCGGCAGAAAACGCCGCCATCGCCGCAGTACACTGGCAATCGATATGAAACGCAGGCATTACCGTCAGGTAGACGTCATCGTCACGCAGTGCGCACTGCCAGGCGGAGTAATATCCAGCGAAGCGCAGGTTGTAATGGGTAATCACCACACCTTTCGGTCGGGAAGTGGTACCGGAGGTAAAGAGAATTTCCGCCGTATCGTCGGTCGATAGCGGCGGTGCATAGCACAAGGTGGCAGGTTGTTGATTTTTCAGTTGAGTAAACGAACTCACGCCATCATCAGCGGGAAGCGCCACATCTGTCAGGCAAATGTGCCGCAACTGCGTGGCATCTTCCTGCTGAATCTGTTGATACATGGGATAGAATTGTGCACTGGTTACCAGCAGGCACGCCTGGCTATTTTGCAGGATCCACGTGCTTTCTTCGCGCAACAGGCGGGCGTTAATCGGCACCATAATCGCGCCAATTTTTGCCAACCCGAACCAGCAAAAGATAAATTCCGGGCAGTTGTCGAGATGTAGAGCAACCTTGTCGCCTTTGCGAATCCCCAGCGTATAAAACAGGTTTGCCGTGCGGTTAATCTCCTGATTTAACTCAAGATAACTATACCGGTTAACGACTCCGCCGCTGGATTCACAAATCAGCGCCGTTTTGTGACCGTAAACGTCCGCCAGATCGTCCCACATTTGACGTAGATGTTGTCCGCCAATGATATCCATTGCACCTCTATCCATTTTGTTCGTTTGTGATTGGGCGGGCGCTAGTCAGGCAAGCTGACTGGCGCCACGCGTTTAGTCCTCAACTTTGGCCAGACCTTTGCTGACCAACTCCTGAATGTCGTTTTCGCTGTAGCCGATAGTTTTCAAAATGGCAGCCGTGTCCATGCCATGTGATGGCATTCCGCGCCAGATTTGGCCTGGGTTATTTTTGAATTTCGGCATCACGTTTGGCCCTTTGCAGGTGTGACCATCCATCGTTTGCCACTGGGTGATTGATTCACGGGCCACATACTGTGGATTGCTTTCCAGTTCCGGTACGGTCAGCACTTTGGCGCAGGCGATATTCAGTTCAGCAAAGCGTTCTTTAACTTCCGCGATGGTGTGCGCCGCCAGCCAGGCATCGAGTTTCTCTTCTACCAGTGGTCCGTAAGGGCATTCGATACGGTGGATAAGCTGGGTGCCTTCCGGGATTTCCGGCGTACCGAGCAGATGCGCGAGGCCAATATCTTTAAAGCATTCTGCAATCTGAGTAATGCCCACCAGTTCCATCACGATGTAGCCGTCGGCGCATTTGTACAGACCGCAACCTGCATAGTAGGGATCTTTCCCTTTGGTCATGCGCGGGCACATTTCGCCGCCGTTGAAGTAATCCATCATGAAGTACTGGCCCATACGCAGCATCACTTCATACATGGCGATGTCGATACTTTCGCCTTTTCCGGTTTCGCGCACTTTATGCAGTGCTGCCAGCGCCGCCGTGGTGGCAGTCAGGCCAGAAAAGTAATCGGCGGTATACGGGAAGGCAGGCATCGGCTGGTCAACATCACCGTTCTGAATCAGGTAACCACTGAAGGCCTGGGCGATGGTGTTATAGGCCGGAAGATTGGTGTACTCCTCGGTGCCGTACTGACCAAAACCGGACAGGTGAGCGATAACCAGTTTCGGGTTGTGCTGCCACAGGATTTCATCGGTAATGCCACGACGGGCAAAGGCCGGACCTTTACTGGCTTCGATGAAGATATCGGTGGTTTCCATTAATTTCAGAAACGCTTCGCGGCCTTCATCTTTGAAAATATTTAACGACAGCGCGTGCAAATTGCGGCGGGAGAGCTGCGGGTAGTTAGGTTGAACTCGAATGGTGTCGGCCCAGGCGACGTTCTCGATCCAGATAACTTCCGCCCCCCATTCTGCGAACATTTGCCCGGCGAACGGCCCGGCGATTTCGATACCGGAGAAGACAACGCGCAATCCGGCCAGCGGCCCGAATTTCGGCATGGGTAGATGATCCATTATTAGCTCCTGAAAAATTTGTGTAGCGCATGACTGCCGGATGCGGCGTAAACGCCTTATCCGGCCTACATTCGTGCTCCCGTAGGCCTGATAAGACGCGACAGCGTCGCATCAGGCAGCGCACGGACTTAGCGGTATTGCTTCAGCACCGCACGACCCAGCGTCAGGATCTGCATTTCGTCAGATCCGCCGGAGACGCGGTCTACACGCAGGTCACGCCAGAAGCGGCTGATGCGGTGGTTGCCCGCAATCCCGACACCGCCCAGCACCTGCATTGCGCTATCCACCACTTCAAATGCCGCATTGGCGCAGAAGTATTTGCACATTGCCGCATCACCAGAGGTGATGGTGCCGTTGTCTGCTTTCCACGCTGCTTCATACAGCATGTTTTTCATGGAGTTTAATTTGATCGCCATGTGGGCGAATTTTTCCTGAATCAACTGGAAACGACCAATCGCCTCGCCAAACTGCACGCGTTGGTTGGCGTAGCGCGCCGCATCTTCAAAGGCGCACATCGCTGTACCATAGTTGGTCAGGGCTACCAGGAAACGTTCATGGTCGAACTCTTCTTTGACGCGGTTAAAGCCGTTACCTTCCCGACCGAACATGTCTTTCTCGTCCAGTTCCACGTCGTCAAAGGTGATTTCACAGCAGCTATCCATACGCAGCCCGAGCTTCTCAAGTTTGGTCACTTTGATGCCCGGTTTGCTCATATCGACAAACCATTCGGTGTAGACAGGTTTGTCCGGAGAAGCCCCGTCGCGCGCCATCACCACGATGTACGGGGTGTAGGCGCTGCTGGTAATAAAACACTTACTACCATTAAGATAAATCTTACCATCTCTACGGGTATAAGTCGTTTTCAGGCTACCCACGTCAGAGCCCGCGCCTGGTTCGGTAATCGCTGAGTTCCACATCTGCTTACCGGTACCACGAAACGCCATAATCTTGTCGATCTGCTCTTGTGTACCTTCACGCAGGATGGTGTTAAACCCGCCTGGCAACTGATACAACACGTAGGTTGGCGCCCCCAAACGACCCAGTTCCATCCACACGGCGGCGAGGGTAACAAACCCCGCATCCAGACCACCGTGCTCTTCCGGGATCAGCAGGCTGTCGATATCCATATCCGCCAGCGCTTTGACAAAACGCTCCGGGTAGACGCTGTCACGGTCGCACTCGGCAAAATAGGCTTCCCAGTTTTCGCTGGCCATTAGTTCGCGGATACCGGCGACAAACAGTTCCTGCTCATCATTTAAATTAAAATCCATCTTTCAACCTCTTGATATTTTGGGGGTTAATTAATCTTTCCAGTTCTGTTTCGCGTCTTTAATAAACGAGAGCGTCACCATAATGTTGACGAAGAACAGCGGGCATCCTCCGGCGATAATGGCGGTTTGAATCGGTTTCAGACCGCCGAGCGCCAGCAGAACAATGCCGATAACACCAACCAACACTGACCAGCCGATACGCACCAGCAGTGGCGGTTCTTCACCGTCGCGCACTTCGCGGCAGGTGGACATCGCCAGGGTGTAAGAGCAGGCGTTAATCAGGGTAACGGTGGCAATAAAGCAGAGAATGAAGAAGCCCCACATGGTGGCAGTGCTGAGCGGCAGAGCGGCCCAGGTTTCGATGATGGCGCGCGCCACACCGTACTGTTCGATCAGGTTTGGAATGTTGATGATGTTTTTATCCATCAACAGCAGAGTGTTACTGCCGAGCACGGTCCACAGGATCCAGGTGGATGCTGTCAGCCCCATCACCATACCGAAGCACAGTTCACGCACGGTACGACCACGGGAAATACGCGCCAGGAAGATACTCATCTGGATGGCGTAAATTACCCACCATGCCCAGTAGAACACGGTCCAGCCCTGCGGGAAGCCGCCTTTGCCAACGGCATCGGTATAGAACAACATGCGCGGCAGATACATCAGCAACATCCCCACCGAGTCGGTGAAGTAGTTCATGATGAAGCTGGCGCCGCTGACGATGAATACCCAGCCAAGCATCAGGAAACTCAAATAGCTGCGCACATCGCTGGCAATTTTCACCCCTTTTTGCAGGCCACAGGCTACGCAGATAGCGTTGAGGATGATCCAGCAGGTAATGATGATAGCGTCCAGTTGCAGGGTATGCGGAATACCAAACAGATACTGCATACACTCGGTCACCAGCGGCGTGGCAAGACCCAGACTGGTGCCCATTGCGAAGATCAGCGCCACCAGATAGAAGTTATCGACGATAGTGCCAAACAAGCCTTTGGCATGTTTTTCACCTACCAGCGGCACCAGAGTGGAGCTGGGGCGAATCACATCCATTTTGCGGACAAAGAAGAAGTACGCGAAGGCGACGGAAAGGAAGCTGTAAGTGGCCCACGGTAGCGGTCCCCAGTGGAACAAACTGTAGGCCAGCCCCAGTTCTTTCGCGCCAGTGGAGTTTGGCGCTAAAGCAAATGGCGGCGTGGAGATGTAGTAGTAGATCTCAATCGATCCCCAGAACAGTACGGCAGCAGACGTACAGGAGGCGAACATCATAAAGATCCAACTGGCGGTGCTGAACTCAGGGGGTTCGTTACCTAAACGCTTTTTGGCATACGGGCCAAATACCAGCCAGAACCAACCGAAAAGCATCACCACCATATACCATTCAAATGCCCATCCCCATACATTGGTGACGTAACTGAATACAGCATTAATAACGACATTCGCCGCATCCAGATCTCTGACTGTAAGCCAACAAAGTATGCCAACGATTATTAATGGCGGAAAGAACACCTTCGGTTCTATTCCCGTTTTTCTCTTTTCTTTTGTCATGAGTTAATTCCACTGTAAAAATAAATATTTATTTGGCGTTCCCGTTTGTTTTATTTTTGTTAACATTTAATATAATTATTATTAACCTCGTGGACGCGTTAATGGCTAACTCATAATGGGTATTCAACTGGCTGCATTCTGTGATGTAAACCACAGTTTTTTATCGGGTAAAAACAGAGTGTCTTTGTGTAAATATCCATTATTAATCAATATGATAAGTTTGATTGTGAGTAAAAAAATAGCATCTGACTTTCAATATTGGTGATCCATAAAACAATATTGAAAATTTCTTTTTGCTACGCCATGTTTTCAATATTGGTGAGGAACTTAACAATATTGAAAGTTGGATTTATCTGCGTGTGACATTTTCAATATTGGTGATTAAAATTTTATTCCCGAATTAAAGGACGTGATATCTGTAATTAACACCACCGATATGAACGACGTTTCCTTCATGATTTCTGGAGATGCAATGAAGATTATTACTTGCTATAAGTGCGTGCCTGATGAACAGGATATTGCGATCAATAATGCTGATGGTTCATTAGATCTCAGCAAAGCCGATGCCAAAATAAGCCAATACGATCTCAACGCTATTGAAGCGGCTTGCCAGTTAAAACAGCAGGCGGCAGAGGCGCAGGTGACGGCCTTAAGTGTGGGCGGTAAAGCCCTGACCAACGCCAAAGGGCGTAAAGATGTGCTATCGCGCGGCCCGGATGAACTGATTGTGGTGATTGATGACCAGTTCGAGCAGGCACTGCCGCAACAAACGGCGACTGCACTGGCTGCCGCGGCGCAGAAAGCTGGCTTTGATCTGATCCTGTGCGGCGACGGTTCTTCCGACCTTTATGCCCAGCAGGTTGGTTTGCTGGTGGGCGAAATCCTCAATATTCCGGCAGTTAACGGTGTCAGCAAAATTATCTCCCTGACGGCAGATACCCTCACCGTTGAGCGCGAACTGGAAGATGAAACAGAAACCTTAAGCATTCCGCTGCCTGCGGTTGTTGCTGTTTCCACTGATATCAACTCCCCACAAATTCCTTCGATGAAAGCCATTCTCGGCGCGGCGAAAAAGCCAGTCCAGGTATGGTCGGCGGCGGATATTGGCTTTAACACCGTGGAAGCCTGGTCTGAACAACAGGTTGCCGCACCGAAACAGCGCGAGCGTCAGCGCATCGTGATTGAAGGCGACGGCGAAGAACAGATCGCCGCATTTGCTGAAAATCTTCGCAAAGTCATTTAATTACAGGGGATGCTATGAACACGTTTTCTCAAGTCTGGGTATTCAGCGATACCCCTTCTCGTCTGCCGGAACTGATGAACGGTGCGCAGGCTTTAGCTAATCAAATCAATGCCTTTGTCCTCAATGATGCCGATGGCGTACAGGCAATCCAGCTCGGCGCTAATCATGTCTGGAAATTAAGCGGCAAACCGGACGATCGGATGATCGAAGATTACGCCAGTGTCATGGCTGACACTATTCGCCAGCACGGCGCAGACGGCCTGGTACTGCTGCCAAACACCCGTCGCGGCAAATTACTGGCGGCAAAACTGGGTTATCGCCTTAAAGCGGCGGTGTCTAACGATGCCAGCACCGTCAGCGTACAGGACGGTAAAGCGACAGTGAAACACATGGTTTACGGCGGTCTGGCGATTGGCGAAGAACGCATTGCCACGCCGTATGCGGTACTGACCATCAGCAGCGGCACGTTCGATGCGGCTCAGCCAGACGCATCACGTACTGGCGAAACGCACACCGTGGAGTGGCAGGCTCCGGCTGTGGCGATTACCCGCATGGCAACCCAGGCGCGCCAGAGCAACAGCGTCGATCTCGACAAAGCCCGTCTGGTGGTCAGCGTCGGTCGCGGCATTGGCAGCAAAGAGAACATTGCGCTGGCAGAACAG
This sequence comes from Escherichia sp. E10V10, assembly GCF_004211985.1. Lineage (NCBI taxonomy): Bacteria > Pseudomonadati > Pseudomonadota > Gammaproteobacteria > Enterobacterales > Enterobacteriaceae > Escherichia > Escherichia sp. E10V10. The sequence continues at coordinate 175,310 of NZ_RHJO01000002.1, read as the reverse complement.
CTTTGCAAGGCGATAGGTGCGGAGTTGGCCTGTTCTCGTCCGGTGGCGGAAAACGAAAAATGGATGGAACACGAACGCTATGTCGGTATCTCCAACCTGATGCTGAAACCTGAATTGTATCTGGCGGTGGGCATCTCCGGGCAGATCCAGCACATGGTTGGCGCTAACGCGTCGCAAACCATTTTCGCCATCAACAAAGATAAAAATGCGCCGATCTTCCAGTACGCGGATTACGGCATTGTTGGCGACGCCGTGAAGATCCTTCCGGCACTGACCGCAGCTTTAGCGCGTTGATCCACTCTGGCAGGGCTGCATTTCGGCCCTGCCGCTGACAGGGAGTTCTTATGTCCGAAGATATCTTTGACGCCATCATCGTTGGTGCAGGGCTTGCCGGTTCGGTTGCCGCACTGGTGCTCGCCCGCGAAGGGGCGCAAGTGTTAGTTATCGAGCGTGGCAATTCCGCAGGTGCCAAGAACGTCACCGGCGGGCGTCTCTATGCCCACAGTCTGGAACACATTATTCCAGGTTTCGCCGAGTCCGCCCCCGTAGAACGCCTGATCACCCATGAAAAACTCGCGTTTATGACGGAAAAGTCAGCGATGACTATGGACTACTGCAATGGTGACGAAACCTCGCCATCCCAGCGTTCTTACTCCGTTTTGCGCAGTAAATTTGATGCCTGGTTGATGGAGCAGGCCGAAGAAGCGGGCGCGCAGTTAATTACCGGGATCCGCGTCGATAACCTCGTACAGCGCGATGGCAAAGTTGTCGGCGTAGAAGCCGATGGTGATGTGATTGAAGCGAAAACAGTGATCCTTGCTGATGGGGTGAATTCCATCCTTGCCGAAAAGCTGGGGATGGCTAAACGCGTTAAACCGACGGATGTGGCGGTTGGCGTGAAGGAACTGATCGAGTTACCGAAGTCGGTTATCGAAGACCGTTTTCAGTTGCAGGGTAATCAGGGCGCGGCTTGCCTGTTTGCGGGATCACCCACCGATGGCCTGATGGGCGGCGGCTTCCTTTATACCAATGAAAACACTCTGTCGCTGGGGCTGGTTTGTGGTCTGCATCATCTGCATGACGCAAAAAAATCGGTGCCGCAAATGCTGGAAGATTTCAAACAACATCCGGCAGTTGCACCGCTGATCGCGGGCGGCAAGCTGGTGGAATATTCCGCTCACGTAGTGCCGGAAGCAGGCATCAACATGCTACCGGAGCTGGTTGGTGACGGCGTATTGATTGCCGGTGATGCCGCCGGAATGTGTATGAACCTCGGTTTTACCATTCGCGGTATGGATCTGGCGATTGCCGCCGGGGAAGCCGCAGCAAAAACCGTGCTTTCAGCGATGAAAAGCGACGATTTCAGTAAGCAAAAACTAGCGGAATATCGTCAGCATCTTGAGAGTGGTCCGCTGCGCGATATGCGAATGTACCAGAAACTACCGGCGTTCCTTGATAACCCACGCATGTTTAACGGCTACCCGGAACTGGCGGTGGGCGTGGCGCGTGACCTGTTCACCATTGACGGCAGCGCGCCGGAACTGATGCGCAAGAAAATCCTCCGCCACGGCAAGAAAGTGGGCTTCATCAATCTAATCAAGGATGGCATGAAAGGAGTGACCGTTTTATGACTTCTCCCGTCAATGTGGACGTCAAACTGGGCGTCAATAAATTCAATGTCGATGAAGAGCATCCGCACATTGTTGTGAAGGCCGATGCCGATAAACAGGCGCTGGAGCTGCTGGTGAAAGCGTGCCCCGCAGGTCTGTACAAGAAGCAGGATGACGGCAGTGTGCGCTTCGATTACGCCGGATGTCTGGAGTGCGGCACCTGTCGCATTCTGGGGCTGGGGTCGGCGCTGGAACAGTGGGAATACCCGCGCGGCACCTTTGGTGTGGAGTTCCGTTACGGTTGATGTCGGTTCGATACGTAACGCCGTACTGACTCTCATTGCAAAAAAACAGGAATAACCCATGCAACCGTCCAGAAACTTTGACGATCTTAAATTTTCCTCTATTCACCGCCGCATTTTGCTGTGGGGAAGCGGTGGTCCGTTTCTGGATGGTTATGTACTGGTAATGATTGGCGTGGCACTGGAGCAACTGACTCCGGCGCTGAAACTGGACGCTGACTGGATTGGCTTGCTGGGCGCGGGAACGCTCGCCGGGCTGTTCGTTGGCACATCGCTGTTTGGCTATATCACCGATAAAGTCGGACGGCGCAAAATGTTCCTCATTGATATCATCGCCATCGGCGTGATATCGGTGGCGACGATGTTTGTCTCATCCCCCGTCGAACTGCTGGTGATGCGGGTACTTATCGGCATTGTCATCGGTGCAGATTATCCCATCGCCACCTCAATGATCACCGAGTTCTCCAGTACCCGTCAGCGGGCGTTTTCCATCAGCTTTATCGCCGCGATGTGGTATGTCGGCGCGACCTGCGCCGATCTGGTTGGCTACTGGCTTTATGATGTGGAAGGCGGCTGGCGTTGGATGCTGGGTAGCGCGGCGATCCCCTGTTTGTTGATTTTGATTGGTCGATTCGAACTGCCTGAATCTCCCCGCTGGTTGTTACGCAAAGGGCGAGTAAAAGAGTGCGAAGAGATGATGATCAAACTGTTTGGCGAACCGGTGGCTTTCGAGGAAGAGCAGCCGCAGCAAACCCGTTTTCGCGATCTGTTTAATCGCCGCCATTTTCCTTTTGTTCTGTTTGTTGCCGCCATCTGGACCTGCCAGGTGATCCCAATGTTCGCCATTTACACCTTTGGCCCGCAAATCGTTGGTTTGTTGGGATTTGGTGTTGGCAAAAACGCGGCGCTGGGGAATGTGGTGATTAGCCTGTTCTTTATGCTCGGCTGTATTCCGCCGATGCTGTGGTTAAACACTGCCGGACGGCGTCCATTGTTGATTGGCAGCTTTGCCATGATGACGCTGGCGCTGGCGGTTTTGGGGCTGATCCCGGATATGGGGATCTGGCTGGTAGTAATGGCTTTTGCGGTGTATGCCTTTTTCTCCGGTGGGCCGGGTAATTTGCAGTGGCTCTATCCTAATGAACTCTTCCCGACGGATATTCGGGCTTCAGCCGTGGGCGTGATTATGTCATTAAGCCGTATTGGCACCATTGTTTCGACCTGGGCGCTGCCAATCTTTATCAATAATTACGGCATCAGTAGCACCATGCTGATGGGGGCGGGGATCTCGCTATTTGGCTTGTTGATTTCCGTAGCGTTTGCCCCGGAAACACGTGGGATGTCACTGGCGCAGACCAGTAATATGACGATCCGCGGGCAGAGAATGGGGTAATTTGTTCAGATTTCTCTCTTTTCTGAATCAATATTATTGACTATAAGCCGCGTGAATATATGACTACACTTTGTGGGAAAACAAAGGCGTAAACACGCGGGCTAATAACTATGATCCTCATAATTTATGCGCATCCGTATCCGCATCATTCCCATGCGAATAAACGGATGCTTGAACAGGCAAGGACGCTGGAAGGCGTCGAAATTCGCTCTCTTTATCAACTCTATCCTGACTTCAATATCGATATCGCCGCCGAGCAGGAGGCGCTGTCTCGCGCCGATCTGATCGTCTGGCAGCACCCGATGCAGTGGTACAGCATTCCACCGCTCCTTAAACTTTGGATCGATAAAGTCTTCTCCCACGGCTGGGCTTACGGTCATGGCGGCACGGCGCTGCATGGTAAACATTTGCTGTGGGCGGTAACGACCGGCGGCGGGGAAAGCCATTTTGAGATTGGTGCGCATCCGGGCTTTGATGTGCTGGCGCAGCCGCTACAGGCGACGGCAATCTACTGCGGGCTGAACTGGCTGCCACCGTTTGCCATGCACTGCACCTTTATTTGTGACGACGAAACCCTCGAAGGGCAGGCGCGCCACTATAAGCAACGTCTGCTGGAATGGCAGGAGGCACATCATGGATAGCCATACGCTGATTCAGGCGCTGATTTATCTCGGTTCGGCGGCGCTGATTGTCCCCATTGCGGTACGTCTTGGTCTGGGATCGGTACTTGGCTACCTGATCGCGGGTTGTATTATTGGCCCGTGGGGGCTGCGACTGGTGACCGATGCCGAATCTATTCTGCACTTTGCTGAAATCGGCGTGGTGCTGATGTTGTTTATTATCGGCCTCGAACTCGATCCACAAAGGCTGTGGAAGCTGCGTGCGGCAGTGTTCGGTGGTGGCGCATTACAGATGGTGATTTGTGGCGGCCTGCTGGGGCTGTTCTGCATGTTACTTGGACTGCGCTGGCAGGTCGCGGAACTGATCGGCATGACGCTGGCGCTCTCCTCTACGGCAATTGCCATGCAGGCGATGAATGAGCGCAATCTGATGATGACGCAGATGGGCCGCAGTGCCTTTGCGGTGCTGCTGTTCCAGGATATCGCGGCAATCCCGCTGGTGGCGATGATCCCGCTACTGGCGGCGAGCAGTGCCTCAACGACGATGGGCGCATTTGCCCTGTCGGCGTTAAAAGTGGCGGGCGCGCTGGTGCTGGTGGTACTGCTGGGGCGCTATGTCACGCGTCCGGCGCTGCGTTTTGTTGCCCGCTCTGGCTTGCGGGAAGTGTTCAGCGCCGTAGCTTTATTCCTCGTGTTTGGCTTTGGTTTGCTGCTGGAAGAGGTTGGCTTGTCGATGGCGATGGGCGCGTTTCTGGCGGGCGTACTGCTGGCAAGCTCGGAATATCGTCATGCGCTGGAAAGCGATATCGAACCGTTTAAAGGTTTGTTGCTGGGGCTGTTTTTTATCGGTGTTGGCATGTCGATAGACTTTGGCACGCTGATTGAAAACCCATTGCGTATTGTCATTTTGCTGCTTGGTTTCCTCATCATCAAAATTGCCATGCTGTGGCTGATTGCCCGACCGTTGCAGGTGCCAAATAAACAGCGTCGCTGGTTTGCGGTGCTGTTAGGGCAGGGCAGTGAGTTTGCCTTTGTGGTATTTGGTGCAGCGCAAATGGCGAATGTGCTGGAGCCGGAGTGGGCGAAATCGCTGACCCTGGCGGTGGCGCTGTCGATGGCGGCAACGCCGATCCTGCTGGTGATCCTCAATCGCCTTGAGCAATCTTCTACTGAAGAGGCGCGTGAAGCCGATGAGATCGACGAAGAACAGCCGCGGGTAATCATTGCCGGATTCGGTCGTTTTGGGCAGATCACCGGACGTTTATTGCTCTCCAGCGGGGTGAAAATGGTGGTGCTCGATCACGACCCGGACCATATCGAAACGCTGCGTAAATTCGGCATGAAAGTGTTTTATGGCGATGCCACGCGGATGGATTTACTGGAATCTGCGGGTGCGGCGAAAGCGGAAGTGCTGATTAACGCCATCGACGATCCGCAAACCAACCTGCAACTGACGGAGATGGTGAAAGAACATTTCCCGCATTTGCATATTATTGCCCGCGCCCGCGATGTCGACCACTACATTCGTTTGCGCCAGGCAGGTGTTGAAAAGCCGGAACGTGAAACCTTCGAAGGAGCGCTGAAAATCGGGCGTCTGGCGCTGGAAAGTTTAGGGCTGGGGCCGTATGAAGCGCGAGAACGCGCCGATGTGTTCCGCCGCTTTAATATTGAAATGGTGGAAGAGATGGCAATGGGCGAAAACGATACCAAAGCCCGCGCGGCGGTCTATAAACGCACCAGCGCGATGTTAAGCGAGATCATCACCGAGGACCGGGAACATCTGTCACTCACCCAACGGCATGGCTGGCAGGGTACTGAAGAGGGGAAACATACCGGTAATATGGCGGATGAACCGGAAACGAAACCCTTATCCTAATATAGAGTGACGTAAATCACGCTTTACAGCTAACTATTTGTTTTTATTTCATTGTATTGCGGCGAGTCCACGAACAGATTATGGACTCGCCAGCAAAATAAAAATTTTCCTCAACATCATCCTCTCGCCAGTCGACGAAGGTTTACGCTTTACGTATAGTGACGACAATTTTTTTTATCGGGAAATTTCAATGATCAGTTTGATTGCGGCGCTAGCGGTAGATCGCGTTATCGGCATGGAAAACGCCATGCCGTGGAATCTGCCTGCCGATCTCGCCTGGTTTAAACGCAACACCTTAAATAAACCTGTGATTATGGGCCGCCATACCTGGGAATCCATTGGCCGCCCGCTACCTGGACGCAAGAATATTGTCATCAGCAGCCAGCCGGGTACGGACGATCGCGTAACGTGGGTGAAATCGGTTGATGAAGCCATTGCGGCGTGTGGTGACGTACCAGAAATTATGGTGATTGGCGGCGGTCGCGTTTATGAGCAGTTCCTGCCGAAAGCGCAAAAACTGTATCTGACGCATATCGACGCAGAAGTGGAAGGCGACACCCATTTCCCGGATTACGAGCCGGATGACTGGGAATCGGTATTCAGCGAATTCCACGACGCTGATGCGCAGAACTCTCACAGCTATTGCTTTGAGATTCTGGAGCGGCGGTAAGTTTGTATAGAATTTACGGCTAGTGCCGGATGTGACGCCGGTCGCGTCTTATCCGGCCTTCCTGTATCAGGCTGTGTTTAAGACGCCGCCGCTTCACCCATATCCTTATGTCTGTTCGACGGCTGGACAAAATACTGTTTATCTTCCCAGCGCAGGCAGGTTAATGTACCACCCCAGCAGCAGCCGGTATCCAGCGCGTAAATACCTTCTGGCGTACCTTTGCCTTCCAGCGATGCCCAGTGACCAAAAGCGATGCTGTACTCTTCAGCGACGGGACCAGGAATCGCAAACCACGGTTTCAGCGGGGCAGGGGCTTCTTCCGGCGATTCTTTGCTGTACATATCCAGTTGACCGTTTGGAAAGCAAAAGCGCATACGGGTAAAGGCGTTGGTGATAAAACGTAATCGCGCCAGACCACGCAAATCTGGTGACCAGTTGTTCGGCATATCGCCGTACATGGCATCGAGGAAGAAAGGGTAAGAGTCGCTTGACAGTACCGCTTCTACGTCACGTGCGCACTCTTTCGCGGTCGGTAAGTCCCACTGCGGCGTGATCCCCGCGTGGGCCATCACCAGCTTTTTCTCTTCATCGATTTGCAACAAAGGCTGACGACGTAGCCAGTTAAGCAGTTCATCGGCATCAGGTGCTTCCAGTAGCGGCGTGAGACGATCTTTTGGTTTGTTGCGGCTTATGCCTGAAAATACTGCCAGCAGATGCAGATCGTGATTGCCCAGCACCAGACGTACGCTGTCGCCTAAGGATTTCACATAGCGCAGAACATCAAGCGAACCAGGACCGCGCGCAACCAGATCGCCCGTCAGCCAGAGGGTATCTTTCCCAGGGATAAATTCCACTTTATGCAGCAATGCGATCAGTTCATCGTAACAGCCATGAACATCGCCAATAAGGTATGTCGCCATAATTTTTTAATGAATGAATATTGGAACGGCGAGTCGGAATACGGGAATGTCGATGATAAAGGGAACGCCGTTCTCATCAATCATTTCGTAGTGACCCTGCATGGTGCCCAGCGGCGTTTCGATAATCGCGCCGCTGGTATACTGGTACTCTTCGCCAGGCGCGATATGCGGTTGGACGCCCACCACACCTTCGCCCTGGACTTCTGTTTCACGGCCATTGCCGTTAGTGATCAGCCAGTAACGCCCCAACAACTGCACTGGCGCTCGCCCCAGGTTGCGTATGGTTACGGTATAAGAAAAAACGTAACGTTCGTTATCAGGTGAAGATTGTGCCTCAATGTAGACGCTTTGAACCTGAATACACACTCGGGGCGAATTGATCATCGTTAACTCTCCTGCAAAGGCGCGTTCTCCGCCAGATAGTTCGCCATCTGGCAATATTGCGCGACAGAGATATTTTCCGCTCGCATCGCCGGGTCGATCCCCATTCCCGTTAACACCTCGACGCTAAACAGGTTGCCGAGGCTGTTACGAATGGTTTTACGACGCTGGTTAAAGGCTTCAGTGGTGATACGACTCAGCACGCGAACATCTTTAACCGGGTGAGGCATCGTTGCATGAGGAACCAGGCGCACGACGGCGGAATCCACTTTGGGTGGTGGTGTAAAGGCTGATGGCGGCACTTCCAGCACCGGGATCACGTTGCAATAGTATTGCGCCATGACGCTTAATCGACCATACGCCTTGCTGTTCGGTCCTGCAACCAGACGATTCACCACCTCTTTTTGCAACATAAAGTGCATGTCGGCAATGGCATCAGTATAGCTAAACAGATGGAACATCAACGGTGTGGAGATGTTATACGGCAGGTTGCCGAAAACACGCAGCGGCTGGCCCATTTTCTCTGCCAGTTCACCGAAGTTGAAGGTCATCGCATCCTGCTGATAAATCGTCAGTTTCGGGCCTAAGAACGGATGCGTTTGCAGGCGCGCTGCCAGATCACGGTCAAGTTCGATGACTGTCAGCTGGTCCAGTCGTTCGCCAACCGGTTCGGTTAAAGCTGCCAGACCGGGGCCGATTTCGACCATTGCCTGGCCCTTTTGCGGGTTAATGGCAGAAACAATACTGTCGATCACGAACTGATCGTTGAGAAAGTTTTGCCCGAAGCGTTTACGGGCTAAATGGCCCTGGTGGACTCGATTATTCATTGGGTATTAACAATCATTTTGATGGCGAGATTAAGCGCCGTAATAAAACTGCCGACATCGGCTTTGCCACGTCCCGCCAGTTCAAGCGCGGTGCCGTGGTCCACTGATGTGCGAATAAAGGGCAGGCCCAGCGTAATGTTCACACCGCGCCCGAAGCCCTGGTATTTTAGCACGGGAAGACCCTGATCGTGGTACATCGCCAGCACGGCGTCGGCGTTGTCGAGATATTTCGGCTGAAACAGGGTATCGGCAGGCAACGGCCCGTTGAGTTTCATCCCCTGCGCCCGCAGTTCGTCGAGAACGGGAATGATGGTGTCTATCTCTTCCGTGCCCATATGACCGCCTTCGCCCGCGTGCGGATTCAGGCCACAGACCAGAATCCGCGGTTCGGCAATACCAAATTTGGTTCGCAAATCGTGATGCAAAATAGCAATCACTTCGTGCAGAAGCGCAGGGGTGATGGCGTCAGCAATATCGCGCAGCGGTAAATGCGTTGTTGCCAGCGCCACGCGAAGTTCTTCGGTTGCCAGCATCATCACCACTTTTTTCGCCTGCGAGCGTTCTTCAAAAAACTCGGTATGACCGGTAAACGGAATGCCTGCGTCGTTGATAACGCCTTTATGCACCGGACCTGTAATCAGTGCAGCAAATTCGCCGTTAAGGCAACCGTCGCACGCGCGTGCCAGCGTCTCCACCACATAATGCCCATTCTCAACTGCTAATTGTCCCGCAGTGGCAGGTAAACGTAGTGCAATGGGAAGTAGCGTCAGCGTTCCCGCAGATTGCGGTTGCGCAGGGGAGTCGGGGGAATAAGGGCGGAGGTTAAGCGGTAAACCGAGCATCGCTGCCCGGTCGGTAAGGAGAGTGGCATCAGCACAAACAACCAGTTCTACCGGCCACTCTCGTTGTGCAAGCTGGACAACTAAGTCCGGGCCAATCCCGGCGGGTTCGCCGGGAGTGATCACAACACGTTGGGGTTTAACCATTAGTTGCTCAAAATTTTCACATAAGCGCTGGCGCGTTGTTCCTGCATCCAGCTTGCTGCTTCTTCCGAGAACTTACGGTTCATCAGCATGCGGTATGCACGATCTTTTTGCGCTGCATCGGTTTTATCGACGTTACGGGTGTCCAGCAGTTCGATTAAATGCCAGCCGAATGAAGAGTGAACCGGTGCACTCATCTGGCCTTTGTTCAGGCGGGTCAGTGCGTCACGGAAGGCCGGATCGAAAATATCTGGCGTAGCCCAACCGAGATCGCCGCCCTGATTTGCAGAGCCAGGATCCTGAGAGAACTCTTTCGCTGCGGCAGCAAATGTGGTTTTACCGCTCTTGATATCCGCAGCAATTTGTTCCAGTTTCACGCGGGCCTGTTCGTCAGTCATGATAGGCGACGGTTTCAGCAGAATATGGCGAGCATGAACTTCGGTCACCGAGATATTTTTGCTTTCGCCGCGCAGGTCGTTAACTTTCAGAATGTGGAAGCCAACGCCGGAACGAATTGGGCCAACAATGTCGCCTTTCTTCGCGGTGCTTAATGCCTGGGCGAAGATCCCCGGCAGCTCCTGAATGCGACCCCAGCCCATCTGGCCGCCGTTCAGCGCCTGCTGGTCGGCAGAATGAGCAATTGCCAGCTTACCGAAATCAGCGCCGTTACGCGCCTGATCGACAATGGCACGCGCCTGAGTTTCCGCCTCATTCACCTGTTCAGAAGACGGGTTTTCCGGCAGCGGGATCAGGATGTGGCTTAAGTTCAGTTCAGTGCTGGCATCATTTTGATTACCGACTTGCTGCGCCAGAGCTTCAACTTCCTGTGGCAGGATAGTGATGCGACGACGCACTTCGTTGTTGCGCACTTCCGAGATAATCATCTCTTTGCGGATCTGATTACGATAGGTGTTGTAGTTCAGACCATCGTAAGCCAGACGGCTGCGCATCTGATCCAGCGTCATGTTGTTCTGTTTGGCAATGTTGGCAATCGCCTGATCAAGCTGCTCATCGGAGATTTTAACCCCCATTTTCTGCCCCATCTGCAGGAGGATTTGATCCATGATCAAACGTTCCATGATTTGGTGGCGCAGCGTAGCATCATCAGGAAGTTGCTGCCTTGCCTGGGCAGCGTTCATTTTTACCGACTGCATTAATCCATCAACGTCGCTTTCCAGCACGACGCCGTTATTGACGACGGCTGCGACTTTATCGACTACCTGGGGGGCAGCGAAACTGGTATTCGCAATCATGGCGATACCGAGAAGCAGCGTTTTCCAGTTCTTCATACTTTTTCCATTTCAATTAACCGCACTGCGGATTACGTGGTAAATCAACAAATCACAAAGAGTTTTGATACGGCAGAATGTTCGAACGCAGCATCTCTTGCGTACCCAGACCGTAGTTGGAACTCAGGCCACGAAGTTCGATGTTAAAGCCGATTGCGTTGTCATATATCGCATGTTGTTTATCGTTATCCCAACCGTTCAGCTTACGCTCATAACCGACGCGAATCGCATAGCAGCAGGAGCTGTATTGCACACCTAACATTGAGTCGGCTTGCTTGTTCGCGTTGGTGTCGTAGTAGTACGCCCCGACAATCGACCAACGATCGGCGATTGGCCAGCTAGCGACTGCACCCACCTGCGAAATGCCGTTTTTAAACTGTTCATATGTGGAATAATAATTAGGCAGTGTCGCCTGTATATATTCCGGGCTGGCGTAGCGATAGTTCAGCTGTACCAGACGGTCTTCATCCCGACGGTATTCAATGCTGGTGTTACTGGTGGCTACGTTATCAAGACGAGTATCGTACTGAATGCCGCCCCGCAATCCCCAGCGCTCGGAGATGCGCCAGTAGGTATCGCCAGCCCATACCAGTGAGCCCGTTTTGTCGTCATTCTCCCATGTTATGTTGTCATCGCCGGTGCGAGACTCCGTGAAATAGTAGATTTGACCAACGGAAATATTAAAACGTTCAACGGCTGCATCATCATATACGCGAGTTGTGATACCGGTTGTGACCTGGTTTGCGGAAGCAACACGGTCAAGACCGCCATAAGTCCGGTCCCGGAACAGGCCCGAGTAGTCGGATTGCAACAGTGCGGAGTCATAGTTATAGATGTCGCTCTGATCGCGATACGGCACATACAGGTATTGTGCGCGCGGCTCCAGCGTCTGGGTGTAACCCGGCGCCAGCATTTCCATATCACGTTCGAAGACCATTTTGCCGTCAACTTTAAATTGCGGCATTACGCGGTTAACAGAATCTGCCAACTTATTGTTTTGCGGGTTGCTGTTATACCAGTCGAGATTGGTCTGCTGATAATGGGTAGCCAGCAACTTCGCTTCGGTATTGATACTGCCCCAGGTGTTGGATAACGGCAGGTTGATCGTCGGCTCCAGATGAACGCGAGTAGCCTCCGGCATATTGCTGTTTGTATTAACAAAATGCACTGCCTGACCATAAAATCGGGTATCAAACGGGCCGAGATCGTTATGGTAGTAGTTGACGTCTAACTGCGGTTCAGCGGCATAGCTGTTGCCACTGGTATCATCAAAAACCTGGAATTGTTTATGCGAAAGCGTGGCGTCAAAGTTCTGCACCGCATAGCCCACGCTGAATTTTTGCGTGGCATAACCATCGGTACTGGAACCATATTTATTATCAAAATCATTGAAATAGGTCGGGTCGCTGACTTTGGTGTAGTCGATGTTAAAGCGCCAAACCTGGTCCATCACTCCGGAGTGTTGCCAGTAGAACAACCAACGGCGTGAATTACTATCTTCTGGATGTTCATCTTCATAGACTTTATCTGAAGGCAGATAGTCCAGTTCCATCAAGCCTGCGCCGGCCTGGGTGAGATAACGGAATTCGTTTTCCCACATAATGTTGCCACGACGATGCATATAATGCGGCGTGATGGTGGCATCCATATTTGGCGCGATGTTCCAGTAATACGGCAGGTAGAACTCAAAGTAGTTGGTGGTGGTGTACTTGGCGTTCGGGATCAAGAAACCAGAACGACGTTTGTCACCCACCGGCAACTGTAAATAGGGGCTGTAAAAGATCGGAACCGGACCCACTTTAAAACGGGCGTTCCAGATCTCCGCGACTTGTTCTTCGCGGTCATGAATAATTTCGCTACCCACCACGCTCCAGGTATCAGAACCTGGCAGACAGGAGGTAAAAGAACCGTTATCCAGAATGGTGTAGCGGTTTTCGCCACGCTGTTTCATCAGGTCTGCTTTACCGCGCCCCTGACGCCCCACCATCTGATAATCACCTTCCCAGACGTTGGTGTCTTTGGTGTTCAGATTCGTCCAGCCTTTTGGCCCTTTGAGGATCACCTGGTTATCGTCGTAATGGACATTACCGAGCGCATCGACGGTACGTATCGGCTCCGGTTGTCCTGGCGCCTCTTTTTGATGAAGCTGTACTTCATCGGCCTGCAGACGGCTGTTACCCTGCATGATATCCACGCTGCCGCTAAACACGGCGTCATCGGGGTAGTTCCCCTTTGCATGGTCAGCATTAATCGTCACGGGTAGGTCATTGGTATCGCCCTGTACCAGAGGACGGTCATAGCTTGGCACGCCCAACATGCACTGTGAGGCGAGGTCGGCTGCCAGTCCCTGTTGACTATAAAGGGCGGTGGCAATCATGGTGGCCAGGAGAGTGGGGATACGTTTTTTCATACGTTGATTTTATTGTTCCATCATCGGTAACGTTGCGCGTGACAAACGGTCAGAGACTAACGTACTCGTCATCTCTACGCTAGTGTTAATCCTGTCCGAATAGCGTCTGTGGTGTTAGGCACGGCATTGAATGACAGGTATGATAATGCAAATTATAGGCGATGTCCCACAATTGACCGTAGCCGGAAAACGGTAAAAGCACCTTTATATTGTGGGAGATAGCCCTGATATCCGTGTGTCGATTTGGGGAATATATGCAGTATTGGGGAAAAATCATTGGCGTGGCCGTGGCCTTAATAATGGGCGGCGGCTTTTGGGGCGTAGTATTGGGCCTGTTAATTGGCCATATGTTTGATAAAGCCCGTAGCCGTAAAATGGCGTGGTTCGCCAACCAGCGTGAGCGTCAGGCGCTGTTTTTTGCCACCACTTTTGAAGTGATGGGGCATTTAACCAAATCCAAAGGTCGCGTCACGGAAGCTGATATTCATATCGCCAGCCAACTGATGGACAGAATGAATCTTCATGGCGCTTCCCGTACTGCGGCGCAAAATGCATTCCGGGTGGGAAAATCAGACAATTACCCACTGCGTGAAAAGATGCGTCAGTTTCGCAGTGTCTGCTTCGGGCGTTTTGATTTAATTCGCATGTTTCTGGAGATCCAGATTCAGGCGGCATTTGCTGATGGTTCGCTGCATCCGAATGAGCGAGCGGTGCTGTATGTCATTGCTGAAGAATTAGGGATCTCCCGCGCCCAGTTTGATCAGTTTCTGCGCATGATGCAGGGCGGTGCACAGTTTGGCGGCGGTTATCAGCAGCAATCTGGCGGTGGTAACTGGCAGCAAGCGCAGCGTGGCCCGACGCTGGAAGATGCCTGTAATGTGCTGGGCGTGAAGCCGACGGATGATGCGACCACCATCAAACGTGCCTACCGTAAGCTGATGAGTGAACACCATCCGGATAAGCTGGTGGCGAAAGGTTTACCGCCTGAGATGATGGAGATGGCGAAGCAGAAAGCACAGGAAATTCAGCAGGCGTATGAGCTGATTAAGCAGCAGAAAGGATTTAAATAAGTTTCAAATTGTAGCCCTGATAAGACGCGGCCCGCATCGCATCAGGCAATCGGCGCAAAATTGCCGGATGCGGCGTGAACGCCTTCTCCGGCCTACCGAACTTCGCCAGCGTGACGATTAAAAATCCGCTGGCGCTTTAAACGTCATACTATTGCCATACGCCGGATGGGTAATCGTCAACATCTCTGCATGTAGCAACAAACGCGGTGCCATTGCTCTCGCTTCTGGTGATGCATAAAAGCGATCGCCGAGAATCGGATGACCCAGCGCCAGCATATGCACACGCAACTGATGCGAACGCCCGGTAATCGGTTTTAACACCACTCTTGCCGTGTTATCCGCCGCATACTCCACCACTTCATATTCCGTCTGCGCAGGTTTCCCTGTTTCGTAACAGACTTTCTGCTTCGGGCGGTTTGGCCAGTCGCAAATCAGCGGTAGATCCACCAGACCTTCTGCGGGGGATGGATGCCCCCAGACGCGGGCCACATACTGCTTTTTCGGCTCGCGCTCGCGGAACTGGCGTTTTAACTCCCGCTCCGCGGCTTTGGTCAGCGCCACTACAATCACCCCGCTGGTAGCCATATCCAGACGATGCACCGATTCTGCCTGCGGATAATCACGCTGAATGCGCGTCATCACGCTGTCTTTGTGCTCTTCCAGACGACCCGGCACAGACAACAAACCGCTCGGCTTGTTGACCACCATAATGTGGTCATCCTGATACAGGATAACCAACCAGGGTTCCTGCGGTGGATTGTAGTTTTCCATCCCCATTTTCGGCTCCGTTACTGATGCGTTACAACGATCAAACGCAGGGCATCCAGACGCCAGCCTGCCTGATCCAGGCTTTCCATTACCTGCTGACGGTTGCTCTCAATGGCGGTCAGTTCGTCGTCACGAATGTTCGGGTTCACTGCGCGCAGCGCTTCCAGACGAGACAGCTCGGCAGACAGTTTTTCGTCGGCTTCGTTACGCGCTGCATCAATCAATGCACGGGCAGATTTCTCGATCTGCGCTTCACCCAACTGGAGGATAGCGTGAACATCCTGCTGCACGGCGTTAACCAGTTTGCTGCCGGTGTGGCGGTTCACCGCGTTAAGCTGACGGTTAAAGGTTTCAAACTCCACCTGCGCCGCCAGGTTGTTGCCGTTTTTATCCAGCAGCATACGTACCGGTGTCGGCGGCAGGAAGCGGTTAAGCTGCAACTGCTTCGGCGCCTGGGCTTCAACCACGTAAATCAGCTCTACCAATAGTGTACCTACCGGCAATGCTTTGTTTTTCAACAGTGAAATCGTGCTGCTACCAGTATCGCCAGAGAGGATCAGATCCAGACCGTTGCGGATGAGCGGATGCTCCCAGGTAATAAACTGTGCATCTTCACGCGCCAGCGCCACTTCACGGTCGAAGGTGATGGTAATACCGTCTTCCGACAGGCCAGGGAAGTCCGGCACCAGCATATGATCGGACGGCGTCAGCACGATCATGTTGTCGCCGCGATCGTCCTGATTGATACCGATGATATCGAACAGGTTCATGGCGAAGGCGATCAGGTTGGTATCGTCATCCTGCTCTTCAATGCTTTCTGCCAGTGCCTGGGCTTTTTCGCCACCGTTGGAATGGATTTCCAGCAGGCGGTCACGACCCTGTTCCAGCTGTGCTTTCAGCGCTTCATGCTGCTCGCGGCAGTTTTTGATCAGATCGTCAAAGCCTTCGGTTTGATCCGGTGAAGCCAGATAGTTAATCAGATCGTTGTATACGCTATCGTAAATAGTGCGTCCGGTCGGGCAGGTGTGCTCGAACGCATCCAGACCTTCGTGATACCAGCGCACCAGTACTGACTGAGCGGTTTTTTCCAGATATGGCACATGGATCTGAATATCGTGCGCCTGACCGATACGATCCAGACGACCAATACGCTGCTCCAGCAGATCCGGGTTGAACGGCAGATCGAACATTACCATGTGGCTGGCGAACTGGAAGTTACGTCCTTCAGAACCGATTTCCGAGCACAGCAGTACTTGCGCACCGGTGTCTTCTTCAGCAAACCAGGCGGCAGCGCGGTCACGTTCGATAATCGACATGCCTTCGTGGAACACCGCGGCGCGAATACCTTCACGTTCGCGCAGTACCTGCTCCAGTTGCAGCGCAGTGGCCGCTTTGGCGCAGATCACCAGCACTTTCTGAGAGCGATGACTGGTCAGGTAGCCCATCAGCCATTCAACGCGCGGATCGAAGTTCCACCAGGTGGCGTTATCGCCTTCAAATTCCTGATAAATACGCTCCGGGTAGAGCATATCGCGAGCGCGATCTTCCGCACTTTTACGTGCGCCCATAATGCCGGAGACTTTAATAGCGGTCTGATACTGCGTCGGCAGCGGCAGCTTAATAGTGTGCAGCTCGCGTTTCGGGAAGCCTTTCACACCGTTACGGGTGTTACGGAACAGCACGCGGCTGGTACCGTGGCGATCCATCAGCATCGAAACCAGTTCCTGACGGGCGCTCTGGGCATCTTCGCTGTCGCTGTTTGCTGCTTGCAACAGCGGCTCGATATCCTGCTCGCCGATCATCTCGCCAAGCATGTTCAGTTCGTCATTGCTCAGTTTGTTACCTGCCAGCAGCATGGCAACGGCGTCCGCAACCGGACGATAATTTTTCTGCTCTTCAACGAACTGCGCGAAATCGTGGAAACGGTTCGGGTCCAGCAGACGCAGACGGGCGAAGTGGCTTTCCATTCCCAGCTGTTCCGGGGTTGCGGTCAGCAGCAGAACGCCCGGCACGTGCTCTGCCAGTTGTTCAATAGCCTGATATTCACGGCTCGGCGCGTCTTCGCTCCACACCAGGTGATGCGCTTCATCGACCACCAGCAGATCCCACTCGGCTTCACAGAGGTGTTCCAGACGCTGTTTGCTACGACGGGCAAAATCCAGCGAGCAAATCACCAGCTGTTCGGTGTCGAACGGGTTGTAAGCATCGTGCTGAGCTTCGGCATAACGCTCATCATCAAACAGCGCAAAGCGCAGGTTGAAACGGCGCAGCATTTCCACCAGCCACTGATGCTGTAAAGTTTCCGGTACGATAATCAGCACACGTTCAGCAGCGCCAGAGAGCAACTGCTGATGCAGGATCATCCCGGCTTCAATGGTTTTCCCTAAACCCACTTCGTCAGCCAGCAGAACGCGCGGCGCGTGGCGGCGACCAACATCATGAGCGATGTTGAGCTGGTGCGGGATCAGACTGGTACGCTGACCGCGCAGGCCGCTGTACGGCATACGGAACTGTTCGCTGGAATACTTACGCGCGCGATAACGCAGCGCAAAGCGGTCCATACGGTCAATCTGCCCGGCAAACAGGCGGTCCTGCGGTTTGCTGAACACCAGTTTGCTATCAAGGAAAACTTCACGCAGGGCAACGCCGGACTCTTCATTATCCAGGCGAGTACCGATATAGGTCAGCAAGCCATTTTCTTCTTTTACTTCTTCGACTTGCATCTGCCAGCCGTCATGGCTGGTAATGGTATCACCAGGGTTGAACATCACGCGGGTCACGGGGGAATCACTGCGTGCGTACAGACGGTTTTCACCAGTAGATGGGAAAAGTAATGTGACAGTTCGCGCATCCACCGCGACAACGGTTCCAAGTCCTAATTCGCTTTCTGTATCGCTGATCCAGCGTTGACCAAGTGTAAAAGGCATATGTGTTTGGCTCTATATCTTTAATTGCAGGCAATAACTACCCGCTACCAGGCTAATGTGGTAGTGGTGTTATTCAGGTCCAGGAATGGAAAGGGCGCTATGGTACTGGATGGCAAGGCATTCGTCACGCATCAAAATGGTATCTGACGAACTCTTTTTTTGCTCAAAATAGCCCAAGTTGCCCGGTCATAAGTGTAGCAAAATTATCCTCAATAAAGGGGAGTATTCCTTCCGCCACTGGCTGAAGCTGGCGGGTCAGATAGTGTTCGTAATCCAGCGGTGAACGTTGATAGTCCAGCGGCTCCGGGCCGTTGGTGGTCCATACGTACTTAATGGTGCCACGGTTCTGGTATTGCAAGGGGCGACCGCGAGTTTGGTTTTCTTCATCGGCAAGGCGTGCAGCGCGTACATGTGGCGGTACATTACGCTGATATTCGCTCAGCGGACGGCGCAGCCGTTTACGGTAAACCAGTTGCGCATCCAGTTCGCCCGCCATCAGTTTGTCGATAGTTTCACGCACGTACTCCTGATATGGCTCGTTGCGAAAGATGCGCAAGTACAGCTCCTGCTGAAACTGCTGGGCCAGCGGCGTCCAGTCGGTACGCACGGTTTCCAGCCCTTTAAACACCATCCGCTGTTTGTCGCCCTCCTGAATCAGCCCGGCATAGCGTTTTTTGCTGCCGGTATCGGCTCCACGAATGGTCGGCATCAGAAAACGGCAGTAATGGGTTTCATACTCCAGTTCCAGCGCGCTGGTCAGCCGTTGTTTTTGCAACGTTTCCGCCCACCAGGCGTTAACGTGCTGCACCAGTGCACGACCGATTTTCGCCGCCTCTTCTTCCGAATGTGCGCCTTTCAGCCAAACAAACGTTGAGTCGGTATCGCCGTAGATCACGTCGTAGCCCTGCGCTTCAATCAATGCTTTGGTTTGCCGCATGATCTGATGACCACGCATGGTGATCGACGAGGCCAGGCGCGGATCGAAAAAGCGGCAGGCGGTGGTGCCGAGCACGCCATAAAAGGCATTCATGATGATCTTCAGCGCCTGCGACAGCGGCTTGTTGCCCTGACGTTTGGCTTCATCGCGCCCGTGCCAGATGTTAGTCACAATCTCCGGCAGGCAATGTTTTTCCCGCGAGAACCAGGCATCGAGAAAACCTTCGGTGCTGTGCTCTGGATCAGGCTGCGCCATGCCTTCTACCAGCCCGACGGGATCAATCAGAAAGGTGCGGATGATCGACGGGTACAGGCTTTTGTAGTCCAGCACCAGCACCGAATCATAAAGCCCTGGCCGCGAATCCATCACGTAGCCGCCAGGGCTGGCGTGTGGCGGCACTTCGCCGAGATTAGGCGCGACATAACCAGCGCGGTGCATACGGGGAAAATAGAGATGACCAAACGCCGCCACCGACCCCCCGTGCCGATCCACCGGCAGGCCGTTCACCGTCGCTCGTTCGAGCAAAAACGGCATGATTTCAGTTTTATGGAAAATCTGCGTCACCAGCTCGCAATCTTTCAGGTTATAAGTCGCCAGCGCGGGCTTATCTTCGGCGAAACGGCGGTCAATTTCGTCCATCCGATCCCACGGGTTATCGATAGATTTTCCTTCGCCTAATAGCTCCTGAGCGACAGTTTCCAGTGAGAATGAAGAGAAATTCCAGAACGCGGATTTCAGCGCCTCGATACCGTCGATAATTAGCCGACCTTTGGCCTGGGCGAAAAAGACGCCGTCTTTAAAGCCGTGCTCGCGCCATTCCAGCTCGCTGTTATCGCGCCCCAGACGCAGTGGAATACTGTAACGCTCGGCATGTTTTTGCAGCATTCGCAGATCGAACTGCACCACGTTCCAGCCGATGATCACATCGGGATCGTGGTTTGCAAACCAGGCGTTAAGTTTTTCCAGCAGCTGCGGGCGACTGGCGACGTATTCCAGTTCAAAATCGAGCGCGGAGGCGTCGCCATTCTCTGGCCCCAGCATATAAACGATGCGCTGCCCGCAACCTTCCAGGCCGATGCAGTACAGCTCACCGTGGCGGGTGGTTTCAATATCAATAGAAACCCACTTGAGCGGCGGACGATAGTCGGGATGCGGTTTCAGGCGAGCATTAACGATAGCGCCATTGCGCATATCTCCCTCGACCCACACCGGAGCGGTGATAAACCGCTCCATCAGATAGCGTTCAGGCGGGCGCACATCAGCCTCGTAGACGGTAACGCCACCTTCACGCAGGCGCTTTTCGTAATTCATCAACTGGCGATGAGCGCGACAGTAAAGGCCATACACCGGCTGACGGTGAAAATCCTTTAACGCCAGCGGCGTCAGGCGAAAACCTTGTTCACCCTGCAAAATATGCTGAGCGCGGGGAACCTGATCGGCGGGAATAAACGCCACGGATTCTTGCGGCGCAAGCGTAACGTGCAACGGCCCGTTGTCCGTTGCCAGCCAGAAAGAAACTTCGGTCCCTTGAGGGGTATCCCGCCAGTGTCGGGTTAAGATAAAACCTGCCTGCGCCACGCTGAAAATCCAATAAAAAACCAGGCTTGAGTATAGCCTGGTTTCGTTTGACTGGCTGTGGTTTTATACAGTCATTACTGCCCGTAATACGCCTTTGCACCATGCTTACGCAGATAGTGTTTATCCAGCAAGGTTTGCTGCATATCAGGCAGCTGCGGAGCAAGCTGGCGGCAGAAAATCCCCATATAAGCGACTTCTTCCAGCACGATGGCGTTGTGCACCGCATCTTCGGCGTTTTTGCCCCATGCAAACGGGCCGTGAGAATGGACCAGAACGCCAGGCATTTGCGCTGCATCGATACCCTGTTTTTCAAAGGTTTCAACGATGACGTTACCGGTTTCCCACTCATATTCGCCGTTGATTTCTGCGTCGGTCATTTTGCGGGTGCAGGGAATGGTGCCGTAGAAATAGTCGGCGTGAGTGGTGCCGGTTGCTGGAATCGACTGACCCGCCTGCGCCCAGATGGTGGCATGGCGGGAGTGCGTGTGCACAATACCGCCAATGGACGGAAATGCCTGATAGAGCAGTCGGTGAGTTGGCGTGTCGGAGGAGGGCTTTTTCGTACCTTCAACCACTTCACCGGTTTCGATGCTGACCACGACCATATCGTCAGCGGTCATGATGCTGTAATCGACGCCGGAAGGTTTGATTACAAAGACGCCGCGCTCGCGATCAACGGCGCTGACGTTGCCCCAGGTCAGAGTGACCAGGTTGTGTTTTGGGAGCGCCAGGTTGGCTTCTAAAACCTGACGTTTGAGATCTTCTAACATGTTGACTCCTTCGTGCCGGATGCGCTTTGCTTATCCGGTCTACAAAATCGCAGCGTGTAGGCCTGATAAGACGCGCCAGCGTCGCATCAGGCGCTGAATGCCGGATGCGCGTTGCTTATCCGGCCTACAAAATCGCAGCGCGTAGGCCTGATAAGACGCGCCAGCGTCGCATCAGGCGCTGAATGCCGGATGCGCGTTGCTTATCCGGCCTACAAAATCGCAGCGTGTAGGCCAGATAAGACGCGGCAGCGTCGCATCAGGCGTTGAATGCCGGATGCGCTTTGGCTTATCCGGCCTACAAAATCGCAGCGTGTAGGCCAGATAAGACGCGGCAGCGTCGCATCAGGCGTTGAAGGCCGGATGTGCTTTGCTTATCCGGCCTACAAAATCGCAGCGTGTAGGCCTGATAAGACGCGCTAGCGTCGCATCAGGCGTTGAATGCCGGATGCGCTTTGGCTTATTCGGCCTACAAAATCGCAGCGTGTAGGCCTGATAAGACGCGCCAGCGTCGCATCAGGCGTTACATACCTGATGCGGCTACTTAGCGACGAAATCCGTAATACACTTCGTTCCAGCGCAGCGCGTCTTTAAACGCTGGCAGGCGGGTATCGTTATCAATCACCGTGATTTCAATGTCGTGCATCTCGGCGAACTGGCGCATATCGTTAAGGTTCAGCGCATGGCTGAAGACGGTGTGATGCGCACCACCAGCAAGGATCCACGCTTCGGAAGCGGTTGGCAGATCCGGTTGCGCTTTCCACAGCGCATTCGCCACCGGCAGTTTCGGCAGGGAGTGCGGTGTTTTCACCGTGTCGATGCAGTTAACCAACAGACGATAACGATCGCCGAGATCAATCAGGCTGGCGACAATCGCTGGACCGGTTTGGGTATTGAAGATCAGGCGCGCTGGATCGTCCTTACCACCAATACCGAGGTGCTGAACGTCGAGGATCGGTTTCTCTTCTACGGCGATCGACGGGCAGACTTCCAGCATATGGGAGCCGAGCACCAGGTCATTACCTTTCTCGAAGTGATAGGTGTAGTCCTCCATAAAGGAGGTGCCGCCCTGCAGACCGGTTGACATCACCTTCATGATGCGAAGCAGGGCGGCAGTTTTCCAGTCGCCTTCGCCCGCAAAGCCGTAACCCTGCTGCATCAGACGCTGTACGGCCAGACCAGGAAGCTGTTTCAGACCGTGCAAATCTTCAAAGGTGGTGGTGAATGCGTGGAAGCCACCTTGTTCCAGGAAACGCTTCATCCCCAGCTCAATACGCGCCGCTTCCAGCACGTTCTGTCGTTTTTCGCCGTGGATTTGAGTGGCAGGCGTCATGGTGTAGCAGCTTTCGTACTCATCGACCAGCGCGTTAACATCGCCGTCACTGATGGAGTTCACCACCTGCACCAGATCGCCAACCGCCCAGGTATTGACGGAGAAACCGAACTTGATCTGTGCGGCAACTTTATCGCCGTCAGTGACCGCCACTTCACGCATGTTATCGCCAAAACGGCAGACTTTCAGATGACGGGTATCCTGTTTAGATACCGCCTGACGCATCCAGGAGCCGATACGCTCATGTGCTTGTTTATCCTGCCAGTGACCGGTAACGACGGCATGTTGCTGACGCATACGCGCGCCGATGAAACCGAACTCGCGACCGCCGTGTGCAGTCTGGTTCAGGTTCATAAAGTCCATGTCGATGCTGTCCCACGGTAGCGCCGCGTTAAACTGGGTGTGGAATTGCAGCAACGGTTTGTTGAGCATGGTCAGGCCGTTGATCCACATTTTTGCCGGGGAGAAGGTGTGTAGCCACACCACCAGACCAGCGCAACGATCGTCGTAATTCGCGTCGCGGCAAATAGCGGTGATTTCGTCCGGCGTGGTGCCCAGCGGTTTCAGCACCAGTTTGCAGGGCAGTTTCGCTTCCGTATTCAGCGCATTAACGACGTGCTCGGCATGTTGGGTGACTTGACGCAGGGTTTCCGGGCCATACAGATGCTGGCTGCCAATTACAAACCACACTTCATAATTATCAAAAATCGTCATTGTCGTGTCCTTATAGAGTCGGAACGGCCTGGGCAGCCTGTGCCGGGGCGGAAGTTGGAAGATAGTGTTGTTCGGCGCTCATCGCCCATTGCTGATAGCGGCGATAAAGCTGTTCAAAGCGTTGTGCCTGTTCGCTGCACGGTTGCAGGGTTTTCTCTACCGCACTGGCCATTTTTTGCTGGGCTGATGGGATGTCGGCATGCACTTTCGCGGCGACGGCAGCAAAAATCGCCGCACCGAGCGCACAGCATTGGTCAGAGGCGACAATTTGCAGCGGGCGATTCAGCACGTCGCAGCAGGCTTGCATAATCACCTGGTTTTTCCGCGCGATGCCGCCCAGCGCCATCACGTTGTTTACGGCGATCCCCTGGTTGGTGAAGCACTCCTGAATTGCGCGCGCGCCAAAAGCGGTAGCGGCAATTAAACCGCCGAACAGTAGTGGAGCGTCGGTAGCGAGGTTCAGGTCGGTAATCACCCCTTTCAGACGTTGGTTAGCGTTTGGCGTGCGACGACCGTTAAACCAGTCGAGTACTACTGGCAGGTGATCCAGAGACGGGTTTTGAGCCCATGCTTCGGTCAGCGCCGGAAGCAGTTGTTTCTGGCTGGCTTTGATTTGCTCTTTCAGTTCCGGATGCTGGGCGGCAAGCTGTTCCAGCGGCCAGCCGAGTACGCGACCAAACCAGGCGTAGATATCACCAAACGCCGACTGACCTGCTTCCAGACCGATAAATCCAGGAACCACGCTGCCATCAACCTGACCGCAAATGCCTTTAACTGCCCGCTCGCCAACGCTCTGTTTGTTGGCAATCAGAATGTCGCAGGTGGAAGTACCGATAACTTTTACCAGTGCGTTAGGCTGTGCGCCTGCGCCGACTGCGCCCATATGGCAGTCAAACGCGCCGCCGGAAATCACCACGCTTTCAGGCAGACCGAGACGCTGCGCCCATTCCGGGCATAAAGTGCCCACCGGAATATCGGCAGTCCAGGTGTCAGTGAACAGCGGGGAAGGTAAATGACGGTTGAGAATCGGGTCCAGCTCATCAAAGAAACTGGCTGGCGGTAAACCGCCCCAGCTTTCGTGCCACAGAGATTTATGCCCGGCGCTACAGCGTCCGCGGCGAATATCCTGCGGGCGTGTGGTGCCGGAGAGCAGGGCGGGTACCCAGTCGCACAGTTCAATCCACGATGCGGCAGATTGCGCCACGGCGCTATCCTGGCGAGTCACATGCAGGATTTTTGCCCAGAACCATTCGCTGGAATAAATACCGCCGATATAGCGGGAGTAGTCAACGTTGCCCGGCGTGTGACATAAGCGGGTAATCTCTTCCGCTTCTTCAACCGCCGTGTGGTCTTTCCACAAAACGAACATCGCGTTCGGGTTTTCGGCAAACTCCGGGCGCAGCGCAAGCACGTTGCCGTCGGCGTCGATTGGTGCAGGCGTGGAGCCGGTACTGTCGACGCCAATGCCGACCACGTCAGCGCGTTGTTCGGCGCTAAGCGCGGCCAGCACGGTTTTTAGCGCCGCTTCCATTGACTCGATATAGTCACGCGGATGATGACGGAACTGGTTATTTGGGGCATCACAAAATTGCCCTTCCTGCCAACGGGGATACCACTCTACGCTGGTGGCGATCTCTTCACCGGTGGCGCATTCCACCGCCAAAGCTCGCACAGAATCACTGCCAAAATCGAGGCCAATTGCAATCGCCATCGTTTCACTCCATCCAAAAAAACGGGTATGGAGAAACAGTAGAGAGTTGCGAAAAAAAGCGTCAGGCAGGATCCGCTAATCTTATGGATAAAAATGCTATGGCATAGCAAAGTGTGACGCCGTGCAAATAATCAATGTGGACTTTTCTGCCGTGATTATAGACACTTTTGTTACGCGTTTTTGTCATGGCTTTTGCCCCCCTTTGTTACAAAATGCTTTTCACAAGCGGGGTTGCCGGTTGGATTAGCGAGAAGAGCCAGTAAAAGACGCAGTGACGGCAATGTCTGATGCAATATGGACAATTGGTTTCTTCTCTGAATGGCGGGAGTATGAAAAGTATGGCTGAAGCGCAAAATGATCCCTTGCTGCCGGGTTACTCGTTCAACGCCCATCTGGTGGCGGGTTTAACGCCGATTGAGGCCAACGGTTATCTCGATTTTTTTATCGACCGACCGCTGGGAATGAAAGGCTATATTCTCAATCTCACCATTCGCGGACAGGGCATAGTGAAAAACCAGGGGCGAGAATTTGTCTGCCGGCCTGGCGATATTTTGCTATTCCCGCCGGGAGAAATTCATCACTACGGTCGTCATCCGGAGGCCCGCGAATGGTATCACCAGTGGGTTTACTTTCGCCCCCGCGCTTACTGGCACGAATGGCTTAACTGGCCGTCGATATTTGCCAATACCGGTTTCTTTCGCCCGAACGAAGCGCATCAGCCGCATTTCAGCGATTTGTTCGGGCAAATTATCAATGCTGGACAAGGGGAAGGGCGCTATTCGGAGTTGCTGGCGATAAATCTTCTTGAGCAATTGTTACTGCGGCGCATGGAAGTCATTAATGAGTCGCTACATCCGCCAATGGATAATCGGGTACGCGAGGCTTGTCAGTACATCAGCGATCACCTGGCGGACAGCAATTTTGATATCGCCAGTGTCGCACAGCATGTTTGCCTGTCTCCGTCGCGTCTGTCGCATCTGTTCCGCCAGCAATTAGGGATAAGCGTCTTAAGCTGGCGCGAAGATCAACGCATCAGTCAGGCGAAGCTGCTATTGAGCACGACTCGTATGCCTATCGCCACCGTCGGACGCAATGTTGGCTTTGACGATCAGCTCTATTTCTCGCGGGTATTTAAAAAATGTACAGGCGCCAGCCCGAGCGAGTTTAGGGCAGGATGTGAAGAAAAAGTGAATGATGTAGCTCTCAGGTTGTCATAATTGGTAACGAATCAGACGATTGACGGCTTGACGGAGTAGCATTGGGTTTGCAGAATCCCTGCTTCGTCCATTTGACAGGCACATTATGCAAGCATTGCTGGAACACTTTATTACCCAATCCACTGTGTATTCATTGATGGCGGTGGTGTTGGTGGCCTTTCTGGAGTCACTGGCGCTGGTCGGTTTGATTCTGCCCGGTACGGTGCTGATGGCGGGGCTGGGGGCGCTGATAGGTAGCGGCGAGTTAAGTTTCTGGCACGCCTGGCTGGCGGGGATTGTTGGCTGCCTGATGGGCGACTGGATCTCCTTCTGGCTGGGCTGGCGGTTTAAAAAGCCGTTGCATCGCTGGTCATTTCTGAAGAAAAACAAAGCACTACTTGATAAAACTGAACATGCGTTGCATCAACACAGCATGTTTACCATTCTGGTCGGTCGTTTTGTCGGCCCGACGCGTCCGCTGGTGCCAATGGTGGCGGGGATGCTGGATCTCCCGGTGGCAAAATTTATCACGCCAAATATTATCGGCTGCCTGCTGTGGCCGCCATTTTACTTCCTGCCGGGGATTCTGGCAGGCGCGGCGATCGATATTCCTGCCGGAATGCAGAGTGGCGAGTTTAAATGGTTGCTGCTGGCGACGGCGGTGTTTTTGTGGGTTGGCGGTTGGTTGTGCTGGCGATTATGGCGCAGCGGCAAGGTAACCGATCGTTTAAGTCATTATTTGTCGCGTGGTCATTTGCTGTGGCTGGCACCGTTGATTTCTGCCATTGGCGTGGTGGCGCTGGTGGTGTTAATTCGCCATCCGTTGATGCCGATGTATATCGATATATTGCGTAAAGTGGTTGGGGTTTAGGGCATAGTCTTGTGCGGGGCGACTGATGCGGACAAAACGCACCCGTAGGTCGGATAAGGCGTTCACGCCGCATCCGACAGTGCATACTAACCCGTAATCCCCAATAGTGCCGAAGCACTCGCCTTACCGCTCAACAATTCATCGGTCTTACCCTGCCAGGCGATACGCCCGTCGGCGACCACCACCGAGCGCGTGGCGATCCGCGCGGCATCTTCCACACTGTGCGACACCATCAATAACGTCATTTTTTGCTGCTGGCAGCTCGTACTTACCAGCGTCAGCATCTCCTGGCGTAGCGCCGGGTCGAGCGCGGAGAACGGCTCATCGAGCAATAAAATCGGCTGTTCGCGTACCAGACAACGCGCTAACGCCACGCGCTGTCGCTGACCGCCGGAAAGCTCGCCCGGTAACCGCGCCATTAAATTATCAATTCCCATCTGGCGGGCGATAGCATGCATTTTATCCTGCTGTACCGCGTTCAGCTTCAGTCCTGGATTAAGTCCCAGCCCGATGTTCTGCGCGACCGTCAGGTGACTGAACAGGTTGTTTTCCTGAAACAGCATCGACACCGGACGGCGTGACGGCGGCGTCGTGGTGTGATCAACGCCGTCGATAGTCAGCGAACCGCTGGCTGGCGTCAGAAAACCGGCGATCAAATTCAGCAGGGTACTTTTACCCGCGCCGCTTGGCCCGAGGATCGCCACCTGCTCGCCGCGTTCCACCGTTAAGCTAAAACGCATCGGCAAATGGTGGTAAAGCCAGGTGATATCAGTCAGTTTTAACATTTCGCCCCGGTAGTTTTTCAATCACGGTAAACAGCAGAAAACAGAGCAGCAGCAGAATTAACGCGGTGACCGCGCCGTCCTGGCTGCGATAAGAGCCAATTTGCTGGTAGAGATAAAACGGCAGGGTACGGAAATCATCGTTACCGAACAACGCCACCACGCCAAAATCACCAATCGATAACACGCAGGCAAAGGCCAGCGCCTGCGCCAGCGGACGTTTCAGGGCGCGCAGCTCCACCACTTTTAAGCGCGACCAGCCTTCAATACCCAGCGACTGACACAACATGCTGTAACGCGTGGTGATATCGCGCATCGGGTTTTCCAGCACCTTCAGCGCATAAGGGATCGCCATTAACGCATTGGTGAAAATCACAATGCCGTCAGCAGATTGCGGCAGGCCAATGGTGTTGTTGAGCAGTAAAAAGAAGCCCGTTGCCAGCACAATCCCCGGCATGGCGAGGATCAACATGCCGCTCATCTCCAGCACCTGACCCGCCAGCATTTTTTGCCGCGCCCGCAGTTCGCGACTGCTCCATAGCAGCATAATGGTCAGCACTACACACAATACGCCTGCCGCCAACGCAATACGCAACGAGGTCCACAGCGCCTGCCACAGCACCGGTTGTGCCAGCACTTCCGGCAACTGGCGATTTACCCCATCGACGATCACCGCCAGTAACGGTGGCAGCAACAGCAGCAGCGCCAGCACAATTAACACAGTGTCGCAAATGCGGCTATGCAGACGATCGTCCGGGTCGCGCCAACCTTGCAGCAGCGTGGTGCCAGGTGCAATGGCCTTACTCAATCGCTGACTCAGCAGCACCAGACCGAGACAGCACACCATCTGGATCAGCGCCAGCATCGCCGCGCGGGCAGGATCGTAGTCGTAACTCAGCGCCTGATAAATAGCCAGCTCGATAGTCGTCGCTTGCGGACCGCCGCCCAGCGATAGCACGGTTGCGAAGCTGGCGAAACAGAGCATAAAGATAAGCGCAGCAACCGGCGGGATTTGGCGCCGTAACCACGGCCATTCGACGAAGCGGAAAAAATGCCAGCCACGCATCCCAAGTTGTGCGGCAAGTTGACGTTGTTCGCCGGGAATGTTTTCCAGCGCCTGGAGTAATAAGCGGCTCGCCATCGGCAGATTAAAAAATACATGCGCCAGCAAAATGCCTTGCAGGCCGTAGGGCGAAAATGTCCACTCCAGACCAAGCGATTGCCAGAGCGATGCCAGCCAGCCCTGGCGACCATAGACGCTAAGAATGCCGAAAACGGCGACCAGCACCGGGAGGATCAAGGTCATTGCGCACAGACGCAACAGCGCCAACCGCCCGGGAAAGCGCCTGCGATAAAGCGCGCGGGCAAGGAATATTGCGGGTACGACAGAGAGCAGCGCCGAGAGAAACGCCTGCCAGAAGGAGAAGCGCACCACATGCCACAGGTAGCTGTCCTGCCAGATTGCCGCCCAGTCACCCTGCGGCGCGTTCCACCACAGGGCGAGAAACGCCGCCAGTGCAACCGCCACCACAAGCGTAGCGGCGCTTACACCTGGAATTAACCAGCCGGGAATTAACGGCTGACGGCGCGTTGCCATTCGCTAATCCATGCCTGACGTTGTGCCGCCACTTCGGCTGGCGTGAACTCCAGCGTGGTGGCCGGTTTGGTCAATTGTTCAAACCCGGCAGGCAGCGTGACATTTGCCACCGGATACATCCAGTTGCCGGTTGGGATCGCATTCTGGAAAGCCGGAGAAACCATAAACTGGAGGAATTTTTGCGCCAGCTCCGGCTGCTTGCTGGCAGCGGTGCGGGCGGCAACTTCCACTTGCAGATAGTGACCTTCGCTAAAGTTCGCAGCGGCGTAGTTATCTTTCTTCTCTTCGAGAATGTGATAAGCCGGAGAGGTGGTGTAACTCAGTACCAGATCGCTTTCGCCTTTTAAAAACAGGCCGTAGGCTTCACTCCAGCCTTTGGTGACTGTGACGGTTTTCTTCGCCAGCTTCTGCCAGGCTTGCGGGGCGTCATCGCCATAGACTTTTTGCATCCACAACAGCAGACCCAGCCCCGGCGTACTGGTGCGCGGATCCTGATAAATCACCCGCCAGTTTTGATCGCTCTCAACCAGCTCCTTCAGGCTTTGCGGCGGATTTTTCAGTTTGTTCTTGTCATAAACGAAGGCGAAGTAGCCGTAATCAAACGGGACGAAAGTGTCATTATTCCAGCCGCCGGGAACGTTAATGGCATCCGCTGCCACACCGCTTTTGGCAAACAATCCGGTTTTGCTGGCGGCGTCTAACAAGTTGTTATCCAGCCCCAGCACCACATCGGCTTTGCTGTTTTTGCCTTCCATCCGTAGACGGTTGAGAAGCGAAACGCCATCTTCCAGCGCCACCAGTTTCAGTTCGCAATTACAGTCGGCTTCAAAGGCTTTTTTGACCACCGGACCAGGCCCCCAGTCGGCGGCGAAGGAATCGTAGGTATAAACAGTCAGAACGGGTTTAGCAAAAACAGGCGCTGTGCACAGCAACAGCAGGGGAAGACATTTTTTTAACACTTTGCACCTCAAAAAAGAGTGGCAAAGGACTTGAGAAGGAGCCTCAAATCCCTTCGCCGGCGTTATCCGGATCAGGTTCGACGGGTATTTTCTCAGCGCACGCGTCTGCGTGGCACCCCGTTGAGAACGGCGTTAGTGTAGTGATTTTGTTATCAACCAGCAATCATGGATCCGGTGGCGCAAACCACGCTGATTTAAAATCGAACCAGCCGAGGGTATTCATGCGCAGGCCGCGCATACTGCGTTGCCCCTGAATGATCAGCCAGTGGTGGATCAGCGGTACCATTGCTTTACTGGTAACCAGCTGTTGGCACCAGTTCGCCAGATTCATCTCGCCATTACGCCAGCGGGCGGCGTCGGCTTGCCAGTCGAGAGGAATACAGTGTTGTAGCAGCGGTACTTCGCACAAGTGCGCGAACAGCGAAAAATCCAGCGGCAGCGTAAAGTTGGCGCTGTTAAGCCAGATGTCGCTTTCGATCTCACCTTCGTGCCACTGATCGTAGCTGATCTCTTTGATTTCCAGCGTGACCTGGTGACTTGCCAGAATCTGCTGCATGATCCTGGCAATCACCCGATGTTCAATATGATCCTGATAAAAGGTCAGGGTGAGATGTTCCAGCCCGGCAGGTTTTTCGCAATGTGTTGGGCGGGCATGGTGCCAGCGGGGGAGCAGCCCATAGGCCGGAAACCACAGTTGCTGGTACTGTTCCTCGGCGAAATAAACCAGATTGGTCGGCGAAAGTACATAGCTTATCCAGTCTCTGACTTGCTGATTCGCCCCGCGATGGGTGCGGCTGTCGAACAGTAGATAGTAGCAACCTTCTTCCAGGCGACTTTCAATCTCTTTTTCCTCGCCCTGCGGCCCTTTCAGCATCAGGCCTCCAGCGGGTTCATCGGCAATTTCCGGCAAGACCCAGACGTTAACTTCGTCGATTAATGCCCGATAACCGAAGAAATCATCGAATGCCTGAATTTTCAGTTGGTTAGTGCTGTTACGCATTACCGCATACGGACCGGTACCGATAGGGTGGCTGGCAAAATTGCTGAGGGTTTCCCATTCACGCGGCAGGATCATCGCCGGAACTTGCGCCAGCAGTAACGGCAACCAGCGATCTGGCTGAGTGAGATGAATATCCAGCGTCCAGGGCGTCGGCGACACAATTTCAGCGATGTGGGAATAGAGCGGCAGCGTATTGATCCGCTTCAACGAGGCGATGACGTCGTCCATTTCCAGTTCACGACCATGATGAAAATGGATCCCGGGGCGCAAAAAGAAGCGCCAGTGGAGTGGGGAAATTTGCTGCCAGTGGTGGGCTATGTCCGCCTCCAGTTCCCCATTTTCCTCATTTATTCGGGTTAACGCACTGAAGATTTGCCGGGCGATATGGGTTTCGGAACGGCGTAATGCGCTGCCAGGCAGCAGATTGCGCAACGGGCGATAGTAGAGCACGCGCAGGATGTGCCGCCCCTGGCGGAAGCTGCGGCCCAGATGAGAAACCAGCATTTGCCGCACGGCAGTTTTATCACCGACTAACTGCACCAACTGGTCGATGCGATCCTGTTCCAGCAGGTCTTCCGCCCGCTGTTGCTGAAGCGCCAGCCCGGTGTAGAGGAATGTCAGACGCGAGCGTTTACCGCGCCCGACTTCCGCTTCCCACGTCAGCCAGCCGCGATCCTGCATGGTGTTGAGCAGGGTGCGCATATGACGACGGGAGCAGCTCAATAACTCCGCTAGTTCGTTGAGCGTCGTGTCCTGCGATTTACCCTCGCAGCATTGCCACAGGCGGATGAACTGTTGTTGCAGACGAGCAGATGGCATAAAAGGGGAACTCCTGCGCAAAAGTCAGCAATTTTATTTTCCCTATATTAAGTCAATAATTCCTAACGATGAAGCAACGAGGTGCCCCATGCGTCAGTTTTATCAGCACTATTTTACCGCGATAGCGACGTTGTGCTGGCTGCGTTGGTTAAGCGTTCCACAGCGTTTAGCCATGCTTGAAGAACTGATGCAGTGGGAGGGGAGTGATTCTGAATACTGATTTGCGGACATCATGTGTGACTGAGTATTGGTGTTAATCGCCACGCCAGCAGTGAATACCTGCTGGCTTTTTTCTTTTTGGCGATTGAGTGCCGGACGGCGTACAAATTAACGCATAAACGCCGGTTGCTTCTCTTCATAAGTGGCAATAGCGTCGTCGTGCTGCAGGGTCAGACCGATGCTGTCCAGACCATTCATCATGCAGTGGCGGCGGAAGGCATCGATAGAAAAACGATACGTTTTATCACCCGCTTTCACCTCTTGCGCTTCCAGATCCACGTCGAAATGAATCCCCGGATTGGCTTTCACCAGTGCAAACAACTCATCCACTTCTGCATCGCTTAATTTCACCGGCAGCAGTTGGTTGTTAAAGCTGTTGCCATAGAAGATGTCAGCGAAACTCGGCGCAATCACCACTTTAAAACCGTAGTCGGTCAATGCCCACGGCGCGTGCTCACGCGAGGAGCCGCAGCCGAAGTTTTCTCGAGCCAGCAAAATGGAAGCGCCCTGATACTGCGGGAAGTTCAGCACGAAGTCCGGGTTTGGCTGTTGGCCTTTTTCATCCAGAAAACGCCAGTCATTAAACAGATGCGCGCCAAAACCTGTACGCGTCACTTTCTGCAGAAACTGTTTCGGGATAATCGCATCGGTATCGACATTGGCGGCATCCAGCGGAACCACCAGGCCTGTATGTTTGATAAATTTCTCTGCCATGGTGTGCTCCTTATTTAATGTGGCGAATGTCGGCGAAATGTCCGGTCACAGCAGCGGCGGCAGCCATTGCCGGGCTGACCAGATGCGTGCGCCCGCCGCGCCCCTGGCGGCCTTCAAAGTTACGGTTGCTGGTGGAGGCGCAACGTTCGCCCGGATTCAGACGGTCGTTGTTCATCGCCAGACACATTGAGCAGCCAGGCAAACGCCATTCAAAACCGGCTTCAATAAAGATTTTGTCCAGACCTTCCGCTTCCGCCTGAGCTTTTACCGGGCCAGAGCCGGGAACCACCAGTGCCTGTACGCCTGGCGCGACTTTTCGCCCTTTGGCGATTTCCGCTGCCGCACGTAAATCTTCAATGCGCGAGTTGGTGCAAGAACCGATAAACACTTTATCGATAGCGACTTCGGTCAGCGGAATACCCGGTTTCAGCCCCATATAGGCCAACGCTTTTTCTGCCGACGCGCGTTCAACCGGATCGGCAAACGAAGCCGGGTCGGGAATATTGTCGTTCACAGAGATCACCTGACCGGGGTTCGTTCCCCAGGTGACCTGAGGGGCGATCTCTTCTGCTTGCAGAGTCACAACAGTATCGAAAGTTGCGCCTTCGTCGGTTTGCAGGGTTTTCCAGTAGGCGACGGCATCGTCAAAATCTTTGCCTTTCGGCGCATGCAGACGGCCTTTGACATAGTTAAAGGTGGTTTCGTCAGGTGCAACCAGACCGGCTTTCGCGCCCATTTCGATTGCCATATTGCACAGGGTCATCCGACCTTCCATGCTTAAATCACGGATTGCTTCGCCGCAAAACTCCACCACATGCCCGGTGCCGCCAGCGCTGCCGGTTTTACCAATGATCGCCAGCACGATATCTTTCGCGGTAATGCCCGGTGCGGCTTTGCCCTGGACTTCAATTTTCATGGTCTTCGCACGACCCTGTTTCAGGGTTTGCGTTGCCAGTACGTGTTCCACTTCGGAAGTGCCGATACCAAAGGCCAGTGCGCCAAATGCGCCGTGGGTGGCGGTGTGCGAGTCGCCACAGACAATGGTCATCCCCGGCAAGGTGACGCCCTGTTCTGGCCCCATTACGTGGACGATCCCCTGATACGGGTGATTCAGGTCATACAGCTCGACGCCAAATTCTTTGCAGTTTTTGATCAGCTCCTGCATCTGGATCCGCGCCATTTCACCGCAGGCATTAATGTCTTTAGTCTGAGTTGAGACGTTGTGATCCATAGTGGCGAAGGTTTTCCCTGGCTGACGCACTGGGCGTCCGTGGGCGCGCAGGCCATCGAACGCCTGCGGTGAGGTCACTTCATGCACCAGGTGGCGGTCGATATATAACAGCGGGGTTTCGTTTTCGGCTTCGTACACTACGTGAGCGTCGAACAATTTTTCGTATAACGTCTTAGCCATGATTACACCCCTTCTGCCACATAGCGGGCAATGATATCGCCCATTTCATCGGTACTAACGGCGGCAGCGCCACGGGCTAAATCTCCGGTGCGAATGCCTTCTTCTAATGCGCGGTTAATGGCGCGTTCAATGGCGGAAGCCGCATCATCGGCATCCAGGCTGTAGCGCAGCAGCAGTGCCAGCGACAGAATTTGCGCAATCGGGTTGGCGATGTTTTTGCCTGCGATATCTGGTGCCGAGCCGCCCGCCGGTTCATACAGACCAAAACCTTGCTCGTTCAGGCTAGCGGAAGGCAACATCCCCATCGAGCCAGTGATCATCGCACACTCATCAGACAGAATGTCGCCAAACAGGTTGGAGCACAGCAGAACGTCAAACTGTGATGGATCTTTAATCAGCTGCATGGTGGCGTTGTCGATGTACATATGCGCCAGTTCGACATCCGGATATTCAATGGCGATCTCATTAACAATTTCCCGCCATAAAATAGAGGATTGCAGCACATTGGCTTTATCGATCGACGTCACTTTATGGCGACGTTTACGAGCAGATTCAAACGCGATGCGGGCGATACGTTCGATCTCAAACCGGTGATACACCTCGGTATCAAACGCTTTTTCATATTGTCCGCTACCTTCGCGGCCTTTTGGCTGACCGAAATAGATGCCGCCGGTCAGTTCGCGCACACACAGGATGTCAAAGCCGTTAGCGGCAATGTCAGCACGCAGCGGACAGAATGCTTCCAGCCCCTGATACAGTTTTGCCGGACGCAGGTTGCTGAATAATTTGAAGTGCTTACGCAGAGGCAACAGCGCGCCGCGTTCTGGTTGCTGGTCCGGTGGTAAATGTTCCCACTTCGGGCCGCCTACCGAGCCAAACAGCACGGCATCGGCTTGCTCACAACCTTCAACCGTCGCAGGCGGCAGCGGCTGCCCGTGGTTATCAATGGCTGCGCCGCCTACATCGTAATGGCTGGTGGTGATGCGCATCGCAAAGCGGTTGCGCACGGCATCCAGCACTTTCAGCGCCTGGGTCATCACTTCCGGACCAATACCGTCCCCCGGCAATACGGCAATATGGTAATTCTTCGACATCACACGGTTTCCTTGTTGTTTTCGTTGTGTTGAGCTTTGCGTTGCAACTCTTTTTCGACTTCTGCGGCGCGCCAGATATTGTTCAGTACGTGCACCATGGCTTTGGCGGAGGACTCGACAATATCGGTGGCCAGGCCGACGCCGTGGAAGCGGCGACCGTTGTAGTTGGCGACAATATCCACCTGACCCAGCGCATCTTTACCGTGACCTTTAGCGGTCAGGCTGTATTTCACCAGTTCGACGTTATATTCAGTGATGCGGTTAATTGCCTGATAGACGGCATCGACCGGACCGTTACCGTTGGCGGCTTCTGCTTTGACTTCTTCGCCGCAGGCCAGTTTGACGGCGGCAGTGGCAATATCGTTAGAACCAGACTGCACGCTGAAGTAATCCAGACGGAAATGCTCTGGCTCTTCTTGCTGTTTACCGATAAAGGCCAGCGCCTCCAGATCGTAATCAAACACCTGACCTTTTTTATCTGCCAGCTTCAGGAAGGCGTCGTACAGATTGTCTAAATTATATTCACTTTCTTTATATCCCATCTCATCCATGCGGTGTTTCACTGCCGCACGGCCTGAACGAGAGGTCAGATTCAGCTGGATTTGATTCAGACCAATAGATTCTGGTGTCATGATTTCGTAGTTTTCGCGGTTTTTCAGCACGCCATCCTGGTGGATACCGGAGGAGTGTGCGAACGCGCCGCTGCCAACAATGGCTTTGTTTGCCGGGATCGGCATATTACAAATCTGGCTAACTAACTGGCTGGTGCGCCATATCTCCTGGTGATTAATGGCGGTATGAACGTTGAGGATATCCTTACGAACTTTGATCGCCATGATCACTTCTTCCAGCGAACAGTTTCCGGCGCGTTCGCCGATCCCGTTCATTGCGCCTTCTACCTGCCGCGCTCCGGCATGTACCGCCGCCAGTGAGTTACCGACTGCCAGGCCTAAATCGTCGTGGGTGTGTACGGAAATAATGGCTTTGTCGATGTTAGGCACGCGTTCATACAGGCCGCTGATGATTCCGGCGAACTCAAACGGCATGGTGTAGCCCACGGTGTCCGGAATGTTGATGGTGGTGGCACCGGCGTTAATCGCCGCTTCGACCACTCGCGCCAGATCGGCAATCGGGGTACGCCCGGCATCTTCGCAAGAAAATTCAACGTCATCGGTGTAATTACGGGCGCGCTTCACCATATAGATAGCGCGTTCGATCACTTCATCCAGCGTGCTGCGCAGCTTGGTGGCGATGTGCATTGGGGAGGTAGCAATAAAGGTATGAATACGGAAGGCTTCGGCGACTTTCAGAGATTCAGCCGCCACATCGATATCTTTTTCCACGCAGCGGGCTAACGCACATACGCGGCTATTTTTGACCTGGCGGGCGATGGTTTGCACCGATTCAAAATCGCCCGGCGAAGAGACGGGAAAACCAACTTCCATTACGTCAACCCCCATACGCTCAAGGGCCAGCGCAATTTGCAGTTTTTCTTTCGCACTCAGACTTGCCTGTAACGCCTGTTCACCGTCGCGTAATGTGGTATCGAAAATAATAACTTGCTGGCTCATGGTTTGGGTCCTTGTCTCTTTTAGAGCGCCTCGCTTCGGGCATAAAAAAACCCGCGCAATGGCGCGGGTTGTTTTTGACTGCGTGCTGGCTTAATGCTGGATGCCGCTCACTCGTCTACCGCGCAAAGAAGATGCGTTTAGTAGTAGTAGACCGATAAAGCGAACGATGTGAGTCATTAAATCAGCTCCAGATGAATGCGATATGCTTTTAGAGTTACTGGATACAAAAACGGATGTCAACCCTGTAGTAAGAAAAGCGGCTTTTCAGCGGTAATTTTGCATGTCTCAAATTAGCTAATTGTGCTGTGTATACATAAACCAACAATATTAATTTCTGTCAGCCAGATCACACTTTTCATTAATTGACATACTTCAGCATAATTTATTGCATTTAATCAATAAGTGATATACGTATAGATAGTATCAATTACCTAACCCATCCTGATGATTTTTCTGTAATTATTTATTTGATGAATGTTTAATTATTGATGAGGCTTATATTATTGATAAGTTAATAAGGAAGGTATGGGTGATTAATATATAAATTTTTAATTAAAGTGGCGATTTTATACATATCACGGATGATTGAGCATTCATGGTGATTATGATTATATTGTTTGTGTGACAAAAACATTATAGATAATCATGCTGTGGTGGGTGACTCTCTGCGCGGCGGTGGGTTCTGTTTTAAACAGAACTCTTATCTTTATGTTTTCCTAATTTTACTCATTTTCCTTTTTCTTATTTTATATGTATGGTAAATCATATTTTTCAGGATTATTTTTTTTCTGCATTCCGGTAAGGAAAAGGGAGTTAAGTGTGACAGTGGAGTTAAGTATGCCAGAGGTAAAAACAGATCATCCAGAACCAGCAGATTTTAGTAAGCCACAGCTGCGCATGGTCGATCTAAACTTATTAACTGTTTTCGATGCCGTGATGCAGGAGCAGAATATTACTCGTGCCGCTCATGTTCTGGGAATGTCGCAACCTGCGGTCAGTAACGCTGTTGCACGCCTGAAAGTGATGTTTAATGACGAGTTGTTTGTTCGTTATGGTCGTGGTATCCAACCGACTGCCCGCGCATTTCAGCTTTTTGGCTCTGTGCGCCAGGCGCTGCAATTAGTGCAAAACGAATTACCGGGTTCAGGTTTTGAGCCTGCCAGTAGCGAGCGGGTATTCCATCTCTGTGTTTGCAGCCCGTTAGACAGCATTCTGACCTCGCAGATTTATAATCACATTGAACAGATTGCGCCAAATATACATGTTATGTTCAAGTCTTCATTAAATCAGAACACTGAACATCAGTTGCGCTATCAGGAAACGGAGTTCGTCATAAGTTATGAAGATTTCCACCGCCCTGAATTTACCAGTGTGCCGTTATTTAAAGATGAAATGGTGCTGGTAGCCAGTAAGAACCATCCGCATATTAAAGGCCCATTACTGAAACATGATGTTTATAACGAACAACATGCGGCGGTTTCGCTCGATCGTTTCGCCTCATTTAGTCAACCGTGGTACGACACAGTAGATAAGCAAGCCAGTATTGCTTATCAGGGCATGGCAATGATGAGCGTCCTTAGCGTGGTGTCGCAAACTCACCTGGTCGCTATTGCGCCTCGTTGGCTGGCTGAAGAGTTCGCCGAATCTTTAGAATTACAGATATTGCCGCTGCCATTAAAACAGAATAGCAGAACCTGTTATCTCTCCTGGCATGAAGCTGCCGGGCGCGATAAAGGCCATCAGTGGATGGAAGAGCAATTAATTTCTATATGTAAACGCTAAACAAAAGCAGAATAAATCAGGCATTCCTTTCTGGTTTATTCTGCTTTTTTTATTAAATGCAGAATTTTGTTCTAAATGCATGTGCGCCAGATTTCATGAATAATTAAAAAAATAGAGAAATTGCTGTAAGTAGTCGAATCTAGCCAATTTATTATCAATTTACGCCTTCATTCTAGAGTATTTTATCGTTTCTTTTCTCCTTTCCTCCTGTTTATTCTTATTTCTTCACGTTTGTGACTCTGTCTGCCAATTGCTTAAGCAAGATCGGACGGTTAATGTGTTTTACACATTTTTTCCGCCAAACAGTGAGGCAGGCCATGGAGATGTTGTCTGGAGCCGAGATGGTCGTCCGATCGCTTATCGATCAGGGCGTTAAACAAGTATTCGGTTATCCCGGAGGCGCGGTCCTTGATATTTACGATGCATTGCATACCGTGGGGGGGATCGATCACGTATTAGTTCGTCATGAGCAAGCGGCTGTGCATATGGCCGATGGCCTGGCACGTGCAACCGGGGAAGTGGGGGTCGTGCTGGTGACGTCGGGTCCTGGGGCGACTAACGCGATTACCGGTATCGCTACTGCTTATATGGACTCCATTCCCTTGGTTGTCCTTTCTGGTCAGGTAGCGACCTCGCTGATAGGCTACGATGCCTTTCAGGAGTGCGACATGGTGGGAATTTCCCGCCCGGTGGTCAAACACAGTTTCCTGGTTAAGCAAACGGAAGACATTCCTCAGGTGCTGAAAAAGGCATTCTGGCTGGCGGCAAGTGGTCGTCCTGGGCCAGTGGTGGTTGATTTACCGAAAGATATTCTTAATCCGGCGAACAAATTACCCTACGTTTGGCCGGAGTCGGTCAGTATGCGCTCTTATAACCCGACAACACTGGGTCATAAGGGGCAGATTAAACGCGCATTGCAGACACTGGCGGCAGCGAAAAAACCGGTAGTTTACGTTGGCGGCGGCGCCGTGACTGCGAGTTGCCATCAACAACTCAAACAGATTATTGAGCAGCTTAATCTTCCCGTCGTCTCTTCATTAATGGGGCTGGGGGCGTTTCCGGCAACGCATCGTCAGGCGCTGGGGATGCTGGGAATGCACGGCACCTACGAAGCCAATATGACCATGCATAATGCCGATGTTATTTTTGCGGTCGGCGTGCGCTTTGACGATCGCACCACTAACAATCTGGCCAAGTACTGCCCGAATGCAACGGTTTTACATATTGATATCGATCCTACGTCGATCTCAAAAACCGTTACCGCCGACATTCCGATCGTTGGTGACGCGCGGTTGGTGCTGGATCAAATGCTGGAGTTGCTGGCACAAGAAACGGCTCACCAACCGTTGGAT
Source organism: Escherichia sp. E10V10 (assembly GCF_004211985.1). NCBI lineage: Bacteria > Pseudomonadati > Pseudomonadota > Gammaproteobacteria > Enterobacterales > Enterobacteriaceae > Escherichia > Escherichia sp. E10V10. The sequence goes on along the minus strand of NZ_RHJO01000002.1, from coordinate 134,857 downwards.
GAAATTCGTGACTGGTGGCAACAGATTGAACAGTGGCGCGCTCGCCAGTGCCTTAAATACGACACTCAGAGCGAAAAGATTAAACCGCAAGCGGTGATCGAGACACTCTGGCGACTGACGAAAGGCGATGCATATGTCACGTCCGACGTCGGGCAGCACCAGATGTTCGCCGCGCTTTATTATCCTTTCGACAAACCGCGCCGCTGGATCAATTCCGGTGGCCTCGGCACTATGGGCTTTGGTTTGCCTGCGGCGCTGGGTGTCAAAATGGCATTGCCAGAAGAAACCGTGGTCTGTGTCACTGGCGACGGCAGCATTCAGATGAACATTCAGGAACTGTCTACCGCTTTGCAATATGAACTGCCGGTGCTGGTGGTGAATCTCAATAACCGCTATCTGGGGATGGTGAAGCAGTGGCAGGACATGATCTATTCCGGCCGCCATTCACAATCTTATATGCAGTCGCTACCGGATTTCGTTCGTCTGGCGGAAGCCTATGGCCATGTTGGGATCCAGATCTCTCATCCGCAAGAGCTGGAAAACAAACTTAGCGAGGCACTGGAACAGGTCCGCAATAATCGCCTGGTGTTTGTTGATGTCACTGTTGATGGCAGCGAGCACGTCTACCCGATGCAGATTCGTGGCGGCGGAATGGATGAAATGTGGTTAAGCAAAACGGAGAGAACCTGATTATGCGCCGGATATTATCCGTATTACTCGAAAATGAATCAGGCGCGTTATCCCGCGTGATCGGCCTCTTTTCCCAACGGGGCTATAACATTGAAAGCCTGACCGTTGCGCCAACCGACGATCCGACATTATCGCGTATGACTATCCAGACCGTGGGCGATGAAAAAGTGTTGGAGCAGATTGAAAAGCAATTACACAAGCTGGTCGATGTGCTGCATGTTAGCGAACTGGGGCAGGGGGCGCATGTTGAGCGGGAAATCATGCTGGTGAAAATTCAGGCCAGTGGCTACGGACGTGACGAAGTGAAGCGCAATACGGAAATATTCCGTGGGCAAATCATTGATGTCACGCCATCGCTTTATACCGTTCAATTGGCGGGAACCAGCGATAAGCTTGATGCATTTTTAGCATCGATTCGCGATGTGGCGAAAATTGTGGAGGTCGCTCGTTCCGGTGTAGTAGGACTTTCGCGCGGCGATAAAATAATGCGTTGAGAATGATCTCAATGCGCAATTTACAGCCCAACATGTCACGTTGGGCTTTTTTTGCGAATTCAGTGGGAACCTGGAATAAAAGCAGTTGCCGCAGTTAATTTTCTGCGCTTAGATGTTAATGAATTTAACCCATGCCAGTACAATGGGTATGGTTTTTACATTTTACTCAAGGGGCAATTGTGAAACTGGATGAAATCGCTCGGCTGGCGGGAGTGTCGCGGACCACTGCAAGCTATGTTATTAACGGCAAAGCGAAGCAATACCGTGTGAGCGACAAAACCGTTGAAAAAGTCATGGCAGTGGTGCGTGAGCACAATTACCACCCAAATGCCGTGGCTGCTGGGCTTCGTGCTGGACGCACACGTTCGATTGGTCTTGTGATCCCCGATCTGGAGAACACAAGTTACACCCGTATCGCTAACTATCTTGAACGCCAGGCACGGCAACGGGGTTATCAACTGCTGATTGCCTGCTCAGAAGATCAGCCAGACAACGAAATGCGCTGTATTGAGCATCTTTTGCAGCGTCAGGTCGATGCCATCATTGTTTCGACGTCGCTGCCGCCGGAGCATCCTTTTTATCAACGCTGGGCTAACGACCCGTTCCCGATTGTCGCGCTGGATCGCGCCCTCGATCGTGAACACTTCACCAGCGTGGTTGGTGCCGACCAGGATGATGCAGAAATGCTGGCCGAAGAGTTACGTAAGTTTCCTGCTGAGACGGTGCTTTATCTTGGCGCGTTGCCGGAGCTTTCTGTCAGCTTCCTGCGCGAGCAGGGTTTCCGTACCGCCTGGAAAGATGATCCACGCGAAGTGCATTTCCTTTATGCCAACAGTTATGAGCGAGAAACCGCTGCCCAGTTGTTCGAAAAATGGCTGGAAACGCATCCGATGCCGCAGGCGCTGTTCACCACCTCATTTGCGTTGTTGCAAGGCGTTATGGATGTCACGCTGCGCCGCGATGGCAAACTGCCTTCTGATTTGGCAATTGCGACCTTTGGTGACAACGAATTGCTCGACTTCTTACAGTGTCCGGTACTGGCGGTAGCCCAGCGTCATCGCGATGTTGCGGAACGCGTACTGGAGATTGTGCTCGCCAGTCTGGACGAGCCGCGCAAACCAAAACCAGGCTTAACACGCATTAAACGTAATCTCTATCGTCGTGGTGTACTAAGCCGTAGATAAACATTACGAAAAGATGCGCCAGTGGATTTTACCTCTGGCGCATTGAGTACGTAATTGGACATCGATATCCATAATGTAAATAAGACTATTCTGGACAATTATCCATAAGCCCTCCTGAATATCCTGCCAATTAACTCCATTCGCTGCGCTGAATGATAATTAACTCGTAACGGTAGATTGCAATTGCATTATTTTGTTACAAGCAAATCGGCAATTGCCGATTAAACAAACACTTTTCTAAACTTTTGTCCAAAGTCGCTGGCATCAGGCATGGCGCACGTGCAACAGGGACTGTTATCCGGGGGAGATATGTCCTAAAATGCCGCTCGCGTCGCAAACTGACACTTTATATTTCCATTAAGGAAAATCGAGTCGTTTTTAAAACGGTAATGATGAATGGGATTTTTTCTTACAACTATTCATGACGTTAATTTGCTTCGTTTGTTGGGCGATTTTTAAACAATGCAGATATTAGCCGTAAACATTGGGTTTTTTGCTTCGGTAAGGAATGTTCCTGGCTTGACAAGCTTTTCCTCCGCTCCGTAAACTCCTTTTAGTGGGAATTTGTGGGATAAAGTGGTAATCGGGGGGAGACTGGCATGTTCCGGGGAGCAACGTTAGTCAATCTCGACAGTAAAGGGCGCTTATCGGTGCCTACCCGTTATCGGGAAGAACTGCTCGGGAGCGCTGCCGGTCAAATGGTGTGTACCATTGACATTCATCACCCGTGCCTGCTGCTTTACCCCCTTCCTGAATGGGAAATTATCGAGCACAAATTATCGCGTCTTTCGAGCATGAACCCTGTTGAACGTCGTGTTCAACGCCTTCTGTTAGGGCATGCCAGTGAGTGTCAGCTGGATAGCGCAGGTCGATTATTAATCGCGCCTGTGTTGCGGCAGCATGCCGGGCTGACGAAAGAAGTGATGCTGGTCGGGCAGTTCAATAAGTTCGAACTGTGGGATGAAACGACCTGGCATCAACAGGTCAGGGAAGATATCGACGCTGAACAGTCTGTTACCGAAAACTTGTCGGAGCGACTGCAGGACTTGTCTCTATAAAATGATGGAAAACTATAAACATACCACGGTACTGCTGGACGAAGCCGTAAATGGCCTCAATATCCGTCCTGACGGTATCTACATTGATGGAACTTTTGGTCGCGGTGGTCACTCACGTCTGATTCTTTCGCAACTTGGCGAAACGGGACGCTTGTTGGCAATCGATCGCGACCCGCAGGCTATTGCCGTCGCGAAGACTATTGATGATCCGCGCTTCTCCATCATTCATGGACCTTTCTCTGCGCTGGGCGAATATGTCGCCGAGCGCGATCTTATCGGCAAGATCGACGGCATTCTGCTCGATCTTGGCGTCTCTTCACCGCAACTCGATGATGCTGAACGCGGTTTTTCCTTTATGCGCGATGGCCCGTTGGACATGCGTATGGACCCGACACGCGGTCAGTCTGCCGCCGAATGGCTACAAACCGCAGAAGAATCCGATATTGCCTGGGTATTAAAAACCTATGGCGAAGAGCGTTTTGCTAAACGTATTGCACGCGCCATTGTCGAGCGTAACCGCGAACAGCCGATGACCCGCACTAAAGAACTGGCAGAAGTCGTTGCTGCCGCAACGCCGGTGAAAGACAAATTCAAACATCCCGCGACCCGTACCTTCCAGGCGGTGCGCATTTGGGTGAACAGTGAACTGGAGGAGATAGAGCAGGCGCTAAAAAGCTCGCTTAACGTGCTGGCCCCAGGCGGGCGGCTTTCGATCATCAGTTTTCATTCGCTGGAAGATCGTATTGTGAAACGCTTTATGCGTGAAAACAGTCGCGGTCCACAAGTTCCGGCAGGGTTACCGATGACTGAAGAGCAGCTCAAAAAACTGGGTGGCCGTCAGTTGCGAGCACTAGGTAAGTTGATGCCGGGCGAAGAAGAGGTGGCAGAGAACCCTCGTGCCCGTAGTTCAGTTCTGCGTATTGCAGAGAGGACGAACGCATGATCAGCAGAGTGACAGAAGCCCTCAGCAAAGTTAAAGGATCGATGGGAAGCCACGAGCGCCATGCCTTGCCTGGCGTTATCGGTGACGATCTTTTGCGGTTTGGGAAGCTGCCGCTCTGCCTGTTCATTTGCATTATTTTGACGGCGGTGACTGTGGTGACCACGGCGCACCATACCCGTTTGCTCACCGCTCAGCGCGAACAACTGGTGCTGGAGCGAGACGCTTTAGACATTGAATGGCGCAACCTCATTCTTGAAGAGAATGCGCTCGGCGACCATAGCCGGGTGGAACGGATCGCCACGGAGAAGCTGCAAATGCAGCATGTTGATCCATCACAAGAAAATATCGTAGTGCAAAAATAAGGATAAACGCGACGCATGAAAGCAGCGGCGAAAACGCAGAAACCAAAACGTCAGGAAGAACATGCCAACTTTATCAGTTGGCGTTTTGCGTTGTTATGCGGCTGTATTTTATTGGCACTGGCTTTCCTGCTGGGGCGCGTTGCCTGGTTGCAGGTAATCTCCCCGGATATGCTGGTGAAAGAGGGCGACATGCGCTCTCTTCGCGTTCAGCAAGTCTCCACCTCCCGCGGCATGATTACCGACCGTTCTGGTCGCCCGTTAGCAGTAAGTGTGCCAGTAAAAGCGATCTGGGCCGACCCGAAAGAAGTGCATGAAGCCGGTGGCATCAGCGTCGGCGACCGTTGGAAGGCGCTGGCTAACGCGCTCAATATTCCGCTGGATCAACTTTCCGCCCGCATTAATGCCAACCCGAAAGGGCGCTTTATCTATCTGGCGCGTCAGGTTAACCCTGACATGGCTGAATACATCAAAAAACTGAAGCTGCCGGGGATTCATCTGCGCGAAGAATCTCGCCGTTACTACCCGTCTGGCGAAGTGACCGCTCACCTCATTGGCTTTACCAACGTTGATAGCCAGGGGATTGAGGGCGTTGAGAAAAGTTTTGATAAATGGCTTACCGGGCAACCGGGCGAACGTATTGTGCGTAAAGACCGCTATGGCCGTGTAATCGAAGATATTTCTTCTACCGACAGCCAGGCGGCGCACAACCTGGCGTTGAGTATTGATGAACGCCTGCAGGCGCTGGTTTATCGCGAACTGAACAACGCCGTGGCCTTTAACAAGGCTGAATCCGGCAGCGCCGTGCTGGTGGATGTCAACACCGGTGAAGTGCTGGCGATGGCCAACAGCCCGTCTTACAACCCCAACAATCTGAGTGGCACGCCAAAAGAGGCGATGCGTAACCGTACCATTACCGACGTGTTTGAACCGGGTTCTACTGTTAAACCGATGGTGGTGATGACCGCGTTGCAACGTGGTGTGGTGCGGGAAAACTCGGTGCTTAATACCGTTCCTTATCGAATTAACGGCCACGAAATTAAAGACGTGGCGCGCTATAGCGAATTAACCCTGACCGGGGTATTACAGAAGTCGAGTAACGTCGGTGTTTCCAAGCTGGCGTTAGCGATGCCGTCCTCAGCGTTAGTAGATACTTACTCTCGTTTTGGGTTGGGAAAAGCGACCAATTTGGGGTTGGTCGGAGAACGCAGTGGCTTATATCCTCAAAAACAACGGTGGTCTGACATAGAGAGGGCCACCTTCTCTTTCGGCTACGGGCTAATGGTAACACCGTTACAGTTAGCGCGAGTCTATGCAACTATCGGCAGCTACGGCATTTATCGCCCACTGTCGATTACCAAGGTTGACCCCCCGGTTCCTGGTGAACGTGTCTTCCCGGAATCCATTGTCCGCACTGTGGTGCATATGATGGAAAGCGTGGCACTACCGGGCGGCGGTGGCGTGAAGGCGGCGATTAAAGGCTATCGTATCGCCATTAAAACCGGTACCGCGAAAAAGGTCGGGCCGGATGGTCGCTACATCAATAAATATATTGCTTATACCGCAGGCGTTGCGCCTGCGAGTCAGCCGCGCTTCGCGCTGGTTGTTGTTATCAACGATCCGCAGGCGGGTAAATACTACGGCGGCGCCGTTTCCGCGCCGGTCTTTGGTGCCATCATGGGCGGCGTATTGCGCACCATGAACATCGAACCGGATGCGCTGACAACGGGTGATAAAAACGAATTTGTGATTAATCAAGGCGAGGGGACAGGTGGCAGATCGTAATTTGCGCGACCTTCTTGCTCCGTGGGTGCCAAACGCACCTTCGCGAGCACTGCGAGAGATGACACTCGACAGCCGTGTGGCTGCGTCGGGCGATCTTTTTGTAGCTGTAGTAGGTCATCAGGCGGACGGGCGTCGATATATCCCGCAGGCGATAGCGCAAGGTGTGGCTGCCATTATTGCAGAGGCGAAAGATGAGGCGACCGATGGTGAAATCCGTGAAATGCACGGCGTACCGGTCATCTATCTCAGCCAGCTCAATGAGCGTTTATCAGCGCTGGCGGGCCGCTTTTACCATGAACCCTCTGACAATTTACGTCTCGTGGGCGTAACGGGTACCAACGGCAAAACCACCACTACCCAGCTTCTGGCGCAGTGGAGTCAGTTGCTTGGTGAAACCAGCGCGGTGATGGGTACCGTAGGTAACGGCCTGCTGGGTAAAGTTATTCCGACGGAAAACACGACCGGTTCGGCAGTCGACGTTCAGCATGAGCTGGCGGGGCTGGTGGATCAGGGCGCGACTTTTTGCGCAATGGAAGTTTCCTCCCATGGGCTGGTACAACACCGTGTGGCAGCATTGAAATTTGCGGCGTCGGTCTTTACCAACTTAAGCCGCGATCACCTTGATTATCACGGTGATATGGAACATTACGAAGCCGCAAAATGGCTGCTTTATTCTGAACATCATTGCGGTCAGGCGATAGTCAACGCCGATGACGAAGTAGGCCGTCGCTGGCTGGCAAAACTGCCGGATGCAATTGCGGTGTCGATGGAAGACCATATCAATCTGAACTGTCATGGCCGCTGGTTAAAAGCGAACGACGTGAACTATCACGACAGCGGTGCGACGATTCGCTTTAGCTCAAGTTGGGGCGATGGCGAAATTGAAAGCCATCTGATGGGCGCTTTTAACGTCAGCAACCTGATGCTCGCGCTGGCGACGCTGCTGGCACTGGGGTATCCGCTGGCTGACCTGCTGAAAACCGCCGCGCGTCTGCAACCGGTTTGCGGACGTATGGAAGTGTTTACTGCACCGGGCAAACCGACGGTGGTTGTGGATTACGCTCACACCCCGGATGCACTGGAAAAAGCCTTGCAGGCTGCACGTCTTCACTGTGCAGGCAAGCTGTGGTGCGTCTTCGGCTGTGGCGGCGATCGTGATAAAGGCAAGCGTCCACTGATGGGGGCGATTGCTGAAGAGTTTGCTGACGTGGCGGTAGTAACTGACGATAACCCGCGTACCGAAGAACCGCGCGCCATCATCAACGATATTCTGGCGGGAATGTTAGATGCCGGACATGCCAAAGTGATGGAAGGCCGCGCCGAAGCGGTGACTTGCGCCGTTATGCAGGCTAAAGAGAACGATGTGGTGCTGGTCGCGGGCAAAGGCCATGAAGATTACCAGATTGTTGGCAATCAGCGCCTGGACTACTCCGATCGCGTCACGGTGGCGCGTTTGCTGGGGGTGATCGCATGATTAGCGTAACCCTTAGCCAACTTACCGATATTCTCAACGGTGAACTAAAAGGGGCAGATATCACCCTTGATGCTGTAACCACTGACACGCGAAAACTGACGCCGGGCTGCCTGTTTGTTGCCCTGAAAGGCGAACGTTTCGATGCCCACGATTTTGCCGACCAGGCGAAAGCTGGCGGCGCGGGCGCACTACTGGTCAGCCGTCCACTGGATATCGACCTGCCGCAGTTAATCGTTAAAGACACGCGTCTGGCATTCGGTGAACTGGCTGCATGGGTACGCCAGCAAGTTCCGGCGCGCGTGGTTGCTCTGACAGGTTCCTCCGGTAAAACCTCCGTTAAAGAGATGACGGCGGCGATTTTAAGCCAGTGCGGCAACACGCTTTATACGGCAGGCAATCTCAACAACGACATCGGCGTGCCAATGACGCTGCTGCGCTTAACGCCGGAATACGATTACGCGGTAATTGAGCTTGGCGCGAACCATCAGGGCGAAATTGCCTGGACCGTTAGCCTGACTCGCCCGGAAGCGGCGCTGGTCAACAATCTGGCGGCGGCGCATCTGGAAGGTTTCGGTTCTTTGGCTGGCGTGGCAAAAGCGAAAGGCGAAATCTTTACCGGCCTGCCGGAAAACGGTATCGCCATTATGAACGCCGACAACAACGACTGGCTGAACTGGCAGAGCGTAATTGGCTCACGCAAAGTGTGGCGTTTCTCACCCAATGCCGCCAACAGCGATTTCACCGCCACCAATATCCATGTGACTTCGCACGGTACGGAATTTACGCTACAAACCCCAACGGGTAGCGTCGATGTTCTGCTACCGCTACCGGGGCGTCACAATATTGCGAATGCGCTGGCAGCCGCCGCGCTCTCCATGTCCGTGGGCGCAACGCTTGATGCCATCAAAGCGGGGCTGGCAAATCTGAAAGCCGTTCCCGGGCGTCTGTTCCCCATTCAACTGGCGGAAAACCAGTTGTTGCTCGACGACTCCTACAACGCCAATGTCGGTTCAATGACCGCAGCTGTCCAGGTACTGGCTGAAATGCCTGGCTACCGCGTGCTGGTGGTGGGCGATATGGCGGAACTGGGCGCTGAAAGCGAAGCCTGCCATGTACAGGTGGGCGAAGCGGCGAAGGCGGCTGGTATTGACCGCGTGTTAAGCGTGGGTAAACAAAGCCATGCTATCAGCACCGCCAGCGGCGTTGGCGAACATTTTGCTGATAAATCCGCGTTAATTGCGCGTCTTAAATCACTGATTGCAGAGCAACAGGTGATTACGATTTTAGTTAAGGGTTCACGTAGTGCCGCCATGGAAGAGGTGGTACGCGCTTTACAGGAGAATGGGACATGCTAGTTTGGCTGGCCGAACATTTGGTCAAATATTATTCCGGCTTTAACGTCTTTTCCTATCTGACGTTTCGCGCCATCGTCAGCCTGCTGACCGCGCTGTTCATCTCATTGTGGATGGGCCCGCGTATGATTGCCCATTTGCAAAAACTCTCCTTTGGTCAGGTCGTTCGTAACGATGGCCCGGAATCGCACTTTAGTAAGCGCGGTACGCCGACCATGGGCGGGATTATGATCCTGACGGCGATTGTGATCTCCGTACTGCTGTGGGCTTACCCCTCCAACCCGTACGTCTGGTGCGTACTTGTGGTGCTGGTGGGTTACGGCATCATTGGTTTTGTCGACGACTATCGCAAAGTGGTGCGTAAAGACACCAAGGGCCTGATTGCGCGCTGGAAGTATTTCTGGATGTCGGTGATCGCGCTGGGCGTCGCCTTTGCGCTGTATCTTGCCGGGAAAGACACGCCAGCAACGCAGCTGGTGGTGCCGTTCTTTAAAGATGTGATGCCGCAGCTGGGGCTGTTCTACATCCTGCTGGCTTACTTCGTCATTGTGGGTACCGGTAACGCGGTAAACCTGACCGATGGCCTCGACGGGCTGGCGATTATGCCGACCGTATTTGTCGCCGGTGGTTTTGCGCTGGTGGCGTGGGCAACCGGCAACATGAACTTTGCCAGCTACTTGCATATACCGTATCTGCGGCACGCCGGGGAACTGGTTATTGTCTGCACCGCGATAGTCGGGGCAGGGCTGGGCTTCTTGTGGTTTAACACCTATCCGGCGCAGGTCTTTATGGGCGATGTCGGTTCGCTGGCATTAGGCGGCGCGCTGGGCATTATCGCTGTGCTGCTGCGTCAGGAATTCCTGCTGGTGATTATGGGCGGTGTGTTTGTGGTTGAAACCCTGTCGGTTATTTTGCAGGTCGGCTCCTTTAAACTGCGCGGGCAACGTATTTTCCGCATGGCGCCGATTCATCACCACTATGAACTGAAAGGTTGGCCGGAACCGCGCGTCATTGTGCGCTTCTGGATTATTTCGCTGATGCTGGTCCTGATTGGCCTGGCAACGCTGAAGGTACGTTAATCATGGCTGATTACCAGGGTAAAAATGTCGTTATTATCGGCCTGGGCCTCACCGGGCTTTCCTGCGTGGACTTTTTCCTTGCTCGCGGCGTGACGCCGCGCGTTATGGATACACGTATGACACCGCCTGGCCTGGATAAATTACCCGAAGCGGTGGAACGTCACACTGGCGGTCTTAATGACGCGTGGCTGATGGCAGCCGATCTGATCGTCGCCAGCCCCGGTATTGCGCTGGCGCATCCATCTTTAAGCGCCGCTGCCGATGCCGGAATTGAAATTGTTGGCGATATCGAACTGTTCTGCCGCGAAGCGCAGGCACCGATTGTGGCGATCACCGGTTCTAACGGCAAAAGCACTGTCACCACCTTAGTGGGCGAAATGGCGAAAGCGGCAGGTGTTAACGTCGGCGTGGGGGGTAACATTGGCCTGCCTGCGTTGATGTTGCTGGATGCCGAGTGCGAACTGTACGTGCTGGAACTATCGAGCTTCCAGCTGGAAACCACCTCCAGCTTACAGGCGGTGGCGGCGACCATTCTGAACGTGACTGAAGATCATATGGATCGCTATCCGTTTGGATTGCAGCAATATCGAGCGGCAAAACTGCGCATTTACGAAAATGCGAAAGTTTGTGTCGTCAATGCCGATGATGCCTTAACGATGCCGATTCGCGGTGCGGATGAACGTTGCGTCAGCTTTGGCGTCAACATGGGTGACTACCACTTGAATCATCAGCAGGGCGAAACCTGGCTGCGGGTGAAAGGCGAGAAAGTGTTGAACGTGAAAGAGATGAAACTTTCCGGGCAACACAACTATACCAATGCGCTGGCGGCGCTGGCGCTGGCTGATGCCGCAGGGTTACCGCGCGCCAGCAGCCTGAAAGCGTTAACTACGTTTACTGGTCTGCCGCATCGTTTTGAAGTGGTGCTGGAGCACAACGGCGTGCGCTGGATTAACGATTCGAAAGCTACCAACGTCGGGAGTACAGAAGCGGCGCTGAACGGCTTGCAGGTAGACGGTACGCTGCATTTGTTGCTGGGCGGTGATGGCAAATCGGCGGATTTCAGTCCACTGGCGCGCTATCTGAATGGCGACAACGTGCGTTTGTACTGTTTTGGTCGTGATGGCGCCCAGTTAGCGGCACTGCGCCCGGAAGTGGCAGAGCAAACCGAAACCATGGAGCAGGCGATGCTCTTGCTGGCGCCACGCGTGCAGCCAGGGGATATGGTGCTGTTGTCACCAGCCTGTGCCAGCCTCGATCAGTTCAAGAACTTTGAACAACGGGGCAATGAGTTCGCCCGTCTGGCGAAGGAGTTAGGTTGATGCGTTTATCTCTCCCTCGCCTGAAAATGCCGCGCCTGCCAGGACTCAGTATCCTGGTCTGGATCTCCACGGCGCTTAAAGGCTGGGTGATGGGCTCGCGGGAAAAAGATACCGACAGCCTGATCATGTACGATCGCACCTTGCTGTGGCTGACCTTCGGCCTCGCGGCGATCGGCTTTATCATGGTGACTTCGGCGTCAATGCCCATTGGGCAGCGCTTAACCAACGATCCGTTTTTCTTCGCGAAGCGTGATGGCGTCTATCTGATCCTGGCATTCATTCTGGCGATCATTACGCTGCGTCTGCCGATGGAGTTCTGGCAACGTTACAGCGCCACGATGCTGCTTGGATCAATCATCCTGCTGATGATCGTGCTGGTGGTAGGTAGCTCAGTTAAAGGGGCATCACGTTGGATCGATCTCGGCCTGCTGCGTATTCAGCCTGCGGAGTTGACCAAGCTGTCGCTGTTTTGTTACATCGCCAACTATCTGGTGCGCAAAGGCGACGAAGTACGTAACAACCTGCGCGGCTTCCTGAAACCGATGGGCGTAATTCTGGTGCTGGCAGTGTTACTGCTGGCACAGCCAGACCTTGGTACAGTAGTCGTATTGTTCGTCACCACACTGGCGATGCTGTTCCTGGCGGGGGCAAAATTGTGGCAGTTCATTGCCATTATCGGCATGGGGATTTCAGCGGTCGTGCTGCTGATCCTCGCCGAACCGTACCGTATCCGCCGTGTTACTGCGTTCTGGAACCCGTGGGAAGATCCCTTCGGTAGCGGCTATCAGTTAACGCAATCCCTGATGGCTTTTGGTCGTGGCGAATTGTGGGGGCAAGGTTTAGGCAATTCGGTACAAAAACTGGAGTATCTGCCAGAAGCTCACACTGACTTCATTTTCGCCATAATCGGCGAAGAACTGGGGTATATCGGTGTGGTGCTGGCGCTTTTAATGGTATTCTTCGTCGCTTTTCGCGCGATGTCGATTGGCCGTAAAGCGTTAGAAATTGACCACCGTTTTTCCGGTTTTCTCGCCTGTTCAATTGGTATCTGGTTTAGCTTCCAGGCGCTGGTTAACGTAGGCGCGGCAGCGGGGATGTTGCCAACTAAAGGTCTGACATTGCCGCTGATCAGTTACGGTGGTTCGAGCTTACTGATTATGTCGACAGCCATCATGATGCTGTTACGTATTGATTATGAAACACGTCTGGAGAAAGCGCAGGCGTTTGTACGAGGTTCTCGATGAGTGGTAAAGGGAAGCGATTAATGGTGATGGCAGGCGGTACTGGCGGGCACGTGTTCCCGGGACTGGCTGTTGCGCACCATTTAATGGCCCAGGGGTGGCAAGTTCGCTGGCTGGGTACTGCCGATCGTATGGAAGCGGACTTAGTGCCGAAGCACGGTATCGAGATCGACTTTATTCGTATTTCTGGTCTGCGCGGCAAGGGTATTAAAGCGTTGCTCGCGGCTCCGCTGCGGATCTTTAACGCCTGGCGTCAGGCGCGGGCGATTATGAAAGCTTACAAGCCCGATGTGGTGCTCGGTATGGGCGGCTATGTTTCCGGGCCTGGTGGTCTGGCTGCATGGTCGTTAGGCATTCCGGTCGTACTTCACGAACAAAACGGCATTGCTGGCTTGACCAATAAATGGCTGGCGAAAATTGCTACCAAAGTGATGCAGGCGTTTCCGGGGGCTTTCCCTGATGCCGAAGTTGTTGGTAACCCGGTGCGTACTGATGTGCTGGCGCTGCCGTTGCCACAGCAGCGTATGGCTGGTCGTGAAGGTCCGGTTCGTGTTCTGGTTGTGGGTGGTTCCCAGGGAGCGCGCATCCTTAACCAGACAATGCCGCAGGTTGCAGCAAAGCTGGGTGATTCAGTCACTATCTGGCATCAGAGCGGCAAAGGTTCGCAACAAACCGTTGAACAGGCTTATGCCGAAGCGGGGCAACCGCAGCATAAAGTGACGGAATTTATTGATGATATGGCGGCGGCCTATGCGTGGGCGGATGTCGTCGTTTGCCGCTCTGGCGCGTTGACGGTGAGTGAAATCGCTGCGGCAGGGCTACCGGCGTTGTTTGTGCCGTTTCAACATAAAGACCGCCAACAGTACTGGAATGCGCTGCCGCTGGAAAAAGCGGGCGCGGCCAAAATTATCGAGCAGCCACAGCTTACTGTGGATGCCGTCGCCAACACCCTGGCCGGGTGGTCGCGAGAAACCTTATTAACCATGGCAGAACGCGCCCGAGCTGCATCCATTCCGGATGCCACCGAGCGAGTGGCAAATGAAGTGAGTCGGGCTGCCCGGGCGTAATCGTAGCGATGCCTTTTGCATCGTATGAATTTGAGAAGTTAATGGCGTAAAGAATGAATACACAACAATTGGCAAAACTGCGTTACATCGTGCCTGAAATGCGTCGCGTTCGGCACATACACTTTGTCGGCATCGGTGGTGCCGGTATGGGCGGTATTGCCGAAGTTCTGGCCAATGAAGGGTATCAGATCAGTGGTTCCGATTTAGCGCCAAACCCAGTCACGCAACAGTTAACGAATCTGGGAGCGACGATTTACTTCAACCATCGCCCGGAAAACGTGCGTGATGCCAGTGTGGTCGTAGTTTCCAGCGCGATTTCCGCCGATAACCCGGAAATTGTTGCCGCTCATGAGGCACGTATTCCGGTTATTCGTCGTGCTGAAATGCTGGCTGAGTTAATGCGTTTTCGTCATGGCATCGCCATTGCCGGGACGCATGGCAAAACCACAACCACCGCGATGGTTTCCAGCATCTACGCAGAAGCGGGCCTCGACCCGACCTTCGTGAACGGTGGGCTGGTAAAAGCGGCGGGAGTTCATGCACGTTTAGGGCACGGTCGTTACCTGATTGCTGAAGCGGATGAAAGCGATGCGTCGTTCCTGCATCTGCAACCGATGGTAGCGATTGTCACTAATATCGAAGCCGACCATATGGATACCTACCAGGGCGACTTTGAGAATTTAAAACAGACCTTTATTAATTTTCTGCACAACCTGCCGTTTTACGGTCGTGCGGTGATGTGTGTTGACGATCCGGTAATTCGCGAATTGTTACCGCGTGTAGGCCGTCAGACCACCACTTATGGCTTCAGCGAAGATGCTGACGTGCGTGTGGAAGATTATCAGCAGATTGGCCCGCAGGGACACTTTACGCTGCTGCGTCAGGACAAAGAGCCAATGCGCGTTACACTGAATGCGCCAGGTCGTCACAATGCCCTGAATGCTGCCGCTGCCGTTGCGGTCGCCACGGAAGAGGGGATTGAAGACGAGGCTATTTTGCGTGCGCTGGAGAGTTTCCAGGGGACCGGACGCCGCTTTGATTTCCTTGGTGAATTTCCATTGGAACCCGTGAATGGTAAAAGCGGTACGGCAATGCTGGTTGATGACTATGGTCACCACCCGACCGAAGTGGACGCGACTATTAAAGCGGCGCGTGCAGGTTGGCCGGATAAAAACCTGGTGATGCTGTTTCAGCCGCACCGTTTCACCCGCACGCGCGACCTGTATGATGATTTTGCCAATGTGCTGACTCAGGTGGATACCCTGCTGATGCTGGAAGTGTATCCGGCAGGCGAAGCGCCTATTCCGGGAGCGGACAGTCGTTCGTTGTGTCGTACAATCCGTGGCCGTGGGAAAATTGATCCGATTCTGGTGCCGGACCCGGCGCAGGTGGCCGAGATGTTAGCACCAGTATTAACTGGTAACGACCTGATCCTCGTTCAGGGGGCAGGAAATATCGGAAAAATTGCCCGATCTTTAGCTGAAATCAAACTGAAGCCGCAAACTACGGAGGAAGAGCAACATGACTGATAAAATCGCGGTCCTGTTGGGCGGGACCTCCGCAGAGCGGGAAGTTTCTCTGAATTCTGGCGCGGCAGTGTTAGCTGGGCTGCGTGAAGGCGGTATTGACGCGTATCCTGTCGACCCAAAAGAAATCGACGTAACGCAACTGAAGTCGATGGGCTTTCAGAAAGTGTTTATCGCTCTGCACGGTCGCGGTGGTGAAGATGGCACGCTGCAGGGTATGCTCGAGCTGATGGGCTTGCCTTATACCGGCAGTGGAGTGATGGCATCTGCGCTTTCAATGGATAAACTACGCAGCAAACTGCTTTGGCAGGGCGCTGGTTTACCGGTAGCGCCGTGGGTAGCATTAACCCGCGCAGAGTTTGAAAAAGGCATTAGTGATAAGCAGTTAGCAGAAATTTCTGCCTTAGGTTTGCCGCTTATCGTCAAGCCGAGCCGCGAAGGTTCCAGTGTGGGAATGTCAAAAGTAGTAGCAGAAAATGCTCTGCAAGATGCATTAAGATTGGCATTTCAGCACGATGAAGAAGTTTTGATTGAAAAATGGCTAAGTGGGCCGGAGTTCACGGTTGCGATACTCGGTGAAGAAATTTTACCGTCAATACGTATTCAACCCGCTGGAACCTTCTATGATTATGAGGCGAAGTATCTCTCTGATGAGACACAGTATTTCTGCCCGGCAGGTTTAGAAGTGGCTCAAGAGGCAAATTTGCAGGCATTAGTGCTGAAAGCATGGACGACTTTAGGATGCAAAGGATGGGGGCGTATAGACGTCATGCTGGACAGCGATGGACAGTTTTATCTGCTGGAAGCTAATACCTCACCGGGTATGACCAGTCACAGTCTGGTGCCGATGGCGGCACGTCAGGCGGGTATGAGCTTCTCGCAGTTGGTAGTACGAATTCTGGAACTGGCGGACTAATATGTCGCAGGCTGCTCTGAACACGCGAAACAGTGAAGAAGAGATTTCTTCTCACCGCAATAATGGAACGCGTCTGGCGGGGATCCTTTTCCTGCTGACCGTTTTAACGACAGTGTTGGTGAGCGGCTGGGTCGTGTTGGGCTGGATGGAAGATGCGCAACGCCTGCCGCTCTCAAAGCTGGTGTTGACCGGTGAACGCCATTACACGCGTAATGACGATATCCGGCAGTCGATCCTGGCATTGGGTGAGCCAGGTACCTTTATGACCCAGGATGTAAACATCATCCAGACGCAAATTGAACAACGCCTGCCGTGGATTAAGCAGGTGAGCGTCAGAAAGCAGTGGCCTGATGAATTGAAGATTCATCTGGTTGAATATGTGCCGATTGCGCGTTGGAATGATCAGCATATGGTTGACGCCGAAGGAAACACCTTCAGCGTTCCGCCAGATCGCACCAGCAAGCAGGTGCTCCCAATGTTGTATGGTCCGGAAGGCAGCGCAAATGAAGTGTTGCAGGGTTATCGCGAAATGGGGCAGATGCTGGCAAAGGACAGATTTACTCTGAAGGAAGCGGCGATGACCGCGCGGCGTTCCTGGCAGTTGACGCTGAATAACGATATTAAGCTCAATCTTGGCCGGGGCGATACGATGAAACGTTTGGCTCGCTTTGTAGAACTTTATCCGGTTTTACAGCAGCAGGCGCAAACCGATGGCAAACGGATTAGCTACGTTGATTTGCGTTATGACTCTGGTGCGGCAGTCGGCTGGGCGCCCTTGCCACCAGAGGAATCTACTCAGCAACAAAATCAGGCACAGGCAGAACAACAATGATCAAGGCGACGGACAGAAAACTGGTAGTAGGACTGGAGATTGGTACCGCGAAGGTTGCCGCTTTAGTAGGGGAAGTTCTGCCCGACGGTATGGTCAATATCATTGGTGTGGGCAGCTGCCCGTCACGTGGTATGGATAAAGGCGGGGTGAACGACCTCGAATCCGTGGTCAAGTGCGTACAGCGCGCCATTGACCAGGCAGAATTGATGGCAGATTGTCAGATCTCTTCGGTATATCTGGCGCTTTCTGGTAAGCACATCAGCTGCCAGAATGAAATTGGTATGGTGCCTATTTCTGAAGAAGAAGTGACACAAGAAGATGTAGAAAATGTCGTCCATACCGCGAAATCGGTGCGCGTGCGTGATGAACATCGTGTGCTGCATGTGATCCCGCAAGAGTATGCGATTGACTATCAGGAAGGGATCAAAAATCCGGTAGGACTTTCTGGCGTGCGTATGCAGGCAAAAGTGCACCTGATCACATGTCACAACGATATGGCAAAAAACATTGTGAAAGCCGTTGAACGTTGTGGCCTGAAAGTTGACCAACTGATATTTGCCGGACTGGCATCAAGTTATTCGGTATTGACGGAAGACGAACGTGAACTGGGCGTCTGCGTCGTCGATATCGGTGGTGGTACAATGGATATCGCCGTTTATACTGGCGGGGCATTGCGTCACACCAAGGTAATTCCTTATGCTGGCAATGTCGTGACCAGTGATATCGCTTATGCCTTTGGCACACCGCCAAGCGACGCCGAAGCGATTAAAGTTCGTCATGGCTGCGCGCTGGGTTCCATCGTCGGTAAAGACGAGAGCGTGGAAGTGCCGAGTGTAGGTGGTCGTCCGCCGCGTAGTCTGCAACGTCAGACGCTGGCGGAGGTGATTGAGCCGCGCTATACCGAGCTGCTCAACCTGGTCAACGAAGAGATATTGCAGCTGCAGGAAAAGCTTCGCCAACAAGGCGTAAAGCATCACCTGGCTGCGGGTATCGTATTAACCGGTGGCGCGGCGCAGATCGAAGGTCTTGCTGCCTGCGCTCAACGCGTGTTTCATACGCAGGTGCGTATCGGCGCGCCGCTGAATATCACCGGTTTAACGGATTACGCTCAGGAGCCGTATTATTCAACGGCAGTGGGATTGCTTCATTACGGGAAAGAGTCACATCTTAACGGTGAAGCGGAAATTGAAAAACGTGTTACAGCATCTGTTGGCTCGTGGATCAAGCGACTCAATAGTTGGCTGCGAAAAGAATTTTAATTTTTATGAGGCCGGCGGTGATTACGGCCTCAGGCGACAGGCACATATCGGAGAGAAACTATGTTTGAACCAATGGAACTTACCAACGACGCGGTGATTAAAGTCATCGGCGTCGGCGGCGGCGGCGGTAATGCTGTTGAACACATGGTGCGTGAGCGCATTGAAGGTGTTGAATTTTTCGCGGTAAATACCGATGCACAGGCGCTGCGTAAAACAGCGGTTGGGCAGACGATTCAGATCGGTAGTGGTATCACCAAAGGACTGGGAGCTGGCGCTAATCCAGAAGTTGGCCGTAATGCGGCTGATGAGGATCGTGATGCACTGCGTGCGGCGCTGGAAGGGGCAGACATGGTCTTTATTGCAGCGGGCATGGGCGGTGGTACCGGTACAGGTGCAGCGCCGGTTGTTGCTGAAGTGGCTAAAGATTTAGGTATTCTGACCGTTGCTGTCGTGACCAAGCCTTTCAACTTTGAAGGCAAGAAGCGTATGGCATTTGCGGAGCAGGGGATCACTGAATTATCCAAACATGTGGACTCACTGATCACAATCCCGAACGACAAACTGCTGAAAGTTCTGGGCCGCGGTATCTCCCTGCTGGACGCGTTTGGCGCAGCTAACGATGTGCTGAAAGGCGCGGTTCAGGGTATCGCCGAGCTGATTACTCGTCCGGGTCTGATGAACGTGGACTTTGCAGACGTACGTACTGTGATGTCTGAAATGGGCTACGCAATGATGGGTTCTGGCGTGGCGAGCGGTGAAGATCGTGCGGAAGAAGCGGCCGAAATGGCTATCTCTTCTCCGCTGCTGGAAGATATCGACCTGTCTGGCGCGCGCGGTGTGCTGGTTAACATCACTGCGGGCTTCGACCTGCGTCTGGATGAATTCGAAACCGTAGGTAACACCATCCGTGCATTTGCTTCGGACAACGCGACCGTGGTTATCGGTACTTCTCTTGACCCGGATATGAACGATGAACTGCGTGTAACCGTGGTTGCTACAGGTATCGGTATGGACAAACGTCCTGAAATCACGCTCGTGACCAATAAGCAAGTTCAACAGCCAGTGATGGATCGCTACCAGCAGCATGGTATGGCGCCGCTGACGCAAGAGCAGAAGCCCGTGGCTAAAGTGGTGAACGACAATACGCCACAAACCGTGAAAGAGCCGGATTATCTGGATATCCCGGCATTCCTGCGTAAGCAAGCTGACTAAGAATTAGCTGGAATTTGGGTTGCGAGGCTCTTTGTGCTAAACTGGCCTGCCGAATGTATAGTACACTTCGGTTGGATAGATAATTTGGCGAGATAATACGATGATCAAACAAAGGACACTTAAACGTATCGTTCAGGCGACGGGTGTCGGTTTACATACCGGCAAGAAAGTCACCCTGACCTTACGCCCTGCGCCGGCCAACACCGGGGTCATCTATCGTCGCACCGACTTGAATCCACCGGTAGATTTCCCGGCCGATGCCAAATCTGTGCGTGATACCATGCTCTGTACGTGTCTGGTCAACGAGCATGATGTACGGATTTCAACTGTTGAGCACCTGAACGCAGCGCTCGCGGGCTTAGGCATCGATAACATTGTTATCGAAGTTAACGCGCCGGAAATCCCAATCATGGACGGCAGTGCCGCTCCGTTTGTTTACCTGCTGCTTGATGCTGGTATCGACGAGCTGAACTGCGCCAAGAAATTTGTTCGCATCAAAGAGACTGTTCGCGTCGAAGATGGCGATAAGTGGGCTGAATTTAAGCCGTACAATGGTTTTTCGCTGGACTTCACCATCGATTTCAACCATCCGGCAATCGATTCCAGCAATCAACGCTATGCGATGAACTTCTCTGCTGATGCGTTTATGCGCCAGATCAGCCGTGCGCGTACGTTTGGTTTCATGCGTGATATCGAATATCTGCAGTCCCGTGGCCTGTGCCTGGGCGGCAGCTTCGATTGTGCCATCGTTGTTGACGATTATCGCGTACTGAACGAAGACGGCCTGCGTTTTGAAGACGAGTTTGTGCGTCACAAAATGCTCGACGCGATCGGTGATTTGTTCATGTGTGGTCACAACATTATCGGCGCATTTACCGCTTATAAATCCGGTCATGCACTGAATAACAAACTGTTGCAGGCTGTCCTGGCGAAACAGGAAGCCTGGGAATATGTGACCTTCCAGGACGACGCAGAACTGCCGTTGGCCTTCAAAGCGCCTTCAGCCGTACTGGCATAACGACATCTATACTGTCGTATAAAATTCGACTGGCAAATCTGGCACTCTCTCCGGCCAGGTGACCCAGTCGTTTTTTTTTGAGTTTTTACAGCGTCGTAAGAAATCGGTGCGAACGCTGTTTTCTTAAGCACTTTTACGTGTTACTTATCTTGAATACTGCTGTGGACTTCTGGCTTTAATGATAAGATTTGTGCGCTAAAAACGTTGAATACGATCGGGATGGCAATAACGTGAGTGGAATACTGACGCGCTGGCGACAGTTAGGTAGACGCTACTTCTGGCCGCATCTCTTATTAGGGATGGTCGCGGCGAGTTTAGGTTTGCCTGCGCTCAGCAACGCCGCCGAGCCAAACGCGCCCGCAAAAGCGACAACGCGCAATCACGAGCCTTCAGCCAAAGTTAACTTTAGTCAGTTGGCCTTGCTGGAAGCAAACACGCGCCGCCCAAACTCGAACTATTCCGTTGATTACTGGCATCAACATGCTATTCGCACGGTAATACGCCATCTCTCCTTTGCAATGGCGCCGCAAACGCTGCCCGTTGCCGAGGAATCTTTACCGCTTCAGGCGCAACATCTTGCTTTACTGGATACGCTCAGCGCGCTGCTGACCCAGGAAGGCACGCGGTCTGAAAATGGTTATCGCATTGATTATGCGCATTTTACCCCTCAAGCAAACTTCAGCACGCCCGTCTGGATAAGCCAGGCGCAGGGCATCCGTGCTGGCCCTCAACGCCTCAGCTAACAACGAAAAACCTTTACTTCATTTTATTTACTCCGCAATGCGGGGTGTTTGAGATTTTATTATGCTAATCAAATTATTAACTAAAGTTTTCGGTAGTCGTAACGATCGTACCCTGCGCCGGATGCGCAAAGTCGTCAACATTATCAATGCCATGGAACCGGAGATTGAAAAACTCTCCGACGAAGAACTGAAAGGAAAAACGGCAGAGTTCCGCGCGCGTCTGGAAAAAGGCGAAGTGCTGGAAAACTTGATTCCGGAAGCCTTCGCTGTCGTGCGTGAAGCCAGTAAGCGTGTTTTTGGCATGCGCCACTTCGACGTACAGCTGCTCGGCGGTATGGTTCTTAATGAACGTTGCATCGCGGAAATGCGTACAGGTGAAGGTAAAACCCTGACCGCAACGCTGCCTGCTTACCTGAACGCATTAACCGGTAAAGGCGTGCACGTTGTTACCGTCAACGATTATCTGGCGCAACGTGACGCAGAAAACAACCGTCCGCTGTTTGAATTCCTCGGCTTGACCGTCGGCATCAACCTGCCGGGCATGCCTGCACCGGCAAAGCGTGAAGCTTACGCGGCTGACATTACTTACGGTACTAACAACGAATACGGCTTTGACTACCTGCGCGACAACATGGCGTTCAGCCCTGAAGAACGTGTACAGCGTAAACTGCACTATGCGCTGGTGGACGAAGTGGACTCCATCCTGATCGATGAAGCGCGTACACCGCTGATCATTTCCGGCCCGGCGGAAGACAGTTCGGAAATGTATAAGCGCGTAAACAAAATCATTCCGTACCTGATCCGTCAGGAAAAAGAAGACTCCGAAACCTTCCAGGGTGAAGGCCACTTCTCGGTGGATGAAAAATCTCGCCAGGTGAACCTGACCGAACGTGGTCTGGTGCTTATTGAAGAGCTGCTGGTGAAAGAAGGCATTATGGATGAAGGTGAGTCGCTGTACTCTCCGGCCAATATTATGCTGATGCACCACGTAACGGCGGCGCTGCGTGCTCACGCGCTGTTTACTCGCGATGTCGATTACATCGTTAAAGATGGTGAAGTTATCATCGTTGACGAACATACCGGTCGTACCATGCAGGGCCGTCGCTGGTCTGATGGTCTGCACCAGGCTGTGGAAGCGAAAGAAGGTGTACAGATCCAGAACGAAAACCAGACACTGGCTTCGATCACCTTCCAGAACTACTTCCGTCTGTATGAAAAACTGGCGGGGATGACCGGTACGGCTGATACCGAAGCCTTCGAATTCAGTTCCATCTACAAGCTGGATACTGTAGTCGTTCCGACCAACCGCCCGATGATTCGTAAAGATCTGCCGGATCTGGTCTACATGACCGAAGCGGAAAAAATTCAGGCGATCATTGAAGATATCAAAGAACGTACTGCGAAAGACCAGCCAGTGCTGGTGGGTACTATTTCAATCGAGAAATCGGAACTGGTATCAAACGAGCTGACCAAAGCCGGTATCAAACATAACGTTCTGAACGCTAAATTCCACGCCAACGAAGCGGCAATCGTTGCTCAGGCGGGCTATCCGGCTGCAGTGACCATCGCGACCAACATGGCGGGTCGTGGTACTGACATCGTGCTTGGTGGTAGCTGGCAGGCAGAAGTTGCCGCGCTGGAAAACCCGACCGCAGAGCAAATTGAAAAAATTAAAGCCGACTGGCAGGTGCGTCACGACGCGGTACTGGAAGCAGGTGGCCTGCATATCATCGGCACTGAGCGTCACGAATCTCGTCGTATCGATAACCAGCTGCGTGGCCGTTCTGGTCGTCAGGGTGATGCCGGTTCTTCCCGTTTCTACCTGTCGATGGAAGATGCGCTGATGCGTATTTTTGCCTCTGACCGCGTATCAGGCATGATGCGTAAACTGGGTATGAAACCCGGCGAAGCCATTGAGCATCCGTGGGTAACTAAAGCAATTGCCAATGCTCAGCGTAAAGTTGAAAGCCGTAACTTCGACATTCGTAAACAGCTGCTGGAATACGATGACGTAGCTAACGATCAGCGTCGTGCCATTTACTCCCAGCGTAACGAACTGCTGGATGTCAGCGATGTGAGCGAAACCATCAACAGCATTCGTGAAGATGTGTTCAAAGCAACCATCGATGCCTACATTCCGCCACAGTCACTGGAAGAAATGTGGGACATTCCAGGTTTGCAAGAACGTCTGAAAAACGACTTCGACCTTGATTTGCCGATTGCCGAGTGGCTGGACAAAGAGCCAGAATTGCATGAAGAGACGCTGCGTGAGCGTATCCTGGAGCAGTCCATCGAAGTGTATCACCGTAAAGAAGAAGTGGTTGGCGCTGAGATGATGCGTCACTTCGAGAAAGGGGTGATGCTGCAAACGCTGGACTCCCTGTGGAAAGAGCACCTGGCGGCGATGGATTATCTGCGTCAGGGTATCCACCTGCGTGGCTATGCACAGAAAGATCCGAAGCAGGAGTACAAACGTGAATCGTTCTCCATGTTTGCGGCGATGCTTGAATCGTTGAAATATGAAGTCATCAGCACGTTAAGCAAAGTACAAGTACGCATGCCGGAAGAAGTTGAAGAACTGGAGCAGCAGCGTCGTATGGAAGCTGAGCGTTTAGCGCAAATGCAGCAGCTTAGCCATCAGGATGACGACTCTGCAGCTGCGGCTGCGCTGGCAGCGCAAACCGGCGATCGTAAAGTTGGACGTAACGATCCTTGCCCATGCGGTTCTGGTAAAAAATACAAGCAGTGCCATGGTCGCCTGCAATAAAAGCTAAGTGTTGAAATAAAAGGCGCAGGATTCTGCGCCTTTTTTATAGGCTTAAGACAATGAAAAAACTGCAAATCGCGGTAGGTATTATTCGCAACGAAAACAACGAAATCTTTATAACCCGTCGCGCCGCAGATGCGCACATGGCAAATAAGCTGGAGTTTCCGGGCGGTAAAATAGAAACGGGAGAAACGGCAGAACAAGCGATGGTACGGGAGCTTCAGGAAGAAGTCGGGGTTACCCCGCAACGTTTTTCGCTGTTTGAAAAGCTGGAATATCAGTTCTCTGACAGGCATATCACACTGTGGTTCTGGTTGGTCGAAAGCTGGGAAGGGGAACCGTGGGGGAAAGAGGGACAGCCCGGTGAGTGGATGGCGCTGGCCAGCCTCAATGCAGAAGATTTTCCGCCAGCCAATGAACCGGTAATTGCGAAGCTTAAGTGTCTGGAGGTCGGATAAGGCGTTTATACCGCATCCGACATTTACACACGATGCCTGATGCGACGCTGGCGCGTCTTATCAGGCCTACGTGCGGCATTAGACAAATGTCACGGCTTTGGCTCTTCGCTCCAGTCATCGCTCTCAGAAAGATCGCCACTGCTGGGGATTCGTTTTTCTTCCGCAGCCCATTCTCCGAGGTCGATCAACTGGCAGCGTTTGGAACAAAATGGCCGAAATGGGCTGACTTCACCCCACACCACCGTTTTCCCGCAGGTGGGACAATTCACCGTAATAGTTTCTGACATTTTTACTCCTTAGCAACAAGCCAGTTCGAAATCCAGACGTTCCGGTACTTGTCCATTTTCACTGTCCAGCGGCATAAAGCGAATGGCAAAACGGCTCTTATGACCGGATATTTGCGGATAAAGCTGTGAATCGAGTGCCAGATTCAGCCGTAACAAATCGGCGTCTTCGCCGTTATCCTGATAAAAACCGTTCAGACTGGTCAGTTTGCGGAACGGTGCCGACTGACGAATCAAATCCAACACCATTGTAAGTGCCTGTGTCAGCGGGCTCAGGCTGGCAATCCAGGTTTCTACCTGACTGTCGCGCTGCGACTGGGGTAAATGCAACCAGATATGCAACGTAGGTAAATCAAAGCTGCAACAACCACCGGGAATGCTCAGACGCTGGCGCACCAGGGCAATCATCCTGTCTTCACGCAGAAATTGCCCGATACGCGGCGCGGAAATCAGCACGCTACCTGC
This sequence comes from Escherichia sp. E10V10, assembly GCF_004211985.1. Classification (NCBI taxonomy): domain Bacteria; kingdom Pseudomonadati; phylum Pseudomonadota; class Gammaproteobacteria; order Enterobacterales; family Enterobacteriaceae; genus Escherichia; species Escherichia sp. E10V10. The sequence continues at coordinate 109,332 of NZ_RHJO01000002.1, read as the reverse complement.
GGCCTTCAACTGCTGAATTAATGCTTCAATACGGGTCTGGTCCACGCCAGGCACACCAATCCAGGTCTGGAGTTTACGCTGTTGACGTTCCAGCTCTTTCAGTAGTTCGGTACGAACTTCTCCACGCTCGAACACATCCAGCAATTCACTAACATTACGGAAGAAATGCAGAGCACCAGCGTAGTCAGCAATAGGCAAATTTACGGTGAGTTGTTGAATTAAAAACTCAATGCGCAGCCATGTACGCATTTTTTCATTTAGTGGATGTTCAAAAAGGACCTGGGTCTGCATTAAGTTTTTTCCTGTGAGACAAACTGCGACGCGAGCTGCAAATAGTGTGCGTGCAAGTGGGCAACATCTGATGCAATAGCATCCGGTGTGCCGTTATTATCAATGACGTCATCTGCCACCGCAAGACGGGCTTCGCGCGTAGCCTGGGCAGCAAGAATTTGTTCGACATGCTCGCGAGTAACATCATCGCGCTGCATGGTGCGCTTAAGCTGCGTTTCTGGGCTGACATCCACCACCAGCACTCGATTCGCTTTTTTATACAGTGAGTTTTCTACCAGCAATGGCACAACCCATAACACATAAGGTGAAGTTGCTTGCTGGATCTGGCGTTGCGTCTCCTGCTGAATCAGAGGATGCAGCAGGGCATTAAGCCAGTTTTTCTCTTCCGGATAGGCAAAGATCCGCTCGCGCAAGGCGCGACGTTGCAATGTTCCATCAGCAGCAATCATATCCGCGCCAAAGTGTTCAGCAATGGCACGCAGTGCAGGTGTACCCGGTTCAACCACCTGACGCGCAATAATATCGGCATCAATGACATTAATTCCGAGGTCAGCAAATGCATTTGCAACGGTACTCTTGCCACTGCCAATGCCGCCTGTTAAGGCAACTGTATACCTCATAATCTATATTCCTGGGAATTCATCATGATTATCAAAATGTTAATAAAGAGCGCGCGAAAGCGAAATTGATGAAACGTTCGCCCACTATTTACCAGGTAAATTTATGGGATTGTAGCGTAAAAAAAGACAATTTCGCAGTCTTGCGCCATATCGATTAGTGCGTATGATAGCGTCACTGGAGTTGCGCTCTTACCCTTATAGCCATTAACCCCAGGAATCTGCACATGCGTATCGAAGAAGATCTGAAGTTAGGTTTTAAAGACGTCCTCATCCGCCCTAAACGCTCTACTCTTAAAAGCCGTTCCGATGTTGAACTGGAACGTCAATTCACCTTCAAACATTCAGGTCAAAGCTGGTCCGGCGTGCCGATTATCGCCGCAAATATGGACACCGTAGGCACTTTTAGTATGGCTACGGCACTGGCTTCTTTCGATATTTTGACCGCTGTACATAAACATTACTCTGTTGAAGAGTGGCAAGCGTTTATCAACAATTCTTCTGCTGATGTGCTGAAACATGTGATGGTTTCTACCGGTACGTCGGATGCCGATTTCGAAAAAACTAAACAAATTCTCGACCTGAACCCGGCATTAAACTTTGTTTGTATTGACGTGGCGAATGGTTATTCCGAACACTTCGTGCAGTTTGTTGCGAAGGCGCGTGAAGCGTGGCCGACCAAAACTATTTGTGCAGGCAATGTGGTAACTGGCGAAATGTGTGAGGAGCTTATCCTCTCCGGTGCCGATATCGTTAAAGTTGGCATTGGTCCTGGCTCTGTTTGTACAACTCGCGTGAAAACGGGCGTCGGTTATCCGCAGCTTTCTGCGGTGATCGAATGCGCCGATGCCGCGCACGGTCTGGGCGGGATGATCGTCAGCGATGGCGGCTGTACCACACCGGGCGATGTCGCGAAAGCTTTTGGTGGCGGTGCCGATTTCGTAATGCTTGGCGGAATGCTGGCGGGTCACGAAGAGAGCGGCGGCCGTATTGTTGAAGAGAACGGCGAGAAATTTATGCTGTTCTACGGTATGAGCTCCGAGTCTGCGATGAAACGTCACGTTGGCGGCGTTGCGGAATATCGCGCTGCAGAAGGTAAAACCGTTAAGCTTCCTCTGCGCGGTCCGGTTGAAAATACCGCGCGTGATATTTTAGGCGGTCTGCGTTCAGCCTGCACTTACGTTGGGGCTTCACGCCTGAAAGAGCTGACCAAACGCACCACGTTTATCCGCGTACTGGAACAAGAAAACCGCATCTTCAATAATCTGTAATCTCCCAATGCTGGCGTGGAGCAACACGCCAGCATTATCCCACCCCACTCATCGCATCGCCCAGATGGAAAATTGGCAGATACATTGCCACCACCAACGTACCGATAATTCCTCCAGTAATGACCAGCAACGCCGGTTCCAGTAAGGCGGCAAGGTTATCTGCCAGCGCCAGCGTGTTATCCCGATGATGATGGGCAAGATTCTCCAGCATGATATCCAGCGACCCGGATGTCTCTCCTGTCCTCACTAACTGCAAACAGAGTGGGCTAAACTCCCCCGCATTTTTTAGCGCCAGCCAGATGGGGTGACCGTTACTGATATCATGCTGAATTTGTGTCAGAAGTTGCGCCCAGTACGGGCAGCGCATCGTCTCCCTGACGCTCTCCACTCCCTGCAAAAAAGTAATCCCTGCACTTTGTGTCAGCGCCAGAATCGTAAAGATCTGCGTGAGTTTTTGTCCCCGCATCAGGGCTCCCATTATCGGGATGCGTAATAACCATTTCTGCCGCGCAATAAGCCAGGTAGGGCGACGCATCAGCAGTTTGTTGGCTATCGCCAGCAGAAAGCCGAGCACTATCAGCAGCCAGCCCCATTTGCCACTAAAGTCTGCCAGCGTCATGATCCCCTGCGTTAGCGCCGGTAGTGGGGTGTTGAAGGTCTTATAGATAGCGGCAAACTCCGGCAGCACAAAATGCAGCATTGCCACAACCACCATGATTGCCATCGCTAAAATGATGATGGGATAACGCAACGCTGATTTCACTTTGTCGGCCAACTGGCGCTGGGCTTTTTGCTGACGCGCCAGTTCAAAGCAGCATTCATCCAGCTTACCGGTCACTTCCCCCGTGCGGATCATCGACTGGTAAAGCGGCGGAAAAACCTCTGACCAGGGCGATAAGGCACTGGAAAAGGCCACGCCCTGTTCGAGATCGTGCGCCAGCGATTGCAACAATGCCTGCCATTGCTTACTTGGATGCTGTTCAGCCAGCAGTGCCAGCCCTTCAGAAAGCGTTAACCCGGCTTTAAGTAGCGTCGCCAGTTGATGAATGACTTCCGCGCTTTTATCTCCGCGCCACTGTGCAGAACTGATCTTGATTCGCTTCAGGTGCAGTGGGGTAACCCTTTGCTGCTGTAGAGCCAAAAGTAGCAAAGCACGGCTCTCAGACCATTGCATCCCATCTTGCGCATTGCCGTCGCCGGTTATGCCATGCCATCGCCAGAGTTGCTTATTCGCCATGTGGCATCCCCAGCACGCGGATTAACTCTTCAAAGGTGGTTAAGCCTTGTTCCACGGCCAGGCAGCCGTTTTCAAAAAGTGTGCGCATACCTGTCCGCCTGGCGTGTGTTTCCAGCGATTCAACTTCAGTATTAGAGGAAATAAGCTGGCGTATGGCTGGTGTAATGGGCAGGACTTCAAACAAGGCGGTACGACCATAAAAACCGTGGTAGCAATGTTCACAACCCGGTGCCTGCCAGCGGGACAGCGGAGATGACCATACATTGTCCGGAAGGCGGATCGGTTCCCCTTGCCGCTGGCGGCAATGCGGACAAAGTTTACGTACCAGGCGCTGGGCTATTACCAGAGTGAGGGCCGACGAGAGCATCCAGCGAGCAACGCCCATTTGCTGTAAACGCACCAGCGTTTCGCAGGTGGAGTTGGTGTGTAGCGTGGACAATACCAGATGACCCGTTTGCGCGGCTTTAATGGCAATTTCTGCCGTTTCGCCATCGCGGATCTCTCCGATCATGATGACGTCAGGATCCTGGCGCAATAACGCACGCAAAACGCCCTGAAAGGTGAGTCCGGCACGCGGATGGATTTGTGTCTGGTTTAGCCCAGCGATGGGGATCTCAACCGGATCTTCCACGCTGCAAATATTAATATCGGCGGTATTCAGCGTTTGCAGTGCGCTATACAGCGTGACTGTTTTGCCGCTGCCGGTAGGGCCAGTTACCAGCACCAGTCCTTGTGGTTGCTGCAAGGCGTGGGTAAAGTCCGTCAGTTGTGATGGTTGCATTCCCAGCGTGTTGACATCCAGCGCCTGGTCCACCTGCTGTAACAACCGTAATACCACTTTTTCTCCGCTGCGACATGGCAAGGTAGCAATACGAAATGAGACGGCGTTCCCTGCCAGTTCGACAGTGAATTGCCCGTCCTGCGGCAGGCGATGTTCCGCAATATCCAGGCTTCCCAGCACTTTTAACCTGGCGGTTAAAGCGACTCCGGCATCCAGTGAAACATCAGGTAAAGGATGCAGAACGCCGTCGATACGCAAGCGGATGTGATAGCTATTGTCCGCTGGTTCGATATGAATATCTGATGCGCGTTGTTCCAGTGCAGATTGCAACGTATGAGCCAGCAATTCTGCTTTAGGCTGATGTTTCTCCTGAACGGCTACGGGCAATGTCTGTTGTTTGCGACTGGCGTGACCTTCCATCTGTTGGCGCGTCCAGCAGGTGATCTCAATACGTTTGGTGGTAGCGAAATGCAATGCGTCCAGCAACTCATGTGAGGGGGCATCGACCACCGCAACATGAACCACTTCTTCGCTGGCATCCAGTAAGACCCCCTGGTAACGCAAACACAGGACGGTGAGCTGTGAAATATTCATCGCCGCTCCTTAGTTGGCGTCATCAAAGCGGAAGACATCTTCGCAGGCTTGCTGCAATGCGCTGTCACTTTGAATATTGCAGTTGCGCGTCCAGCCGGTGACACCGTTAGCGTTATCCCAACCGGGTGTCATAACGATGCTTAGCCCATTGAGACTCTCTTGCCCGGTCAGTGACACCACGCCCTTTGCCACACTCATGGCTGAAACATAGCGGGTGGTGGTAGGCGAGGGGATGCCATTGCTGCCGCCGTCGCAAGTGTCCAGTCCGCCATGTTCCAGCGCGCACAATTCTACGGCGGTACGGTAAGGCACAAAGGTTTGTAGCATGTCGGTAAGTGCGGCTTTGCGCAGGTAGTTTTGATAAGCGGGAATACCAATGGCGCTTAAAATGGCAATGATGCCAATAACCACCATCAGTTCGATAAGTGTAAAACCGCGTTGCTTGTCCATCTGTTTCGCTCCTTGATTTGGTTGGCGCTACTTTGGCAAACGCCATCAGCACAGGCGAGGGGCAAAAAACGAAACGGGAAGGCGGCTTCCGAGGTTTTTTATTACGTTGCAGCGAAAGACAAGAAATTTGCGAGGCGCTACGAAGAAAGTTGGGGAAGGGGAGATTATCCGCCCGCGATGGAGCGGATAAATCTGTCAGCAATTAGCGAAAACGCATTGAAAGGTCGAGTGCCTGTACGTGTTTAGTTAGCGCACCGACGGAGATAAAGTCCACGCCCGTTTCAGCAAACTCGCGCAGCGTTTTGTCGGTGACGTTGCCAGACACTTCCAGCAGCGCCTTGCCGTTGGTGCGTTTAACGGCTTTGCGCATCTGTTCTGTGTCGAAGTTATCCAGCATGATGATATCGGCACCTGCTTTCAGTGCTTCATCAAGTTCTTCCAGATTCTCGACTTCAACTTCTACTGGCGCATCCGGGTGCAGCCAGGACGCTTTTTCGACCGCCTGGCGCACTGAGCCGGAGGCAATAATATGGTTTTCTTTGATCAGGAAGGCGTCAGAAAGCCCCAGACGATGGTTAGCCCCGCCGCCGCAAAGTACCGCGTATTTCAGGGCAGAACGCAGGCCGGGTAAGGTTTTTCGCGTATCCAGCAACTGCGTATCGGTGCCTTCCAGCAACTCAACATAGTGGCGAACCTTACTGGCTACGCCAGAAAGAGTTTGTACAAAATTAAGCGCAGTACGTTCGCCGGTTAACAGCACGCGAGATGGGCCTTCGAGTTCGAAAAGGAGTTGATTGGCGTTAATGACATCACCGTCATCCACATGCCAGGTAATGGTGACATCGTCGCCTGCCAGTTGAATAAACACTTCTTCAACCCAGCGTTTACCACAAAATACGCCCTCTTCGCGGGTGATCACCGTGGCATGAGAGCGTGAATTTTCCGGTAAAAGTTTTGCCGTAATGTCGTTGTTGGCATCGACTGTTCCGCCTAAATCTTCTCGCAGCGCCTGGGCCACCGCGCCGGGGATATCGAGATTAATGCGTTCCAGCAGCTCGTCACGTCGGGTGTCAGGGTTATAGCGGCGAGGCGGCATGTTAAAACTCCAGATAGCTAACGAATCATAAGGTAGAAACATGCTACTCTGAACCGGGTATTAGCACCACATATAAGGAGATCCTGCATGTTGTTAGAACAGGGGTGGCTGGTCGGCGCGCGCCGCGTTCCCTCACCACATTACGATTGTCGCCCGGATGACGAAACTCCCACCTTGCTGGTGGTGCACAATATTAGCCTGCCGCCAGGCGAGTTTGGCGGTCCGTGGATTGATGCATTATTCACCGGAACTATTGATCCGCAGGCACATCCCTTCTTTGCAGAGATTGCCCATTTGCGCGTCTCCGCTCACTGTTTGATTCGCCGTGATGGTGAAATTGTCCAGTATGTTCCTTTCGATAAACGCGCCTGGCATGCGGGTGTTTCCATGTATCAGGGGCGCGAACGCTGTAATGATTTCTCCATTGGGATTGAGCTGGAAGGCACTGATACGCTGGCGTATACCGATGCGCAGTATCAACAGCTTACGGCGGTTACGCGGGCATTGATTCATCGCTATCCAGCCATTGCCAGTAATATGACGGGACATTGTGATATTGCGCCGGATCGGAAAACCGATCCCGGCCCTGCCTTTGATTGGGCACGGTTTCGCGCCCTGGTCAGCAAGGAGACAACATGACGCTGTTTACAACCTTACTGGTGTTAATTTTCGAGCGCCTGTTTAAGTTGGGCGAGCACTGGCAGCTTGATCACCGCCTCGAGGCGTTTTTCCGTCGGGTGAAACATTTCTCGCTGGGGCGCACATTAGGAATGGCCATTATCGCGATGGGGGCGACCTTTTTACTGTTGCGCGCGTTGCATGGACTATTGTTCAACGTCCCGACGCTGGTGGTGTGGCTGTTGATTGGTTTGTTGTGTATTGGCGCAGGAAAAGTTCGTCTCCATTATCATGCTTATCTGACCGCAGCTTCTCGTAACGACAGCCATGCCCGTTCCACGATGGCTGGCGAGTTAACCATGATTCATGGCGTCCCCGCAGGCTGCGATGAGCGTGAGTTTTTGCGTGAACTGCAAAATGCCCTGCTGTGGATTAACTTTCGTTTTTACCTTGCGCCACTGTTCTGGCTAATTGTAGGCGGTATCTGGGGACCCGTTACCCTGATGGGCTATGCATTCTTGCGCGCATGGCAATACTGGCTGGCGCGCTACCAGACGCCGCATCATCGTTTACAGTCGGGGGTTGATGCCGTGCTTCATGTACTGGATTGGGTGCCAGTTCGCCTTGCGGGCGTAGTTTATGCCTTGATTGGTCACGGTGAGAAAGCGTTACCAGCCTGGTTTGCTTCACTGACCGATTTCCATACATCGCAATACCAGGTGTTAACGCGTCTGGCACAGTTCTCACTGGCGCGTGAACCGCATGTCGATAAGGTTGAGACACCGAAAGCAGCGGTTTCAATGGCGAAGAAAACCTCGTTCGTGGTTGTGGTGGTGATTGCGCTACTGACGATTTACGGGACATTGGTGTAAATATTGCCGCCCTCACCCAGAACGGGTGAGGGCGTAGAGAGATTAATGTGCTTTTACGGCTTTTGCGGTTTTCTCTTTGAACAGATAACCGATACCTAACACAACCAGCCATACCGGGATCAGGTAAACCGAGATCGCCATTCCCGGCGTCATCAGCATTATCACCAGTACCGCCGCCATAAACAGCAGACAGATCCAGTTACCCAGCGGATAGAGCAGGGCAGGGAAACGAGTTGCCACACCTTGTTCTTGCTTAGCGCGACGGAACTTCATATGTGCCAGGCTAATCATCGCCCAGTTAATAACCAGTGCAGAAACCACCAGCGCCATTAACAGTCCGAAAGCGGACTCTGGGGCAAGGTAGTTAATCAGTACGCACAATGCCGTAACCAGCGCAGATACCAGAATGGTATTTACTGGTACGCCGCGTTTATCGACGGAAGCGAGCATTTTCGGTGCGTTACCCTGTTGTGCCAGACCGAACAGCATACGGCTGTTGCAATATACGCAGCTGTTGTACACGGAGAGCGCAGCCGTCAGTACCACGATGTTCAGCGCATTTGCCACAAAGGTATCGCCTAACTCGTGGAAGATCAGCACAAACGGGCTGGTGTCAGCGGTAACCCGTGTCCACGGCATCAGTGAGAGCAGAACGGCTAACGAACCAATGTAGAAAATCAGGATGCGGTAGATAACCTGATTAGTTGCTTTCGGGATGCTTTGCTCCGGGTTATCAGCTTCTGCAGCGGTGATCCCCACCAGTTCCAGACCACCGAACGAGAACATGATAATCGCCATCATCATCACCAGCCCGGTGAAGCCGTGCGGCAGGAAGCCACCTTGAGCCCACAGGTTGCTAACAGTCGCCTGCGGGCCGCCGTTGCCGCTGAATAGCAGCCAGCCGCCGAAGATGATCATCGCTACCACCGCGATCACTTTGATAATGGCAAACCAGAACTCCATCTCACCAAACACTTTAACGTTAGTCAGGTTGATGGCGTTAATCACCACAAAGAATACGGCGGCAGAAGCCCAGGTGGGGATTTCCGGATACCAGAACTGAATGTATTTGCCGACAGCCGTAAGTTCTGCCATGGCAACTAAAACGTACAGTACCCAATAGTTCCAGCCAGAAGCGAATCCGGCAAAGCTGCCCCAGTATTTATAAGCAAAGTGGCTGAAGGAGCCTGCGACAGGTTCTTCGACCACCATTTCACCTAGCTGACGCATGATCAGAAAGGCGATAAAACCAGCAATGGCATAACCCAGGATAATCCCTGGTCCTGCGGACTGAATTACGGAGGCGCTACCCAGGAATAGTCCTGTCCCTATCGCGCCACCCAGCGCGATAAGCTGAATATGGCGGTTTTTAAGGCCGCGCTTTAGCTGCTCGCCGTGCTGTTGACCTTCCATCATGAAACCTCGTGCGGTGATTGTTTTTTTGATCTACGCAATGATGCGTGTGTAAGTTTGCAATTCCGTTTGTTGTATTAATTTGTTTACATCAAAGACGTTTGAATTGTTACAAAAAGACTTCCGTCAGATCAAGAATAATGGTATGCGGCAGCGAATGCACCCGCTTTATGCATGGTTGAAGATGAGTTGCTTAAAAAGGAACCGTTTGTAAAGATCAGCCTCAAATCCGCTCAATATATAAAATGAATATAAATTCATTATTTTTGAATTAAAAACCGATAAATTGGTAAGTGAATCGGTTCAACTCGGATTTTTATAGTTTAATAATCGTTAAAAAATCCCTTTCTTACGTAAAGCCTACATTTGTGCATAGTTACAACTTTGAAACGTTATATATGTCAAGTTGTTAAAATGTGCACAGTTTCATGATTTCAATCAAAACCTGTATGGACATAAGGTGAATACTTTGTTACTTTAGCGTCACAGACATGAAATTGGTAAGACCAATTGACTTCGGCAAGTGGCTTAAGACAGGAACTCATGGCCTACAGCAAAATCCGCCAACCAAAACTCTCCGATGTGATTGAGCAGCAACTGGAGTTTTTGATCCTCGAAGGCACTCTCCGCCCGGGCGAAAAACTCCCACCGGAACGCGAACTGGCAAAACAGTTCGATGTATCCCGTCCCTCATTGCGTGAGGCGATTCAACGTCTCGAAGCGAAGGGCTTGTTGCTTCGTCGCCAGGGTGGCGGCACGTTTGTTCAGAGCAGCCTCTGGCAAAGCTTCAGCGATCCGCTGGTGGAGCTGCTCTCCGACCATCCTGAATCACAGTATGACTTGCTCGAAACACGACACGCCCTGGAAGGTATCGCCGCTTATTACGCCGCGCTGCGTAGTACCGATGAAGACAAGGAACGCATCCGTGAACTCCACCACGCCATAGAACTGGCGCAGCAGTCTGGCGATCTGGACGCGGAATCAAACGCCGTACTCCAGTATCAGATTGCCGTCACCGAAGCGGCCCACAATGTGGTTTTGCTTCATCTGCTAAGGTGTATGGAGCCGATGTTGGCCCAGAATGTCCGTCAGAACTTCGAATTGCTCTATTCGCGTCGCGAGATGCTGCCGCTGGTGAGTAGTCACCGCACCCGCATATTCGAAGCGATTATGGCCGGTAAGCCGGAGGAAGCGCGCGAAGCATCGCATCGCCATCTGGCCTTTATCGAAGAAATTTTGCTCGACAGAAGCCGTGAAGAGAGTCGCCGTGAGCGTTCTCTGCGCCGTCTGGAGCAACGAAAGAATTAGTGATTTTTCTGGTAAAAATTATCCAGAAGATGTTGTAAATCAAGCGCATATAAAAGCGCGGCAACTAAACGTAGAACCTGTCTTATTGAGCTTTCCGGCGAGAGTTCAATGGGACAGGTTCCAGAAAACTCAACGTTATTAGATAGATAAGGAATAACCCATGTCAGAACGTTTCCCAAATGACGTGGATCCGATCGAAACTCGCGACTGGCTCCAGGCGATCGAATCGGTCATCCGTGAAGAAGGTGTTGAGCGTGCTCAGTATCTGATCGACCAACTGCTTGCTGAAGCCCGCAAAGGCGGTGTCAACGTAGCCGCAGGCACCGGTATCAGCAACTACATCAACACCATCCCCGTTGAAGAACAACCGGAGTATCCGGGTAATCTGGAACTGGAACGCCGTATTCGTTCAGCTATCCGCTGGAACGCCATCATGACGGTTCTGCGTGCGTCGAAAAAAGACCTCGAACTGGGCGGCCACATGGCGTCCTTCCAGTCTTCCGCAACCATTTATGATGTGTGCTTTAACCACTTCTTCCGTGCACGTAACGAGCAGGATGGCGGCGACCTGGTTTACTTCCAGGGCCACATCTCCCCGGGCGTGTACGCACGTGCTTTCCTGGAAGGTCGTCTGACTCAGGAGCAGCTGGATAACTTCCGTCAGGAAGTTCACGGCAATGGCCTCTCTTCCTATCCGCACCCGAAACTGATGCCGGAATTCTGGCAGTTCCCGACCGTATCTATGGGTCTGGGTCCGATTGGTGCTATTTACCAGGCTAAATTCCTGAAATATCTGGAACACCGTGGCCTGAAAGATACCTCTAAACAAACCGTTTACGCGTTCCTCGGCGACGGTGAAATGGACGAACCGGAATCCAAAGGTGCGATCACCATCGCTACCCGTGAAAAACTGGATAACCTGGTCTTCGTTATCAACTGTAACCTGCAGCGTCTTGACGGCCCGGTCACCGGTAACGGCAAGATCATCAACGAACTGGAAGGCATCTTCGAAGGTGCTGGCTGGAACGTGATTAAAGTCATGTGGGGTAGCCGTTGGGATGAACTGCTGCGTAAAGATACCAGCGGTAAACTGATCCAGCTGATGAACGAAACCGTTGACGGCGACTACCAGACCTTCAAATCGAAAGATGGTGCGTACGTTCGTGAACACTTCTTCGGTAAATATCCTGAAACCGCAGCACTGGTTGCAGACTGGACTGACGAGCAGATCTGGGCGCTGAACCGTGGTGGTCACGATCCGAAGAAAATCTACGCTGCATTCAAGAAAGCGCAGGAAACCAAAGGCAAAGCGACAGTAATCCTTGCTCATACCATTAAAGGTTACGGCATGGGCGACGCGGCTGAAGGTAAAAACATCGCGCACCAGGTTAAGAAAATGAACATGGACGGCGTGCGTCACATCCGCGACCGTTTCAATGTGCCGGTGTCTGATGCAGATATCGAAAAACTGCCGTACATCACCTTCCCGGAAGGTTCTGAAGAGCATACCTATCTGCACGCTCAGCGTCAGAAACTGCACGGTTATCTGCCAAGCCGTCAGCCGAACTTCACCGAGAAGCTTGAGCTGCCGAGCCTGCAAGACTTCGGTGCGCTGCTGGAAGAGCAGAGCAAAGAGATCTCTACCACTATCGCTTTCGTTCGTGCCCTGAACGTGATGCTGAAGAACAAGTCGATCAAAGATCGTCTGGTACCGATCATCGCCGACGAAGCGCGTACTTTCGGTATGGAAGGTCTGTTCCGTCAGATTGGTATTTACAGCCCGAACGGTCAGCAGTACACCCCGCAGGACCGCGAGCAGGTTGCTTACTATAAAGAAGACGAGAAAGGTCAGATTCTGCAGGAAGGGATCAACGAGCTGGGCGCAGGTTGTTCCTGGCTGGCAGCGGCGACCTCTTACAGCACCAACAATCTGCCGATGATTCCGTTCTACATCTATTACTCGATGTTCGGCTTCCAGCGTATCGGCGATCTGTGCTGGGCAGCTGGCGACCAGCAAGCGCGTGGCTTCCTGATCGGCGGTACTTCCGGTCGTACCACCCTGAACGGTGAAGGTCTGCAGCACGAAGATGGTCACAGCCATATTCAGTCGCTGACTATCCCGAACTGTATCTCTTACGACCCGGCTTACGCTTACGAAGTTGCTGTCATCATGCATGACGGTCTGGAGCGTATGTACGGTGAAAAACAAGAGAACGTTTACTACTACATCACTACGCTGAACGAAAACTACCACATGCCGGCAATGCCGGAAGGTGCTGAGGAAGGTATCCGTAAAGGTATCTACAAACTCGAAACCATTGAAGGTAGCAAAGGTAAAGTTCAGCTGCTGGGCTCCGGTTCTATCCTGCGTCACGTCCGTGAAGCGGCAGAGATCCTGGCGAAAGATTACGGCGTAGGTTCTGACGTTTATAGCGTGACCTCCTTCACCGAGCTGGCGCGTGATGGTCAGGATTGTGAACGCTGGAACATGCTGCACCCGCTGGAAACTCCGCGCGTTCCATACATCGCTCAGGTGATGAACGACGCTCCGGCAGTGGCATCTACCGACTATATGAAACTGTTCGCTGAGCAGGTCCGTACTTACGTACCGGCTGACGACTACCGCGTACTGGGTACTGATGGCTTCGGTCGTTCCGACAGCCGTGAGAACCTGCGTCACCACTTCGAAGTTGATGCTTCCTACGTGGTTGTAGCGGCGCTGGGCGAACTGGCTAAACGTGGCGAAATCGATAAGAAAGTGGTTGCTGACGCAATCGCCAAATTCAACATCGATGCAGATAAAGTTAACCCGCGTCTGGCGTAAGAGGTAAAAGAATAATGGCTATCGAAATCAAAGTACCGGACATCGGGGCTGATGAAGTTGAAATCACCGAGATCCTGGTCAAAGTGGGCGACAAAGTTGAAGCCGAACAGTCGCTGATCACCGTAGAAGGCGACAAAGCCTCTATGGAAGTTCCGTCTCCGCAGGCGGGTATCGTTAAAGAGATCAAAGTCTCTGTTGGCGATAAAACCCAGACCGGCGCACTGATTATGATTTTCGATTCCGCCGACGGTGCAGCAGACGCTGCACCTGCTCAGGCAGAAGAGAAGAAAGAAGCAGCTCCGGCAGCAGTACCCGCGGCTGCGGCAGCAAAAGACGTTAACGTTCCGGATATCGGCAGCGACGAAGTCGAAGTGACCGAAATCCTGGTGAAAGTGGGCGACAAAGTTGAAGCTGAGCAGTCGCTGATCACCGTAGAAGGCGATAAAGCCTCTATGGAAGTTCCGGCTCCGTTTGCTGGCACCGTGAAAGAGATCAAAGTGAACGTGGGTGACAAAGTGTCTACCGGCTCGCTGATTATGGTCTTCGAAGTCGCGGGTGAAGCAGGCGCGGCAGCTCCGGCAGCTAAACAGGAAGCGGCTCCGGCAGCGGCCCCTGCACCAGCGGCTGGCGTGAAAGAAGTTAACGTTCCGGATATCGGCGGTGACGTAGTTGAAGTGACTGAAGTGATGGTGAAAGTGGGCGACAAAGTTGCCGCTGAACAGTCACTGATCACCGTAGAAGGTGACAAAGCTTCTATGGAAGTTCCGGCTCCGTTTGCTGGTGTCGTGAAGGAACTGAAAGTCAACGTTGGCGATAAAGTGAAAACTGGCTCGCTGATTATGATCTTCGAAGTTGAAGGCGCAGCGCCTGCGGCAGCTCCTGCGAAACAGGAAGCGGCAGCGCCGGCTCCGGCAGCAAAAGCTGAAGCCCCGGCAGCGGCACCGGCTGCGAAAGCGGAAGGTAAATCTGAATTTGCTGAAAATGACGCTTACGTTCACGCGACTCCGCTGATCCGCCGTCTGGCACGCGAATTTGGCGTTAACCTGGCGAAAGTGAAGGGCACTGGCCGTAAAGGTCGTATCCTGCGCGAAGACGTTCAGGCTTACGTGAAAGAAGCTATCAAACGTGCAGAAGCGGCTCCGGCGGCGACTGGCGGCGGTATCCCAGGCATGCTGCCGTGGCCGAAGGTGGACTTCAGCAAGTTTGGTGAAATCGAAGAAGTGGAACTGGGCCGCATTCAGAAAATCTCTGGTGCTAACCTGAGCCGTAACTGGGTGATGATCCCGCACGTTACCCACTTCGACAAAACTGATATCACCGAGCTGGAAGCGTTCCGTAAACAGCAGAACGAAGAAGCGGCGAAACGTAAGCTGGATGTGAAGATAACCCCAGTTGTCTTCATCATGAAAGCCGTTGCTGCGGCGCTTGAGCAGATGCCTCGCTTCAACAGTTCGCTGTCGGAAGACGGTCAGCGTCTGACCCTGAAGAAATACATCAACATCGGTGTGGCGGTGGATACCCCGAACGGTCTGGTTGTTCCGGTATTCAAAGACGTCAACAAGAAAGGCATCATCGAGCTGTCTCGCGAGCTGATGACTATTTCTAAGAAAGCGCGTGACGGTAAGCTGACTGCGGGCGAAATGCAGGGCGGTTGCTTCACCATCTCCAGCATCGGCGGCCTGGGTACTACCCACTTCGCGCCGATTGTGAACGCGCCGGAAGTGGCTATCCTCGGCGTTTCCAAGTCCGCGATGGAGCCGGTGTGGAATGGTAAAGAGTTCGTGCCGCGTCTGATGCTGCCGATTTCTCTTTCCTTCGACCACCGTGTGATCGACGGTGCTGATGGTGCCCGTTTCATTACCATCATTAACAACACGCTGTCTGATATTCGCCGTCTGGTGATGTAAATAAAAGAGCCGGCCCAACGGCCGGCTTTTTTCTGGTAATCTCATGAATGTATTGAGATTATTAGCGAATAGACAAATCGGTTGCCGTTTGTTGTTTAAAAATTGTTAACAATTTTGTAAAATACCGACGGATAGAACGACCCGGTGGATAATGGGCGTCATAAAAAAAACGTCAGACCCGCCGGAGATAAATATATAGAGGTCATGATGAGTACTGAAATCAAAACTCAGGTCGTGGTACTTGGGGCAGGCCCCGCAGGTTACTCCGCTGCCTTCCGTTGCGCTGATTTAGGTCTGGAAACCGTAATCGTAGAACGTTACAACACCCTTGGCGGTGTTTGCCTGAACGTCGGCTGTATCCCTTCTAAAGCACTGCTGCACGTAGCAAAAGTTATCGAAGAAGCCAAAGCGCTGGCTGAACACGGTATCGTCTTCGGCGAACCGAAAACCGATATCGACAAGATTCGTACCTGGAAAGAGAAAGTGATCAATCAGCTGACCGGTGGTCTGGCTGGTATGGCGAAAGGCCGCAAAGTCAAAGTGGTCAACGGTCTGGGTAAATTCACCGGGGCTAACACCCTGGAAGTTGAAGGTGAGAACGGTAAAACCGTGATCAACTTCGACAACGCGATCATTGCAGCGGGTTCTCGCCCGATTCAACTGCCGTTTATTCCGCATGAAGATCCGCGTATCTGGGACTCCACTGACGCGCTGGAACTGAAAGAAGTACCAGAACGCCTGCTGGTAATGGGCGGCGGTATCATCGGTCTGGAAATGGGTACCGTATACCACGCGCTGGGTTCACAGATTGACGTGGTTGAAATGTTCGACCAGGTTATCCCGGCGGCGGACAAAGACATCGTTAAAGTCTTCACCAAGCGTATCAGCAAGAAATTCAACCTGATGCTGGAAACCAAAGTTACCGCCGTTGAAGCGAAAGAAGACGGTATTTATGTGACGATGGAAGGCAAAAAAGCACCCGCTGAACCGCAGCGTTACGACGCCGTGCTGGTAGCGATTGGTCGTGTGCCGAACGGTAAAAACCTCGACGCAGGTAAAGCTGGCGTGGAAGTTGACGACCGTGGTTTCATCCGCGTTGACAAACAGCTGCGCACTAACGTGCCGCACATCTTTGCTATCGGCGATATCGTCGGTCAGCCGATGCTGGCACACAAAGGTGTTCACGAAGGTCACGTTGCCGCTGAAGTTATCGCAGGTCAAAAACACTACTTCGATCCGAAAGTTATCCCGTCCATCGCCTATACCGAACCAGAAGTTGCATGGGTAGGTCTGACTGAGAAAGAAGCGAAAGAGAAAGGCATCAGCTACGAAACTGCCACCTTCCCGTGGGCTGCTTCTGGTCGTGCGATCGCTTCCGACTGCGCAGACGGTATGACCAAGCTGATTTTCGACAAAGAATCTCACCGTGTGATCGGTGGTGCGATTGTCGGTACCAACGGCGGCGAGCTGCTGGGTGAAATCGGTCTGGCGATCGAAATGGGGTGTGACGCTGAAGACATCGCGCTGACCATCCACGCGCACCCGACTCTGCACGAGTCTGTGGGCCTGGCAGCAGAAGTGTTCGAAGGTAGCATCACCGACCTGCCGAACCCGAAAGCGAAGAAGAAGTAATTCTTCTTGTGCCGGAACATCCGGTAAATTAAGAAGCGGCTGACCAGGCCGCTTCAGATTGTTGATAAAGTGCTCGTTGTTGATGCCGGATGCGGCGTGAACGCCTTATTCGACCTACAAAATCATGCAAATTCAATACATTGCAGGAGCCATGTAGGCCCGATAAACTTGCGCATCGGGCAATTCGATGTTTGTCATCAGTCTTAAGCGGCTAACTACGCCGCTTTTTTTATGCCTGCAATTTACCTTTCCAGTCTCCTTGCTCCACGCTCAGACAACCGTTCGCGTACCGCTGACCGTTGCTCATTATTCAATCGGGCAGTATGGTTATTGTCGTTCAGACGTTGCGGGCGGCTCTCCTGAATTTTCTCCCGCGCAACCTGACGCTGCTCAGGCGAGGCAGACTGGATACGCTGACGTGCTGCATCTCTTTGCTGTTGATTCTGCGGGCTAGTCTGCATTTTCTCACGGGCCGCCTGGCGCTGCTCAGGAGAGGCAGACTGGATACGCTGACGCGCTGCCTCTCTTCGCTGCTGGTTCTGCGGGTTAGTCTGCATTTTCTCGCGAGCCGCCTGGCGCTGTTCAGGCGAGGCAGATTGATAACGCTGACGCGCCGCCTCTCTTCGCTGCTGGTTGTGTGAGTTAGTCTGCATTTTCTCGCGGGCCGCCTGGCGCTGCTCAGGTGAGGCAGACTGATAACGCTGACGAGCGGCGTCCTTTTGCTGCTGGGTCAGTGGTTGGTGGCGGCTGAACTCGCGGAAGTCGTCATAATTGCCATAGTGTTCCGCTTCATTAAACCGCTGTGCCGCAGCCTGACGTTGGGTATCTCGTGTAATGACTGGTGCTGCGTGTGTTCGTTGCTGAAACTGGCTTGCTGCCGCCTGGCGCTGGCTGTCGCGCGTTGGGGCAGGTAACTGTGTGGCACTCATGCCGCCTTTAACATCGGTTTGGTGAAACCGTTTTGCCATATCCTGATCATGATAAGGCACACCATCGCGGTAATTCGGATTGTGCCGCCATGCCATATTCTTGTCAGTAAGATGCTCACCAGTAATGCGGTTGAAATTGTTGACGTCGATATTGATGTTGTCGCCGTTGTGTTGCCAGCCATTACCGTCACGATGACCGCCATCGTGGTGATGATAATCATCATCGTCATGATGATGATGGTCATGATCGTCGTCATCCCAGTCTATGCTGCTGAATAGTGCGTACGTGGTAGCAACGCCCATGCTATAGCCGAATCCACGCACAAAGCTGTCAACAAACGGTTCTCCGGCTGGTGGCGGCAGGTAAACCGGCGGGTAAGCGGTATTGGCCCAACTGCCGTAAACCACGGTTGGGTTGTAGTTGGGAATATAAACTACATCCGGATTGGCGGGCTCAATGGTTATTACGGTCGGTGCAGGTTCTGCGACGACGGGGCTGGACGTAGAAACGGTATTTGATTGTGTGACAGGGGCGCTGGCGGGCTGATTTGCCGGTACGACTTTTTTCGTTGTCGTGATGACCTTTTGTTCAGTTGATGACTTCAGTGACCCGGTTTGTTGCGCCAGTTGCCGCAAACGTTGTACCGAGTCCATCACATCCTGCGGCTGTGCCAGAAATGCGTCGCCAAGATTTTGTACCCATTGCGGGGTTTCCCCCATCAACGCCATCAATTGCGGAAAAGCCACCAGCGATTTGACGCTGGCATCCCACGGCTGGTCGGATACTGCCTGAATAGCGGCATCACCTTGCTTGAGCGGGTTGTCGTGCGACCACTGCACGGCCTGGGCGACATTTGCCGGATAGGTCGATGCCATCAGCACCTGCGAAAGCAGGGCGTCGGGATATAGCGCGACGGGCGCGACCCATTGATCGATTTGTGCAGTGCTGAATGCGGATTTAACGACGGCAGGCGTTACGGGGGGCGCGGAAACCGTTGCAGGAAGCGTAACTGCGGTGATGTCAGGCGCAGTCTGTTGTGTCGATTGCGCTTCCACAGGCGCTTCCACTGTGCGGCTTTTTATATATAGCCCGGCAGAGGCGGCACAAAGCCCGGCACTGCAAATTAGCGCCAGCACATGGGGTTTAAACGGCAAAGTCATTTTCATAATTCGGATCTCAAGGAAATCGCAATGGTCGGCGAACTGCCACCCGCAGGTGCTGTGAATCCGAGTATAAAGAGGCGGTAGTTTAAATTTTGACTAATCTTGGGATTCGTTGAGAAAGGTGATTATCATCATGCGAATTAACGAAGTTTTTACGGAGGGAAACAATCTCTAGACCATCCTTAACGATTCAGCCACTTTTTTATGTTGCTTTTTTGTAAACAGATTAACACATCGTCAAAATCCTGCTATTCTGCCCGTTGCGGTACTGGGCATTTACCCTACAAACTGCTGTCTCACAGGAGCGTGAAGAGAATCGCCTGCCGCACTATGACAATGAGAGCGAGGAGAACCGTCGTGCTAGAAGAATACCGTAAGCACGTAGCTGAGCGTGCCGCTGAGGGGATTGCGCCCAAACCCCTGGATGCAAACCAAATGGCCGCGCTTGTAGAGCTGCTGAAAAACCCGCCCGCGGGCGAAGAAGAATTCCTGTTAGATCTGTTAACCAACCGTGTTCCCCCTGGCGTCGATGAAGCCGCCTATGTAAAAGCAGGTTTCCTGGCTGCTGTCGCCAAAGGCGAAGCCAAATCCCCACTGCTGACTCCGGAAAAAGCCATCGAACTGCTGGGCACCATGCAGGGTGGTTACAACATTCATCCGCTGATCGACGCGCTGGATGATGCCAAACTGGCACCGATCGCTGCCAAAGCACTGTCCCACACGCTGCTGATGTTCGATAACTTCTATGACGTAGAAGAGAAAGCCAAAGCAGGCAACAAATACGCGAAGCAGGTAATGCAGTCCTGGGCGGATGCCGAATGGTTCCTGAATCGCCCGGCGCTGGCTGAAAAACTGACCGTTACCGTCTTCAAAGTCACTGGCGAAACCAACACCGATGACCTTTCTCCGGCACCGGATGCGTGGTCACGCCCGGATATCCCATTGCACGCGCTGGCGATGCTGAAAAACGCCCGTGAAGGTATTGAGCCAGATCAGCCAGGCGCTGTTGGTCCGATCAAGC
Organism: Escherichia sp. E10V10; assembly: GCF_004211985.1. Lineage (NCBI taxonomy): Bacteria > Pseudomonadati > Pseudomonadota > Gammaproteobacteria > Enterobacterales > Enterobacteriaceae > Escherichia > Escherichia sp. E10V10. Next base: position 89,307 of record NZ_RHJO01000002.1, on the reverse strand, counting down.
AAATTGAAGCTCTGCAACAGAAAGGTTTCCCGCTGGCGTATGTCGGTGACGTTGTGGGTACGGGTTCTTCGCGTAAATCCGCCACTAACTCCGTCCTGTGGTTTATGGGCGATGATATTCCACATGTGCCGAACAAACGCGGCGGTGGTCTGTGCCTCGGCGGTAAAATTGCACCCATCTTCTTTAACACGATGGAAGACGCGGGTGCACTGCCAATTGAAGTGGACGTCTCTAACCTGAATATGGGCGATGTGATTGACGTTTACCCGTACAAAGGCGAAGTGCGTAACCACGAAACCAACGAGCTGCTGGCGACCTTCGAACTGAAAACCGACGTGCTGATTGATGAAGTGCGTGCTGGTGGTCGTATTCCGCTGATTATCGGGCGTGGCCTGACCACCAAAGCGCGTGAAGCACTTGGTCTGCCGCAGAGCGATGTGTTCCGTCAGGCGAAAGATGTCGCTGAAAGCGACCGTGGCTTCTCGCTGGCGCAGAAAATGGTAGGTCGCGCCTGTGGTGTGAAAGGTATTCGTCCAGGCGCGTACTGTGAACCGAAAATGACTTCTGTAGGTTCTCAGGATACCACTGGCCCGATGACCCGTGATGAACTGAAAGACCTGGCGTGCCTGGGCTTCTCGGCTGACCTGGTGATGCAGTCTTTCTGTCACACAGCGGCGTATCCGAAGCCGGTTGACGTTAACACGCACCACACGCTGCCGGACTTCATTATGAACCGTGGCGGTGTGTCGCTGCGTCCGGGTGACGGCGTCATTCACTCCTGGCTAAACCGTATGCTGCTGCCGGATACCGTCGGTACGGGTGGTGACTCCCATACCCGTTTCCCGATCGGTATCTCTTTCCCGGCGGGTTCTGGTCTGGTGGCGTTTGCTGCTGCAACTGGCGTAATGCCGCTGGATATGCCGGAATCCGTTCTGGTGCGCTTCAAAGGCAAGATGCAGCCGGGCATTACCCTGCGCGATCTGGTACACGCCATTCCGCTGTATGCGATCAAACAAGGTCTGCTGACCGTTGAGAAGAAAGGCAAGAAAAACATCTTCTCTGGCCGCATTCTGGAAATTGAAGGTCTGCCGGATCTGAAAGTTGAGCAGGCATTTGAGCTTACCGATGCGTCCGCCGAGCGTTCTGCCGCTGGTTGTACCATCAAGCTGAACAAAGAGCCGATCATCGAATACCTGAACTCCAACATCGTCCTGCTGAAGTGGATGATCGCGGAAGGTTATGGCGATCGTCGTACTCTCGAACGTCGTATTCAGGGCATGGAAAAATGGCTGGCGAATCCTGAGCTGCTGGAAGCCGATGCAGATGCGGAATACGCGGCAGTGATCGACATCGATCTGGCTGATATCAAAGAGCCAATCCTCTGTGCGCCGAACGATCCGGACGACGCGCGTCCGCTGTCTGCGGTACAGGGCGAGAAAATCGACGAAGTGTTTATCGGTTCTTGCATGACTAACATCGGTCACTTCCGTGCTGCGGGTAAACTGCTGGATGCGCACAAAGGTCAGTTGCCGACCCGCCTGTGGGTGGCACCGCCAACGCGTATGGACGCTGCGCAGTTGACCGAAGAAGGCTATTACAGCGTCTTCGGTAAGAGCGGTGCGCGTATCGAGATCCCGGGCTGTTCCCTGTGTATGGGTAACCAGGCGCGTGTGGCAGACGGTGCGACGGTGGTTTCCACCTCTACCCGTAACTTCCCGAACCGTCTGGGTACTGGTGCGAACGTCTTCCTGGCTTCTGCGGAACTGGCTGCTGTTGCGGCGCTGATTGGCAAACTGCCGACGCCGGAAGAGTACCAGACCTACGTGGCGCAGGTGGATAAAACTGCCGTTGATACTTACCGTTATCTGAACTTCAACCAGCTTTCTCAGTACACCGAAAAAGCGGACGGGGTGATTTTCCAGACAGCGGTTTAATAAGTAAGCGCATGCGCTGCGCATAAACGACACAATGCCCGGTGAATGAGATTCCCGGGCATTTTTTTATCTCTAAACCACCGTCGCTCCGCTGTTTTTCTCCGATAAGGCTGCGATAATTACATCAATGGCGCAATGCGATTTCGGCGCATTGCCGGGAGCAGAGGAACACACTATGGATTACGAATTTCTGCGCGATATTACCGGAGTGGTAAAGGTGCGCATGTCCATGGGGCATGAAGTGGTCGGGCACTGGTTTAATGAAGAGGTGAAAGAAAACCTGGCCTTGCTTGATGAAGTGGAAGACGCCGCGCGCACGCTCAAAGGTAGCGAACGTTCCTGGCAGCGGGCAGGGCATGAGTACACACTATGGATGGATGGCGAAGAGGTGATGGTTCGCGCCAATCAACTGGAATTCGCTGGCGATGAAATGGAAGAGGGGATGAACTACTACGACGAAGAGAGCTTGTCGCTGTGCGGCGTTGAGGATTTTCTTCAGGTGGTGGCGGCTTACCGTAATTTCGTGCAACAGAAGTAAGTCACTCAGGCGGAGCCTCCGTGCTCCGCCTGAGCCGTTAAACGGCTGGCATATTGCGCCCGTAATAAATCTCGCGCATTTCTTTCCACAGCGCAGCGGTAATTTCTTTGCGCTCGCAGTCGGTTAAATCTTCCGGTTTGGTGTGGAACATGTAGTGCTTAAGGTCGAACTCTTTAAGCAACATCTTGGTATGGAAGATATTTTCCTGATAGACGTTCACATCCACCATGTCATACAGCGCCTTCATATCGTCAGACATAAAGTTCTGAATCGAATTAATCTCATGGTCGATAAAGTGCTTCATACCGTTAATGTCGCGGGTAAAACCGCGCACGCGATAATCAATGGTTACGATATCGGACTCAAGCTGGTGGATCAGGTAATTCAGCGCCTTCAGCGGAGAAATCACGCCGCAGGTAGAGACTTCAATATCGGCGCGGAAGGTACATAAACCGCCTTCAGGATGACTTTCCGGGTAGGTATGTACGCAAATATGACTTTTATCGAGATGGGCAACGACCGTTTCTGGCAGTGGGCCGGGGTGTTCTGTTTTGTCGATGAGTTTCGGGTCGATCGGTTCTTCACTCACCAGGATAGTGACGCTGGCACCCTGTGGTTCGTAATCCTGGCGGGCGATGTTAAGAATATTGGCCCCGATAATGGAACAGGTTTCTGACAGGATTTCGGTCAGACGGTTGGCATTATAGAGTTCATCGATATAAGCAATATAACCGTCGCGCTCTTCGGCAGTTTTGGCGTAGCAGATATCGTAAATACAAAAACTCAGACTTTTGGTCAGATTATTAAAGCCATGCAGTTTCAGTTTTTTCAATTTCTTATCTTCTCCTTAGGACGGCTGTGAAGCCAGAGCGTCTTGCAGATACTGAGGTAAGGCAAAAGCTGCCGTATGGACTGCCGGATTGTAATAATGGCATTTCAGGCCAGAGGCGAGAAAACGCGCCTGAATAATTTCGGTTGAGAGATGGCGTAAGGCGTCGTTATCTGTCGCCCATGCAAAGGTCATGATGCCGCCGTAATAGGTCGGGATCGCCGCCTGATAAAAGCCAACGTCGCTGAAGTAATGGCTGAGTTTGCGATGACTGTCGATAGCCTCTTCCTGCTGTAAAAAGCAGACGCCGTTTTGTGCGACGAAGATACCGCCAGGATTCAGGCAGCGTTTGCAGCCTTCATAAAATGCTGAGGTGAACAGGCTTTCGCCGGGACCGATAGGATCGGTGCAGTCGGAGATAATGACATCAAAGGTCTGACTGGTTTGATTCACGAAATTGACGCCATCGTCGATCACCAGCTTAAAGCGCGGATCGTCGTAGCTACCGGCGTTATGGTTGGGCAGATACTGACGGCAGAACGACACGACACCCGCGTCGATTTCCACCATCGTGATTGACTCAACGTTTTTATGTCGGGTTACTTCACGCAGCATGGCACCGTCGCCGCCGCCGATAATCAGCACATGTTTCGCGTGACCGTGGGCCAGTAGCGGAACATGGGTCATCATCTCATGATAGATAAACTCGTCGCGCTCGGTGGTTTGTACGACACCATCCAGCGCCATCACGCGACCAAATGCGGCGTTCTCAAAAATGATCAGATCCTGGTGATCGGTCTTTTCATGATACAGAACGTTATCTACCGCAAAGTACTGCCCAAACTGGTCGTGTAGCGTTTCATGCCACAGTTTATTTTCGGCCATGGGTTGATACCTCCTTTGTTAACACTCGTAAAAAAAGAGCGCAACATAATAGCTAACATTGACCGTGGTTGCACGGTCAATATTTCTACAAAAAGGAGCTGTGATTATTTAACGTAGGCAAGCAGGCTTAAGGAATCGCGGGCCAGGGCTTTGCACTTTTTCGCGACGGGAATGCCGATACCGCTGAGATCGCGGTAGCTGTCTTCACCGAGGGATTTCATGTCGAAGGTGTCGTAGTTGCTGAGATCCCACTGGTTTTGCTGGGCGAAAAAGACCAGTGCGCGACGAATTTGCCCATTAGGTAAGTTCTGGTAACCACAATCGTTCTTCAGAAAAACAAAAACTGCCGTTAAATCGGCCATATCTTCGGCTTCAGACTCGCTGAGCGCGTAACTATTTGCGCAAACGGCCATCAGGCTGCCGAATAACACTGTTCTGAAAAACGTCTTCATTGCTTCTACCAGGACTTAAAGAAGATAAACGTTAGCACACTGTGAGCGAGGCGACGACCATTATTGTCGATTAAATTGTGTCTGCGGCTTGACCTTCCCGTAAGGGGAAGGACTATGCTCAACGTTTGATTTTGTTTCGCCTGCTTGAGAATAAGGAAATAACTATGCAACGCCGTGATTTCTTAAAATATTCCGTCGCGCTGGGCGTGGCTTCGGCTTTGCCGCTGTGGAGTCGAACAGTTTTTGCCGCCGAACGTCCAACACTGCCGATCCCCGAACTCCTCACTTCTGATGTTCGTGGCCGCATAAAATTATCGATAATGCCAGGTCAGTCCACCTTTGCCGGGAAAACGGCGACCACCTGGGGCTATAACGGTAATCTGTTAGGGCCTGCGGTGAAGTTACAGCGTGGCAAAGCGGTAACGGTTGATATCTATAACCAACTGACGGAAGAGACGACGTTGCACTGGCACGGGCTGGAAGTACCGGGTGAAGTGGACGGCGGCCCACAGGGGATTATTCCGCCTGGCGGTCAACGCACGGTGACGCTGAACGTCGATCAACCTGCCGCTACCTGCTGGTTCCATCCGCATCAGCACGGCAAAACTGGGCGTCAGGTGGCGATGGGGCTGGCTGGTCTGGTGGTGATTGAAGATGACGAGATCCTGAAATTAATGCTGCCAAAACAGTGGGGTATCGATGATGTTCCGGTGATCGTTCAGGATAAAAAATTTAACGCCGACGGACAGATTGATTATCAACTGGATGTGATGACCGCCGCCGTGGGCTGGTTTGGTGATACGTTGCTGACCAACGGTGCAATCTACCCGCAACACGCCGCACCGCGCGGCTGGCTGCGCCTGCGTTTACTCAATGGCTGTAACGCCCGCTCGCTCAATTTCGCTACCAGCGACAATCGCCCGCTTTATGTGATTGCCAGCGACGGCGGTCTGCTGCCTGAACCGGTGAAGGTGAACGAGCTGCCAGTGCTGATGGGCGAGCGTTTTGAAGTGCTGGTGGAGGTTAACGACAACAAACCATTTGACCTGGTGACGCTGCCGGTCAGCCAGATGGGGATGGCGATTGCGCCGTTTGACAAGCCGCATCCGGTAATGCGGATTCAGCCGATTGCTATTAGTGCCTCAGGTGCTTTGCCAGATACGTTAAGTAGCCTGCCTGCTTTACCTTCGCTGGAAGGTTTGACGGTACGTAAGCTGCAACTCTCTATGGACCCGATGCTCGATATGATGGGGTTGCAGATGCTGATGGAGAAATATGGCGATCAGGCGATGACCGGGATGGATCACAGCCAGATGATGGGGCATATGGGGCATGGCAATATGAATCATATGAACCACGGCGGGAAGTTCGATTTCCACCATGCCAATAAAATCAACGGTCAGGCGTTTGATATGAACAAGCCGATGTTTGCGGCGGCGAAAGGGCAGTACGAACGTTGGGTTATCTCTGGCGTGGGCGACATGATGCTGCATCCGTTCCATATTCACGGCACGCAGTTCCGTATCTTGTCAGAAAATGGCAAACCGCCAGCGACGCATCGCGCGGGCTGGAAAGATACCGTTAAGGTAGAAGGTAATGTCAGTGAAGTGCTGGTGAAGTTTAATCACGATGCACCGAAAGAACATGCTTATATGGCGCACTGCCATTTGCTGGAGCATGAAGATACGGGGATGATGTTAGGGTTTACGGTATAAAAAGACCGTATTCGGGAATATGCCCGGATCTCTCCGGGCATTAAACTGATGACAAACGCAAATCTGCCTGATGCGCTACGCTTATCAGGACTACGCTACCTGTGCAATTCATTGATTTTGCACAATTTTGTAGGCTGGATAAGGCGTTCACGCCGCATCCGGCATGAACAACGCGCACGTTGTCAGCAATCTGAGCAAGTCTTACTTCACATCATCCGGCAGGGCATAAGCCACAATATAGTCGCCCATCTTCGTACCAAATGAACCGTGACCGCCTGCGGAGATCACCACATACTGCTTACCATTCACTTCATAGGTCATTGGCGTCGCCTGACCACCCGCTGGTAAACGACCCTGCCACAGTTTTTCACCGTTGCTCATGTTGTAAGCGCGCAGGTAGTTATCTGCCGTAGCGGCAATAAACAGCACGTTACCCGCCGTGGAGATAGGCCCGCCCAGCATCGGCATACCCATATTGAACGGCACCGGAACCGGCATCGGGAACGGCATACTATCCTGCGGCGTACCAATTCGTTTCTTCCACACCACTTCGTTGGTTTTCAGATCCAGCGCCGAGATATAGCCCCATGCTGGCTGTTTACACGGCAGACCAAACGGTGAAAGGAATGGGTTGAGCGTGACGCCATAAGGTACGCCATACTGCGGCTGAATGCCGGATTCCGTACCCGTACCTTTGGCATCTTTCGGCTGTTCCATCGGATTACCCGGTCCGCGCGGGATCAGTTTCGAAACAAACGGCAGCGCCATTGGGTTGGCAATCGCCACTTCACGATTCGGATCAACGGAAATCCCGCCCCATTCGAACATCCCCAGGTTACCCGGGAAGACCAGCGTACCCTGTTCAGATGGCGGGGTGAAAATGCCTTCATAGCGCATCTGGTGGAACATCACGCGGCACACCAGCTGGTCAAACATGGTGGCGCCCCACATATCCGCACCGCTCAAATCTTTTGTCGGACGGAAGCTCAGTTCAGAGAACGGTTGAGTAGGGGTAACGTAATCGCCTTTCGCTGCACCTTGGGGAACCGGTTTTTCCGGGGCCGGAACCACCAGTTCACCATTACGACGATCGAGCACAAAAATGTTGCCGGTTTTCGCCGGAGCGTAAATAACCGGCACTTTCTGACCATTAACGGTGATATCCGCCAGCGTCGGCTGTGCCGGAAGATCCATATCCCACAGGTCGTGGTGAACGGTCTGGTAGCTCCACGCCAGTTTCCCGGTAGTGGCATTCAGCGCCAGAATCGAGCTGGCATAACGTTCCTGTTCCGGTGTGCGGTTACCACCCCAGATATCCGGCGTGGTCACGCCCATCGGCAGATAGACCAGATCCAGCTTCGCGTCATAGGCCGCAGGAGCCCACGAATTTGGCGAGTTAAAGGTAAAGGTGTGCTCGTCAGACGGGATCGCGTTCGGATCTTTTGCGCCCGGATCAAAGGCCCACAGCAGCTCACCAGTGTTGACATCAAAACCACGGATCACGCCAGACGTTTCGCGGGTTGAGAAGTTGTCGGTAACTGAACCGGCCATCACGATGGTTTTATCGGTGATAATCGGCGGCGAAGTCGGTTCATACAGACCCGGTTTGGTGTCCGGCATATTGCTTTGCAGATTGAGCACGCCTTTATTGGCGAAGGTTTCGCACAGCTTGCCGTTTTCAGCGTTAATCGCAATCAGGCGACCATCATTCACCGGAAGAATGATACGACGCGGGCAATCCGCCATCACTTCCGGCGAAGCCGTTTCAGCTTTGGCTTCATGATAAGAGACGCCACGACAGGTTACATGCTGGAAGGACTCGTTGGTTTTCAGCTCAGGATCGTAATGCCATTTCTCTTTGCCGCTGGCGGCATCGAGCGCAAACAGACGCTGGTGAGCGGTACACAGGTAAAGGGTGTCGCCCACTTTAATTGGCGTCACTTCATTGGTGATTTCGCCCGGATCGTTCGGCTGTTTCACATCGCCTGTACGGAACACCCAGGCTTCTTTCAGGTTGTGGACGTTATCGGCGTTAATTTGTTTCAGTGGTGAAAAGCGTTGACCTTCCTGATTGCGGCCATAGGCAGGCCAGTCCTGATCGGCAACGGGTGAGATAGCTTCGGCAGGTGTGGCATCGGCGCTTAAAGTGCCATTGATTTCCTGCGGATCGTTAAATCCGGCCCAGGTCAGGATACCGCCACTAATCAGCAGTGCCACCACCAGTGCGGCAACTGCGCCGCCGGAAGGAATGGCCAGGCGACGCCAGACAAACGGCAGGATCAGCCAGATGCCGAAGAAGACCAGAATGTCGCTGCGCGGAGTCAGCGCCCAGAAGTCGAAACCAACTTCCCAGACGCCCCAAATCATGGTGCCGAGCAGCAGGGCGGCGTACAGCCAAAGCGCGGCGCGTTTATTGCGCCACAGCTTCCAGGCGACGCCGAGCATCACAAGGCCTGCGATAGGGTAGTACCAGGAGCCGCCAATCGCGACCAGCCAGCCTCCGCCAATGAGAAGATACAGCCCGCAAAGCGCTGCAAATAGGGCTGTTAGCGTGACGAGTAATCGTCGCGAGCCTGTATTGTTAATTGCCATAAAGAAACACCATTTCAATTCATTAATATTTTAGTAGCAATTAATTATAGGTTTTAACATGTGTGATCGTCATCACAATTTGAGCTTTATTAACAGATTCCGCCAATGAATAGTTTTACTGGTATACTGCATGTCTTGCGCTTTGTTGCGGTGCTGAATCCCGCCCGTGCGAAGTGATTTGTTTTTAAATCATATGGTTAGAGATATGAAACATACTGTAGAAGTAATGATCCCCGAAGCGGAGATTAAAGCGCGTATCGCCGAACTGGGTCGTCAGATTACTGAGCGTTACAAAGACAGCGGCAGCGATATGGTGCTGGTAGGTCTGCTGCGTGGCTCATTTATGTTTATGGCGGACCTGTGCCGTGAAGTTCAGGTATCTCATGAAGTCGATTTTATGACCGCCTCCAGCTACGGTAGCGGCATGTCCACCACCCGTGATGTGAAAATCCTCAAAGATCTGGATGAAGATATCCGTGGCAAGGACGTGCTGATTGTTGAAGATATCATCGACTCGGGGAATACACTGTCGAAAGTGCGTGAGATCTTAAGCCTGCGCGAACCGAAGTCGCTGGCGATTTGTACGCTGCTCGATAAACCGTCCCGTCGTGAAGTGAACGTCCCGGTAGAATTTATCGGTTTCTCGATCCCGGATGAGTTTGTGGTGGGTTACGGCATTGATTACGCACAGCGTTACCGTCATCTGCCCTATATCGGCAAAGTGATTCTGCTGGACGAGTAAGTGTAAAGTTGCCGGATGTGTTGCATCCGGCATGGCATATTTATTTGTGGTTGGCGTGTTTCAGCTTGAGGTTGGAAATCCCGTGACGGTAACGTTGCTCAAGGGTTTCGCGGTTGGTGGCAGTAACATCCAGATCACGCAGCAAGCCGTCGTGAATGCCGTAGGCCCAGCCGTGAATGGTCACTTTCTGCCCGCGTTTCCACGCTGATTGCATAATGGTGGAGTGGCCCAGGTTATATACCTGTTCCATTACGTTCAGTTCACACAAGGTATCCAGACGGCGCTCTGGCGGCATTTCGCCGAGCAATGAGCTATGTTTGAACCAGATATCGCGGATGTGCAGCAGCCAGTTGTTGATAAGCCCCAGTTCCGGGTTTTCAACTGCGGCTTGTACGCCGCCGCAACCGTAGTGGCCACAGATAATAATGTGTTCAACTTCGAGAACATCCACTGCATACTGAACCACGGAAAGGCAGTTCAGGTCGGTGTGAATGACCAGGTTAGCAACATTACGGTGAACAAAGAGTTCGCCCGGCTCAAGACCGGTTAAACGTTCTGCAGGAACGCGACTGTCGGAACATCCAATCCATAGAAAGCGCGGTTTTTGCGCTTGTGCCAGTTTCTCAAAAAACCCGGGATCCTCTTCCACCAGCATTTTTGACCATAGTGCATTATTGCTGATGAGTGTATCTATGTCTTTCATGGAGGTTAACGACCTGTAACCAAATAATTACGTTTGGCTAATATAGGGCAACTCCGGGACGATTTAAACCACAGATAAAGTGTAAGAACGTAAGGTAAGTAAAAATTTATGACCATTGCACTGGAACTTCAACAGCTTAAAAAAACCTATCCAGGCGGCGTTCAGGCGCTTCGTGGGATAGATTTGCAAGTCGAAGCGGGTGATTTTTATGCGCTTCTCGGGCCGAACGGGGCCGGAAAATCAACCACTATCGGTATTATCAGCTCTCTGGTAAATAAAACCTCCGGGCGGGTCAGCGTATTTGGTTACGATCTTGAAAAAGATGTCGTCAACGCTAAACGTCAGTTAGGACTGGTGCCACAGGAATTTAACTTCAACCCGTTTGAAACCGTACAGCAAATTGTGGTGAATCAGGCGGGGTACTACGGTGTAGAGCGCAAAGAAGCGTACATACGCAGCGAAAAGTATCTTAAGCAACTCGATTTGTGGGGAAAACGCAACGAACGTGCGCGCATGTTATCGGGCGGGATGAAACGTCGTTTAATGATTGCCCGCGCGCTGATGCACGAACCTAAACTGCTGATTCTTGATGAACCGACCGCAGGCGTGGATATCGAACTTCGCCGTTCAATGTGGGGCTTTTTGAAGGATTTAAACGACAAAGGCACCACCATCATTCTTACCACGCATTACCTGGAAGAAGCAGAAATGCTGTGCCGCAATATCGGCATTATTCAACACGGTGAGCTGGTGGAAAATACCTCGATGAAGGCGCTGCTGGCGAAGCTGAAATCAGAAACCTTTATTCTCGATCTCGCACCGAAAAGCCCGTTACCGAAACTCGATGGCTATCAGTATCGACTGGTGGATACCGCCACGCTGGAAGTTGAAGTGCTGCGTGAGCAGGGGATCAACAGCGTATTTACGCAGCTAAGTGAGCAGGGCATTCAGGTATTAAGTATGCGTAACAAAGCTAACCGTCTGGAAGAGTTGTTTGTTTCACTGGTTAATGAAAAACAAGGAGATCGCGCATGATGCATCTTTACTGGGTGGCGTTAAAAAGCATCTGGGCGAAAGAGATCCATCGCTTTATGCGTATCTGGATACAGACGCTGGTGCCACCGGTCATCACCATGACCCTTTACTTTATCATCTTCGGTAACCTGATTGGTTCGCGTATTGGTGATATGCATGGCTTCAGCTATATGCAGTTCATTGTTCCGGGGCTGATCATGATGTCGGTGATCACCAATGCCTACGCCAACGTCGCTTCATCATTTTTTGGCGCCAAGTTCCAGCGTAATATTGAAGAACTGCTGGTCGCTCCGGTTCCGACTCACGTCATTATTGCCGGATATGTCGGCGGTGGCGTAGCGCGCGGACTGCTTGTTGGTATGCTGGTGACAGCAATTTCGCTGTTCTTTGTACCGTTTCAGGTGCATTCGTGGGTATTTGTCGCTTTAACGCTGGTGCTCACGGCGGTGTTGTTCTCTCTTGCCGGATTGCTTAATGGTGTGTTTGCCAAAACGTTTGATGACATCAGCCTGGTGCCAACCTTTGTGTTAACGCCACTCACGTATTTGGGCGGGGTGTTTTACTCACTGACCTTGCTGCCACCGTTCTGGCAGGGGCTGTCGCATCTCAACCCAATCGTTTATATGATCAGTGGATTCCGCTACGGCTTCCTTGGCATTAATGATGTGCCGCTGGTTACTACTTTTGGTGTGCTGGTTATTTTTATTATTGCGTTTTATCTGATCTGCTGGTCGCTGATCCAGCGTGGGCGCGGTCTGCGCAGCTAAGGCTATTTCCTCTCCTCTGGATTCGGGGGAGAGGAGTTTTGACGACTATCACCCTTTATCAACAATGGTCAGGGTAGACTGATTTTCAGCTAAGGAGGAAGGTGATGTTAGGTTGGGTAATTACCTGTCACGACGACCGGGCGCAAGAGATGTTGGATGCGCTGGAAAAAAAACATGGCGCACTTATCCAGTGCCGGGCGGTGAATTTCTGGCGCGGATTAAGTTCCAATATGCTCAGCCGCATGATGTGCGATGCTCTGCATGAAACAGATTCTGGCGATGGGGTTATCTTTTTAACCGATATTGCAGGTGCTGCGCCTTATCGTGTTGCATCGTTATTAAGCCACAAACATTCCCGTTGCGAAGTGATTTCTGGTGTCACGTTACCGTTAATTGAGCAGATGCTGGCCTACCGTGAAACGTTATCCAGTGCGGAGTTTCGCGAGCGAATTGTCGAACTGGGTGGGCCTGAAGTCAGTAGTCTCTGGCACCAACAACAAAAAAATCCCCCCTTTGTCCTCAAGCATAATTGGTTCGAGTATTAAATCGCATTCCGATTTTGCTACACTAACGGCGCTGTTTCTCGCCTGGTAGTTTTCTCATGATTAAAAAGATTATTTTTTTACTGCTGCTGGTTTCATCTGGTGTCGGCGCAGCGCTTCCCGCGCGTTATATGCAAACCACTCAGGATGCAGCTATCTGGGGAAAAATTGGCGACAAAACGGTAACCGTCGGCAACATTCGCGCCGGGCAGATTATTTCGGTCATCCCAACCGCTGCCGATTATTATGAATTCAATTTTGGTTTTGCTACGGGGTATATTGATAAAGGGCATCTGGAACCTGTACAAGGGCGGCAAAAAGTTGAAGATGGTCTGGGGGATCTGAATAAGCCACTGAGTAACCAAAATCTTATTACATGGAAAGATACTCCGATATACAACGCGCCTGATGCGGGTAGTGCGCCATTTGGCGTGTTGGCCGATAATTTGCGTTATCCCATTATTAATAAATTAAAAGATCGCCTGAATCAAACCTGGTATCAAATTCGTATTGGCGAACGACTGGCCTATATCAGTGCACTGGATGCGCAGCAGGATAACGGTATTCCTGTGTTGACCTACCATCATATTTTACGCGATGAAGAGAACACCCGTTTTCGTCATACTTCGACCACGACGTCGGTGCGAGCTTTCAATAACCAGATGACCTGGTTGCGCGATCGTGGATATACCACGTTAACCTTGTATCAACTGGAAGGGTATCTGCGTAATTCGATGAATCTTCCGGCTCGCGCGGTGGTGCTGACATTTGATGATGGCTTGAAATCAGTGAGTCGTTATGCATATCCCATTCTGAAACAATACGGTATGAAGGCGACGGCATTTATTATTACCTCTCGCATCAAACGTCATCCACAGAAATGGAATCCGCAGTCATTACAGTTTATGAGTGTTTCTGAACTGCTTGATGTCAGCGATGTTTTTGATTTCCAGTCACATACTCATTTTTTGCATAGGGTAGATGGATATCGCCGACCCATATTACTCAGCCGCAGTGAGCATAATATTCTGTTTGATTTCGAACGCTCTCGCCGGGCGCTAAACCAATTTAATCCTCATGTATTGTATCTTTCTTATCCCTTTGGCGGATTTAATGACAAAGCGGTAAAGGCGGCAAATGATGCCGGGTTTCATCTGGCGGTGACCACCATGAAAGGGAAAGTTAAACCGGGGGATAATCCGTATTTATTAAAGCGGCTGTATATTTTAAGAACAGATTCGCTGGAGACGATGTCGCGGCTGGTGAGTAACCAGCCGCAGGGGTGATTATCAGGCAACCTGTACCGGAATCGCTTTCGCGGTACGTTTCATTTCATTGTCGCCTTCAAAGTAGGCAACGTTGGGGCGCCAGGTACGGGCTTCTGCATCTGGCATAGTGACGAAGCTGGCGATGATGACAATATCGCCGACGCTGGCACAGTGGGCCGCTGCACCGTTGACAGAAATAATTCTCGAACCACGTTCTGCCGCGATGGCATAGGTGGAGAAACGCTTGCCGTTGGTAACATTCCAGATATCAATGGCTTCGTTTTCGAGAATACCGGCTGCGTCAAGAAAATCCTGGTCAATGGCGCAAGAACCTTCATAGTGCAGGTCCGCATGAGTCACTTTCACGCGGTGGAGTTTGCCCTGCAGCATCGTGCGAATCATAACTTCTACCTTTCTACCCTGTCGTTAACGAAGCAGGCGGTGCCTGCTTTGAGAAAATTCTCACGCAGTATTGCCCGATTTTTGATAAGTGTCTACTGATCTGATGGCTTTTGCACCAGCAGTTTGCGTACCGCGCCGAAGCGTGCCATGTAACGCCTGTAACCAATTGAAATTTCTCTGAACGCTGCTCGGTAAACAACAAAGAGGTGGCTGACGACGGCACGCCTTGACTGGATACTGCCTTCACACAGGGCCACACGGAAGGCAGGGAAGATGGACGCACCGAGTACCACACCGCATGACGCGGTATTTAAACAATTTTTAATGCATGCGGAAACGGCTCGCGACTTCCTGGATATCCATTTGCCAGTGGAATTACGCGAACTTTGTGACCTCAACACGCTTCATTTAGAGTCGGGGAGTTTCATTGAAGAGAGCCTGAAAGGACACAGCACGGACGTGCTCTATTCCGTGCAAATGCAGGGCAATCCCGGTTATCTGCACGTTGTGATTGAACACCAAAGCAAGCCGGATAAGAAAATGGCCTTTCGCATGATGCGTTATTCTATTGCTGCCATGCACCGGCATCTGGAGGCGGATCACGATAAGCTGCCGCTGGTGGTGCCGATTCTGTTTTATCAGGGCGAGGCCACACCTTATCCGCTCTCAATGTGCTGGTTTGATATGTTTTACTCACCGGAGCTGGCGCGACGCGTTTATAACAGTCCATTCCCGCTGGTGGACATCACCATTACGCCGGATGACGAAATCATGCAACATCGGCGGATTGCGATTCTCGAACTGCTGCAAAAACATATTCGCCAACGCGACTTAATGTTATTGCTGGAGCAACTGGTCACGCTGATTGACGAAGGGTACACTAGCGGAAGTCAGTTAGTTGCCATGCAAAACTATATGCTGCAACGTGGTCATACTGAACAAGCGGATTTGTTTTATGGTGTGGTGAGAGACAGGGAAACGGGAGGGGAGTCTATGATGACGCTGGCGCAGTGGTTTGAAGAGAAGGGGATTGAGAAGGGAAGACAGGAAGTAAGTCAGGAATTCGCCCAGCGTCTTCTGAGTAAAGGAATGTCTCGGGAAGACGTTGCAGAGATGGCAAATTTACCTCTTGCTGAGGTTGATAAGCTGATTAACTAAGTTATCTGCATTATCAGTTTTAGCCAGATAATTGTTATTGTTAACTGACCAGATAATTAAGAGAACCTATGGACATAAAGACACGGAGAGAAACCAGGCAGACGTTGGCGCAGTGGTTTGAAGAGAAGGGATTCCAGAAGGCGTATCAAGAAGCGTATCAAGAAGTAAGACAGGAAGTAAGACAGGAATTCGCCCAACGTTTTCTGAATAAAGGGATGTCTCGGGAAGACGTTGCAGAGGTGACAGCTTTATCTCTTGCAGAGATTGATAAGCTAATTAACTCTAACTAAGTTGTCTACGATATGAATAATCGCTTACAAATATCGTGGCAATGAATAATTGGCGCCATCAGCCGTAGCGCCAGTTAAGTATTACGCCAGTTCGACCAGTTTGTTGTCGATCAGGCGAGCATCGCCAAGCCAGGCGGCTACCAGAATCACTGCCCGTTTGCTGTTTTCAGAGACCTCCAGCAATGTGTCGGCATCACGAATCTGAATATCATCGGCGCGGAAGCCTTTTTCATTCAGTTCTTGCCCTGCAATGGCAATAATCTCATCGAGATCCCGCTCTCCAGCCTGCAATTTGTCGGCAATCGAACTTAAAACCTTGTACAGACCCGGCGCAATTTTGCGTTGTTCCGCCGTCAGATAACCGTTACGGGAACTCAGCGCCAGACCGTCTTTCGCGCGCATAATCGGTACGCCGACAATCTCAATATCGAAGCCCATATCGGCAACCATTTTGCGGATCAGCGCCAGTTGCTGAAAGTCCTTTTCGCCGAAGCAGGCGATGTCCGGCTGGACCAGGTTAAACAGCTTGCTGACGATGGTCGACACGCCGCGAAAATGTCCCGGACGGCTGGCACCTTCCAGCATGGTCGAAAGGCCAGGAACATCAACATAGGTGTGGGTTTCGGTACCGTTCGGGTAGATCTCTTTTACCGAGGGCGCGAAAACTAAATCCACTTTACGTTTGTTTAGCTTTTCGCAGTCCTCTTGCAAGGTCCGTGGATAACGTGCCAGATCTTCCGGGCGGTCGAACTGCATCGGGTTAACGAAAATACTGACCACCACCACATCGGCGCGGGCTTTGGCTTCGTCGACCAGTTTCATATGGCCATCGTGCAGGTTACCCATGGTTGGCACCAGCGCCACGCGCTTACCTTCCATACGCAGGCGGCGAATTTGCTGACGCAGCAGCGGCAGGGTTTCGATAATTAACACAACGTGACTCCTTAATGGAAACTGTGTTCTTCGCCCGGATAAACGCCGGACTCCACTTCAGCCATATACTGCCGCACAGCCGCGCGGATGTCGCCCGTTTCGGCGAGGAAATTTTTAGCGAATTTAGGAATGTGACCGCCGGTAATACCAAAGGCGTCGTGCATCACCAGGATCTGCCCATCGGTGACGTTACCCGCACCAATACCGATAACCGGGATCGCCAGCGCTTCGGTAATGCGTTTTGCCAGCTCAACCGGCACGCATTCCAGCACCAGCAATTGTGCACCAGCGGCTTCTAAGGCTAATGCATCGCTGAGCAGTCGATCTCCCGCTTCATCGCCGCGCCCCTGTACTTTGTAGCCGCCGAAAATATTCACTGACTGTGGGGTTAAACCTAAGTGACCACATACAGGAACCGCGCGCTCAGTAAGCATTTGTACCGTTTCAACCAGCCACTCACCGCCTTCAATTTTGACCATATTGGCGCCAGCACGCATAACCGTTGCGGCGTTTTCAAAGGCTTGTTCCGGCGTGGCATATGCCATAAACGGCAGGTCAGCCAGCAGCAGGCAGTTTGGTGCACCGCGACGTACGGCGGCAGTGTGGTAGGCGATATCGGCAACGGTTACTGGCAGAGTGGAGTCGTGGCCCTGAACGGTCATGCCCAGCGAATCACCCACCAGCATCACGTTAAGCCCTTCATCGGCAAACAGTTTAGCGAAGCTGTAGTCGTAAGCGGTGATGGTCGCGAAACGCTTTTTTTCTTGTTTGTATTTTTGCAGCAGGGAAATCGTTGTCGGTTTCATAACGTATCCTGATAAATGATGTTGTGCTGTCTGGCATTTTATCAGTCACATTGGTGGGGGCAATGATTTATCCGTAGCAGCACTGCCAGAAGCTGGCAGTGCTGCTACGTTATCAGGGATAGGTTACCTGGAAAGTACTGGTAGCTTTAAATTCCCCAGGTTCGATAGTAATATTCCTGTCTTGCTTTAATGTAGCCTGGAAATGAAGAGGCTGTGATGTGCCCTTACCTTGATTAGGGTAAACCCCATCGGAGGTGTCATCTTCGGTTTCATAATCTTTATAAACAGAGGTCGTATCATTAGGTTTTAATGTCATTAGCGGATTTTTACTGGTTGCTAAACCTTCAATGAGTACGCCAACACCTTTGGCTGCAGTGCTTCCAGTAAGCGTATTGCCAAGCAGTAGTGTATTTTCAGTACCTACTTTTCCAGTGACAAGTTTTGTTTCAATATTACGCACACGAATACAATTCTGAAGCGAGATATCAAAGGGAACAGGTGACGCACCATTTTTAATTGCCCCAGAACTATATTCTCCCATTCTAACCGTTGAACCATTGACTGATGGTCCGGTAAGCATGGATATAAAACATGTTGGTAAGGTTAATTTCACATTATTCAGTGTGAAATTGACATAAATGTGGTTGCTATGAGGTTTGATTTTAGTACCAGGATTGAAGGCCTTAAACGAATAAAGATAATTTGATGAGCTGGATAACTGGACTTGTTGATTAGATGTAGGGTCGAAATTAACATCTGTATAAAATTCAACAGTTATGTTGTGTAAAATACCACCAATAGCCCAAAATTTATTGTCGCTGTTTGCTCTGTTGCAACCCCTGGTTTGTAGATCGTTGTCTGTTACGGAAAAGAAAAATTCTTGGTTTGAAGGATCTCCGATATATATTCCTGGTGATTGAATATCAGTTATTGTATTGTATGCAGACCAGACATTTGATATTAACAAAGTGTAATACAGGCCAGGAACTGATGTCTTAAATAGTTTATGCCCGCCATAATCTTTACCTGAATAGACCATGGCATTTTCAATGGTTATTGGCCCAGCAATCGCTCCGCCAGATGTATTGCAGTAAAGAATACCACCACCGATACCTGTGTCCAGATATGACCAGTACAGTTTTACCCCTGTCGGGCCGAACTGCGTGGGTTTATAAAAAACCAAGTTGCTTGATGTTGATGTGTAATTAAAGGTCATCTGTGCGGCAGTGGAGGGGCCTTTAAAATTATCAACGCCTGATTTATCTCCCACAATAAAACTTGTAGTTGCGCTAACTGTATAACAACAAAAATATAGTGCCAGAAAAAGAAAATATTTGAAGAGTGTTTTCATTTTTACTCCATTGTTGCGTTTTTATTAGAGTTTGTGCTATTTTTATTAGTTATTCGTAGTAAATATCAACTAACACATGGCTCATAAGTTGACCAGATGTAACACTCAATGCAGGATCGATTTTTTGCATTCGAGTGCTAAATTTCCAGGATGAACCATTCATGTCATCCGACATCACTGGATAAATGGAACGTGAGCTGCCTGAAGCATTAAGAACATTGAATGTATTCGCCGGATCCTGGATAGAAAATATAACCACTCCTACATTACTCGCCCCTGACGAAACTTCATTGGAAAATATTTGTCGGGAACCATTAGCCATTGCACCACTTTGTGCTCTAAAGTCTATGTGTAGTTGATTTAATACATTTCCTGTTCCCTGAAATGCACAGTCTGAGACAGTGACAGTGAACTCTTTTCCACCTGGTTGATAACTTTCAGGAGTAACATTACCTGAAAAATATCCCACACCAACGACGCCAAGATCAATATTACCCTGGTTACTGATTCCGCTTTTGCAAGTGCTGTTTTTTACATTGGCAACAAGGTCGATATCCTGTCCAGCGATGGCTGGACAGGTAATGGGAAACAGTAATGACAGAAACAGAATTATTCTATTCATCAGCTTACGTTGAGTGGGATGCATATATAGTTCCTGAATCTGTCAGTCTGTTAGTTATAGGTGATAGTAAATGTTGCAGGGGCGAAAAAATCACCTGCCGTAACATTATTGACAGTTTTATCCTTATCTACCACAAGGACTGCACTCATATCAAAGTTCACAACATTAGTACCTGTTGCACCCACAATACTCTTTTCTTTCGCTTGAGGAGTAGCGCAGCTAAATTGTTTATTTTTATCTGCTCGATCTGGTGTTATGGCACCCCAGACTTCAACCACAACCGCATTTGCTTTTTCTGTGGATGTAGATGCATTGGCAAATCCATCACCATTATTGGCATTTCCTTCACATGTGCCAACTTTGGTTAATGTTATATATGCTTTCTTTCCTGGAATCCCTGCACAATCTTTAAACTGTAGTTTGAATGTTTTAATTTTGGTTTTAGCATTTATTTCAGATATATATACATCACCAAAATTAACCGTGGAGATTTTATTATTACCATCCATAAGTGTTGCTGTGCAGGTACCCATTTCCACAGTGGTAATAACAGTCAGTCCAATGCTGTCTGTTGCAGCATAAGACGGGACACTGAATAATGAGGCTACCAGAACCAGACTGCTGGATAATCCATAACGTAAATTTTTAAATGTCATCTTAATTATCCTTATTATTGATAGATGAAATTAAACGTCGCCAGAGCGCGGAAATTCCCCGGCACACCAGCGCCTTGAGATGTTTCACGTAGCGCAACAGTCATTTCAAGACCTTTGTCGGACGGTATTTCGTTTGTGTCCCAGCGTATCTTTTCCGCACTGTTGGGTTTAAGAAAAGTGGCATCATCAGCACCCCGTCTCTTGAAACCCATACCGATATAACTTGTCGTAGAATTTGTATCACCAGACAGCGGTATAATAAGCTTGGGTGAACTTGATGAGGCGTTTCCGGTCAGAGTGGTATCGATCCAGCTAATGCCACTGCTGCACCCACTGGCAACCAGTTTAAAATCAGCCTGAGATTCTGCAGTTTTATTCGCGATCTTATCCAGCCCCATTTTGGGGATTTTCAATGTGTAGTTATTATTGCCATCATTCGTGACATTATTACCAGTAAGAGTGATATTACAGGTTGTCGCTTTGACAGTAGCTGTAAACTCTACATTAATATCCGTTGCTAATACTGAGGGGGATAATAATATTCCCATCAGTGTCGCTATTTTATATGGCGTTATTTTTATCATTTGACGTCCCTTGTAGTTACTGAATCTGACACCGAATTCCATTCAGAATAATAGATTGCGCTATTTTTTCTGCTTCTGAACTTTGTTGATAATGCGCAAGGCAACTAACGGGTTTACTTTCTTCTATCCACTTAATGCTGATATTTCCCTGCTGTTCAATACCACGAACAAAAGCCTGTCCACCTTGTCCAACATTACCAATGACATTTCCTTGCTCATCATAAATATCTGCAGCAAATGGAATATTTTTACCATCACTTCGTGTGATGTTCATAATGGCTGATTGCCCTTGCACGGTTTCAAAATCAGCAAAGACGACTGACCCCTGACGCGGAACAGCTACTGCACTGGTACTTTTTAATTCAACATCGTTCTCGAGATCGTTGATATCCAGCGCGATACGGTTTTCATGATAAGGAGAAAGTGCACTGGTGACACCATACCCCCATCGATCGATAGTACTGTTGCCATAATTTATTCGCGCTCCTTGAGCACCTGGAGCCTGAACTATCGCCAGTGTATCGGAGTCGCTAAAACTGTCATTGCTGAAGGTCAGGCCGCCGCTATGCAATACAAAGCCACCGTCGGTGCTGAGAGAAACTTGACGGTTGTTATCGCTATTTGCAGAAACTGAACCTGCCAGGGTTCCCCACGGTGACTCATAGCTGGCATAACCCCCAACATAACTCAAATCTTTGCTGGCTTTATTCATCGTATAGCCAGTATTCACGCTATAACTGACGCGAGCGTTATCGCTATAGCCACTGCTACTGACGTTGAGTTGGTTATTACCCTTAAAGTCACTGCTCATCTGAGTATCAATACTCTGGAAACCTGAATTACGTTGTTCAGTGCCGAGTAGTTTTTCAATAGGAATAGTGAAACTGAGATAAATGCTATCTTCAGTGTCACCGTCTTCATTCCATGAACGCTGTGCACTGACACTGTAGCTGCCCCAGGATGCACTGTTACTGTAGCCAATAGAATAATTGCTACGATTTTGCCCTGAAGCCCAGTAATCGGACCAACTTCCGGAAAGCTAAAATGAACCGTAATCTTTTTTCTCAAATTTCAACGGTTGGTTAATACTGACCGTAACCTGATTTTTCATGCGCGAGTAATTACGCATGGATTTCGGTTCAAGATCTTGTTCGGGATGTTTCACTTCATCAATTAGAGTTAGTGCATCATTAAGACCAAGATAATTCTGTGTCGAATAGCGATAGGCCGCGATATTCAGTGAAGTACTTGTTTCTTCGAATAACTTGTTCCAGGAAACACGATAACTTTGCCCCTGATATGTTTTATCATCCGGGATACGAACATTGGAGTGAGTCACATCTAAAGAAAATGCACCGACTGAGGTATTCAGGCCAAGACCTAACAAACCGGCGGTATAGTTATTATCGGTAATCTGAATACCGGTATAACCCGTCAGATAGTTATTCAGACCGTAGTAGTAGCTGGCCTGAAATAAATTAGGCTCATCCTGAATATCATCTTTTAAGACCTGACCGCCGCTAATGTCCCAGCGTCCAACGCCAGGGCGTAACATTTGAACAACCGATGAGAAAGGTTGCGAGAATGTCCGCTTTGAGCCATCGGATTCTTCGACAGTAACAATAAGATCGCTGCCGTACCCTGACGGACTCAGATCATCAATGACGAAAGCGCCTGGCGGCACAGTCGTTTCATAAATCTTATAGCCACCTTGCGTAATAGTGACTTTGGCGTTGGTATTGGCAACACCATGAATGATAGGCGCAAAACTGGCTAATGTCGGAGGCAACATGCGGCTGTCACTGTATAAGCGAATGCCTCGGATACTGACGGAATCAAAGGTTTCGCCCGTAGTATAAGACTCACCAATAATGAGTTGAGATCGCAGCGAGGCGATATCACGTTGAACATACCGATTCTTAAAATCATAATTACTGCCAGAATCGGTCATCCAGTTGTAGTTGCCTGAGGCACGCAGTCGCCATGCACCTAAATTCATCCCACCGTTAAAAGCAGCATAAATGCTGTCATTTCTTCGACCAGGGGTTTCACTATGATATCCATTGAGGTTGTATGACAACATGGCTGCATTAATGCCGTTTTCCCATAACGATGGATCAACATAGTTTTGGTAATTTTTCATTACCCAGGCTTGAGGAACGTCTATATCCAGACGTTGATCGTTAACATCATAACGAACGGAAGCCTGAGGGATAATTTCCGTCAAATTGAGGCAATTGCCGAGAGCTTCATCCCGGGCAAGCAGAACGGCTTTTTCGCTGTTTATATCGGGAGAATTAATATGAAACTGCAATAAATTTTTAAGTGTGATACAGGCTTGTGCGTTCTTTTTTCCTTCAATCTCAACAAATGTAATGCTTTGGTTAATAATAGGTTGATCGTTGACATAAACACTGACGTCGTAAACACCCGGTATAGCAGGGTTACCTTCACTATACCGGCTGAGATCAATATTTGAGGCATTCTGCCCCATCAGGAAGGTATGGTCATATTCAACGAGTTCAGCACTGAAAGCACTATTGCAATACAGCAGCGCGCAAAACGTGGCGATACGGGTCAGATGATTATGATAATTTTTAGTTGGTTTTATAGTCACGTTATGCTTCCTGCGGAATTATATCCTTGCCTGATTACAGACTGGCATTACCTTCAATGGCTCCACCAAAGTCATTAATGGCGTAAAAATGCACTTTTGCAGAATTTGCTTTGCCATTAAGGCCAGTGACTTTCATGACTTCATCACTGAATGGTGCAATCATTTTCACATCAATCGGATAGCGTTTACCGCTGGCTTCTAAATCACCACTGCTAAAAGAGACGTAGTAAGGGGTTGGATTGGCCACTCGTAATGCTGCTTTACCCTCGGAACCTGACCAGGACCATTTCAGGGCTAATGGTGCTTCAGAGGGATTTCCCTTCAATGCTTCCGGGCGATAGAACAGTTTTATACGTGTGCGAAATGCCAGTTGCAGCAGGCTTTGATTTGCTACCTTTTCGGCATCTGGTTTTGGAGGAACTTCCAGTACGTTAAACCAGAACACGCTCTCTCTGTCTTTAGGCAGCGAGGTACTGGCGGTATACACCAATTTAATTGTTTGCCCACGTTTAGCATCAATACGCGATACTGGCGGCGTGGCGGTAAAGGGGACTTTAATACTGCCAGGTTCTGCGTTGTCATCGCCAGTATCTAACCAGCTCTGAACAAGCAATGGGTTATTCCCTTTATTTTCCAGACGTACGTTGACGCTTTTTTGATCGCCTTTGTATATTACGCGAGTACCAGAAATGACGATATCCGCAATAGTCGATGAGCTAAAAGCCATACAGGTTACGAAGCATAAAGCTGCTGTATGTTTGGTGTTAAAAAACATAAACCATCCCTGACAGAGTTAATTAAGACAGGGAATAATATAAAAATAGTAATTATTAATACTATTCCCTGTATATTCATTCAATCAATTTAATTGGTGAATACTTACTGATAAGTAATGGTGTATGCAGTGTTAGTTTTTACATAACCAGCAGTTGCTGTCTGACTTGCTTCAGCACGAACGTAAGACGCTTTAAAATCATAAACTGCAGATTTTGTCGTCGCATCCATGGTTTTAGTGTACACATCGCCAGGATTGTTAATTTGAACTTGTTTGATAGTGGAACCATCAATATTGTGCAGAGCGATATTTACGCCATCAGACGGGTTGTTAATAGACATGTCGTTGTTCAGCGTTCCTTTGCTATTACCAAAGAAAACAGAACCGAAGGTCATTTTAGCTGTGCTACCTGGATTCGGGTTCGCTTTGCTACAGTCAACGGTGATGCTGAAAGGTTTAGCTTTAGCACCAACGGTATCATTCAGTACGCCGTCAGTGATTTCACCAACAGTTGCAGTTTGCAGCAGGATTAGACCATCTTTGTTACCACCGTCTACACGGGTTTCACAGGTGTTATCAACAACCAGACCGCTGATATTTAACTGACCACCGTCCATATCTGCAGAAGCAGTACCTGCAACCATTGTCAGCATAAGACCAGACAGGGCAAAACCTAATTTTTTAGACATAAAAATCCTTGAATTATATTCCATGAGTTTAACTTCAATCGGGAGTCCGCACATGGGGAGGCCCGATAGACTAGGAAGATTGGTTTGTTAATGATGAGGACTTGAATTTACCGAATGTTACATCTGCTCATCATTAGGGGGGATATTGTGCATAATAAAAATTATATATCCACTTAATTCATCTTTAAGTAAAACTAAATATCTAAAGTTGAAAAAATAGTGTATGGGGTGGGAAGGTTAAGAGGGGGGGATATATTATTAATTGTGGTTGTAACTTAAAAATGCATTGATTGCAATTGTTGGGGAGTATTTTTCAGAATTTATTTATATTCAAGTGGCTATTTAATTACCACTTGTCTAATTCATCGTATTTATTTATTTGTAATAAGTTGTCTAATGTTGTTCCATCAGGAAAAACCAGCTCCGGCGCAATCTCAAACAGCGGCCACAGCATAAATCCACGATTCTTTATATCGTAGTGCGGAACGGTGAGTCGTTCGGTATTAATTGTTTCATTACCAAATAACATAATGTCGAGGTCCAGCGTGCGTGGTCCCCAGCGTTCAGCTTTGCGGACGCGACCTTGCTGCAACTCAATACGCTGTGTGTGATTGAGTAACTCTTCAGGGGCAAGAGCGGTTTCCAGCGCCACGGCTGCATTTAAGTAATCGGGTTGATCTTGCGGCCCCAGCGGCGGGGTACGGTAATACGAAGAAACAGCAAGAATGCGGCTTTCCGGAATGTCGCCTAATGCTTTCACGGCAGCATTGACCTGCTCCAGCGGAGAGGCCAGATTGCTGCCTATGGCAATATACGCCACCGTCATGCGGTACCCTCGCGACGCGGCGCGCGTTTGCGCGGACGGCGAGTGCGACGGCGCGGTGTTGGATCTTCATCCAGCTCGTTGAGCATCCCTTTTTGGTCTGGTGGCGCAGAAACCTGGAACTCACCCCACCATTTCGCCAGACGTTGCAGCTCGGCGTTGCGTTCCACTTCAGCACGCAGAGCCAGCAGGTCGTAGGCGGCGCGGAATTTCGGATGCTCCAGCAGTTTCCATGCACGTTTGCCCTGACGACGGGACATACGCAGCTGCAACTGCCAGATATCGCGAGTTAGCGTAGTCAGACGTTTCGGGATTGCCAGTGAACGGCAGGCTTCGTCCAGCACGTCGTTCATCGCCAGCGCGAAAGCGTCGTGATAGGTCAGGCCGCTTTCCTGAGCAATTTTCTGCGCTGTTTCCAGCAGTGGATACCAGAACATGGCGGCAAACAAAAACGCCGGGTTAACGCGCATATCGTTATGAATACGCGTATCGGTATTCTTCAGTACCTGCTCAATGATCCGCTCCATTGGGCTGTCGCCATTTTCCGTGAAGTAACGGGTAATGGTCGGGAACAGCGGCTGGAACAGATTATATTCACACAGCAGTTTATAGGTTTCGTAACCGTAGCCCGCTTGCAACAGTTTAAGAGACTCTTCAAACAGGCGTGCTGGCGGAATATCGTTGAGCAGAGTAGCAAGGCGTGGGATCGGCTCGGCAGTTTCTGGGCTGATGCGCATCCCCAGTTTCGCGGCAAAACGTACTGCGCGCAGCATACGTACCGGATCTTCACGGTAGCGCGTTTCCGGGTTCCCAATCAGGCGGATAACACCGTCTTTCAGATCCTGCATGCCACCAACGTAATCACGGACGGTAAAATCCGCGACGCTGTAATACAGACTATTAATAGTGAAATCGCGGCGATGGGCGTCTTCTTCGATGGAGCCGAAAATGTTGTCGCGTAGCAACATGCCGTTTTGCCCGCGCTGAGAAGTCGTGCGGTCGCTGACGTTGCCTTCGTGGTGACCACGGAAGGTGGCGACTTCGATAATTTCCGGGCCAAACATCACATGAGCCAGACGGAAACGGCGACCTACCAGGCGGCAATTACGGAACAGTTTGCGCACTTGCTCAGGCGTGGCGTTGGTGGTCACGTCAAAATCTTTCGGCTTTTTGCCAAGTAACAGGTCGCGTACGCCGCCGCCAACCAGCCAGGCTTCGTATCCCGCTTTATTGAGCCTGTACATTACCTTCAGGGCATTTTCACTGATATCTTTGCGGGAAATAGCATGCTGCTCGCGCGGGATCACCGTCAC
Organism: Escherichia sp. E10V10; assembly: GCF_004211985.1. Taxonomy (NCBI): domain Bacteria; kingdom Pseudomonadati; phylum Pseudomonadota; class Gammaproteobacteria; order Enterobacterales; family Enterobacteriaceae; genus Escherichia; species Escherichia sp. E10V10. The sequence goes on along the minus strand of NZ_RHJO01000002.1, from coordinate 62,286 downwards.
CTGTGGACGGGCGACTGCCTGTTCAGCTTCGCTCTCCTCGCGGCTCAACACCTTGCGGCAAAAATTAGCGACTCGGGTAAAAATAATACACCTCGGTAGTGTCAAACATCATTCAGGACAAAAAAATAGCGGCTAATCATAGCTCAGCATGACGCATTTGAGAATGTTGAATTTACAATTGCCGACTCTGGCACGGCGGTCAGCGTCCAGTTTTTGACGGCTGACTGAAGGATTTGTTCTACGCTGTAATCCTGCCAGTGCGCTTCTGCCTGCTGACCCAGAAAATGAAGTGCCGCGATTAACACCGGGCGCGGATCGCCTTTCGGTAACGCAGGCGCATGATTCTGCTTGGAAAGTTTAGCGCCTTGTTCGTTTAGCGCCAGCGGTAAATGAATGTAATCTGGCACCTGCCAGCCAAAAAGCTGGTACAGCGAGATTTGCCGCACTGTCGGTTCAATTAAATCTGCCCCACGAACAATTTCTGTGACGCCCTGGAAGTGATCATCGACCACCACCGCCAGGTTATAGGCAAACAAACCATCACGACGATGAATAATAAAATCTTCTCGCGCCAGTTTTTCGTCGGCGAGAATAATTCCGCGTAGTTGATCAGTAAACTGTGTGACCGGATGCAACTGCCGAATACGCACAGCCGCGTTGTCAGGTCCATGATGCAATGCTCGGCAATGACCGTCGTAAATACCGCCAATGCTTTGAATACGCGCACGCGTGCAGGTGCAGTAATAACTTAGCTCTTGCTCATGTAACCAGGCGAGTGCTTCGCGATAGGCGTCGTGACGTTGCGATTGCCAAAGAACATCGCCGTCCCAGTGCAGGCCGTAATGTTCCAGCTGGCGCAGGATAGTTTCTGCGGCACCGGGAACTTCACGAGGCGGGTCGATATCTTCAATGCGTACCAGCCAGCGACCTTGCCGGGCGCGAGCCTGCAAATAGCTGCCAAGCGCAGCAATCAGAGAACCAAAATGAAGCTCGCCGGAAGGAGAGGGGGCGAAGCGACCAATATACTGTGTGTCTGTCATCTCTTTGAACAAAAAATAAGGCGGGAGTATTTCCCGCCTGTGGTAAACGTGATGGAACGGCTGTAATTAGCCAGCCATCTGTTTTTCGCGAATTTCAGCCAGCGTTTTGCAGTCGATGCACAGATCGGCTGTCGGGCGCGCTTCCAGACGACGAATACCAATTTCAACACCGCAAGATTCGCAGTAGCCGAAATCTTCGTCTTCCACTTTTTTCAGCGTCTTCTCGATCTTTTTGATCAGCTTACGCTCGCGATCGCGGTTACGCAGTTCGAGGCTGAACTCTTCTTCCTGGGCTGCACGGTCTACCGGGTCCGGGAAGTTGGCTGCTTCATCCTGCATATGTGTAACGGTGCGATCGACTTCATCCCTGAGTTGATTACGCCATGCTTCCAGAATACGACGGAAGTGCGCCAGCTGGGCTTCGTTCATATACTCTTCGCCCGGCTTCTCCTGATATGGCTCCACCCCAGCGATGGCGAGAATACTCAGGGACGATGTTTTACGGTTTTGCCCTTCTTGCATGTTGCTTCTCCTTAACACGCACTATCGATCCCCATGTTCGGGGGAAAAATGAGGCCGCTATAAATAGCAGATGCTTTTCCGGATAGCAATTATCTAAACGTAACACTTGACAACTGTGTGAGGAAAAGCGTATTTGCGCACGCGACCAGAATGTAAATTAACCAGTTACTTACACTACTACAATGTAACAGGCAGTGATTTTTTAAGAGCCATACCTTCAGCAGAAAGTTCCGCTTTATAAGCCAGAATTTCTACTCCCCTCTGTTGTGCTTCTGACAATAGTTGCGCGTATTTCTCATCGATGTGGCGCGCGGGTGAAAACCGTGTAATGGCTGAATGCAGTACAGCGAAAAAAATCACCGCACGTTGGCCTTCAGCCGCTACGCTCATCAACTCCCGAAGATGTTTCTGCCCACGTTGGGTAACGGCATCGGGAAAGTAACCTTGCTCATTTTCCGCTAACGTAACCGATTTCACTTCAATATAGCAGTCAGGTCGAAACCTCGCCTGTAACATGAGGTCAATACGACTGCGCTCGGCACCGTATTTTACTTCGCTTTTCAGCGAGCTATAGCCTGATAGCTCCGAAATTTCCCCATTAAGGATAGCCTCTTTCGTCAATCTATTCGCCCAAAGCGTATTAACGCAAATAAATGCGCCGCTTTGGCTTTGGGTTAATTCCCAGGTGTGCGGGTATTTCCGTTTTGTATTGTCGGAAGTCGAATACCAGACGGTATCGCCAGGCGTTGCACAACCGGTCATCGCGCCAGTGTTGGGGCAGTGTAGCGTCAATTCACGACCATCAGGTGTGATCACATCGGCTAAAAAGCGTTTATAACGCTGAATTAGCGTGGCGCGCTGTAAAGGAGGAGAAAATTCCATTATGACAATCCTTGTTATTGCGCCAGCGTCCAGCGTTTGAGCGGTGTGTAACGTGTACGCCCACGGGCAAACGAGGAAGCATAAAGAGTGAACTCCTTCACCTCATATGACCAGTTAAAACCAGGCGGTGGGATTGTTACCGCCTCGCTGGCGTCGCGCAATAAGGTGATATGCGGATGAAACGGTCGATTGCTTTGAAAACAACCACTGCGTGCTGCCTGCGAACGAAGCATATTCGCCAGTTGGATTAAGCCGCGCGGCGGCTGGCGCATACCCAACCATACCACGCGTGAACGCAGCCACTGACCTGCGTCATCAAGCGTGAGTGTAAAACCGGGTTGACGAATTCGCCCGGCCAGCAGTGAGAGCGCCTTCTCTTTGTCTGCGCTTACTTCGCCTAAAAACGCCAATGTCAGATGCAAATTCTCAGCAGCAACCGGGCGGCCTGCTTCAGGTGGAAACTGTGCGGCGCGCCAGTGAATAATCTGTTCGCGGATTTCAGCAGGTAGGTCAATGGCAAAGAACAGCCGTTGCGGTTCAGACATGTCAGGCACTCGGTTATGAATTACCGCGATGCTACAATGTGGCGCGAAGAATGTTAACCCTCTGGAGCGTTTTGTGTCGTCGTTACCCGTTGCAGCCGTCTTACCTGAATTACTTGCCGCCCTCGATTATGCGCCGCAGGTGTTATTAAGTGCGCCGACCGGAGCCGGAAAATCGACCTGGCTACCGCTGCAACTTCTGGCGCATTCAGGCATTAACGGGAAAATCATCCTGTTGGAGCCACGTCGACTGGCGGCGCGTAACGTTGCGCAACGCCTGGCGGAGCTGCTGAACGAAAAGCCTGGCGACACAGTTGGCTACCGGATGCGTGCGCAAAACTGCGTCGGGCCGAATACTCGTCTGGAAGTGGTCACCGAAGGCGTGTTGACGCGCATGATCCAGCGCGACCCGGAACTGAACGGCGTGGGGCTGGTGATCCTCGATGAATTTCATGAACGCAGTTTGCAGGCGGATTTGGCGCTGGCGTTGTTACTCGATGTGCAACAAGGTCTGCGCGATGACTTAAAGCTGCTAATTATGTCGGCTACGCTGGATAACGATCGCTTGCAGCAGATGCTGCCAGAAGCGCCCGTTGTTGTTTCCGAAGGGCGCTCGTATCCGGTGGAACGCCGCTATTTGCCGTTGCCTGCACACCAACGCTTTGACGAAGCAGTAGCTGCCGCTACCGCCGAATTGCTGCGCCAGGAAACTGGGTCATTACTGTTATTTTTACCTGGCGTCGGAGAAATTCAGCGCGTGCAGGAACAACTGGCGTCACGCATCGGCAGTGATGTGTTGCTCTGCCCACTGTATGGGGCGTTGTCGCTGAACGATCAGCGAAAAGCTATCCTCCCTGCGCCGCAAGGAATGCGCAAAGTGGTGCTGGCGACCAACATCGCTGAAACCAGTCTAACCATCGAAGGTATCCGTCTGGTGGTGGATTGCGCCCAGGAAAGGGTAGCGCGCTTTGATCCGCGTACGGGTCTTACTCGGTTGATCACTCAGCGCGTTAGTCAGGCGTCGATGACGCAACGTGCCGGGCGCGCCGGGCGTCTGGAGCCAGGTATTTGCCTGCATTTAATCGCTAAAGAGCAGGCGGAACGCGCCGCAGCGCAAAGTGAACCGGAGATCTTACAAAGCGATCTCTCCGGTTTGTTGATGGAGTTACTGCAATGGGGATGTAGCGATCCGGCACAGATGAACTGGCTGGATCACCCGCCAGCGGTGAATCTACAGGCGGCGAAACGCCTGTTACAAATGCTGGGGGCGCTGGACGGTGAACGGCTTAGTGCGCAAGGGCAAAAAATGGCGGCGCTGGGTAACGATCCGCGTTTAGCGGCAATGCTGGTGAGCGCGAAGAGTGACGATGAAGCGGCTACCGCCGCAAAAATTGCCGCTATTCTCGAAGAACCGCCACGGATGGGTAATGGCGATCTTGGCGTGGCGTTCTCGCGCAATCAACCTGCCTGGCAGCAACGTAGTCAGCAACTGTTGAAACGCTTAAACGTACGCGGCGGTGAGGAGGACAGTTCGCTTATTGCGCCGCTACTTGCCGGGGCGTTTGCCGATCGTATTGCTCGTCGGCGTGGGCAAGATGGTCGCTATCAACTGGCGAACGGTATGGGGGCGATGCTGGATGCCGACGACGCGTTAAACCGCCACGAATGGCTGATCGCACCGTTATTATTGCAGGGCAGCGCCTCGCCGGATGCGCGGATTTTGCTGGCGCTGCCGGTCGATATTAATACGTTAGTAGAACGTTGCCCGCAACTGGTGCAACAGTCTGACACTGTGGAGTGGGACGATGCTCAAGGCACGCTGAAAGCCTGGCGTCGGCTGCAAATTGGCCAGCTCACGGTAAAAGTGCAGCCACTAGCGAAACCTTCGGAAGAAGAATTACATCAGGCGATGCTTAACGGTATACGCGATAAAGGATTAAACGTCCTCAACTGGACGCCAGAAGCGGAACAGCTACGCCTGCGTTTACTGTGCGCTGCGAAGTGGTTACCAGAGTATGACTGGCCAGCGGTCGATGACGCGAGTTTATTGGCGACGCTTGAAACGTGGTTGTTGCCGCATATGAGCGGTGTACATTCGCTACGTGGCCTGAAATCAGTCGATATTTACCAGGCGCTGCATGGATTACTCGATTGGGGAATGCAGCAACGTCTGGTGAGTTCCCTGCCTGCGCATTACACTGTGCCGACGGGAAGTCGGATCGCCATTCGTTATCATGAAGATAACCCACCTGCGCTGGCAGTAAGAATGCAGGAGATGTTTGGCGAAGCCACCAATCCGACAATCGCCCAGGGGCGTGTGCCGCTGGTGCTGGAGTTACTTTCACCCGCCCAAAGGCCGCTGCAAATCACGCGTGATTTGGGGGCCTTCTGGAAAGGGGCGTATCGTGAGGTGCAAAAGGAGATGAAAGGGCGTTATCCCAAACACGTCTGGCCGGACGACCCGGCGAATACCGCACCAACGCGGCGGACGAAAAAGTATTCGTAAGGTTGGTAAACGGGCATAGGGGCAATGTGCGCGCTGATGCCCTCACCCCGGCCCTCTCCCACAGGGAGAGGGAGAAAAGCATTTTGAGAGATATCTTCTTCTGTATTGCAACAGAAGAACAGAAAATCGGGCTTTTGCGCCTGAATATTGCGGAGAAAAAGCATGGCCGGGAATGACCGCGAGCCAATTGGACGCAAAGGGAAACCGACGCGTCCAGTCAAACAAAAGGTAAGCCGTCGTCGTTACGAAGACGACGATGATTACGACGATTATGATGACTATGAGGACGAAGAACCGATGCCGCGCAAAGGAAAGGGCAAAGGAAAAGGGCGTAAGCCTCGTGGCAAACGCGGCTGGTTATGGCTGCTGCTAAAACTGGCTATCGTTTTTGCCGTGCTGATCGCCATTTACGGCGTTTATCTCGATCAAAAAATTCGTAGCCGTATTGATGGCAAGGTCTGGCAGTTGCCAGCGGCGGTCTATGGCCGAATGGTTAACCTTGAACCAGATATGACCATCAGCAAGAACGAGATGGTGAAACTGCTGGAGGCGACCCAGTATCGTCAGGTGTCGAAGATGACCCGTCCTGGCGAATTTACCGTGCAGGCCAACAGCATTGAAATGATCCGCCGTCCGTTTGATTTCCCGGACAGTAAAGAAGGGCAGGTGCGTGCGCGTCTGACTTTTGATGGTGATCATCTGGCGACCATCGTCAATATGGAGAACAACCGTCAGTTCGGTTTCTTCCGTCTTGATCCGCGCCTGATCACCATGATCTCCTCGCCAAACGGCGAGCAGCGTCTGTTTGTGCCGCGCAGTGGTTTCCCGGACTTGCTGGTAGATACCTTGCTGGCGACAGAAGACCGTCATTTCTACGAGCATGATGGCATCAGCCTCTACTCCATTGGACGTGCGGTGCTGGCGAACCTGACAGCCGGACGCACGGTGCAGGGGGCGAGTACACTGACGCAACAGTTAGTGAAAAACCTGTTCCTCTCCAGCGAACGTTCTTACTGGCGTAAAGCGAACGAAGCCTATATGGCGTTGATCATGGATGCACGTTACAGCAAAGATCGCATTCTTGAGCTGTATATGAACGAGGTGTATCTCGGTCAGAGCGGCGACAACGAAATTCGTGGCTTCCCGCTGGCGAGCCTGTACTACTTTGGTCGCCCGGTAGAAGAGTTGAGCCTTGACCAGCAGGCGCTGTTAGTTGGCATGGTGAAAGGCGCGTCGATCTACAACCCGTGGCGTAATCCGAAACTGGCGCTGGAGCGACGTAACCTGGTGCTGCGTTTGCTGCAACAACAGCAGATTATCGACGGCGAACTGTATGAAATGCTGAGTGCGCGACCGCTGGGCGTACAGCCACGCGGCGGAGTAATCTCTCCTCAGCCAGCCTTTATGCAGCTGGTACGTCAGGAGTTGCAGGCGAAACTGGGCGATAAGGTGAAAGATCTCTCTGGTGTGAAGATCTTCACTACTTTTGACTCAGTGGCCCAGGATGCGGCAGAAAAAGCTGCCGTAGAAGGCATTCCTGCACTGAAGAAACAGCGTAAGTTGAGCGATCTGGAAACGGCGATTGTCGTCGTTGATCGCTTTAGTGGCGAAGTCCGTGCGATGGTCGGGGGGGCTGAACCGCAGTTTGCGGGCTACAACCGTGCGATGCAGGCACGTCGTTCGATTGGTTCACTGGCAAAACCAGCGACTTATCTTACGGCGTTAAGCCAGCCGAAAATCTATCGTCTGAATACGTGGATTGCCGATGCGCCAATCGCGCTGCGTCAGCCGAACGGTCAGGTCTGGTCACCGCAGAACGATGATCGTCGCTATAGCGAAAGCGGCAGAGTGATGCTGGTGGATGCGTTGACCCGTTCGATGAACGTGCCGACGGTGAATCTGGGGATGGCGCTGGGGCTGCCTGCGGTTACGGATACCTGGATCAAACTGGGCGTGCCGAAAGACCAGTTGAATCCAGTTCCGGCAATGTTGCTGGGAGCGCTGAACTTAACGCCAATCGAAGTGGCGCAGGCGTTCCAGACTATCGCCAGCGGCGGTAACCGCGCGCCACTTTCTGCACTGCGTTCGGTAATCGCGGAAGATGGTAAGGTGCTGTATCAGAGCTTCCCGCAGGCGGAACGCGCAGTTCCGGCGCAGGCGGCGTATCTGACGCTGTGGACCATGCAGCAAGTGGTGCAACGTGGTACAGGGCGTCAGCTTGGGGCTAAATACCCGAACCTGCATCTGGCAGGGAAAACGGGTACTACCAACAACAACGTTGATACCTGGTTTGCGGGCATTGACGGCAGCACGGTGACCATCACCTGGGTAGGCCGCGATAACAACCAGCCGACTAAGCTGTACGGTGCCAGCGGGGCGATGTCGATTTACCAGCGTTATCTGGCTAATCAGACACCAACGCCGCTGAATCTTGTACCGCCGGAAGATATCGTGGATATGGGCGTGGATTACGACGGTAACTTTGTTTGCAGCGGTGGTATGCGTACTTTGCCGGTCTGGACCAGCGATCCGCAATCGCTGTGCCAGCAGAGTGAGGTACAGCAGCAGCCGTCAGGCAATCCATTTGATCAGTCTTCACAGCCGCAACAGCAACCTGCTCAACAGCAGCAGAAAGACAGCGACGGCGTGGCAGGCTGGATCAAGGATATGTTTGGTAGTAATTAACGTCTAAGCGTGACATACCGGATGGCGAGTAGCCATCCGGTAAAGTAACATCCCTCCAAAAGCATTAACCCTTTCTTTTCATCTGGTTGTTTATTAACCCTTCAGGAACGCTCATATTGCGTACCGCTTGCGAACCCGCCAGCGTTTCGAATATTATCTTATCTTTATAATAATCATTCTCGTTTACGTTATCATTCACTTTACATCAGAGATATACCAATGGCGCGTTCCAAAACTGCTCAGCCAAAACACTCACTGCGTAAAATCGCAGTTGTAGTAGCCACAGCGGTTAGCGGCATGTCTGTTTATGCACAGGCAGCGGTTGAACCGAAAGAAGACACTATCACCGTTACCGCTGCACCTGCGCCGCAAGAAAGCGCATGGGGTCCGGCTGCCACTATCGCGGCGCGACAGTCAGCTACCGGCACTAAAACCGATACGCCGATTCAAAAAGTGCCACAGTCTATTTCTGTTGTGACTGCTGAAGAGATGGCGCTGCACCAGCCGAAGTCGGTAAAAGAGGCGCTCAGCTACACGCCGGGTGTTGCTGTGGGAACCCGTGGTGCGTCCAACACTTACGATTACTTGATCATCCGCGGATTTGCCGCTGACGGCCAAAGCCAGAACAACTATCTGAATGGCCTGAAGATGCAGGGCAACTTCTATAACGATGCGGTTATCGACCCGTACATGCTGGAGCGCGCTGAAATCATGCGTGGCCCGGTATCTGTGCTTTATGGGAAAAGCAGCCCAGGCGGCCTGTTGAACATGGTCAGCAAGCGCCCGACCACTGAACCGTTGAAAGAAGTACAGTTTAAAGCCGGGACTGACAGCCTGTTCCAGACCGGTTTTGACTTTAGCGATGCGCTGGATGATGACGGCGTTTACTCTTATCGTCTGACCGGTCTTGCGCGCTCTGCCAATGCCCAGCAAAAGGGGGCGGAAGAGCAGCGTTATGCCATCGCTCCAGCGTTTACCTGGCGTCCGGACGATAAAACCAATTTCACCTTCCTCTCTTACTTCCAGAATGAGCCGGAAACTGGTTATTACGGCTGGTTGCCGAAAGAAGGGACCGTTGATACGCTGCCAAACGGTAAGCGTCTGCCGACTGACTTTAATGAAGGGGCGAAGAACAACACCTATTCTCGTAATGAGAAGATGGTGGGCTACAGCTTCGACCACGAATTTAACGACACCTTTACTGTGCGTCAGAACCTGCGCTTTGCTGAAAACAAAACCTCGCAAAACAGCGTTTATGGTTACGGCGTCTGCTCCGATCCGGCGAATGCTTACAGCCAACAGTGTGCAGCTTTAGCGCCAGCGGATAAAGGCCATTATCTGGCGCGCAAATACGTCGTTGATGATGAGAAGCTGCAAAACTTCTCTGTTGATACCCAGTTGCAAAGCAAATTCGCCACTGGCGATATCGACCATACCCTGCTGACCGGTGTCGACTTTATGCGTATGCGTAATGACATCAACGCCTGGTTTGGTTACGACGACTCTGTGCCACTGCTCGATCTGTACAATCCGGTGAATACCGATTTCGATTTCAATGCGAAAGATCCGGCAAACTCCGGCCCGTACCGTATTCTGAATAAGCAGAAGCAAACGGGTATTTACGTTCAGGATCAGGCGCAGTGGGATAAAGTGCTGGTCACTCTGGGCGGTCGTTACGACTGGGCAGATCAAGAATCTCTTAACCGCGTAGCGGGAACGACAGACAAGCGTGATGACAAACAGTTCACCTGGCGTGGTGGCGTTAACTACCTGTTTGATAACGGCGTAACACCGTACTTCAGCTATAGCGAATCGTTTGAACCTTCTTCACAGGTCGGGAAGGATGGTAATATTTTCGCACCGTCTAAAGGTAAGCAGTACGAAGTCGGCGTGAAATACGTACCGGAAGATCGCCCAATTGTGGTGACTGGCGCGCTGTATAATCTCACCAAAACCAACAACCTGATGGCGGATCCTGAGGGTTCCTTCTTCTCGGTTGAAGGTGGCGAGATCCGTGCGCGTGGCGTAGAGATCGAAGCAAAAGCGGCGCTGTCGGCGAGTGTTAACGTGGTCGGTTCTTATACCTATACCGACGCGGAATACACCACCGATACTACCTATAAAGGCAATACACCTGCGCAGGTGCCAAAACACATGGCTTCTCTGTGGGCTGATTACACCTTCTTTGACGGTCCACTTTCAGGTCTGACGCTGGGTACTGGCGGCCGTTATACTGGCTCCAGCTACGGCGATCCGGCGAACTCCTTTAAAGTGGGAAGTTATACGGTCGTGGATGCGTTAGTGCGTTATGATCTGGCGCGAGTCGGTATGGCGGGCTCCAACGTAGCGCTGCATGTTAACAACCTGTTCGATCGTGAATACGTCGCCAGCTGCTTTAACACTTATGGCTGCTTCTGGGGCGCAGAACGTCAGGTCGTTGCAACCGCAACCTTCCGTTTCTAATTTTCTCTTTGGGGCACGGATTTCCGTGCCCGCTTCACAAGTTGGCTGTTATGCAGGAATACACGAATCATTCCGATACCACTTTTGCACTGCGTAATATCTCCTTTCGTGTGCCAGGGCGCACGCTTTTGCATCCGCTGTCGTTAACCTTTCCTGCCGGGAAAGTGACCGGTTTGATTGGTCACAACGGTTCTGGTAAATCCACTCTGCTCAAAATGCTTGGCCGTCATCAGCCACCGTCGGAAGGCGAAATTCTTCTTGATGCCCAGCCGCTGGAAAGCTGGAGCAGCAAAGCGTTCGCCCGCAAAGTGGCTTATTTGCCGCAGCAGCTTCCTCCGGCAGAAGGGATGACCGTGCGTGAACTGGTGGCGATTGGTCGTTACCCGTGGCATGGCGCGCTGGGGCGCTTTGGCGCGGCTGATCGCGAAAAGGTCGAAGAGGCGATTTCGCTGGTTGGCTTAAAACCGCTGGCGCATCGGCTGGTCGATAGTCTCTCTGGCGGCGAACGTCAGCGGGCGTGGATCGCCATGCTGGTGGCGCAGGATAGCCGTTGCCTGCTGCTGGATGAACCGACCTCGGCGCTGGATATCGCCCACCAGGTTGACGTGCTGGCGCTGGTGCATCGTTTAAGTCAGGAACGTGGTCTGACGGTCATTGCTGTGCTGCACGATATCAATATGGCGGCGCGCTATTGTGATTATCTGGTCGCCCTGCGCGGTGGTGAAATGATTGCTCAGGGAACGCCTGCGGAAATTATGCGCGGCGAAACCCTCGAAATGATTTATGGCATCCCGATGGGGATTTTGCCGCATCCGGCGGGTGCTGCACCTGTGAGTTTTGTTTATTGATGAGCGGTTTACCTCTTATTTCGCGCCGCCGACTGTTAACGGCGATGGCGCTTTCTCCGTTGCTATGGCAGATGAATACCGCCCGTGCGGCGGCTATTGATCCACATCGCGTTGTGGCGCTGGAGTGGTTGCCGGTGGAATTACTGCTGGCGCTCGGCATCGTACCTTACGGCGTGGCGGACACCATCAACTATCGCCTGTGGGTCAGCGAACCACCATTACCTGAATCGGTGATTGACGTTGGTTTGCGCACAGAACCTAACCTTGAACTGCTGACCGAAATGAAACCATCGTTTATGGTCTGGTCGGCGGGATATGGGCCTTCGCCAGAAATGCTGGCACGCATTGCGCCGGGACGCGGATTTAACTTCAGCGACGGAAAACAGCCGCTGGCGATGGCGCGTAAATCGCTGACGGAAATGGCGGATTTACTTAATCTGCAAAGCGCAGCAGAAACGCATTTAGCGCAATATGAAGACTTTATCCGTAGCATGAAACCCCGCTTTGTGAAGCGTGGAGCGCGCCCGTTATTGCTGACGTCGCTTCTCGATCCGCGCCATATGCTGGTCTTCGGTCCAAACAGCCTGTTCCAGGAAATTCTCGATGAATACGGCATTGTGAATGCCTGGCAGGGAGAAACCAATTTCTGGGGCAGTACTACCGTCAGTATCGATCGTCTGGCGGCGTATAAAGATGTTGATGTGCTCTGTTTTGATCATGACAACAGCAAGGAGATGGACGCGCTAATGGCAACCCCGCTGTGGCAGGCCATGCCGTTTGTCCGCGCCGGACGTTTTCAGCGCGTTCCGGCAGTCTGGTTCTATGGCGCGACGCTTTCGGCAATGCACTTTGTGCGTATTCTGGATAACGCCATCGGAGGTAAAGCGTGAGTAAACGAATTGCGCTTTTCCCGGCGTTATTGCTGGCGCTGCTGGTGATTGTCGCAGCGGCGCTCACCTGGATGAACTTTTCGCAGGCGCTGCCGCGTAGCCAGTGGGCGCAGGCTGCCTGGTCGCCGGATATCGATGTCATCGAGCAGATGATTTTTCACTACAGCTTGTTGCCGCGTCTGGCGATTTCGCTGCTGGTGGGCGCGGGCCTGGGGCTGGTGGGCGTGCTGTTTCAGCAAGTGCTGCGTAACCCGCTGGCGGAACCGACGACGTTGGGCGTTGCTACAGGCGCGCAACTGGGGATTACCGTCACCACGCTCTGGGCGATCCCCGGCGCGATGGCGAGCCAGTTTGCTGCGCTGGCGGGCGCTTGTGTCGTTGGCTTAATCGTTTTTGGCGTCGCGTGGGGGAAACGGCTTTCGCCAGTAACGCTGATCCTCGCGGGGCTGGTGGTGAGCCTTTATTGCGGGGCAATTAATCAGCTACTGGTTATCTTCCATCACGACCAGCTGCAAAGCATGTTCCTGTGGAGCACCGGAACGCTGACGCAAACCGACTGGGGCGGCGTTGAGCGTTTATGGCCGCAGCTGCTGGGCGGCGTGATGCTGACGTTACTGCTACTTCGCCCGTTAACCCTGATGGGACTTGATGATGGCGTGGCGCGCAATCTGGGGCTGGCCTTGTCGCTGGCGCGTCTGGCGGCGCTGTCGCTGGCGATAGTCATCAGTGCGCTGCTGGTGAACGCGGTGGGGATTATCGGCTTTATCGGGTTGTTCGCGCCGCTGCTGGCAAAAATGCTGGGGGCGCGGCGTTTGTTGCCACGATTGATGCTGGCGTCGCTGATTGGTGCGTTAATTCTGTGGCTTTCTGATCAAATCATCCTCTGGCTGACTCGCGTGTGGATGGAAGTTTCTACCGGTTCGGTCACTGCGTTGATCGGTGCGCCGCTGCTACTGTGGCTGCTGCCGCGTTTACGCAGCATTAGCGCGCCGGATATGAAGGTCAACGATCGTGTCGCGACTGAACGCCAACACGTGCTGGCGTTTGCCCTCGCGGGCGGCGTGCTGCTGTTGATGGCTGTGGTGGTGGCGCTGTCGTTTGGTCGTGATGCGCACGGCTGGACGTGGGCGAGCGGGGCGTTGCTCGAGGATTTGATGCCCTGGCGCTGGCCGCGAATTATGGCAGCGCTGTTTGCGGGCGTCATGCTGGCGGTGGCGGGCTGTATTATTCAGCGGCTGACCGGAAACCCGATGGCAAGCCCGGAAGTGCTGGGGATTAGCTCTGGCGCGGCGTTTGGCGTGGTGTTGATGTTGTTTCTGGTACCGGGTAATGCCTTTGGCTGGCTGTTACCCGCGGGAAGTCTCGGCGCGGCGGTGACGCTGTTGATCATTATGATCGCCGCCGGACGCGGTGGATTTTCCCCTCACCGCATGTTACTGGCGGGGATGGCGTTAAGCACCGCGTTCACCATGCTTTTGATGATGTTGCAGGCGAGCGGTGACCCGCGAATGGCGCAAGTGCTGACCTGGATTTCTGGTTCGACCTACAACGCGACCGATGCGCAGGTCTGGCGCACGGGGATTGTGATGGTGATTTTGCTGGCGATTACCCCGCTGTGCCGCCGCTGGCTGACCATTTTACCGCTGGGCGGTGATACCGCGCGGGCCGTGGGGATGGCGCTGACGCCGACGCGAATTGCGCTGCTGCTGCTAGCGGCTTGCCTGACGGCGACCGCGACAATGACCATTGGACCGTTGAGTTTTGTTGGTCTGATGGCACCGCATATTGCGCGGATGATGGGCTTTCGACGGACGATGCCGCACATCGTGATTTCAGCGCTGGTGGGGGGATTACTGCTGGTGTTCGCTGACTGGTGTGGACGGATGGTGCTGTTTCCATTCCAGATCCCGGCGGGTCTGCTGTCGACGTTTATCGGCGCACCGTATTTTATTTATTTGCTGAGAAAGCAGAGCCGTTAATTTTTCCATATAACGGCGCTGAACTGTAGGTCGGATAAGGCGTTCATGCCACATCCGACAAACAATGCCCGATGCGACGCTGGCGCGTCTTATCGGGCCTACAAACGGTCCTGCACTCCAGGTCGGATAAGGCGTCCATGCCGCATTCGGCAAACAATGCCCGATGCGACGCTGACGCGTCTTATCGGGCCTACAAACGGCCCCGAACCGTAGGTCGGATAAGGCGTTCACGCCGCATCCGACAACCGATGCCCGATGCGACGCTGGTGCGCCTTATCGGGCCTACAAACGGTCCTGAACCGTAGGCCGGATAAGGCGTTCACGCCGCATCCGACAAACAATGTTGGATCACAACTTCGCAAACACCCGACGTGCAGCATCGATGGTGTTATTGATATCTTCCATGCTGTGCGCCACAGACATAAAGCCCGCTTCAAACGCTGACGGTGCCAGGTAAACACCTTCGTCCAGCATCATATGGAAGAAACGCTTAAAGCGTTCCACGTCACAGGACATCACATCCTGGTAGCATGTCACGGACTCGGCGTCGGTAAAGAAAATACCGAACATGCCGCCAACGTGGTTAACAACCAGCGGAATTCCCGCTTCTTCCGCCGCTTCCAGCAGACCTTCTGCCAGACGTGTTGTCAGCTCATCCAGTGTCTCGTGAACGCCCGGCTGCGCGACTTCATTCAGACAGGCGAAACCGGCTGCCATCGCAATCGGGTTACCGGAAAGCGTACCCGCCTGATACACCGGACCAGTCGGAGCCAGCGCATCCATCACATCACGACGACCGCCGAAGGCACCTACCGGCATTCCACCACCGATGATTTTGCCCAGACAGGTGAGATCTGGCACCACGCCATAATAATCCTGTGCGCCAGCCAGTGCCACGCGGAAGCCAGTCATCACTTCATCAATGATCAGCAACGCGCCAAATTCGTCGCACAGCGCGCGCAGACCTGGCAGGAACTCTGGCAGCGGTGGAACACAGTTCATATTGCCTGCCACCGGCTCGACGATAATACAGGCAATCTCTTGCGGGTACTGTTCGAACGCGGCGCGTACAGAGGCCAGATCGTTATAAGTACAGGTTAAGGTATGTTTGGCGAAATCTGCCGGAACGCCCGGTGAGTTTGGCTGCCCTAAAGTGAGTGCGCCAGAACCGGCTTTCACCAGCAGGCAGTCAGCATGACCGTGGTAGCAACCTTCGAATTTGATGATCTTGTCACGGCCAGTAAAACCACGGGCCAGGCGGATGGCGCTCATTGTCGCTTCGGTGCCGGAGTTCACCATGCGCACCATATCCATCGTTGGCACCAGTTCGGTCACCAGTTGCGCCATTTTCACTTCCATTTCGGTCGGCGCACCAAAGCTCAGACCGCGCTCGGCGGCTTCAATCACTGCGTTACGGATCGCCGGATGGTTATGGCCCAGCACCATCGGCCCCCAGGAACCGACATAATCGATATACGCTTTGCCATCAACATCATACAGATAAGCGCCGTCCGCTTTTTCGATAAACAGTGGAGTGCCGCCCACGCCAGTAAAGGCGCGAACAGGAGAGTTCACACCGCCAGGGATCAGCTCACGCGCTGCGCTGTAAAGATTTTCAGACTTACTCATGGAGGGTTCCTGATTCGTAGAAAAAGTGAATGGCTGCTATTCTAGGTTATTCATAACAAGTTAAATACTCGTCAACAAGTTGCTTTTACTGCTGCAACTTTGACTTCGTAGAGTATAAAAGTTTTGTGCATTTGAAACATTACGCTTTGCAAAGGATTTTCATTGAATGTACGAGTAAAATGCCGTCATCTTATTTGTATGACCAATATGTGATCATTGGATGAAAACTGATACTCCCTCTTATGAAATACCGCAGGCTGCGCGTCTGCGACGCAGACAACTCATTCGCCAGCTTCTTGAGCGTGATAAAACGCCATTAGCTATTTTGTTTATGGCGGCGGTCGTCGGTACCCTTGTCGGGCTGGCAGCGGTTGCTTTTGACAAAGGTGTCGCCTGGTTGCAGAACCAACGCATGGGCGCGCTGGTACATACTGCCGATAATTATCCACTTCTGTTAACCGTTGCTTTTCTCTGTTCGGCAGTGCTGGCGATGTTCGGTTATTTCTTAGTGCGCAAATACGCGCCGGAAGCGGGTGGTTCGGGTATCCCGGAAATTGAAGGGGCGCTGGAAGATCAACGTCCCGTTCGCTGGTGGCGTGTATTGCCAGTGAAATTCTTTGGTGGCCTGGGGACGCTGGGCGGCGGTATGGTACTGGGGCGCGAAGGGCCAACCGTGCAGATTGGCGGTAATATTGGCCGGATGGTGCTTGATATTTTCCGCATGAAAGGTGACGAAGCTCGCCATACGTTACTGGCAACCGGTGCGGCGGCGGGGCTGGCGGCGGCTTTTAACGCGCCGCTGGCGGGTATTCTTTTTATTATTGAAGAGATGCGTCCGCAGTTTCGCTATACGCTAATTTCGATTAAAGCGGTATTTATTGGCGTCATTATGTCGACCATTATGTACCGGGTATTTAACCACGAAGTTGCACTTATTGACGTCGGTAAACTTTCTGACGCCCCGCTCAATACGCTGTGGCTTTATCTGATCCTCGGTATTATTTTTGGCATCTTCGGCCCTGTTTTTAATAAATGGGTGCTGGGGATGCAGGATTTACTACACCGCGTACACGGCGGCAATATAACCAAATGGGTACTGATGGGCGGTGCGATTGGTGGTTTGTGTGGGCTGCTGGGTTTTGTCGCTCCTGAAACCTCAGGCGGTGGTTTTAACCTGATTCCTATCGCCACGGCGGGGAACTTCAGCATGGGAATGCTGGTATTTATCTTTGTCGCGCGGGTCATCACCACCTTACTCTGTTTCTCTTCCGGCGCGCCGGGCGGTATTTTTGCCCCGATGCTGGCGCTGGGTACCGTGCTGGGAACCGCGTTCGGGATGGTTGCCGTTGAACTGTTTCCGCAATATCACCTTGAAGCAGGCACCTTTGCTATTGCCGGAATGGGCGCGTTACTGGCGGCGTCCATTCGCGCGCCGTTAACGGGGATCATTCTGGTACTAGAGATGACAGATAACTATCAGCTCATTTTGCCAATGATTATTACCGGTCTTGGCGCAACACTATTAGCACAATTTACCGGCGGAAAACCGCTATACTCGGCGATTCTTGCGCGCACGCTGGCAAAACAGGAAGCGGAGCAACTGGCGCGAAGCAAGGCCGCTGTCGCCAGCGAGAATACTTGAACGAAATACCAGGGTATTAGATAATGGCGATTATTATTGGGTTAGAATTTGCCCAATTGCCGATGTCGTTTGGAGCAAAATATGAGTGATGACGTAGCACTGCCGCTGGAGTTTACTGACGCAGCAGCCAACAAAGTTAAAAGCCTGATCGCTGACGAAGATAACCCGAATCTGAAATTACGCGTGTATATCACCGGTGGCGGTTGCAGCGGCTTCCAGTATGGTTTCACCTTTGATGATCAGGTGAACGAAGGCGATATGACCATTGAAAAACAGGGCGTAGGCCTGGTGGTTGACCCAATGAGCCTGCAATATCTGGTTGGTGGTTCCGTTGATTATACTGAAGGACTGGAAGGTTCGCGTTTCATCGTGACCAACCCGAACGCGAAAAGCACCTGCGGTTGCGGTTCTTCCTTCAGCATCTAATCTGCTGTTAATGTGCCGGATAAACTATCCGGCACATCTACTCTCTTTAACGCCCATTCTCATCCAGCGCAAACGTCGGCAGTTTAAGATGCCAACGGATAGCTGCCAGTCGAATCAATAGCGTTACCACCATCCCCATCATACTGGCCGTTTCTAACGGGACGGAAAACGTATAATAAGCCGTAGCGTGGACAATACCGCCGATAATACAGGCTGTTGCGTAGATTTCTGTACGTAAAATCATGGGGATTTCGCGCGCCAGCACATCGCGAATGATCCCGCCGCCAACGCCCGTAATAACACCCATACATACCGCAATCAATGGACCCGCATCCGCATTAAAGGCTTTGTTGACGCCAATGCCAACAAATACTGCCAACCCAACAGCATCCAGCACCGGCAGCATCCATTTCGGCAAGCGTCTTGGCTGGCGTACCAGGACGATCGTCAGCATGCTGGTTACCATTGCAACGACCAGATCGGTAGGGTCTTTCACCCAAAATACCGGACCGTGATCCAGCGCCATGTCACGAATGGTTCCACCGCCTACTGCGGTAACCACGCCTAATACCAGGACGCCAAAAGGGTCCATACGCAATTTTCCGGCAAGTAAAACGCCGGAGATGGCAAATACCGCTGTGCCGACTATATCCAGCCAATAGACGAGCATTGTTCAATCCCCACTGAGCACCTGAAAAGGTCAGGCGCTAATCCACTTGTGAAAGCGCATTACAGAGTTGTTGTGCAGCGAGGATAATACGTGGGCTTGCACGTTCAAACCAGTCACTTGTGAGAGGAATAATGGGAATTTTGAGCTGTTCACCCCAGTATTGCTCGATTTTAGGAGTTTGGTCCGATCCGCCAGTGATGACAATTGCCTGTGGCGCGCGTGCTAATACCTGTTCGCGGCTCACCTGTGGCCAGGGAACATGGCTGTTTTTAAAGATGTTTTCTCCACCGCAAACTTCCAGTACCTGGTTCTGAATCGATTCTTTTCCGCTGGTGAAGGGCGGATTAATGCCGAATTGTAAGAAAACACGTTTTTTAGGTTTGTCGGCGAATTTAGCTTTGAGTTGCGCATACTGTTCCAGCAAGGTTTGCGCGGCTTTCTCGGCCTTGTCAGGTTGCGGACTCCACGGGGCCAGTTGACGTAACGCATCGGCAATTTGTTCAATGCTTGTCGCATCGACCCACATCACTTTTATTCCCAGCGAAGCAAGCTGGTCAACTTGCCGCTCGGCGTTACCCCCGCGCCAGGCTACGACCAGATCGGGTTTTAGCGCCACAATACGTTCCAGATTCATCCCTTGCCAGGTGGAAACCTGCTCTATTTTCTGTGCTTCTGGCGGATAGTCGGAATAACTGCTGACCGCTACCGGCGTGATCCCGGCGGCAAATGCGAGTTCGGTGTTAGCGGGGGAAAGAGTGATGACACGCGGCGCGGCGTTGAGCCACAGTGGCGCAAGAAAAGACAGGGCGACCAGCGCCCTGAATAGTGACTTAGCCATGAGCCAGTTTCTGCACCAGTGACTCAACCATCAGGCTGGACTGTTTGGCAGCAACGGCCAGGAACTCGTCGAAGCTAAGGTGAGACTGTTGATCGGCGACGTCAGAGATGGCGCGCACCACCACAAACGGAACGTTAAAATTGTGGCAAACGTGAGCGATAGCCGTCGCTTCCATTTCTACTGCAATGGCCTGCGGGAAATTGTGGCGGATTTTCGCCAGACCAACAGAGCCGTTGATGAAAGCGTCGCCGCTAACAATCAGGCCACGTACAGCGTTAAGATTCAGTTCGGCAATGCAGGACTCGGCGGCAGCGATCAGTTTATCGTCAGCTTTGAAGCCTGCAGGGCAGCCAGGCAATTGACCGTATTCATAGCCAAACGCCGTGACATCCGCGTCGTGATAACGTGCTTCGTCCGAGACAACGATATCGCCCACTTTCAGCGTTGGCGCCAGGCCACCCGCGGAACCGGTGTTAATAATCACATCAGGCTTGCAGTGTTCCAGCAGCAGAGTTGCACCCAGCGCTGCTGCGACTTTACCAATGCCTGATTTCAGAAGCGCAACCTCGGTTCCGTTCAGTTGGCCGGTATAGATTTCGCAACCGCCCAGGCTGATAGTTTGACGGTTTTCGATTTTGTCACGCAGCAGCGTAACTTCTTCTTCCATTGCACCAATGATGCCGATTTTCATAGATTTACTCGCGATAAGCTCGATTTGAAGGCATAGTTTATCATGCGCTTGAGGGGAAGCGTATTTCTCACGCGGGAGAGGACATGGCACAGATTGATTTCCGAAATAAAATAAACTGGCATCGTCGTTATCGTTCACCGCAGGGCGTTAAAACTGAACATGAGATCCTGCGGATCTTCGAGAGCGATCGCGGGCGTATTATCAACTCCCCGGCGATTCGCCGTCTGCAACAAAAGACCCAGGTCTTCCCACTTGAGCGCAATGCTGCCGTGCGCACGCGTCTTACCCATTCTATGGAAGTTCAGCAGGTGGGGCGTTATAT
The DNA here is from genome assembly GCF_004211985.1 of Escherichia sp. E10V10. Classification (NCBI taxonomy): domain Bacteria; kingdom Pseudomonadati; phylum Pseudomonadota; class Gammaproteobacteria; order Enterobacterales; family Enterobacteriaceae; genus Escherichia; species Escherichia sp. E10V10. The sequence goes on along the minus strand of NZ_RHJO01000002.1, from coordinate 41,711 downwards.
CGCTAAAGAAATTTTAAGCCGCCTGAAAGAGCTTAAATTGCTGGAGGCTTACGGTCTGGACGAGTTGACCGGGCCGTTTGAAAGCATTGTCGAAATGTCGTGCCTGATGCATGACATAGGAAATCCGCCGTTTGGTCATTTCGGCGAGGCAGCCATTAATGACTGGTTCCGTCAGCGCTTGTACCCGGCGGATGCCGAAAGTCAGCCATTAACCGACGATCGCTGTAGCGTGGCAGCGTTGCGATTGAGGGAAGGGGAGGAGCCGCTCAACGAGCTGCGGCGAAAAATTCGTCAGGACTTATGTCATTTTGAAGGTAACGCACAGGGTATTCGTCTGGTGCATACATTGATGCGGATGAATCTTACCTGGGCCCAGGTAGGCGGTATTTTAAAATATACCCGTCCGGCGTGGTGGCGTGGCGAAACGCCCGCGACTCACGATTATTTAATGAAAAAGCCGGGCTATTACCTTTCTGAAGAATTCTATATTGCGCGTTTACGTAAAGAACTTAATTTAGCGCTTTACAGTCGCTTCCCATTAACGTGGATTATGGAAGCTGCTGACGATATATCTTATTGTGTGGCTGATCTTGAAGATGCGGTAGAAAAAAGAATATTTACCGTTGAACAGCTTTATCATCATCTGCATGAAGCGTGGGGCCAGCATGAGAACGGCTCGCTGTTTGCGCAGGTGGTAGAAAATGCCTGGGAAAAATCGCGCTCAAATAGCTTAAGTCGTAGCACGGAAGATCAGTTTTTTATGTATTTACGCGTAAATACCTTAAATAAACTGGTGCCGTATGCGGCACAACGATTTATTGATAACTTACCTGAAATTTTTGCCGGAACCTTTAATCATGCACTGTTAGAAGATGCCAGCGAATGTAGCCAGTTGCTGAAGTTATATAAAAATGTCGCTGTAAAACATGTGTTTAGCCATCCAGATGTCGAGCAGCTTGAATTGCAGGGCTACCGGGTGATTAGCGGTTTATTAGAGATATATCGACCGTTGTTAAACATGTCGTTATCAGACTTTACCGAACTTGTTGAAAAAGAGCGTGTGAAACGTTTCCCCATTGAAACGCGTTTATTCCATAAGCTCTCAACGCGCCATCGGTTGGCCTATGTTGAGGCTGTCAGTAAATTATCGTCAGATTCACCTGAGCTTCCGCTATGGGAATATTATTACCGCTGCCGACTGTTACAGGATTATATCAGCGGTATGACAGACCTTTATGCGTGGGATGAATACCGACGTCTGATGGCCGTAGAACAATAACCAGGCTTTTGTAAAGACGGACAATAAATTTTTACTTTTTGCAGAAACTTTAGTTCGGAACTTCGCGCTATAAAACGAATCTGAAGAACACAGCAATTTTGCGTTATCTGTTAATCGAGACTGAAATACATGAAAAAAACCACATTAGCACTGAGTGCACTGGCTCTGAGTTTAGGTTTGGCGTTATCTCCGCTCTCTGCAACGGCGGCTGAGACTTCTTCAGCAACGACAGCCCAGCAGATGCCAAGCCTTGCACCGATGCTCGAAAAGGTGATGCCTTCAGTGGTCAGCATTAACGTAGAAGGTAGCACAACCGTTAATACGCCGCGTATGCCGCGTAATTTCCAGCAGTTCTTCGGTGATGATTCCCCGTTCTGCCAGGAAGGTTCTCCGTTCCAGAGCTCCCCGTTCTGTCAGGGCGGTGGACAAGGTGGTAACGGCGGTGGCCAGCAACAAAAATTCATGGCGCTGGGTTCTGGCGTCATCATTGATGCCGATAAAGGCTATGTCGTGACTAACAACCACGTTGTCGATAACGCGACGGTCATTAAAGTTCAACTGAGCGATGGCCGTAAGTTCGACGCGAAGATGGTCGGCAAAGATCCGCGCTCTGATATCGCGCTGATCCAGATCCAGAACCCGAAAAACCTGACCGCGATTAAGATGGCGGATTCCGATGCGCTGCGCGTGGGTGATTACACCGTCGCTATCGGTAACCCGTTTGGTCTGGGCGAGACGGTAACTTCCGGTATCGTCTCTGCACTGGGGCGTAGCGGTCTGAACGCCGAAAACTACGAAAACTTCATCCAGACGGACGCAGCAATCAACCGGGGTAACTCTGGTGGTGCGCTGGTTAACCTGAACGGTGAACTGATCGGTATTAACACCGCGATCCTTGCACCAGACGGCGGTAACATCGGTATCGGTTTTGCTATCCCGAGCAACATGGTGAAAAACCTGACCTCGCAGATGGTGGAATACGGCCAGGTGAAACGCGGTGAGTTGGGCATTATGGGTACTGAGCTGAACTCTGAACTGGCGAAAGCGATGAAAGTTGACGCCCAGCGTGGCGCTTTCGTAAGTCAGGTTCTGCCGAATTCCTCCGCTGCAAAAGCGGGTATTAAAGCGGGTGATGTGATCACCTCACTGAACGGTAAGCCGATCAGCAGCTTTGCCGCACTGCGTGCTCAGGTGGGTACTATGCCGGTGGGCAGCAAACTGACCCTGGGCTTGCTGCGCGATGGTAAGCAGGTCAACGTGAATCTGGAACTGCAGCAGAGCAGCCAGAATCAGGTTGATTCCAGCTCTATCTTCAACGGCATTGAAGGCGCTGAAATGAGCAACAAAGGCAAAGATCAGGGCGTGGTCGTGAACAACGTGAAAACCGGTACTCCGGCTGCGCAGATTGGCCTGAAAAAAGGTGATGTGATTATTGGCGCGAACCAGCAGACAGTGAAAAACATCGCTGAACTGCGTAAAGTTCTCGACAGCAAGCCGTCAGTGCTGGCGCTGAACATTCAGCGCGGCGATAGCACCATCTACCTGTTAATGCAGTAATCTCCCTCAACCCCTTCCTGCAAACGGGAAGGGGTTCTCTTTTCAATTTGTGACCCCCTCCACAACTCCATATTTCTCCGTCGTCCTTTGTGCATTTGCACAATGCCGTGCGTTGCGTACTTCCTTATGCTAAACCGTGCACAACGGAGGGCTTATGGCTGGCTGGCATCTTGATACCAAAATGGCGCAGGATATCGTGGCGCGTACCATGCGCATCATCGATACCAATATCAACGTAATGGATGCTCGCGGGCGAATTATCGGCAGCGGCGATCGTGAGCGTATTGGTGAATTGCACGAAGGTGCATTACTGGTACTGTCGCAAGGGCGGGTGGTCGATATCGATGATGCGGTAGCGCGCCATCTGCACGGTGTACGTCAGGGGATTAACCTGCCGTTAAGGCTGGAAGGCGAGATTGTCGGCGTTATCGGCCTGACCGGTGAACCGGAGCATTTGCGCAAATATGGTGAACTGGTCTGTATGACGGCGGAGATGATGCTGGAACAGTCGCGGTTGATGCACCTGCTGGCGCAGGATAGCCGACTGCGTGAAGAGTTAGTCATGCATCTGATTCAGGCTGAAGAAAATACGCCAGCGTTAACCGAATGGGCGCAACGACTGGGTATCGATCTCAATCAACCCCGCGTGGTGGCCATTGTCGAGGTCGATAGCGGCCAGCTTGGCGTGGACAGCGCGATGGCGGAACTACAGCAACTGCAAAATGCACTCACCACGCCGGAACGCAATAATCTGGTGGCGATAGTCTCGCTAACCGAAATGGTAGTGCTGAAACCGGCGTTGAATACGTTTGGGCGCTGGGATGCGGAAGACCATCGTAAGCGAGTAGAGCAACTTATTACTCGTATGAAGGAGTACGGCCAGCTGCGTTTTCGCGTGTCACTGGGCAATTATTTTACCGGCGCTGGCAGTATTGCGCGTTCTTATCGTACGGCGAAAACAACGATGGTAGTGGGTAAACAGCGTATGCCAGAAAGTCGCTGCTATTTTTATCAGGATCTGATGCTGCCAGTATTACTCGACAGTTTACGTGGCGACTGGCAAGCCAACGAACTGGCGCGACCGCTGGCGCGGCTGAAAGCGATGGACAATAACGGTTTACTGCGGCGAACGCTGACGGCGTGGTTTCGTCACAATGTGCAACCGCTGGCAACGTCAAAGGCGCTGTTTATTCATCGTAATACCCTGGAGTATCGGCTTAATCGTATATCTGAACTGACCGGGCTTGATTTGGGCAATTTTGATGACAGGTTGCTGCTGTATGTTGCGTTGCAACTGGATGAAGAACGGTAGGTTATGCGTTAAGGTCGAGGCGGCGCTGGCTTGTTCCCCTCACCCCGAAGGGAAGAGGGGATTGCCCGAGCTAACCGTCAGTTCGGGATTATTTACGCGTCAGTTTTTCCAGATCGGCTTCAATCTCGCTGATCTTATTGGTTACTACTGACTCCAGATGACGTAAGTCGTCGAGGATCTTACGCTTAAGATCAACTTCGCTACGATCACGCTGGCAGATTTGATCAAGTTCATCAATGATATAACGCAGATTCGGGCTGATCTCCTGCACTTCTTTATAACCCTGACCCACACCATCGGCGACCACTGTTTTGCGCTGACGCGGATATTTAAACTTCACGCTTTTAGCGAAAAACTCGCCTTTGTCTTTCTGAAAATAGATTTTCAGAATATCGTTGTTGGCTTCCTGCCGGAGGCTGTAACGATCAATTTCTTCAGGATTGGTAATACCCAGACTTTTCAGATTGTCGTACATAGCGTTACCTCAAAATGAGTCAGTAAATTGTGCTTATCTTAGCATTTGGCCTGGCCCGCCCGGCTCGACTGTGATCGCAGAAAGCCTTTTTTCCAGACTTCTATCATGGCGTAAAAATCAAAAAATTACCTGCTTTATTCTGGCGATATTCCAGGGGATGGATTAGCACATTTATCTTCGTTTTGCGAATTACACGACAGTCCGAAACAAGATGAAAAAGTATTTAAAAAAGGGGAAGAATGAGTAGGACGAATTAATCTGAGCCAGAAAGCAAACGGGCAGCGTCGTGCTGCCCGTGTGCATACTTTTAGTCGATGGTACGCAGCAGTTCGTTGATACCGACTTTACCGCGGGTTTTCGCGTCAACCTTCTTAACGATAACCGCACAGTAAAGGCTGTATTTGCCATCTTTCGACGGCAGGTTGCCGGATACCACCACAGAACCCGCCGGAACGCGACCGTAGTGGATTTCGCCGGTTTCACGGTCGTAAATACGGGTGCTTTGACCGATGTATACGCCCATAGAGATGACGGAACCTTCTTCGACAATCACCCCTTCAACCACTTCAGAGCGTGCGCCGATGAAGCAGTTATCTTCAATAATGGTCGGGTTAGCCTGCAGCGGCTCCAGCACGCCACCAATGCCTACGCCGCCAGACAGATGCACGTTTTTACCAATCTGCGCACAGGAACCGACGGTGGCCCAGGTATCAACCATCGTGCCTTCATCAACATATGCGCCGATGTTGACATAAGATGGCATCAGCACGGTATTACGGGCGATAAATGCGCCCTGACGCACTGCCGCTGGTGGCACGACGCGGAAGCCTTCTTTCTGGAAACGTGCTTCATCGTAGTTAGCGAATTTCATCGGCACTTTATCGAAGTAGCGGCTTTCTGCCCCTTCGATCACCTGATTATCATTAATACGGAAAGAGAGCAGCACCGCTTTTTTCAACCACTGATGCGTCACCCACTGACCGTCAATTTTTTCCGCTACACGTAGTGCGCCGGAATCCAGCAAGGCGATCACCTGATTTACCGCTTCGCGGGTAACGGTGTCTGCATTGGCTGGCGTGATCTCGGCACGGCGTTCAAAAGCGGTTTCAATAATGTTCTGTAACTGCTGCATTGTTAAACTCTTTTCATATCAGTAAACACATCACCCTTTATCGTTTGGATTGAGGGCCTCTGTCAACCGCTGATGCACTTCCTGCTGCAACTCGTTATTAAGTGCGCGCCGATCAGCGGTGGCGATTATGAATAAATCTTCTACTCGCTCGCCAATGGTTGTAATTCGAGCGCCATGAAGCGAAATTCCCAGATCGGCAAAAATTTTCCCAACTCGGGCCAGCAGACCCGGTTGGTCGAGAGCGATAAGCTCAAGGAATGATTTTCGGTCGGTATGGGTAGGCAAAAACGTCACTTCGGTTTCAACAGTAAAGTGACGTAGTTTGGCCGGTTGACGACGCGGCTGTGGTGGCTGCCAGCTACTTTGCGTCAGCACCTGCTCAAGTCCAAAACGAATGACTTCATGGCGATCTGCGGACAGCGGGCTGCCATCTGGTTCCAGCACGATGAAGGTATCCATTGCCATTCCGTCGCGGGTAGTGAAAATTTGTGCGTCGTGAACACTTAAATTGCGGCGGTCTAATTCGGCACAGACGGCGGCAAACAGATAGGGGCGGTCCGGACTCCAGATAAAAATCTCGGTGCCTCCACGCGTAGCCTGCGGGCTAAGCAATACCAGCGGTTTGCTTAAATCATGCTGTAATAAATGGCGCGCATGCCAGGCCAGTTGATTTGGGCTATGGCGGACAAAATAGTTAGCGCGACAGCGCGACCAAATCTGGTGCAGCGCCTCTTCGTCGATATTGTCCATGCGCAGCAGCGCCAGCGCCTGAAGCTGGTGATGGCGAACCCGTTCGCGCATATCCGGCGTGTTTTGCATCCCGCGTCGTAGCTGTTTTTCGGTGGCGAAATAGAGTTCGCGCAACAGGCTTTGCTTCCAGCTATTCCACAGTGTTTCGTTGGTGGCGCAAATATCGGCCACTGTCAGGCATACCAGATAGCGCAGCCGGGTTTCCGTTTGCACTTCTTCGGCAAACTGCTTGATGACTTCCGGGTCCTGAATATCGCGGCGTTGGGCGGTGACCGACATCAGCAAGTGCTGGCGAACCAGCCAGGCGACCAGTTGCGTTTCGCGCGAGTTCAGCCCGTGGAGCTCGGCAAAATGCACCACGTCTTGTGCGCCGAGTATAGAGTGGTCGCCGCCACGCCCTTTGGCAATATCGTGAAACAGTGCGGCGATAAAGATAAGCTCAGGTGACGGCAATCGCGGCCAGACATCCACACACAACGGATGGCGCTGGCGCGTTTCTTCACTGGCAAAACTCTCCAGTTTCAACATCACGCGAATAGTATGTTCATCCACCGTGTAGGCGTGGAACAGGTCAAACTGCATCTGCCCGACGATATGCGACCATTGCGGCATATAGGCACCGAGCACGCTATGGCGATGCATCGGTAACAGTCCTCGACGCACCGAACCAGGGTGACGCAGAATGCTCAAAAATAGCTTTCGCGCTTCAGGAATATTGCACAGCGGTTGTTGCAGATGGCGACGGGCATGACGTAACTGGCGCAGCGTGGTGGAGTAAATGCCGGTGATCGCACTGTTGCGCACCATCGTATAGAACATGCGTAATATCGCTTCTGGTTGGCGCATAAACAGCGTTTCATCGCGCAGATCGATAAGCGTGCCGCGTAGCTGAAATTCATCGTCTATTGGTCGCGGTTTTTCGTCGGCAGGGAGGGCGAGGATAGCCTCGTCGAACAGTTGCAATAGCATATGGTTAAGTTCGCTAACGCGGCGCGTAACGCGAAAATAATCCTTCATCATCTGTTCGACTGGCTCGTTACCTTCACCACCGTAATTCAGACGCTGGGCAACGCTAAGCTGGCGATCAAATAACAGGCGATTATCGTAACGGTTGACTACCAAATGCAGGGCGAAGCGAATTCGCCAGAGAATATGCAAACACTCATTTAGCTCTGCACGTTCCGCAGACGTTAAGAAGCCAAATCCGACCATTTCATCGAGTGATGTTGCGCCAAAATGGCGGCGGGCAACCCATTGCAGAGTGTGGATATCGCGCAAACCGCCGGGGCTGCTTTTGATGTCTGGTTCAAGATTGTAGCTGGTGCCGTGATAACGCTGGTGGCGCTGGTTTTGTTCTTCAACTTTCGCCGCGTAAAACTTATCGGACGGCCAGAATCCTTCGCTGAAAATATGCTTTTGCAGTTCGAGAAATAGCGCTACATCGCCAATTAACAAGCGGGATTCGATCAGGTTGGTGGCGACGGTTAAATCTGATAATCCTTCCAGCATGCACTCTTCAAGCGTGCGCACGCTATGACCGACTTCCAGCTTCACATCCCAGAGCAGCGTTAACAGCTCGCCCACTTTTTGCGCCTGATCGTCCGGAAGTTTTTTACGGCTTAAGATCAGTAAATCGACGTCTGAAAGCGGATGCAGCTCGCCACGACCATAACCACCGACGGCAACCAGCGCCAGATCGGCGATCTGGCTGAATCCTGAATCAATCCATAACCGTTGCAGGAGCTGGTCGATAAATTCAGTGCGGGCTTCAATCAATTGTTCAGCGGAAATCCCACTATCAAAGGCATCGCCCAGCCAACGCTGGAAAGTATCGATATGGGCTTTTATCCCACAGACAGTTAATTCATCACGGGGCCAGACGCATGGATTTTGCGGTTGACCGGGCAGGGTGGGGAGAGCGGTGTTTGCGTACTGTTCTGGAAGGGTATTCATCGTGCGCCACCCATAAGATTACATTATCACATTAAAAAAGCCGGCATTCGCCGGCTTCAGATTGTTGACAAAGTGCGCTTTGTTCATGCCGGATGCGGCGTGAACGCCTTATCCAGCCTACAACTCCTTGCAAATGGAGAAGGTAGGATGCATCAGGCATTTTTGCGTTTGTCTTCCTCTTATTCGTCGTGCGAGATTATCGCCGGGATGGTGTCATCCTTGCGTAACGTCAGAATTTCGCAGCCGTTATCAGTCACCACAATAGTATGCTCGTATTGTGCAGACAAGCTGCGATCTTTGGTTTTTACCGTCCAGCCATCTTTCATGGTGCGGATCTCTTTTTTACCCGCGTTGACCATTGGCTCGATAGTGAATGTCATCCCTGGTTTCAGCACGACGTTGGTTTCAGGGGAGTCATAGTGCAGTACTTGCGGTTCTTCATGGAAGCCGCGACCAATACCGTGTCCGCAATATTCACGAACGACAGAGAAGCCTTCTGCTTCGACAAATTTCTGAATCGCTGCACCGATTTCGCGCAGATTGATGCCTGGTTTCACCATACGCAGCGCCAGATACAGGCTCTCTTGTGTGATGCGGCACAGGCGTTCGCCCATGATGGTCGGCTTACCGACGATAAACATTTTCGAGGTATCGCCGTGGAAACCATCCTTAATAACGGTGACATCGATGTTAACGATGTCGCCATCTTTCAGCAGCTTGGCATCGTCCGGAATACCGTGGCACACCACTTCATTAATAGAGATGCAAACAGATTTCGGATAACCATGATAGCCGAGGCAGGCAGAAACCGCGTGTTGTTCATTAACAATGTAATCATTACAGATGCGATCCAGCTCGCCGGTGCTGACGCCCGGTTTAACATAGGGTTCGATCATCTCCAGCACTTCGGCAGCCAGGCGGCCAGCGACGCGCATTTTTTCGATATCTTCAGGGGTCTTGATTGAGATAGCCATTAATTCTGTCCATCAGCGTCGGTGATACCGACAATATATATGTAAGTGCTGTCAATGGTATCACACCCGGGCAAATTGAGAATCATTCTGAATTTCGCCAAACGTGCCACTGAACGTTTTCTATAATAGAAAATTCATCGTCTGGTGCTGTACACAGCGCCAACAATTATTGGTGTCCGCGACGTATTTGTGGTATAAAGCGCGCCGGACTTCCGATCCATTTCGTATACACAGACTGGACGGAAGCGACAATCTCACTTTGTGTAACAACACACACGTATCGGCACATATTCCGGGGTGCCCTTTGGGGTCGGTAATATGGGATACGTGGAGGCATAACCCCAACTTTTATATAGAGGTTTTAATCATGGCAACTGTTTCCATGCGCGACATGCTCAAGGCTGGTGTTCACTTCGGTCACCAGACCCGTTACTGGAACCCGAAAATGAAGCCGTTCATCTTCGGTGCGCGTAACAAAGTTCACATCATCAACCTTGAGAAAACTGTACCGATGTTCAACGAAGCTCTGGCTGAACTGAACAAGATTGCTTCTCGCAAAGGTAAAATCCTTTTCGTTGGTACTAAACGCGCTGCAAGCGAAGCGGTGAAAGACGCTGCTCTGAGCTGCGACCAGTTCTTCGTGAACCATCGCTGGCTGGGCGGTATGCTGACTAACTGGAAAACCGTTCGTCAGTCCATCAAACGTCTGAAAGACCTGGAAACTCAGTCTCAGGACGGTACTTTCGAAAAGCTGACCAAGAAAGAAGCGCTGATGCGCACTCGTGAGCTGGAGAAACTGGAAAACAGCCTGGGCGGTATCAAAGACATGGGCGGTCTGCCGGACGCTCTGTTTGTAATCGATGCTGACCACGAACACATTGCTATCAAAGAAGCAAACAACCTGGGTATTCCGGTATTTGCTATCGTTGATACCAACTCTGATCCGGACGGTGTTGACTTCGTTATCCCGGGTAACGACGACGCAATCCGTGCTGTGACCCTGTACCTGGGCGCTGTTGCTGCAACCGTACGTGAAGGCCGTTCTCAGGATCTGGCTTCCCAGGCGGAAGAAAGCTTCGTAGAAGCTGAGTAATAAGGCTTGATAACTCCCCCAAAATAGTTCGAGTTGCAGAAAGGCGGCAAGCTCGAGAATTCCCGGGAGCTTACATCAGTAAGTGACCGGGATGAGCGAGCGAAGACAACGCATCTGCGGCGCGAAATATGAAGGGGGAGAGCCCTTATAGACCAGGTAGTACACGTTTGGTTAGGGGGCCTGCATATGGCCCCCTTTTTCACTTTTATATCTGTGCGGTTTAACGCCGGGCAGATCACATCTCCGAGGATTTTAGAATGGCTGAAATTACCGCATCCCTGGTAAAAGAGCTGCGTGAGCGTACTGGCGCAGGCATGATGGATTGCAAAAAAGCACTGACTGAAGCTAACGGCGACATCGAGCTGGCAATCGAAAACATGCGTAAGTCCGGTGCTATTAAAGCAGCGAAAAAAGCAGGCAACGTTGCTGCTGACGGCGTGATCAAAACCAAAATCGACGGCAACTACGGCATCATTCTGGAAGTTAACTGCCAGACTGACTTCGTAGCGAAAGACGCTGGTTTCCAGGCGTTCGCAGACAAAGTTCTGGACGCAGCTGTAGCTGGCAAAATCACTGACGTTGAAGTTCTGAAAGCACAGTTCGAAGAAGAACGTGTTGCGCTGGTAGCGAAAATTGGTGAAAACATCAACATTCGCCGCGTTGCTGCACTGGAAGGCGACGTTCTGGGTTCTTATCAGCACGGTGCGCGTATCGGCGTTCTGGTTGCTGCTAAAGGCGCTGACGAAGAGCTGGTTAAACACATCGCTATGCACGTTGCTGCAAGCAAACCAGAATTCATCAAACCAGAAGATGTATCCGCTGAAGTGGTAGAGAAAGAATACCAGGTACAGCTGGACATCGCGATGCAGTCTGGTAAGCCGAAAGAAATCGCAGAGAAAATGGTTGAAGGCCGCATGAAGAAATTCACCGGCGAAGTTTCTCTGACCGGTCAGCCGTTCGTTATGGAACCGGCAAAAACTGTTGGTCAGCTGCTGAAAGAGCATAACGCTGAAGTGACTGGCTTCATCCGCTTCGAAGTAGGTGAAGGCATCGAGAAAGTTGAGACTGACTTTGCAGCAGAAGTTGCTGCGATGTCCAAGCAGTCTTAATTATCGAAAAGGAGCCGCCTGAGGGCGGCTTCTTTTTGCGCCCATCTTGTAAATTCAGCTAACCCTTATGGGGCTGCGCTGAAAAGCGACGTACAATGTCGCTGGTATTAATTCATTTCAATCGTTGACAGTCTCAGGAAAGAAACATGGCTACCAATGCAAAACCCGTCTATAAACGCATTCTGCTTAAGTTGAGTGGCGAAGCTCTGCAGGGCACGGAAGGCTTCGGTATTGATGCAAGCATACTGGATCGCATGGCTCAGGAAATCAAAGAGCTGGTTGAACTGGGTATTCAGGTTGGTGTGGTGATTGGTGGGGGGAACCTGTTCCGTGGCGCTGGTCTGGCGAAAGCGGGTATGAACCGCGTTGTGGGCGACCACATGGGGATGCTGGCTACCGTAATGAACGGTCTGGCAATGCGTGATGCACTGCACCGCGCCTATGTGAACGCTCGTCTGATGTCCGCTATTCCGTTGAATGGCGTGTGCGACAGTTACAGCTGGGCAGAAGCAATCAGCCTGTTGCGTAACAACCGTGTGGTGATCCTCTCCGCCGGTACGGGTAATCCATTCTTCACCACTGACTCCGCAGCTTGCCTGCGTGGTATCGAAATTGAAGCCGATGTGGTGCTGAAAGCGACCAAAGTTGATGGTGTGTTTACCGCTGATCCAGCGAAAGATCCAACTGCAACTATGTATGAGCAGCTGACTTACAGCGAAGTGCTGGAAAAAGAGCTGAAAGTCATGGACCTGGCGGCCTTTACGCTGGCTCGTGACCACAAATTACCGATTCGTGTTTTCAACATGAACAAACCGGGTGCACTGCGCCGTGTGGTAATGGGTGAAAAAGAAGGAACATTAATCACGGAATAATTCCCGTGATGGATAAATAAGGGTAAGATTCCGCATAAGTATCGCGGGGGCGTAAGTCTGGTTATAAGGCGTTATTGTTGCAGGCAGTCTGGTCACGGCCAGCGCGCAGCAACCGGAGCGTACATAAGTACGTGAGGATGGCGAGCACTGCCCGGGGCCAAAATGGCAAATAAAATAGCCTAATAATCCAGACAATTACCCGTAATATGTTTAATCAGGGCTATACTTAGCACACTTCCACTGTGTGTGACTGTCTGGTCTGACTGAGACAAGTTTTCAAGGATTCGTAACGTGATTAGCGATATCAGAAAAGATGCTGAAGTACGCATGGACAAATGCGTTGAAGCGTTCAAAACCCAAATCAGCAAAATACGCACGGGTCGTGCTTCTCCCAGCCTGCTGGATGGCATTGTCGTGGAATATTACGGCACGCCAACGCCGCTGCGTCAGCTGGCAAGCGTAACGGTAGAAGATTCCCGTACTCTGAAAATCAACGTGTTTGACCGTTCAATGTCTCCGGCCGTTGAAAAAGCGATTATGGCGTCCGATCTCGGCCTGAACCCGAACTCTGCGGGTAGCGACATTCGTGTTCCGCTGCCGCCGCTGACGGAAGAGCGTCGTAAAGATCTGACCAAAATCGTTCGTGGCGAAGCTGAACAGGCGCGTGTTGCAGTACGTAACGTGCGTCGTGATGCGAACGACAAAGTGAAAGCACTGTTGAAAGAAAAAGAGATCAGCGAAGACGACGATCGCCGTTCTCAGGACGATGTACAGAAACTGACTGATGCTGCAATCAAGAAAATTGAAGCGGCGCTGGCAGACAAAGAAGCAGAACTGATGCAGTTCTGATTTCTTGAACGACAAAAAACGCCGCTCAGTAGATCCTTGCGGATCGGCTGGCGGCGTTTTGCTTTTTATTCTGTCTCAACTCTGGATGTTTCATGAAGCAACTCACCATTCTGGGCTCGACCGGCTCGATTGGTTGCAGCACGCTGGACGTGGTGCGCCATAATCCCGAACACTTCCGCGTAGTTGCGCTGGTGGCAGGCAAAAATGTCACTCGCATGGTAGAACAGTGCCTGGAGTTCTCTCCCCGCTATGCTGTTATGGACGATGAAGCGAGTGCGAAACTTCTTAAAACGATGCTACAGCAACAGGGTAGCCGCACCGAAGTCTTAAGCGGGCAACAAGCTGCCTGCGATATGGCGGCGCTTGAAGATGTTGATCAGGTGATGGCGGCGATTGTGGGCGCTGCTGGCCTGTTACCTACCCTTGCCGCGATCCGCGCCGGTAAAACCATCCTGCTGGCAAACAAAGAATCACTGGTCACCTGCGGACGTCTGTTTATGGACGCAGTAAAGCAGAGTAAAGCACAGTTATTACCGGTCGATAGCGAACACAACGCCATTTTTCAGAGTTTACCGCAACCTATTCAGCATAATCTGGGATACGCTGACCTTGAGCAAAATGGCGTGGTGTCCATTTTACTTACCGGGTCTGGTGGCCCTTTCCGTGAGACGCCCTTGCGCGATTTGGCAATAATGACGCCCGATCAAGCATGCCGTCATCCGAACTGGTCGATGGGACGTAAAATTTCTGTCGATTCGGCTACCATGATGAACAAAGGTCTGGAATACATTGAAGCTCGCTGGTTGTTTAACGCCAGCGCCAGCCAGATGGAAGTGCTGATTCACCCGCAGTCAGTGATTCACTCGATGGTGCGTTATCAGGACGGTAGCGTTCTGGCGCAACTGGGCGAACCCGACATGCGTACGCCAATTGCCCACACCATGGCATGGCCGAATCGCGTGAACTCTGGCGTGAAGCCGCTCGATTTTTGCAAATTAAGTGCGTTGACATTTGCCGCACCGGATTATGAGCGTTATCCATGCCTGAAACTGGCGATGAAGGCGTTCGAACAGGGCCAGGCAGCGACGACCGCATTGAATGCCGCAAACGAAATCACTGTTGCAGCCTTTCTTGCGCAACAAATCCGCTTTACGGATATCGCCGCGTTGAATTTATCCGTGCTGGAAAAAATGGATATGCGCGAACCACAATGTGTGGACGATGTGTTGTCTGTTGATGCCAATGCGCGTGAGGTCGCCAGAAAAGAGGTGATGCGTCTCGCAAGCTGAGGATAATCCGGCTACAGAGAGTCGTGCTATTTGTTAGCGTAGGGCTTCAGTGATATAGTCTGCGCCATCTGATCGTCAGTAGTTGGCTTTGTAAGGTCAGATATGCCGTGGTTTTACACGGCTTTTTTTTGTATAGGCTTCAGTATTCCTGAGTACCGTAAACCCTATCAGGGAATAAAAAACGCGTGATGTTGTCTGCTACTCAACCACTTAGCGAAAAATTGCCAGCACATGGCTGTCGCCATGTTGCGATCATTATGGACGGCAATGGTCGCTGGGCAAAAAAGCAAGGGAAGATTCGTGCCTTTGGGCATAAAGCCGGGGCAAAATCCGTCCGCCGGGCTGTCTCTTTTGCGGCCAACAACGGTATTGAGGCGTTAACGCTGTATGCCTTTAGTAGTGAAAACTGGAACCGACCAGCGCAGGAAGTCAGTGCGTTAATGGAACTGTTTGTGTGGGCGCTTGATAGCGAAGTAAAAAGCCTGCACCGACATAACGTGCGTCTGCGTATTATTGGCGATACCAGTCGCTTTAACTCGCGTTTGCAAGAACGTATTCGTAAATCTGAAGCGTTAACTGCCGGGAATACCGGTCTGACGCTAAATATTGCGGCGAACTACGGTGGACGTTGGGATATTGCCCAGGGAGTCAGGCAACTGGCTGAAAAGGTGCAGCAAGGAAACCTGCAACCGGATCAGATAGATGAAGAGATGCTTAACCAGCATGTCTGTATGCATGAACTGGCCCCTGTAGATTTAGTAATTAGGACTGGGGGGGAGCATCGCATTAGTAACTTTTTGCTTTGGCAAATTGCCTATGCCGAACTTTACTTTACAGATGTTCTTTGGCCCGATTTCGATGAACAAGACTTTGAAGGGGCGTTAAATGCCTTTGCTAATCGTGAGCGTCGTTTCGGCGGCACCGAGCCCGGTGATGAAACAGCCTGATGGGGGTCGCTTTTGCTGAAGTATCGCCTGATATCTGCTTTTGTTTTAATACCCGTAGTCATCGCGGCGCTGTTTTTGTTGCCGCCGGTGGGGTTCGCCATTGTTACGCTGGTAGTTTGTATGCTGGCGGCGTGGGAATGGGGACAGCTTAGCGGTTTTACCACTCGCTCGCAGCGGGTATGGCTGGCGGTGCTGTGCGGGTTATTGCTGGCGCTGATGCTTTTTCTATTGCCGGAATATCATCGGAATATTCATCAACCACTGGTTGAAGTCTCACTTTGGGCTTCGCTTGGTTGGTGGGGTGTTGCGTTATTATTGGTGCTATTTTACCCCGGTTCGGCGGCAATCTGGCGAAACTCTAAAACGTTACGCATTATTTTCGGTGTATTAACCATTGTGCCTTTCTTTTGGGGCATGCTGACGTTACGTGCGTGGCACTATGACGAGAATCATTACAGTGGCGCGATATGGCTGCTCTATGTCATGATCCTGGTCTGGGGAGCTGACTCAGGGGCATATATGTTTGGCAAATTATTTGGCAAACATAAGCTGGCGCCGAAGGTTTCTCCGGGTAAAACCTGGCAAGGTTTTATTGGCGGACTCGCGACCGCCGCAGTAATCTCATGGGGTTACGGTATGTGGGCGAATCTCGACGTCGCCCCCGTCACCTTACTCATTTGCTCTATTGTCGCAGCTCTAGCCTCTGTGCTCGGCGACTTAACTGAGAGCATGTTTAAGCGCGAAGCAGGAATTAAGGACAGCGGTCATTTAATTCCAGGACACGGTGGTATTTTAGATCGTATTGATAGCCTGACGGCTGCGGTGCCGGTCTTTGCTTGCCTGTTGTTGCTGGTATTCAGGACGCTTTAACGGAAGGTATTATGCTGAGTTTTCTCTGGGATTTGGCTTCGTTCGTCGTTGCACTGGGTGTGCTTATCACCGTGCATGAATTTGGTCATTTCTGGGTTGCCCGGCGCTGTGGTGTTCGCGTTGAGCGTTTCTCGATAGGTTTTGGTAAGGCGCTCTGGCGCCGCACTGACAAACTCGGCACCGAATATGTCATCGCCCTGATCCCCCTGGGCGGTTATGTCAAAATGCTGGATGAACGCGCAGAACCGGTTGTTCCGGAACTTCGCCACCATGCCTTCAACAATAAAACTGTTGGCCAGCGAGCAGCGATAATCGCCGCAGGTCCGGTTGCAAACTTCATTTTTGCTATCTTTGCTTACTGGCTGGTTTTTATCATTGGTGTTCCCGGCGTTCGCCCCGTTGTTGGTGAAATATCAGCCAACTCGATTGCCGCACAAGCACAAATTGTACCTGGCACGGAACTAAAAGCTGTAGATGGTATCGAAACGCCTGATTGGGATGCCGTGCGCTTACAACTGGTTGACAAAATCGGCGACGAAAGCACCACCCTTACGGTGGCACCTTTTGGCAGCGATCAACGACGAGATGTAAAGCTTGATTTGCGAAACTGGGCGTTTGAGCCTGATAAGGAAGATCCGGTATCTTCTTTGGGGATTCGCCCTCGTGGGCCGCAAATTGAACCTGTACTGGAAAATGTGTCACCAAACTCAGCGGCAAGTAAGGCGGGTTTGCAAGCAGGCGACAGGATCGTTAAAGTCGATGGTCAGCCATTAACGCAATGGCTGACGTTTGTGATGCTTGTCCGGGATAACCCGGATAAACCGTTAGCGTTAGATATCGAAAGGCAGGGGAGTCCCTTGTCTTTGACATTAATCCCGGAGAGCAAACCGGGTAAGGGTAAAGCGATTGGTTTTGCCGGCATTGAGCCGAAAGTCATTCCTTTGCCAGATGAGTATAAAGTTGTACGCCAGTATGGACCGTTCAACGCCATCGTTGAAGCCACGGACAAAACGTGGCAATTGATGAAGCTGACGGTCAGTATGCTGGGAAAATTGATCACCGGTGATGTGAAACTGAACAACCTCAGTGGGCCGATCTCTATCGCCAAGGGGGCTGGGATGACAGCGGAACTCGGGGTTGTTTATTACCTGCCGTTCCTTGCGCTTATTAGCGTGAACTTAGGGATAATTAACCTGTTTCCGTTGCCCGTACTTGACGGGGGGCATCTGCTGTTCCTTGCGATCGAAAAGATCAAGGGCGGACCGGTATCCGAGCGGGTTCAAGACTTTTGTTATCGCATTGGCTCGATTTTGCTGGTGCTGTTAATGGGGCTTGCACTTTTCAATGATTTCTCTCGGTTATGAGAGTTAGTTAGGAAGAACGCATAATAACGATGGCGATGAAAAAGTTGCTCATAGCGTCGCTGCTGTTTAGCAGCGCCACCGTATACGGTGCTGAAGGGTTCGTAGTGAAAGACATTCATTTCGAAGGCCTTCAGCGTGTCGCCGTTGGTGCGGCCCTCCTCAGTATGCCGGTGCGCACAGGCGACACGGTTAATGATGAAGATATCAGTAATACCATTCGCGCTCTGTTTGCTACCGGCAACTTTGAGGATGTTCGCGTCCTTCGTGATGGTGATACCCTTCTGGTTCAGGTAAAAGAACGTCCGACCATTGCCAGCATCACTTTCTCCGGTAACAAATCGGTGAAAGATGACATGCTGAAGCAAAACCTCGAGGCTTCTGGCGTGCGAGTGGGGGAATCCCTCGATCGCACCACCATTGCCGATATCGAGAAAGGTCTGGAAGACTTCTACTACAGCGTCGGTAAATACAGCGCCAGCGTAAAAGCTGTCGTGACCCCACTGCCGCGTAACCGTGTTGACCTAAAACTGGTGTTCCAGGAAGGTGTGTCAGCTGAAATCCAGCAAATCAACATTGTTGGTAATCATGCTTTCACCACCGACGAACTGATCTCTCATTTCCAGCTGCGTGATGAAGTGCCGTGGTGGAACGTGGTAGGCGATCGTAAATATCAGAAACAGAAACTGGCGGGCGACCTTGAAACCCTGCGCAGCTACTATCTGGATCGCGGTTATGCCCGTTTCAACATCGACTCTACCCAGGTCAGTCTGACTCCAGATAAAAAAGGTATCTACGTCACGGTAAACATCACCGAAGGCGATCAGTACAAACTCTCTGGCGTTGAAGTGAGCGGTAACCTTGCCGGGCACTCTGCGGAAATCGAACAGTTGACTAAGATCGAGCCGGGTGAGCTGTATAACGGCACCAAAGTGACCAAAATGGAAGATGACATTAAAAAACTTCTCGGTCGCTACGGTTATGCCTATCCGCGCGTGCAGTCGATGCCTGAAATCAACGACGCCGACAAAACCGTTAAATTACGTGTGAACGTTGATGCGGGTAACCGTTTCTACGTACGTAAGATCCGTTTTGAAGGTAACGACACCTCGAAAGATGCCGTCCTGCGCCGAGAAATGCGCCAGATGGAAGGTGCCTGGTTGGGCAGCGACCTGGTCGATCAGGGTAAAGAACGTCTGAATCGTCTGGGCTTCTTTGAAACGGTTGATACCGATACCCAACGTGTTCCGGGTAGCCCGGACCAGGTTGACGTGGTCTACAAGGTAAAAGAGCGCAACACCGGTAGCTTCAACTTTGGTATTGGTTACGGTACTGAAAGTGGTGTGAGCTTCCAGGCTGGCGTGCAGCAGGATAACTGGTTAGGTACCGGTTATGCTGTTGGTATCAACGGGACCAAAAACGATTACCAGACCTATGCTGAATTGTCGGTAACCAACCCGTACTTCACTGTAGATGGTGTAAGCCTCGGCGGTCGTGTCTTCTATAATGACTTCCAGGCAGATGACGCTGACCTGTCCGACTATACCAACAAGAGTTATGGTACAGACGTAACATTGGGCTTCCCGATCAACGAATATAACTCGCTGCGTGCAGGTCTGGGTTATGTCCATAACTCCCTGTCCAACATGCAGCCGCAGGTTGCGATGTGGCGTTATCTCTACTCTATGGGTGAACATCCAAACACCTCTGATCAGGATAACAGCTTCAAAACGGACGACTTCACGTTTAACTATGGTTGGACCTATAACAAGCTCGACCGTGGTTATTTCCCGACGGATGGTTCCCGTGTCAACCTGACCGGTAAAGTGACCATTCCGGGATCGGATAACGAATACTATAAAGTGACGTTAGACACGGCGACCTATGTGCCGATCGACGACGATCACAAATGGGTTGTTCTGGGACGTACTCGCTGGGGCTACGGTGATGGTTTAGGCGGCAAAGAAATGCCGTTCTATGAAAACTTCTATGCCGGTGGTTCCAGCACCGTGCGTGGCTTCCAGTCCAATACCATCGGTCCGAAAGCGGTTTACTTCCCGCATCAGGCCAGTGATTATGATCCGGACTACGATTATGAATGTGCAACTCAGGACGGAGCAACCGACCTGTGTAAATCGGATGATGCAATTGGGGGGAACGCTATGGCGGTTGCCAGCCTGGAACTCATCACTCCGACGCCGTTCATTAGCGACAAGTATGCCAACTCGGTCCGTACCTCCTTCTTCTGGGATATGGGTACCGTTTGGGATACTAACTGGGATTCTAGTCAGTACTCTGGATATCCGGACTATAGTGATCCAAGCAATATCCGTATGTCTGCGGGTATCGCATTACAATGGATGTCCCCATTGGGGCCGTTGGTGTTCTCCTACGCCCAGCCGTTCAAAAAGTACGATGGAGACAAGGCTGAACAGTTCCAGTTTAACATTGGTAAAACCTGGTAAGTGTTCTCCACAAAGGAATGTAGTGGTAGTGTAGCGATGACTTTAGGCGATCACGATAAGATCGCCGGGCCACGCAAAGAACTGCACCCTCCGGTGCAAATGGGATGGTAAGGAGTTTATTGTGAAAAAGTGGTTATTAGCGGCAGGTCTCGGTTTAGCACTGGCAACTTCTGCTCAGGCGGCTGACAAAATTGCAATCGTCAATATGGGCAGCCTGTTTCAGCAGGTAGCACAGAAAACCGGTGTTTCTAACACGCTGGAAAATGAGTTCAAAGGCCGTGCCAGCGAACTGCAGCGTATGGAAACTGATCTGCAAGCTAAAATGAAAAAGCTGCAGTCCATGAAAGCCGGCAGCGATCGCACTAAGCTGGAAAAAGACGTGATGGCTCAGCGCCAGACTTTTGCTCAGAAAGCGCAGGCTTTTGAGCAGGATCGCGCACGTCGTTCCAACGAAGAACGCGGTAAACTGGTTACTCGTATCCAGACTGCTGTGAAATCCGTTGCCAGCAGCCAGAGCATCGATCTGGTTGTTGACGCAAACGCCGTTGCTTACAACAGCAGCGATGTAAAAGACATCACTGCTGACGTACTGAAACAGGTTAAATAAGTAATGCCTTCAATTCGACTGGCTGATTTAGCGCAGCAGTTGGATGCAGAACTACACGGTGATGGCGATATCGTCATCACCGGCGTTGCGTCCATGCAATCTGCACAAACAGGTCACATCACGTTCATGGTTAATCCTAAATACCGTGAACATTTAGGCTTGTGCCAGGCGTCTGCGGTTGTCATGACCCAGGACGATCTCCCTTTCGCGAAAAGTGCCGCGCTGGTAGTGAAGAATCCCTACCTGACTTACGCGCGCATGGCGCAAATTTTAGATACCACGCCACAGCCCGCGCAAAACATTGCACCGAGTGCAGTGATCGACGCGACGGCTAAGCTGGGTAACAACGTATCAATTGGCGCTAACGCGGTGATTGAGTCCGGCGTTGAACTGGGCGATAACGTGGTTATCGGCGCCGGTTGCTTCGTTGGTAAAAACAGCAAAATCGGTGCAGGTTCGCGTCTTTGGGCGAACGTGACGATTTACCATGAGATCCAGATTGGTCAGAATTGCCTGATCCAATCCGGAACTGTGGTAGGCGCAGACGGCTTTGGCTATGCCAACGATCGTGGTAATTGGGTGAAGATCCCGCAGATTGGTCGCGTAATTATTGGCGATCGCGTGGAGATCGGCGCATGTACCACCATCGATCGCGGTGCGCTGGACGACACCGTTATTGGCAATGGCGTGATCATTGATAACCAGTGCCAGATTGCACATAACGTCGTGATTGGCGACAATACGGCGGTTGCCGGTGGCGTCATTATGGCGGGCAGCCTGAAAATTGGTCGTTACTGCATGATCGGCGGTGCCAGCGTAATCAACGGGCATATGGAAATATGCGATAAAGTGACGGTTACGGGCATGGGTATGGTGATGCGTCCCATCACTGAACCAGGCGTCTATTCCTCAGGCATTCCGCTGCAACCCAACAAAGTCTGGCGCAAAACCGCTGCACTGGTGATGAACATTGATGACATGAGCAAGCGTCTGAAGTCGCTTGAGCGCAAGGTTAATCAACAAGACTAACGTTCCATCTTTTGTTCGCCAAACTTTACGGCCTGTCTCATTCTTACGATTGCGGCAGGCCGTGTTATTATTGTCGTTTCTTATATTTTGACAGGAAGAGTATCTTGACTACTAACACTCATACTCTGCAGATTGAAGAGATTTTAGAACTTCTGCCGCACCGTTTCCCGTTCTTACTGGTGGATCGCGTGCTGGATTTTGAAGAAGGTCGTTTTCTGCGCGCAGTAAAAAATGTCTCTGTCAATGAGCCATTCTTCCAGGGCCATTTCCCTGGAAAACCGATTTTCCCGGGTGTGCTGATTCTGGAAGCAATGGCACAGGCAACAGGTATTCTGGCGTTTAAAAGCGTAGGAAAACTGGAACCGGGTGAGCTGTACTACTTCGCCGGTATTGACGAAGCGCGCTTCAAGCGCCCGGTCGTGCCAGGCGATCAAATGATCATGGAAGTCACTTTCGAAAAAACGCGCCGCGGCCTGACCCGTTTTAAAGGGGTTGCTCTGGTCGACGGTAAAGTAGTTTGCGAAGCAACGATGATGTGTGCTCGTAGCCGGGAGGCCTGATACGTGATTGATAAATCCGCCTTTGTGCATCCAACCGCCATTGTGGAAGAGGGCGCGTCGATTGGCGCCAACGCCCACATTGGTCCTTTTTGTATCGTTGGACCCCATGTCGAAATTGGTGAGGGTACCGTACTGAAATCTCACGTTGTCGTGAATGGTCATACTAAAATTGGCCGCGACAATGAGATTTATCAGTTCGCCTCCATCGGTGAAGTTAACCAGGATCTGAAATATGCTGGCGAACCGACCCGCGTGGAAATCGGCGATCGTAACCGCATTCGCGAAAGCGTCACCATTCATCGTGGCACAGTCCAGGGCGGTGGATTGACGAAGGTGGGCAGCGACAACTTACTGATGATCAACGCGCACATTGCGCACGATTGTACGGTAGGTAACCGCTGCATTCTCGCCAACAACGCAACGCTGGCGGGTCACGTATCTGTTGACGACTTCGCGATTATCGGCGGCATGACCGCAGTCCATCAGTTCTGCATCATTGGTGCGCACGTGATGGTTGGCGGTTGCTCCGGTGTGGCGCAGGACGTCCCTCCTTATGTCATTGCGCAGGGTAACCACGCAACGCCGTTCGGTGTTAATATCGAAGGGCTGAAGCGCCGCGGATTCAGCCGCGAGGCGATTACCGCTATCCGCAATGCGTATAAGCTGATTTATCGCAGCGGTAAAACGCTCGATGAAGTGAAACCGGAAATTGCCGAACTTGCGGAAACGTATCCGGAAGTAAAAGCCTTTACCGATTTCTTTGCACGCTCAACGCGCGGTCTGATTCGTTAATGACTGAACAGCGTCCATTAACGATTGCCCTGGTCGCCGGAGAAACCTCCGGCGATATCCTGGGGGCCGGTTTAATCCGTGCTCTGAAAGAACGTGTGCCCAATGCCCGCTTTGTTGGTGTTGCCGGACCACGAATGCAAGCCGAAGGCTGCGAAGCCTGGTACGAAATGGAAGAGCTGGCGGTGATGGGCATTGTTGAAGTGCTCGGGCGTCTGCGTCGCTTACTGCATATTCGTGCCGATCTGACAAAGCGTTTTGGCGAACTGAAGCCAGATGTTTTTGTCGGTATTGATGCGCCTGACTTCAATATTACCCTTGAAGGTAACCTTAAAAAGCAGGGTATCAAAACCATTCATTATGTCAGTCCGTCCGTCTGGGCGTGGCGACAGAAACGCGTTTTCAAAATAGGCAGAGCCACCGATCTGGTGCTCGCATTTCTGCCTTTCGAAAAAGCGTTTTATGACAAATATAACGTGCCGTGCCGTTTTATCGGTCACACCATGGCTGATGCCATGCCGTTAGATCCAGATAAAAACGCCGCGCGTGATGTGCTGGGGATCCCTCACGATGCCCACTGTCTGGCATTGTTGCCGGGAAGCCGTGGCGCGGAAGTGGAGATGCTTAGCGCCGATTTCCTGAAAACTGCCCAGCTTTTGCGCCAGACTTACCCTGATCTGGAGATCGTGGTGCCGCTGGTAAATGCCAAACGCCGTGAGCAGTTTGAACGCATCAAAGCTGAAGTCGCGCCAGACCTTTCGGTTCATATGCTGGATGGAATGGGCCGTGAGGCGATGGTCGCCAGCGATGCGGCGCTATTGGCGTCGGGTACGGCTGCACTGGAGTGCATGCTGGCGAAATGCCCGATGGTGGTGGGGTATCGCATGAAGCCTTTCACCTTCTGGCTGGCGAAGCGGCTGGTGAAAACCGATTATGTCTCGCTGCCAAACCTGCTGGCGGGCAGAGAGTTAGTTAAAGAATTATTGCAGGAAGAGTGTGAGCCGCAAAAACTGGCTGAGTCGCTGTTACCGCTGTTGGCGAACGGGAAAACCAGCCACGCGATGCACGACACTTTCCGCGAACTGCATCAGCAGATCCGCTGCAATGCCGATGAGCAGGCGGCACAAGCCGTTCTGGAGTTAGCACAATGATCGAATTTGTCTATCCGCACACGAATCTGGTTGCAGGTGTGGATGAAGTTGGGCGCGGGCCGTTGGTTGGCGCGGTCGTTACCGCTGCCGTGATCCTCGATCCCACGCGCCCGATTGTCGGGTTGAATGATTCCAAAAAGCTAAGTGAAAAACGTCGTCTTGCGCTCTGTGAAGAGATCAAAGAGAAAGCGTTAAGCTGGAGCCTGGGCCGTGCGGAACCTCATGAAATCGACGAGCTGAATATTTTACACGCGACCATGCTGGCGATGCAGCGTGCCGTCGCTGGGCTGCATATTGCGCCGGAATATGTGTTGGTTGATGGTAACCGCTGCCCGAAATTACCGATGCCGTCGATGGCAGTGGTGAAAGGCGATAGCCGCGTACCGGAAATCAGTGCTGCGTCTATCCTGGCGAAAGTGACGCGCGACGCCGAAATGGCGGCGCTGGATATTGTTTTCCCGCAATATGGTTTTGCCCAACACAAAGGGTATCCAACCGCTTTTCATCTGGAAAAACTGGCTGAATATGGCGCGACTGAACATCATCGTCGCAGCTTTGGGCCTGTCAAACGCGCACTGGGACTTGCGTCCTGATTCTTGTGTCGAGATTAAGTAAACCGGAATCTGAAGATGTCTGAACCACGTTTCGTACACCTGCGGGTGCACAGCGACTACTCGATGATCGATGGCCTGGCAAAAACCGCGCCGCTGGTAAAAAAGGCGGCGGCGTTGGGTATGCCAGCACTGGCGATCACCGATTTCACCAACCTTTGCGGTCTGGTGAAGTTCTACGGAGCGGGACATGGCGCAGGGATTAAGCCCATCGTCGGGGCAGATTTTAATGTCCAGTGCAACCTGCTGGGTGATGAGTTAACCCACCTGACGGTGCTGGCGGCGAACAATACTGGCTATCAGAATCTGACGTTGCTGATCTCAAAAGCGTATCAGCGCGGTTACGGTGCCGCCGGACCGATCATCGATCGCGACTGGCTTATCGAATTAAACGAAGGGCTGATTTTGCTCTCTGGCGGGCGCATGGGCGACGTCGGGCGCAGTCTTTTGCGTGGTAACAGCGCGCTGGTAGATGAGTGTGTCGCGTTTTATGAAGAACACTTCCCGGATCGCTATTTTCTCGAGCTGATCCGCACCGGAAGGCCGGACGAAGAAAGCTATTTGCACGCGGCGGTGGAACTGGCGGAAGCGCGCGGTTTGCCCGTCGTGGCGACCAACGACGTGCGCTTTATCGACAGCAGCGACTTTGACGCACACGAAATCCGCGTCGCGATCCACGACGGCTTTACCCTCGACGATCCTAAACGCCCGCGTAACTATTCGCCGCAGCAATATATGCGTAGCGAAGAGGAGATGTGCGAGCTGTTTGCCGACATCCCCGAAGCTCTTGCCAACACCGTTGAGATCGCCAAACGCTGTAACGTAACTGTGCGTCTTGGTGAATACTTCCTGCCGCAGTTCCCGACCGGGGACATGAGTACTGAAGATTATCTGGTCAAGCGTGCGAAAGAGGGGCTGGAAGAGCGTCTGGCATTTTTATTCCCTGACGAGGAAGAACGTCTTAAGCGCCGCACGGAATATGACGAGCGTCTGGAGACTGAACTTCAGGTTATCAACCAGATGGGCTTCCCGGGCTACTTCCTCATCGTTATGGAATTTATCCAGTGGTCGAAAGATAACGGCGTACCGGTAGGGCCGGGCCGTGGTTCCGGTGCAGGGTCACTGGTGGCCTACGCGCTGAAAATCACCGACCTCGATCCGCTGGAATTTGACCTGCTGTTCGAACGTTTCCTTAACCCGGAGCGTGTCTCCATGCCTGACTTCGACGTTGACTTCTGTATGGAGAAACGCGACCAGGTTATCGAACACGTAGCGGACATGTACGGTCGTGATGCGGTATCGCAGATTATCACCTTCGGTACGATGGCGGCGAAAGCGGTGATCCGCGACGTAGGCCGCGTGCTGGGGCATCCGTACGGCTTTGTCGACCGTATCTCGAAACTGATCCCGCCCGATCCGGGGATGACGCTGGCGAAAGCGTTTGAAGCCGAGCCGCAGCTGCCGGAAATCTACGAAGCAGATGAAGAAGTTAAGGCGCTGATCGACATGGCGCGCAAACTGGAAGGGGTCACCCGTAACGCCGGTAAGCACGCCGGTGGGGTGGTTATCGCGCCGACCAAAATTACAGATTTTGCGCCACTTTATTGCGATGAAGAGGGCAAACATCCGGTCACCCAGTTTGATAAAAGCGACGTTGAATACGCCGGACTGGTGAAGTTCGACTTCCTCGGCTTGCGTACGCTCACCATCATCAACTGGGCGCTGGAGATGATCAACAAGCGGCGGGCGAAGAATGGCGAGCCGCCGCTGGATATCGCCGCGATCCCGCTTGATGATAAGAAAAGCTTCGACATGCTGCAACGCTCGGAAACCACTGCGGTATTCCAGCTTGAATCGCGCGGCATGAAAGACCTGATCAAGCGTCTGCAACCTGACTGCTTCGAAGATATGATCGCACTGGTGGCACTGTTCCGCCCCGGCCCGTTGCAATCAGGGATGGTGGATAACTTTATCGACCGTAAACATGGTCGCGAGGAGATTTCCTACCCGGACGTGCAGTGGCAGCATGAAAGCCTGAAACCGGTACTGGAGCCAACCTACGGCATTATCCTGTATCAGGAACAGGTCATGCAGATTGCCCAGGTGCTCTCTGGTTATACCCTCGGTGGCGCGGATATGCTGCGTCGTGCGATGGGTAAGAAAAAGCCGGAAGAGATGGCTAAGCAGCGTTCTGTATTTGCTGAAGGTGCAGAAAAGAACGGGATCAACGCCGAACTAGCGATGAAAATCTTCGATCTGGTGGAGAAATTCGCCGGTTACGGATTTAACAAATCGCACTCTGCGGCCTATGCTTTGGTGTCATATCAAACGTTATGGCTGAAAGCGCACTATCCGGCAGAGTTTATGGCGGCGGTAATGACTGCCGATATGGATAATACCGAGAAGGTGGTGGGCCTGGTGGATGAGTGCTGGCGGATGGGGCTGAAAATCCTGCCACCAGATATAAACTCCGGTCTCTACCATTTCCACGTCAACGACGACGGCGAAATCGTGTATGGTATTGGCGCGATCAAAGGGGTAGGTGAAGGTCCGATTGAGGCCATCATCGAAGCCCGTAATAAAGGCGGCTACTTCCGCGAACTGTTTGATCTCTGCGCCCGAACCGACACCAAAAAGTTAAACCGGCGAGTGCTGGAAAAATTGATCATGTCCGGGGCGTTTGACCGTCTTGGGCCACACCGCGCGGCGCTGATGAACTCGCTGGGCGATGCGTTAAAAGCGGCAGATCAACACGCGAAAGCGGAAGCTATCGGTCAGGCCGATATGTTCGGCGTGCTGGCCGAAGAGCCGGAACAAATTGAACAATCCTACGCCAGCTGCCAGCCGTGGCCGGAGCAGGTGGTGTTAGATGGGGAACGTGAAACGTTAGGTCTGTACCTGACGGGACACCCTATCAACCAGTATTTAAAAGAGATTGAGCGTTATGTCGGAGGCGTAAGGCTGAAAGACATGCACCCGACAGAACGTGGTAAAGTCACCACGGCTGCGGGGCTCGTTGTTGCCGCGCGGGTTATGGTCACCAAGCGCGGCAATCGTATCGGTATCTGCACGCTGGATGACCGTTCCGGGCGCCTGGAAGTGATGTTGTTTACAGACGCCCTGGATAAATACCAGCAATTGCTGGAAAAAGACCGCATACTTATCGTCAGCGGACAGGTCAGCTTTGATGACTTCAGCGGTGGGCTTAAAATGACCGCTCGCGAAGTGATGGATATTGACGAAGCCCGGGAAAAATATGCTCGCGGGCTTGCTATCTCGCTGACGGACAGGCAAATTGATGACCAGCTTTTAAACCGACTCCGTCAGTCTCTGGAACCCCACCGCTCTGGGACAATTCCAGTACATCTCTACTATCAGAGGGCGGATGCACGCGCGCGGTTGCGTTTTGGCGCGACGTGGCGTGTCTCTCCGAGCGATCGTTTATTAAACGATCTCCGTGGCCTCATTGGTTCGGAGCAGGTGGAACTGGAGTTTGACTAATACAGGAATACTATGAGTCTGAATTTCCTTGATTTTGAACAGCCGATTGCAGAGCTGGAAGCGAAAATCGATTCTCTGACTGCGGTTAGCCGTCAGGATGAGAAACTGGATATTAACATCGATGAAGAAGTGCATCGTCTGCGTGAAAAAAGCGTAGAACTGACACGTAAAATCTTCGCCGATCTCGGTGCATGGCAGATTGCCCAACTGGCACGCCATCCACAGCGTCCTTATACCCTGGATTACGTTCGCCTGGCATTTGATGAATTTGACGAACTGGCTGGCGACCGCGCGTATGCAGACGATAAAGCTATCGTCGGTGGTATCGCCCGTCTCGATGGTCGTCCGGTGATGATCATTGGTCATCAAAAAGGTCGTGAAACCAAAGAAAAAATTCGCCGTAACTTTGGTATGCCAGCGCCAGAAGGTTACCGCAAAGCACTGCGTCTGATGCAAATGGCTGAACGCTTTAAGATGCCAATCATCACCTTTATCGACACCCCGGGGGCATATCCGGGCGTGGGTGCAGAAGAGCGCGGTCAGTCTGAAGCCATTGCACGCAACCTGCGTGAAATGTCTCGCCTCGGCGTACCTGTAGTTTGTACGGTTATCGGTGAAGGTGGTTCTGGCGGCGCGCTGGCGATTGGTGTGGGCGATAAAGTGAATATGCTGCAATACAGCACCTATTCCGTTATCTCGCCGGAAGGTTGCGCGTCCATTCTGTGGAAGAGCGCCGACAAAGCGCCGCTGGCGGCTGAAGCGATGGGTATCATCGCTCCGCGTTTGAAAGAACTGAAACTGATCGACTCCATCATCCCGGAACCGCTGGGCGGCGCTCACCGTAACCCGGAAGCGATGGCGGCATCGTTGAAAGCGCAGCTGCTGGCGGATCTAGCCGATCTCGACGTGTTAAGCACTGAAGATTTAAAAAATCGTCGTTATCAGCGCCTGATGAGCTACGGCTACGCGTAATCAGCAAATATTCTGAAAAGGGTCACTTCGGTGGCCTTTTTTTCTATGTGGTTTATTTAGTCATATTATAAATACATTTAGATAATCTTACTTTCGTTTTCTCCTGCCATAAAATTCTTGAACTCATGTTGATAACTCCGATTTCGGAGGCATATACCAATATACACAGTGGTCAAAAATAATATAAATTTATCAATCTCATAGAATTTTTAAGGATAAAATATGAAAGCAATTTTAGGATTTGATCATCTTCTTATGCCGCGTGTTCTGGTGTTTTTTTACTGGCTGGCTATGGTGCTGACACTGATAGGCGGTGTCTTCTCCATATTTAGTGGAAACATTATCTTAGGGTTAGCTTATACCGTCATTGGTCTAATAAGCTGTCGTATGACGTTCGAATTAATTATGATAGCGTTTAAGAATAACGAATATTTGCGCCGCATTGCCGAGAGTGTTAGCAAGAATAGCGCAGAGTAATCTCTCGCAAAGCGCTTCACCAAACCGCATCTCAACCGCTATTACAGGCGTTTGAGATGTTGTTTTAAAGTCAGTGTAAATGTCTGATTCATCTTTCCTGTAATTTGTGCGTATTATCAATATATAGCGATGCACGTGCGTATCATATCAATGCAGGAGATTCTATGTTGGGTTTAAAACAGGTTCACCATATTGCGATTATTGCGACGGATTATGCGGTGAGCAAAGCTTTTTACTGCGACATTCTCGGCTTCACGCTGCAAAGCGAAGTCTATCGTGAAGCGCGAGATTCGCGGAAAGGGGATTTGGCACTTAATGGGCAGTACGTGATTGAGCTTTTCTCATTTCCGTTTCCGCCGCAACGACCCAGTCGACCGGAAGCCTGCGGCCTGCGCCATCTGGCTTTTAGCGTTGATGATATCGATACGGCAGTGGCGCACCTGGAAAGCAATAACGTGAAATGTGAAGCGATACGTATCGATCCATACACGCAAAAACGCTTCACGTTCTTTAACGACCCTGACGGACTGCCGCTGGAACTGTATGAGCAGTAAGGCTTGTCATTACTGCATTTGCCCGGTAACGTGCCGGGCATCGCTACTGTAAAATCGCGCTATCATGACACTCACACTGAATACACAACTTCTCACCTCACGCCAGATTCTGGCGGCCTTTAGCGGCGGGCTTGACTCCACCGTTCTGCTGCATCAGCTGGTGCAGTGGCGGGCGGAAAATCCGGGCGTCACTTTGCGCGCTATCCATGTGCATCACGGTTTAAGTGCCAATGCTGATGCCTGGGTGCAACATTGTGAAAATATCTGCCAGCAGTGGCAGGTGCTGCTGGTGGTCGAGCGCGTACAACTTGCGCAAGAGGGGTTAGGCATTGAGGCCCAGGCGCGGCAGGCGCGTTATCAGGCATTTGCCCGCACCCTGTTGCCTGGTGAAGTACTGGTCACAGCACAACATCTTGACGATCAATGTGAAACCTTTCTGCTGGCGCTTAAACGCGGTAGCGGCCCTGCCGGGCTTTCGGCTATGGGGGAAGTCTCGGAGTTTGCCGGAACGCGGCTTATCCGCCCGTTACTCGCTCGCACGCGGGGGGAACTGGCGCAGTGGGCGTTGGCGCATGGTTTACGCTGGATTGAAGACGAAAGTAATCAGGATGATAGCTACGATCGTAACTTCCTGCGCTTGCGCGTGGTGCCGTTATTGCAGCAGCGTTGGCCACATTTTGCCGAAGCGACGGCCCGTAGTGCCGCACTTTGCGCCGAACAAGAGAGTCTGCTGGATGAACTGCTGGCGGATGATTTAGCGCACTGCCAAACGTCGCAAAGGACGCTGCAGATTGCGCCAATGCTGGCGATGAGTGATGCCCGTCGCGCGGCGATTATCCGCCGCTGGCTGTCAGGGCTGAATGCACCAATGCCTTCCCGCGACGCGCTGGAAAGGATCTGGCAGGAAGTGGCGCTGGCGCGGGAAGATGCTTCCCCCTGTTTACGTTTGGGCGCGTTTGAAATCCGCCGCTATCAGTCGCAACTGTGGTGGATTAAATCCGTCGCCGGGCAAAGCGAAACCATTGTGCCGTGGCAGGCGTGGCAACAGCCGCTGGAATTACCGGCGGGGCTGGGAAGTGTACAGCTTACTGCGGGAGACGATATTCGCCCTCCGCGTGCAGACGAAGCAGTCAGCGTGCGTTTTAAAGCGCCAGGATTGCTGCATATTGTCGGGCGCAAAGGCGGACGTAAGCTGAAGAAAATCTGGCAAGAGCTGGGCGTGCCGCCGTGGCTACGTGACACCACGCCACTGCTGTTTTATGGCGAAACGCTGATTGCGGCGGCAGGGGTATTTGTGACGCAAGAAGGTGTGGCTGAAGGTGAGAAGGGCGTAAGTTTTGTCTGGCAAAAAACGCTTAGTTAAGTGAAAGCCGGATAAGACGCTTCAAACGTCGCATCCGGCGAAAGTCAATCAGGACTCGCTCACTACCACCGTACCGATTTCCGGGTGGCTAAAGCTGGTAATTTTATCCAGACGTAGCTCGCGGGTTTCGCCAGCGGCCTCGACGACCAGATACTCCACATTTTTGCGGGAGACTAAATCGCTGGCCTTCGCCTGCAATTTTTCGCCATCTTTCAGCTCAAGTGTCAGCATTAAATGATGCTGGCAGGCGAGCTCAAGATTATCGTAATCATCACAATTGATTGGTTGATACGTATCATTCATTGACATAATCGCTCACCAGTAAGTTTGCCGCAGCGTATGCTGCTTTTTCCCTGACAGCCTCAGAAAGGGCGTCGTCGGCAGCCATTTCATTCAGCACTTTCAAAACGCAGCCCAGCGCGTCCGGAACGTATCCTAAGTCTCCGCTGGCGATTTCCGCGTACCGCTTGCGTATTAACTCACAATATTTTTCCACATGCCCTCCTGTCAGCACTCTGACTTAACCGTGGATGCAAGTCTAAGCCTACGAAGATAAACTCTGTTTCGCAAGGTGACTATACCACACTCATTTCTGCAATATCAGCGCCGCAACTGCACGTATTCCGTTACAATGGCCTCCTGATTCGAAAGGAGTTTTCTTATGGCGCTTAAAGCGACAATTTATAAAGCGACGGTTAATGTGGCCGATCTCGACCGCAACCAGTTTCTCGATGCCTCTCTGACGCTGGCGCGCCATCCTTCAGAAACCCAGGAGCGCATGATGCTGCGCCTGCTGGCGTGGCTAAAATATGCCGATGAACGTTTGCAATTTACCCGTGGTTTGTGTGCTGATGATGAGCCGGAAGCGTGGCTGCGTAACGATCACCTGGGCATTGATTTGTGGATTGAACTGGGGCTGCCGGATGAGCGGCGGATTAAGAAAGCCTGCACCCAGGCCGCAGAAGTGGCGCTGTTTGCCTATAATAGTCGGGCGGCGCAAATCTGGTGGCAGCAAAATCAGAGCAAATGTGCGCAGTTTGCCAATCTTTCCGTCTGGTATCTGGACGATGAACAACTGGCGAAAGTAAGCGCCTTTGCCGATCGTACCATGACGCTGCAGGCAACGATTCAGGATGGTGTTATCTGGTTATCGGATGATAAGAATAATCTGGAAGTGAAGTTAACCGCCTGGCAACAACCTTCATGATTGTGATTTCCCGACATGTTGCTATCCCCGATGGTGAGCTTGAGATCACCGCCATTCGTGCGCAGGGCGCGGGCGGGCAGCATGTTAATAAGACCTCAACGGCTATTCATCTGCGTTTTGACATTCGGGCGTCCAGCCTGCCAGAGTATTACAAAGAACGCCTGCTCGCCGCCAGCCATCATTTAATCAGCAGCGATGGCGTGATTGTCATTAAGGCGCAGGAATACCGTAGTCAGGAGCTCAACCGCGAAGCGGCGCTGGCCCGGTTGGTGGCAGTGATTAAAGAATTAACAACAGAACAAAAAGCCCGACGACCCACGCGGCCCACCCGCGCATCAAAAGAGCGCAGGCTGGCATCGAAGGCACAAAAATCAAGCGTGAAGGCGATGCGCGGCAAAGTGCGCAGCGGTCGGGAGTAAAAAGAAGGAATGGATGGTGAGAAAAGCGATAGTGACAGCGATGGCTGTAATCAGCCTCTTTACTCTGATGGGATGTAACAATCGGGCCGAAGTCGATACGCTTTCTCCGGCGCAGGCTGCCGAACTGAAACCGATGCCGCAAAGTTGGCGCGGCGTGCTGCCGTGTGCCGATTGCGAAGGGATCGAAACCTCTCTGTTCCTCGAAAAAGATGGAACCTGGGTGATGAACGAACGCTATCTTGGCGCTCGTGAAGAGCCTTCATCCTTTGCCTCCTATGGTACATGGGCGCGAACTGCCGACAAGCTGGTATTAACCGACAGCAAAGGTGAAAAGTCATATTATCGAGCGAAAGGGGATGCACTGGAGATGCTCGATCGTGAAGGTAATCCCATTGAATCGCAGTTCAACTACACGCTGGAACCGACAAAATCGAGCATGCCAATGACGCCGATGACCCTGCGTGGCATGTATTTCTATATGGCTGATGCGGCGACCTTTACTGATTGCGCGACCGGAAAACGTTTTATGGTGGCGAATAACGCAGAGCTGGAGCGTGGCTACCTGGCTGCGCGGGGTAACAGTGAAAAACCGGTGTTACTGTCAGTTGAAGGTCACTTTACGCTGGAGGCTAATCCGGATACCGGTGCGCCGACCAAAGTATTAGCGCCCGATACGGCGGGTAAATTTTACCCGAACAAGGATTGCAGTAGTTTGGGGCTGTAACCCGTCTTGAGATAGAAACAAACGAAATATTGCCTCATGCGCTGCGCTTATCAGGCCTAAAGCATACAGTGCAATATTTTGAATTAGCACGATTTTGCAGACCGGATAAGGCGTTCACGCCGCATCCGGCATTTTGCGCACGAGGCTGGCTTTTATCACTGAGTCAGTCCAACAAAGCGACTTGCTTTAATATAAATCCCTGGCTTCAGGTGCCCAACATACTGTAACTGCGTTTCTGGTTTAAATGCAGAGACATCGCCAGTACGCATATGCATCAGATCGGCAGGGCTAATCCAGCCCGATTGCGCCAGCGTAAGCGGATGCCCGGATTTGGCAAATGCATCAGTGACAAATTCCGAACAAAACCACGACTTTTTGTCTCCTTCGCCCACACTGCTTAACTGCGCTTTCGCCAGGCCGCTGACGCACTGTTGGCGAAAATCTGCGGAAAAAGGATTCAGTGAGCACATCTGGCGGGTCACCATAAATGGAATGAACTCGACAATGCCGCGATAGTTATACCCGCTATCTTTGATTTTGTTGGCGAACGCGGTGATTTCTGTGGCTTGTTGCGGGGTAAGGTCCGGGACTCGTAGGACGAAAAGCTTATCACTGTGCTTCATGGCTTTTTTCAGGGAAACAATCTGGACGCCAGCGCCTGTCGCTTCTGCAACGTTATTATCACCCAGATAGATTGCAACGTGACTCACAGAGGAAGTGCTGAAGACGCGGATACCAAATGAGGTAACCCCAAGGCTTGAGGAGAACAGCAAATCGCCGGATTTGAGATCAGGTTCCGTTATTTCTTTTATTGCTTGTTCGGTGAAAGAGCTTTGATGTTGGAATTTGATTGCCCATGTTTTTGCCTCGGCATCTACCGCTGTGGCTGATGAGTCTGGCTGGCTGATATCAACGGTACAGGCCGAAAGTAAAAGAAAGCAGGGGACAAGCAGGCGGCAGTACGCCTTTGGTTTATCCATTTTATACAATCCATGTAAAAAAGGGTCCTGAAATTCAGGACCCTTTCTGACATCAGCCTTTAATCTGTTTCACCAGATAATCGACGATGTCACCAGTTTTAATTAACTGCTTCTCGCCGTTACGACGATATTTATATTCGATATCGTCGTTGTCGAGGTTACGGTCGCCCAGCACAATAGTGTGCGGAATACCGATCAGTTCCATATCAGCAAACATCACGCCCGGACGCTCTTTGCGGTCATCCAGCAGCACTTCGATACCTTGTGCACGCAGTTCGCTGTACAGTTTCTCGGCCAGTTCCTGTACGCGGAAGGATTTGTGCATGTTCATCGGCAGAATCGCCACCTGGAACGGCGCGATAGCGTCAGGCCATACGATGCCGCGTTCGTCGTAGTTCTGCTCAATCGCCGCAGCTACCACACGCGTTACCCCGATACCGTAGCAACCCATCGTCAGGATTTGGTTACGACCATCTTCACCCTGTACGGAG
Organism: Escherichia sp. E10V10; assembly: GCF_004211985.1. Taxonomy (NCBI): domain Bacteria; kingdom Pseudomonadati; phylum Pseudomonadota; class Gammaproteobacteria; order Enterobacterales; family Enterobacteriaceae; genus Escherichia; species Escherichia sp. E10V10. The sequence continues at coordinate 5,989 of NZ_RHJO01000002.1, read as the reverse complement.
GCTTTCAGTGCTTCGGAGTACTTGGTACCCAGCTGGAAGATGTGACCAACTTCGATACCACGTTTGATCAGCAGCGTACCCTGACCATCCGGGCTTGGATCGCCAGCCACCACGTTACGGATATCCGCAATTTCTGGGGTAGCGACATCGCGATCCCAGTTGATACCGAAGTAGTGTTTACCATCGATGTTAGCACCAGCAGCGAAATCACTCATCGCCGCAACGGTACGGTCAATCACCACCGGAATCGGCATGTTTACCGGACCCAGTGAACCCGGACCGGCTTTAACCACGGCACGAATTTCTTCTTCGGTCGCGAAAGTCAGCGGGCTTGCAACCTGCGGCAGTTTTTCTGCTTTAACTTCGTTCAGCTCGTGGTCACCGCGCACCAGCAGCGCAACCAGCGGGAAGCTACTGCCTTCAACCGCTTTAACCAGCAGAGTCTTAACCGTTTTCTCAATCGGCAGATTGAACTGTTCAACCAGTTCCGCGATGGTTTTCGCGTTCGGCGTATCAACCAGCGTCATTTCCTGGGTAGCAGCAGCGCGCGGTTCTTTCGGCGCGATAGCTTCTGCCAGCTCAATGTTCGCTGCATAGTCAGAGGTGTCGGAGAAGACCACATCGTCTTCACCGCTCTGCGCCAGCACCTGGAATTCGTGAGAGGCGCTGCCGCCGATAGAACCGGTGTCGGCCTGTACGGCGCGGAAATCCAGCCCCATGCGGCTGAAGATTTTGCTGTAGGCCGCATACATTGCATCGTAGGTTTCCTGCAGGGATTCCTGAGAAGTATGGAAAGAGTAAGCATCTTTCATCAGGAATTCGCGGGAACGCATGACGCCGAAACGCGGACGCACTTCGTCGCGGAACTTGGTCTGGATCTGATAGAAGTTCAGCGGCAGCTGTTTGTAAGAGCTAAGCTCGTTACGAATCAGGTCAGTGATAACTTCTTCATGAGTTGGGCCGAGTACGAACGGACGCTCGCCACGGTCAACAAAACGCAGCAGTTCCGGACCGTACTGTTCCCAACGACCACTCTCTTGCCACAAATCGGCTGGCTGAACCACCGGCATCGACACCTCGATCGCACCGGCGTTGTTCATCTCTTCACGCACGATGTTTTCGACTTTTTTCAGAACGCGCACGCCGGTCGGCAGCCAGGTATATAACCCGGAGGCCAGCTTGCGGATCATCCCGGCGCGCAGCATCAGCTGATGGCTGATCACCTCGGCGTCGGCAGGTGTCTCCTTGAGAGTGGAGAGCAGGTATTGGCTAGTACGCATGTTGTTACGGTTCCAGTTGGAAGGTAGAACAGGCTCAAGGCGAGCCTGGGACAAAAAAAGTGATTTAGTTTACCAGTGCAAAAGAAATGTCAAAAGAGAAGGGCGTGAATTTAACGCGGTTCCAGCGCAAAGACTTCAAAACCTGCGTCGGTGACGCGCCAGCGAACGTTAAAATCATGCAGCCAGACGGCATAGGTTTTACCCGTTTCCTCACCTTTACGATAGGCCGGGCGCGGGTCCTGCGCCAGTACTTCGCGGATAAACAGCGTTAACTGCGGATAACGCTTCTCCAGTGTCAAAAGCTGCTTTTCGACCTCTGCGGTAAAGCTCACCGCCATTTCTGCCGCTGGCGCATTTTGCGCATAGCTGGCGCTGGCATCGGGAAGCGATTCGGCAAAGGGGAGATACGGTTTGATATCCACCACCGGCGTACCATCGACGAGATCCAGACTGCCGAGCTTCAGAATCACGCTGTCTTTATGGCAAACAACCTCTTTCAGCTCTACCAGCGACATACCAATCGGGTTAGGGCGGAAAGTGGAGCGCGTAGCGAAAACCCCCATTCTGGCGTTACCGCCGAGGCGCGGTGGACGCACAGTCGGACGCCAGCCGCCTTCCATCGTTTGATGAAAGACGAAAAGAATCCATAAATGGCTGAACGCTTCCAGGCCGCGAACGGCGTCGGCCTGGTTGTAGGGAGCAATGAGATGCAGTTCACCGTTGGCGCTTTTTACCAGACCAGGCTGGCGCGGAACGGCGAATTTTTCTTTATAGGGCGAGCGAATAACGCCTATTTGCTCGAACTGGAAACTGCTCATTTCGCCGTAATGTTAAGCGCAGAACCGATACATACAGCCTGACGATAGCAGCCTGGCGTACCGCTGGTGACTTCGCAGCTATGCAGTAATACCGCATTGGCTTTCATTTTAGAGGCATTGATTTGCATCCGCTTACGCGCGGTTGGAATGCTCGGCGGAGAGTCCTGATTAGAGGCCTGGCATGAGTCGCCACTGACTTCACCGAGATCGCGGAACGGTTTGCCGACTAATTCTTCTGCATTGGTATAAATTCGGACCGGCGTAGCGCGCGGCGCTTTCGGTTTTGCAGGCTCCGCTTTCGGCTGGGGTGCAGTGCTTTGAACGGGTTCGACAGGGGATCTGCTTAACATGGAACAGCCGCTTAGCATGAGTGCTACTAAACAGATCGGTAAAGCACGCATAGTATTTCCTCAATGTATGATCAAAACGTCAATATTGAATCAGGCGCTTGTAAAAATGACAAGACGGGCAAGCGCCCGTCCTGAATGATATTACAAATTGTGGAAACAGCCTAAAAATTACCAGCCTTTAACTGCACCGCCGTTAAACACTTTGTTTGCCGCTTCGTAAACTTCGTCAGACTGATAAGCCTGGACGAATTTCTTCACGTTTTCCGCGTCTTTGTTGTCTTCACGCGTTACGATCAGGTTTACGTACGGGGACTCTTTATCTTCGACAAAGATACCGTCTTTCGCTGGAGTCAGGCCAATCTGGCTGGCATAGGTGGTGTTAATAACTGCCAGAGCGATTTGCGCGTCGTCCAGAGAGCGAGGCAGCTGCGGTGCTTCCAGCTCAACAATTTTCAGATTTTTTGGGTTCTCAACAACATCAAGAACGGTCGGCAGCAGGCCAACGCCATCTTTCAGTTTGATCAAGCCCACTTTTTGCAGCAGCAGCAGTGAACGACCAAGGTTAGTTGGGTCGTTTGGCACGGCAACCTGCGAACCATCCTGCAATTCATCCAGTGATTTGATCTTCTTGGAGTAGCCAGCAATTGGATAAACAAAAGTGTTGCCTACTGCGACCAGTTTGTAGCCACGATCTTTCAGTTGCTGATCAAGGTACGGTTTATGCTGGAAGGCGTTGGCGTCGATATCGCCTTTGCTTAATGCTTCGTTTGGCAGAACATAGTCGTTGAAGGTTACCAGCTCAACGTCCAGGCCATATTTGTCTTTCGCAACTTTCTGCGCGACTTCTGCAACCTGCTGTTCGGCACCAACAATCACGCCGACTTTGATGTGGTTTGGATCTTTTTCATCCTGGCCGCAGCCTACCAGTGCCAGTGATCCAATCAGGGCTCCCACTGCCGCAAAGGTTTTGAATTTGAACGCCATACCTTATTCCTTCTTCAATTATTTATGTTGTGTTGAACGTTACTTGCGAGTGACAGCCCGGACGATGCGGTCGCCTGCGAACTGAATTAAATAAACCAGAATAACCAGCAATACCAGTACCGTATTCATCACCGTCGCGTTGTAGCCGATGTAGCCATACTGATAGCCAATCTGACCTAAACCACCGGCACCGACTGCACCACCCATCGCGGAATAACCGACCAGGGTAATCAGGGTGATAGTTGCCGCATTCACCAGACCCGGCAGCGCTTCCGGTAACAGCACTTTACGGACGATCTGCATTGGCGTGGCACCCATTGCGCGGGAAGCTTCAATTAACCCGGTTGGGATCTCCAGCAGAGCGTTCTCGACCATACGGGCAATAAACGGCGCTGCGCCAACGGTTAACGGAACAATCGCTGCCTGCAAACCAATCGATGTACCGACAATAACGCGGGTAAACGGAATCATCCATACCAGCAATATAATGAACGGGATGGAACGGAAAATGTTCACAATCGCAGAAACGGTACGATACAGCTTCGCGTTAGCAATAATTTGCCCCGGACGCGTGACATAAAGCAGAACACCAACCGGCAGACCAATCACAAACCCAAAAAAACCGGATACGAAGGTCATTGCCAGCGTTTCCCATACGCCACGAACCAGCAGCCACATCATCGGCTCAGACATAACCCAGTACCTCTACTTTTACATGGTGTTCCTGCAGCCAGGCAATGGCGGCTTGCGTATCTTGTTGTGTGCCGTGCATTTCAGTCAGCATGATGCCGAACTTAACGCCACCGGCGTAATCCATCTGCGCGCTAATAATGTTGTTGTTGACGTTGAAACGACGCGCGGTTTCAGAAAGCAGTGGGGCATCGACCGACTGACCGGTAAACTCCAGACGCAGCATCGGCACGCAGTCAGTGAACGGCTCCGCTTGCAGACGTTCCTGATAATCTTCCGGGATATCCAGATGCAGGGTCGACTGAATAAATTTCTGCGCCAGCGGCGTTTTCGGATGCGAGAACACTTCACTTACCTTGTCCTGCTCGATCAGTTCGCCATTGCTGATGACCGCCACGCAATCACAAATGCGCTTCACAACGTCCATTTCGTGAGTGATCAACAGAATCGTCAAACCCAGACGGCGGTTGATGTCTTTCAGCAGTTCGAGAATAGAACGTGTCGTTGCCGGGTCCAGCGCGCTGGTGGCTTCATCACACAGCAATACTTTGGGATTGCTGGCTAACGCACGGGCAATTGCCACGCGCTGTTTCTGCCCACCGGAAAGGTTCGACGGATAGCTATCATGCTTATCGCCAAGACCAACCAATGACAGCAATTCCGTCACGCGACGTTTGATCTCGTCTTTCGGTGTGTTGTCCAGCTCCAGCGGCAGAGCCACGTTGCCAAAAACAGTACGCGAAGAGAGCAGGTTAAAATGCTGGAAAATCATACCAATCTGGCGGCGAGCTTTGGTCAACTCAGATTCTGACAGCGTGGTCAGCTCCTGGCCATCGACCAGCACGCTACCCTCGGTTGGGCGCTCCAGCAGGTTTACACAACGTATAAGCGTACTCTTACCCGCGCCTGAGGCACCGATAACGCCATAAATTTGTCCAGCTGGCACATGCAGGCTGACGTTGTTCAACGCCTGGATGGTGCGAGTGCCCTGGTGGAACACTTTGGTGATATTCGAAAGTTTTATCATTGATTATTTATTATCGTCATTAAGTTAGTCGTGGCATTTCGCATGCCTGAAACGGGCAACGCCGTCAATGAAATGGATGTTAAGGCATCCAGACGTCTAAATCAATCAGGTTTATGCGAAGAGCACTTTCTTGCAGGTCGAAACATGCGATACTAGCGTCACATGCCTTATTAAGGAGCTATAAAAGGTGGCGAAGAGCGTACCCGCAATTTTTCTTGACCGTGATGGCACCATTAATGTCGATCACGGCTATGTCCATGAGATCGACAACTTTGAATTTATCGACGGTGTTATTGACGCCATGCGCGAGCTAAAAAAAATGGGCTTTGCGCTGGTGGTAGTAACCAACCAGTCTGGCATTGCTCGCGGTAAATTTACCGAAGCACAGTTTGAAACGCTGACCGAGTGGATGGACTGGTCGCTGGCGGACCGCGATGTCGATCTGGATGGCATCTATTATTGCCCGCATCATCCGCAGGGTAGTGTTGAAGAGTTTCGCCAGGTCTGCGACTGCCGCAAACCACATCCGGGGATGCTTTTGTCAGCACGCGATTATTTGCATATTGATATGGCCGCTTCTTATATGGTGGGCGATAAATTAGAAGATATGCAGGCAGCGGCAGCGGCGAATGTGGGAACAAAAGTGCTGGTGCGTACGGGTAAACCTATTACGCCTGAAGCAGAAAACGCGGCGGATTGGGTGTTAAATAGCCTGGCAGACCTGCCGCAAGCGATAAAAAAGCAGCAAAAATCGGCGTGATGACTAAAAGATGAGCGGTTGAAATAAAAATGCATTTTTCCGCTTGTCTTCCTGAGCCGACTCCCTATAATGCGCCTCCA
>NZ_RHJO01000001.1:281390-922759 GCF_004211985.1 Escherichia sp. E10V10 | reverse complement strand
TATGAACAGATTGACCCACGTAAAGCTGCCGTTGAAGCCGCTATCGCCCGTGCTAAAGCGCGCAAGCTGGAACAGCAGCAGGCCAACGTAGAGCAGGAAGAACAGGTTGATCCCCGCAAAGCTGCAGTTGCCGCGGCTATCGCCCGGGTTCAGGCAAAAAAAGCCGCTCAGCAAAAGGTTGTAAACGAGGACTAAATGGTATTCAGAATAGCTAGCTCCCCTTATACCCATAACCAGCGCCAGACATCGCGCATCATGCTGCTGGTGCTGGTCGCAACCGTCCCTGGCATCGCTGCGCAACTGTGGTTTTTTGGCTGGGGTACTCTCGTTCAAATCCTGTTGGCCTCGGTCAGTGCACTCTTAGCCGAAGCCCTCGTACTCAAACTGCGCAAGCAATCTGTAGCTGCAACCTTAAAAGATAACTCAGCATTGCTAACGGGCTTATTACTGGCGGTAAGTATTCCGCCTCTTGCGCCGTGGTGGATGGTGGTACTCGGCACGGTGTTTGCCGTAATCATCGCTAAACAGCTGTATGGCGGTCTGGGGCAAAATCCGTTTAACCCGGCAATGATTGGTTATGTGGTATTACTGATCTCCTTCCCGGTACAGATGACCAGCTGGTTGCCGCCGCATGAGATTGCGGTCAACGTCCCTGGATTCATTGATGCTGTACAGATTATCTTCAGCGGTCATACCGCCAGTGGTGGTGATATGAACACACTTCGCTTAGGTATCGATGGCATTAGCCAGGCGACACCGCTGGATACGTTCAAAACATCTGTACGCGCCGGTCATTCGGTTGAACAGATTATGCAGTATCCAATTTACAGCGGTGTTCTCGCGGGCGCTGGCTGGCAATGGGTAAACCTCGCCTGGCTGGTTGGTGGCGTGTGGCTGCTATGGCAGAAAGCGATTCGTTGGCATATTCCCGTCAGTTTCTTAGTTACACTGGCCCTGTGCGCAACGCTGGGTTGGTTGTTCGCCCCCGAAACACTAGCTTCACCGCAGATTCATCTGCTGTCTGGCGCGACCATGCTCGGTGCATTCTTTATTCTGACCGATCCAGTAACCGCGTCTACCACCAATCGTGGTCGTCTGCTTTTCGGTGCGCTGGCTGGATTATTAGTCTGGCTGATCCGCAGTTTTGGTGGCTATCCTGACGGCGTTGCCTTTGCTGTCCTGCTGGCGAACATCACGGTTCCTCTGATCGATTACTACACGCGTCCACGCGTATACGGCCATCGCAAAGGATAAACCATGCTGAAGACTATCCGAAAACACGGTATTACGCTGGCGCTGTTCGCCGCTGGTTCAACAGGTTTAACGGCTGCCATCAACCAGATGACCAAAGCCACGATTGCTGAACAGGCTAGCCTGCAACAAAAAGCGTTATTTGATCAGGTGTTACCAGCCGATCGCTATAACAACGAGCTGGCCCAAAGTTGCTATATAGTGACTGCGCCAGAGTTAGGAAAAGGTGAACATCGGATTTACATCGCGAAACAGGATGATAAACCGGTAGCTGCCGTTCTGGAGGCCACCGCGCCGGATGGTTATTCCGGTGCGATTCAGTTGTTGGTTGGGGCCGATTTTAACGGCACGGTACTTGGCACCCGCGTGACAGAACATCACGAAACGCCGGGACTTGGCGACAAAATCGAACTACGCCTTTCTGACTGGATCACCCATTTTGCGGGTAAACAAATCAGCGGTGCGGATGACGCTCACTGGGCGGTGAAGAAAGATGGTGGTGATTTCGACCAGTTCACCGGGGCGACCATTACGCCTCGCGCGGTGGTGAATGCGGTAAAACACGCCGGATTGTATGCCCAAACGTTGCCAGCACAACTTTCTCAACTTCCTGCCTGTGGAGAATAAACCGTGAGCGAAATTAAAGACGTTATTGTTCAGGGGTTATGGAAGAACAACTCTGCGCTGGTCCAGTTACTTGGCCTCTGTCCGCTGCTGGCGGTCACTTCCACTGCCACCAACGCACTGGGTTTAGGGCTTGCGACAACGCTGGTGTTGACTCTCACCAACCTGACCATCTCGACGCTGCGTCACTGGACGCCAGCCGAAATCCGAATCCCGATTTACGTGATGATCATCGCCTCGGTGGTCAGCGCCGTACAAATGCTGATTAACGCATACGCCTTTGGCCTGTATCAATCGTTAGGGATTTTTATTCCTCTGATTGTCACTAACTGTATCGTTGTTGGCCGTGCGGAAGCCTTCGCCGCAAAAAAAGGTCCGGCGCTCTCCGCACTTGATGGTTTTTCGATAGGCATGGGCGCAACCTGCGCCATGTTCGTACTGGGTTCACTACGCGAAATCATCGGCAACGGAACATTGTTTGACGGTGCCGATGCGCTGTTGGGTAACTGGGCCAAAGTACTTCGGGTAGAGATCTTCCATACCGATTCTCCCTTCCTGTTAGCAATGTTACCGCCAGGCGCATTCATTGGTCTGGGGCTGATGCTGGCGGGAAAATATCTGATTGATGAAAGAATGAAAAAGCGCCGCGCTGAAGCAGCTGCTACACGCGAGTTGCCAAACGGTGAAACAGGGAATGTCTGATGAACAAAGCAAAACGACTGGAGATCCTCACTCGCCTGCGTGAGAACAACCCTCATCCTACAACCGAACTTAATTTCAGTTCGCCTTTTGAATTATTGATTGCTGTACTGCTTTCCGCCCAGGCGACCGATGTCAGCGTCAATAAGGCGACGGCAAAGCTTTACCCGGTGGCCAATACACCTGCCGCAATGCTCGAACTGGGCGTCGATGGGGTTAAAGCGTATATCAAAACCATTGGGCTATATAACAGCAAAGCAGAAAATATCATCAAAACCTGCCGTATTTTGCTCGAACAGCATAATGGCGAAGTTCCGGAAGATCGCGCTGCGCTGGAAGCCCTGCCCGGTGTAGGGCGTAAAACAGCAAACGTGGTATTGAATACTGCTTTCGGTTGGCCGACCATTGCTGTAGATACGCACATTTTCCGCGTCTGTAATCGCACCCAATTTGCACCGGGGAAAAATGTCGAACAGGTTGAAGAAAAACTACTCAAAGTGGTTCCGGCAGAATTCAAAGTCGATTGCCACCACTGGTTAATCCTCCACGGGCGTTACACCTGTATTGCCCGCAAGCCTCGCTGTGGCTCCTGCATTATTGAAGATCTTTGTGAATACAAAGAGAAAGTTGACATCTGACGAAAAGGGGTAACATCGTTATCCCATTCATAACTATTTCTCATCCTCTTATAAAACATCTTGTTAACGTCAATGATGCCGCCTCGCGGCATCATTGTCAGGCAATCCGTTTGTGAATAACCAAAAATGCAGGTTAATTGTTTTTTTAATAGCGAAATTTTCTATCTATTCGTGATCAAGATCACACTGATGTCATAATGTAAAAATATTGCTCTATTTAAGTTAAATTTGACAAGGCATAGATTCAACCAGGGCATAAACCTACAAAACATTACACTGTCTATTTTTCAGATAATGGACTATCTCACTACATAAAACACCTTACAGTAGAACATATCGCCAAATATCAGTATCCCCCCTCTTCTGGTAGTGAAAAAATCTGCCGTTACGTTTTTTGAAAAATTTAACGCTGGATAACATTTCAATGGGCCGATGATTTCTCCATGCCAGTTATATGTAACAGATTATTACAAAGGACTTGTCTGAAAGTGCAAGATAGTGAACATTACCTGCCGTTTCCCCTCCCACTATAACAATTGCGCGTATGTTTATTAGACATCACGCGAGAAAGCACCCCCGTTAATATGGGATGTAAAAAAAGAGGTAAAAGTGTCCACTGCAAACCAAAAACCAACAGAAAGCGTTAGTTTGAACGCTTTCAAACAACCGAAGGCGTTCTATCTCATCTTCTCGATCGAGTTATGGGAACGCTTTGGTTATTACGGCCTACAAGGAATTATGGCTGTTTACCTGGTTAAACAACTGGGTATGTCCGAAGCGGATTCAATCACACTTTTCTCTTCCTTTAGCGCCCTGGTTTATGGTCTTGTCGCTATTGGTGGTTGGTTAGGCGATAAAGTACTGGGTACAAAACGCGTCATTATGCTTGGCGCTATTGTGCTGGCGATTGGTTATGCGCTGGTTGCCTGGTCTGGTCACGATGCCGGTATCGTCTATATGGGTATGGCGGCAATTGCGGTCGGTAACGGCCTGTTTAAAGCCAACCCGTCTTCACTGCTGTCAACTTGCTACGAGAAAAACGATCCACGCCTGGACGGTGCATTCACCATGTACTACATGTCCGTCAACATCGGTTCATTCTTCTCTATGATTGCAACGCCGTGGTTAGCAGCCAAGTATGGCTGGAGCGTCGCATTCGCCCTTAGCGTAGTTGGTCTGTTGATCACCATCGTTAACTTCGCCTTTTGCCAACGCTGGGTTAAGCAGTACGGTTCAAAACCTGACTTCGAGCCGATCAACTACCGCAATCTGCTGTTAACCATTATTGGTGTTGTCGCGCTGATTGCTATTGCCACCTGGCTGCTGCACAACCAGGACGTTGCGCGTATGGCGCTGGGCGTTGTTGCCTTCGGTATCGTGGTTATCTTCGGTAAAGAAGCCTTTGCAATGAAAGGTGCTGCACGTCGTAAAATGATCGTTGCTTTCATCCTGATGCTTGAAGCAATCATCTTCTTCGTGCTGTACAGCCAGATGCCGACGTCTCTGAACTTCTTTGCAATCCGTAACGTTGAGCACACCATTCTGGGCCTGGCAGTAGAACCTGAACAGTATCAGGCACTGAACCCGTTCTGGATCATCATTGGTAGCCCGATTCTCGCCGCTATCTATAACAAGATGGGCGATACCCTGCCGATGCCGACTAAGTTTGCTATCGGTATGGTGATGTGTTCTGGCGCGTTCCTGATCCTGCCACTGGGCGCGAAATTCGCCTCTGACGCTGGTATCGTGTCTGTAAGCTGGCTGGTCGCAAGCTATGGCCTGCAGAGTATCGGTGAACTGATGATCTCCGGTCTGGGTCTGGCAATGGTTGCTCAGCTCGTTCCACAGCGTCTGATGGGCTTTATTATGGGTAGCTGGTTCCTGACCACTGCCGGTGCAAACCTGATTGGTGGTTATGTTGCGGGTATGATGGCCGTACCGGATAACGTAACCGATCCGCTGATGTCGCTGGAAGTCTATGGCCGCGTGTTCTTACAGATTGGTGTCGCCACTGCCGTTATTGCAGTGCTGATGCTGCTGACCGCGCCGAAACTGCATCGTATGACTCAGGACGATGCTGCTGATAAAGCGGCGAAAGCTGCCGTAGCGTAAATTTCAGGGAAACTCTTTTACAAGCCGCTAACTTTTCGTTAGCGGCTTTTTTTTTGTTCAGCAACGCACTACCATACTTTAAACCACAGCCAAAAGGAGTTACCGATGAAACTGTTCTACAAACCGGGCGCCTGCTCTCTTGCTTCCCATATCATCCTGCGTGAGAGCGGAAAGGACTTTACGCTCACCAGTGTGGATTTAATGAAAAAGCGTCTGGAAAACGGCGATGATTACTTTGCGATTAATCCTAAAGGGCAGGTTCCTGCTCTGCTGCTGGACGATGGCACTCTGCTCACGGAAGGCGTGGCCATTATGCAGTATCTTGCCGACAGCGTCCCCGACCGCCAGTTACTGGCTCCGGTAAACAGTATTTCTCGCTATAAAACCATCGAATGGCTGAACTATATCGCCACTGAGTTGCATAAAGGCTTTACTCCGCTGTTTCACCCGGCTACACCGGAAGAGTTCAAGCCGACTGCACGCGCACAGCTGGAGAAAAAACTGCAGTACGTTAACGATGCGCTGAAAGAGGATCACTGGATTTGCGGGCAACGTTTTACTATTGCTGACGCCTATCTGTTTACTGTACTGCGCTGGGCATATGGGGTGAAATTGAATCTGGAAGGTTTAGCGCATATTGCCGCCTATATGCAGCGTATGGCTGAACGTCCGACGGTAAAAGCCGCGCTAACAGCAGAAGGCTTGCAGTAATGGTTTATCGGCCCGCAGGATACTGTGGGCCGACAAGACACTTTTCAGAGCTTCGTCGCACTGAAGTAGTGTTCTGGTTTAGCAATACGATCCTGTGCAGCTACAACTTGCAGCTCATATTCCTGCATCGCTTTGGTGGTTACCATAATTTCGTATACCGCCGCGGTCACATGCTCCAGCGCCTGCTGCAACGTTGCGCCCTGTAGTAGTTTCACCAGCAGTAACCCGCTCGTCACATCACCAACACCTACTGGCTGACGCGTGCCAAAATCTACCAGAGGACGGTCGATATGCCATGCTTCATCGGCAGTGACCAGCAGCATTTCAAAACGTTCTGTGCTGTAACCGGCACGCGCCAGATGTTTCACCAGTACGATTTCAGGCCCCTGAGCAATAAGTTCGCGCGCAGCTTTAACCGCATCTTCGACGTTATGTACCGGATGCTCGCAGAGGATTTCCAGCTCAACCAGATTTGGCGCGATGATATCGCTGGCAGGAAGACCGTGACGCACGTGGAACTCCGCCACACCTGGCGCAACGATACAGCCTTTTTCGGGGTGTCCCATTACCGGATCGCAAAAATATTTCGCCTGCGGGTTCGCCGCTTTAACCTGACGGACAATACCGAGGATATGCTCGCCCTGCTCCGCCGACCCCAGATAGCCGCTTAATACAGCATCACAAGTGTGCAACTTATCGATGGCAGCAATGCCTTGCACAATTTCGGTTAAATGGCTGGGCGGCATAACACAGCCGGTCCATTTGCCGTATTGAGTGTGATTAGAAAATTGAACGGTGTTGAGCGGCCAGACATTCGCGCCCAGGCGGCGCATTGGAAACTCTGCCGCGCTGTTACCCGCATGACCATAGACAACGTGAGACTGGATAGCGAGAATATTTTTCATCGTGTTCCCTGTATAAAAATCAGGGGGAGTGATTTCTCACCCCCCCTTTCCACTTAATGCATTATTTCCAGCAAATCAGACAGTAATTCTTTTTGCCGCGACGAAGTAAGGTATAACGACCAAACAGACGATCTTCTTCTTTAAAGAAGTATTCTGGATCGGACTGTTTTTCACCATTAATGGTGATGGCATTAGAGGCGATAGTTTTACGCGCCTGACCACGGGAAGGTTGCAGTTCAGAATCAACCAACGCCTGCATCAGATCAGCGCCTTTTTCCATTTCTACCATCGGTACGCCGTCCTGCGCCAGTTGTTCGAAGTCCGCTTCACTCAGCGCACTCAGAGAACCGCTGAACAGGCACTCGGTAATACGTTTCGCAGCTTGCAAACCTTCTTCACCGTGAACCAGACGCGTCACCTGCTCCGCAAGCACATACTGAGCGCGTGGCGCTTTACCGCTGTTTTTGTCTTCTTCTTCGAGGGCATTGATCTCTTCAATGCTCATAAAGGTAAAGAACTTCAGGAAGCGGTAAACGTCAGCATCAGCAGTATTGATCCAGAACTGGTAGAACTTGTACGGACTGGTTTTCTTCGGATCCAGCCATACTGCACCACCTTCAGTTTTACCGAACTTAGTGCCGTCTGCTTTGGTGATCAGCGGAACGGTCAGGCCAAACACCTGGTTCTGATGCAGACGACGGGTCAGATCGATACCAGAGGTGATGTTACCCCACTGGTCAGAACCGCCGATTTGCAGCACCACACCGTACTGTTTGTTCAGGCAGGCAAAGTCATAGCCCTGCAACAGGTTGTAGGAAAACTCGGTAAACGAAATCCCCTGATCTTCACGGTTGAGACGCTGTTTAACCGCTTCTTTGTTGATCATCTGGTTAACGGAGAAGTGCTTGCCGATATCGCGCAGGAAGGTCAGCACATTCATATTGCCGAACCAGTCATAGTTGTTCGCTGCGATAGCAGAGTTTTCTCCGCAGTCGAAATCGAGGAACGGGGCAACCTGCTTGCGGATTTTGTCCACCCACTCCTGAACAGTTTCTTCAGTGTTCAGCTTACGCTCGGCAGCTTTGAAGCTCGGGTCGCCAATCAGACCCGTGGCGCCGCCTACCAGCGCAACCGGCTTGTGGCCCGCCTGCTGGAAGCGTTTCAGGCATAACAATGGAACAAGATGCCCCAAATGCAAGCTGTCAGCGGTAGGATCGAAGCCGCAATAGAGCGCGATCGGGCCTTGCGCCAGTCGCTCTGCTAACGCTTCTTCGTCCGTCACCTGGGCCACCAGCCCCCGCTCTTGCAATTGTTTAATCAAGTTACTGCTTGCCATCAAAATCTCCATGTATATAACGACTGCACCTTTGCCGGTACACGACTTTTCGCCAGATGCGAAAGAGACATAGAATAAAGTGCCGGAATCAGGAGTACCAGCGATTAAAGCAAGATTTTTGCATCTTTTCAGGGTGCGAGGCGATCGATTTTCCACGCCTCGTTTTCACGCTGGTACAAAAAGCGGTCATGCAGCCGATGCTCACCGCCCTGCCAGAACTCAATCTGTTCAAGGCTGACGCGAAAACCGCCCCAAAAACTCGGCAACGGCACTTCGCCCTGCTGAAACTTCTGCTTCAATTCCAGGAATTTGCTTTCAAGGATCCCACGCGCAGAAATACGGCTGGATTGCTTCGATACCCACGCGCCAATCTGGCTATCACGCGGGCGGCTATGAAAATATTTCATCACTTCGAGAGTCGAAAGACGTTCCGCTTTACCGATAACCATTACCTGCCGTTCCAGGGTATGCCATGGGAAAAGCAGGCTAACGCGCGGATTATTTTCGATTTGGTGTGCTTTACGGCTGCCGAGGTTGGTGTAAAACACCATCCCTTTTTCATCGTAATGTTTTAGTAAAACAATGCGCTGATAGGGTTGGCCATGTTCATCAACGGTGGCGACGACCATCGCAGTAGGATCGGCCAGTTTGGCTTCACAGGCCTGAGAAAGCCAGCGTTCAAAAAGGGTTAAAGGATCGGCGGGAAGATCGCGGCGGCGTAAACCGCCTTTAGTGTATTCACGGCGCAGATGCGCGATTTGCTGCAATTCGTCGTTATCAGCCATGGTTTTCTTTACAAATTGTCAGTGGGTGACGCTATTGTGCGCCGCCCCTGGAAAAATCTCAACGCTGTGGATTTTGTAACTGACAGTTATTCAAGACGATGCGGTCACGTTTATAGACCGTCGCCTCATCACCTTTTGACCAGAAAACGTAGATACCGTCGGTATAACGTGCGCCAGAAGCTGAAATACCCTGTTTAAGGTGCAGCAGTTGATTATCGTAAACAAAACTAACTTCCTGACGCGGATTATTCAGTTTGACCGTCAACGGTTTTTCATCACACTGGTATTCCAGCGTATCAGTTTGCATGCGCTCAACCAGTTGATTAAACGCGCCACAGCCGGTAAGAAATAGCGGCAGACAAAGTAGTAACAGTTTTTTCATAAACATATCCCGAAGACTTTCCTGGTCCGGAGGGCAAAAACGCCCTCCTCAACTTCCAAGTGTAACGGCAGACGCAGTAAGAAAAATTCAGTTAACTCTGATATCGCGGGTTGGCAGGGAAAATAGCGCCCAGCACCGTCTCCTCGCTTGCGCCGGTAACGGAAGGTAGATTGCCGGGCAGCCCAGCCAGCGTTCGCCAGGCAAGCCATGCGAAGGCTAACGCTTCCATATCATCGCCACTAATGCCAACGGCATCGGTGGAGGTCACTTCAGTACCTGGCAGTAATGCAGCCAGACGCGCCATAAGCAGCGGATTGCGACTTCCGCCACCACATACCATCAATCGATCGCAGCCACCGCTCAACAAGACTTGTTCAGAAATGGTCACGGCGGTGAGTTCCGCCAGTGTTGCCTGGACATCTCGCGCATCCAGGCCAGGGAAATCGCGTAGATGACGCTCCAGCCAGGCATAGTTAAAGTATTCGCGCCCGGTGCTTTTGGGTGCTGGCTGGGAAAAATAGGGATCGCTAAGCATTTTTTGCAGCAGCGGCAGAATAACCTTGCCCGCCCGCGCCCACTCAGCGTCTTTATCGTAAGGTTTACCGACCTGACGGCAGATCCATGCGTCCATTAGCATGTTGCCCGGTCCGGTATCGTAGCCACCTACCGGCATTCCTGGAATGAGTAGTGACAGATTGGCAATACCACCAATATTAAGCACCATTCGCCGCTCAGTTGGATGGGCCAGCAATGCGTGATGAAAAGCAGGTACCAGCGGTGCGCCCTGGCCACCTAAGGCGATATCGCGACGGCGAAAATCCCCGACGACGGTAATTCCAGTCCGCGCAACAATTTGATTGTTATCACCAATCTGTAGCGTATGTGGCGCGACGCCCGTGGGTTCGTGCCAGACGGTCTGGCCATGACAACCGATAGCTACGATATCTTTCGGCTGTAAATTTTCTGCTTTTAATAGTGCATTAACGGCATCCGCAAACAAGCAGCCAAGTCGGGTATCCAGTTGACCAAACTGGGAGAGCGTAAGCTGTTGCCCCTGGCAAATATCCAGCACCGCCTGTTTGATTGATGGGGGAATCGGCCAGCTCAAACTCGCCAGCTGCGCCACCCGGTGTTCATCGATCGTCGCTAACACAACATCGATACCATCCAGGCTAGTACCTGACATAACCCCAATAAAGCGGCCTGATTTCATAGTTCATCCTTTTTCAACCTGATGTTTGCGTTCCACTCAAACACAAACCTTTCGCGAATTCCATGCATAAGAGCCGATTTTTATTGTTGGTAGTAAAAGATTATATTCACATCAATAACTAATATGAATGTTTTGTTTATACTTGGTTAACCCTACTCTAATTATGATTTAATCATGTTTTAGTGGAACATGTAATCATGGTTATACTAATGCGGTTTACTTTGACCATTAGGGATGCTTGTGAGGCGTTTCATGGTAATCAGGAGATTTTTCAATGATTAAACGCGTACTGGTTGTATCAATGGTAGGTCTTTCTCTTGTTGGTTGTGTTAACAACGATACCCTATCTGGCGATGTTTATACTGCCTCTGAAGCGAAGCAAGTGCAGAATGTCAGCTACGGCACAATCGTGAACGTACGGCAGGTACAGATTCAGGGCGGTGATGATTCCAACGTCATCGGCGCAATTGGCGGTGCGGTTCTCGGTGGTTTTCTTGGTAATACCGTTGGTGGCGGTACTGGACGCTCTTTGGCTACCGCAGCAGGTGCCGTCGCGGGTGGTGTAGCCGGTCAGGGCGTACAGAGCGCAATGAACAAAACACAGGGTGTGGAGCTGGAAATTCGTAAAGATGATGGCAACACCATCATGGTGGTACAGAAACAGGGCAATACCCATTTCTCTCCGGGACAACGTGTCGTTCTGGCCAGCAACGGCAGCCAGGTGACGGTTTCCCCGCGCTAAACAAGTTGACGTGTGGTCAGCGACCTGGCCACACGCCCCCTTTATTTCACCCTTTGGCCTGTAACTCAGTAATATTATGCTCAAGTTTTGCAATGAGCCTAATCAGTTGTTCCAGTTCCTCTGCTGAAATCCCATCCAAAATTTCCGCCCGGGTCTTGTTAATAACAGCTTCCATTTCGCTAATCAGCGGCTCCGCCTTTTCCGTCAGTTTAATACGTTTGGCCCGCCGATCGCTGGGACTAGTTTGACGCGAAATTAACCCTTTTTCTTCCAGTTGGTCCAACGTACGAACCAGTGATGGCTGCTCAATGCCGATCGCTTTTGCCAGTTGAATTTGCGACTGGTCTGGAGGTAACTGATGTATATTGTGCAACGTCACCCAATGGGTTTGCGTTAACTCCAGGGGTTTCAGGCGATGGTCTATCAGAGCACGCCATATGCGCACCAACCGTGCCAGATCAGAACCTAGTGGCGATTCCAATTTCATCTCCTTATAATTAGCTTGCTAAGATATTATACGGCTTTTAGAATAGTGTGCAGCAATTGTATTGCTAAAACAAATGGATTGCTGCATTTGCTTACCGTCAGACATGCTTTTCAGAAATAGCGAGTAATTTTCTCTCACATAAACAATATTTATTAATCTAAAGCAATAAACTCAGCCTCAAAGGAATCTATTTTGTGAAGTTTATGCATAGTGCAACAGGATTGCCCCTACAAGATCTGGTGTTCGGTGCATCCGTCTACTTTCCTCCGTTTTTCAAAGCCTTCGCGCTTGGATTCGTCGTATGGCTTGTCCTGCACCGCCTGCTTCGCGACTGGATCTACGCGGGCGACATCTGGCATCCCTTGTTAATGGATTTGTCGCTGTTTGCGATCTGCGTATGCTCCGCCCTGGCAATATTGATTGCGTGGTAACTATGTCAATTAAAACCATTAAGTATTTCTCAACAATAATTGTAGCAGTAGTTGCCGTTCTCGCCGGGTGGTGGCTCTGGAACTATTACATGCAGTCACCGTGGACGCGGGATGGCAAAATACGCGCGGAACAGGTCGCTATCACCCCACAAGTGTCCGGACGTATTGTTGAGATGAATATAAAAGACAACCAGTTGGTTAACGCTGGCGATATTCTGTTCACTATCGATAAAACACCCTTCCAGATTGCCGAACTGAATGCCCAGGCCCAACTGGCGAAAGCGCAATCTGATCTTGCCAGAGCCAATAATGAGGCCAATCGCCGCCGTCATCTCTCGCAAAATTTTATCTCTGCCGAAGAACTGGATACGGCAAACCTCAATGTTAAAGCGATGCAGGCCAGTGTCGATGGCGCACAAGCAACGCTGAAACAGGCACAATGGCAACTGGCACAAACGGAAATTCGCGCCCCGGTCAGCGGATGGGTCACCAACCTTACTACCCGCATCGGCGACTACGCCGACACAGGAAAACCGCTGTTTGCCCTGGTGGACAGTCACTCGTTTTACGTCATTGGTTATTTTGAAGAAACCAAATTGCGGCATATCCGCGACGGTGCGCCAGCACACATTACGCTCTATAGCGACAACAAAACGTTACAGGGTCACGTCTCCAGTATCGGTCGGGCAATTTATGATCAGAGTGTGGAAAACGATTCCAGCCTGATTCCAGACGTTAAACCTAACGTTCCCTGGGTTCGTCTCGCCCAGCGCGTCCCGGTTCGCTTTGCCCTTGATAATGTTCCCGGCGATGTCACGCTGGTATCCGGCACAACCTGTAGTATCGCAGTAGGTCAGTAATGAACGCCTGGTCATGGTCTCTGCGCAATCTGCCCTGGTTTAAGGCCACGCTGGCACAATGGCGCTACGCGTTGCGCAATACCCTTGCCATGTGTCTGGCGCTGACTGTTGCTTATTATTTAAATCTGGACGAGCCCTATTGGGCGATGACGTCAGCTGCGGTAGTGAGCTTTCCGACAGTTGGCGGTGTCATCAGCAAAAGCCTGGGGCGCATCGCTGGCAGTTTGATGGGGGCTATCGCGGCGCTAATCCTTGCCGGGCATACTCTCAACGAGCCGTGGTTCTTCCTGTTGAGCATGTCGGCATGGCTTGGTTTTTGTACCTGGGCCTGCGCGCATTTCACGAATAACGTGGCCTATGCGTTTCAACTGGCGGGTTACACAGCAGCGATTATCGCCTTCCCGATGGTCAATATCACTGAAGCAAGCCAGTTGTGGGACATCGCCCAGGCGCGCGTTTGCGAAGTGATCGTCGGTATTCTCTGCGGTGGGATGATGATGATGATTCTGCCGAGCACTTCCGATGCCACTGCCCTTTTAACCGCATTGAAAAACATGCACGCCCGTTTACTGGAACATGCCAGTTTACTCTGGCAGCCTGAAACAACCGATGCCATTCGTACCGCACATGAAGGGGTGATTGGGCAAATACTGACCATGAATTTACTGCGAATTCAGGCGTTCTGGAGCCACTATCGCTTCCGCCAGCAAAACGCGCGCCTCAATGCGTTACTCCACCAGCAATTACGCATGACCAGCGTCATTTCGAGCTTGCGGCGTATGTTGCTCAACTGGCCATCACCCCCTGGTGCTATACGGGAAATTCTTGAACAGTTGCTAACGGCACTCGCCAGCGGGCAAACGGATTTTTACACCGTCGCACGCATTATTGCCCCGCTACGCCCGACGAACTCAGCTGACTACCGGCACGTCGCTTTCTGGCAGCGACTACGTTATTTTTGCCGCCTTTATCTGCAAAGTAGTCAGGAATTACATCGCCTGCAAAGCGGCGTAGATGATCAAACCAGACTCCCTCGCGCGTCCGGGCTGGCACGTCATACCGATAATGCAGAAGCCATGTGGAGCGGGCTGCGGACATTTTGTACGTTGATGATGATTGGTGCGTGGAGTATTGCCTCGCAATGGGATGCCGGAGCCAATGCATTAACCCTGGCTGCAATTAGCTGCGTCCTTTACTCCGCCGTCGCAGCACCGTTTAAGTCATTGTCGCTGCTGATGCGCACGCTGGTATTGCTTTCGTTCTTTAGCTTTGTGGTTAAATTTGGCCTGATGGTCCAAATTAGCGAGCTGTGGCAATTTTTGCTGTTTCTTTTCCCCCTGCTGGCAACGATGCAGCTACTCAAAATACAATTGCCAAAACAAGCTGCATTATGGGGGCAACTGATTATTTTTATGGGATCATTTATCGCTGTCACTAATCCCCCGGTGTATGATTTTGCTGATTTTCTTAACGATAATCTGGCAAAAATCGTTGGCGTGGCGTTGGCGTGGTTAGCGTTCGCCATTCTGCGTCCAGGATCAGATGCTCGTAAAAGCCGTCGTCATATTCGCGCGCTGCGCCGGGATTTTGTCGATCAACTAAGCCGCCATCCAACACTGAGTGAAAGCGAATTTGAATCGCTCACTTATCATCACGTCAGTCAGTTGAGCAACAGCCAGGATGCGCTGGCGCGCCGCTGGTTATTACGTTGGGGGGTGGTGCTACTGAACTGTTCGCATGTTGTCTGGCAATTACGCGAGTGGGAGTCACGTTCTGATCCGTTATCACAAGTGCGGGATAACTGTATTTCGCTGTTGCGGGGAGTGATGAGTGAGCGTGGCGTTCAGCAAAAATCGCTGGCTGCCACACTTGAAGAATTACAGCGGATTTGCGACAGCCTTGCCCGGCATCATCAGCCTGCTGCCCGTGAGCTGGCAGCGATTGTCTGGCGACTATACTGCTCGCTTTCGCAACTTGAGCAAGCACCGCCGCAAGGTACGCTGGCCTCTTAACTACTTAATAACACCACAGGCATAGCGTTCACCGCCACCGCCCAGCGGTTTAGGCTGATCGGACATATTATCGCCGCCAACGTGGATCATCAGCGCCTTGTCTTTGATTTCATCGAGTGATTTCAGACGAGGCGCAATAACGGCATCGGTCGCCTTGCCGTCATTATTGACCACCAGCGCAGGCAGATCGCCTAAATGTCCCGCACCTTCCGGCCCTTCATGCTTGTTGGTTTTTTGTGGATCAAGATGCCCGCCTGCAGATTCCGCGGCGCTGGCTTTGCCATCTTTGGTGGCTGGCTGGCAGCGTCCTTTAGCATGAATATGGAAGCCATGTTCACCGGGGGGTAATGCTTTCAGATCGGGTGAAAACTCCAGACCTTTATCGGTTTCAGTAATAGTTACGCTACCTATTGACTGCCCAACCCCTTGCGACGTAACGAGGTTCATCTCGACTTTTTCACTGGCCGCTTGTGCGCCGGTCGCAACAACCAGCGCCAGAATAGCCAGACTAAAACGCTTCATAGGACCTCCGTTCATTGTGCATACCCGTTAAGTGTAAACCAGTGACACATATTTGAACGGCGGCTATTCCTAAAAGTGTTTATGGTACGTCGTAACCCAGTGCCGCTTTACGGATACGGAACCATTGTTGGCGGGTCATTTTCAATGCTTCCGCTTCGACAGCTGCCCGCACGCGCTCAATTTTACCGGAGCCGATAATCGGCAGCGGCTGCGATGGCAGACGTAATATCCAGGCATAAACAACCTGCTCAATAGTGGCCGCGTTTAATTCCTGGGCTATCACAGCGAGTTCATCACGCAGCGGCTGGAAAAAATCATCATTGAACAGACGTCCACCACCAAGGCACGACCACGCCATCGGACGAACACGCAGTTGTTGCAGTTGGTCGAGCGTGCCATCCAGCAGCAACGGCTGATGCACCGGGGATATTTCCACCTGATTAGTGGCAAGGGTAAATGGCAGGCGTGATTGCAACAGGGCAAATTGCGCAGGCGTGAAGTTGGAGACGCCAAAATGGCGCACTTTGCCGCTCTGATGCAGATGTTTAAACGCATCCGCCACTTCATCGGCATCCATTAACGGGTCGGGACGGTGGATTAACAGCAGATCCAGATGATCGGTCGCAAGATTAATCAGCGACTGTTCGGCGCTTTTAATAATATGGTCGCGGTCAGTGATGTAATGACCAATAACGTTTTCTTCACGTGCAGTTGTTGCGATGCCACATTTGCTGACGATTTCCATCCGTTCACGCAGATGAGGTGCCAGCTTCAGCGCCTCGCCAAACGCCGCTTCGCACTGATAGCCGCCATATATATCAGCATGGTCCACGGTGGTAATGCCGAGATCCAGATGCTCCTCAATAAAGCTAACCAACTGACGGGCAGACATATTCCAGTCCATTAGTCGCCAGTAGCCCATCACAAAACGGGAAAACTCCGGGCCTTGCGGCGCAATAGTAATACGCTGAACCATAATCGCTTCCTCTTATCAGATATGAGAGGAGTATACGCAAGATTATGCTCAAAAGAGTGATGGTTGCTCCGGTTCATCTGATGACGTTGGCTTATTCGCGCGTAATTTACGCATCAGCCGCTGGCGACAAAGGCGCAGCACCTCTTGTTTTTCGCCATCGCTCATATTATTCCAGTTAAAACGCTCGTCCCGGCTTCGAAAACAGCCGCGACAAAACCCGCGTTCGTCAGACTGGCAAATTCCCCGGCACGGGCTCTGGACGGGAAAGAACTCTAGTTGCTCCGCCACTTCGCCCTCCTGAAATGAGATTATTACCACTATTGAAGCTGTTAATGCCCAAAGTAGCAACTTTGCTTGCACTAGACCGACTGGTCTACTACACTCCAACGCATGAACAAACACACTGAACATGATACTCGTGAACATCTCCTGGCGACGGGCGAGCAACTTTGCCTGCAACGTGGATTCACCGGGATGGGGCTAAGCGAATTACTAAAAACCGCTGAAGTGCCGAAAGGGTCCTTCTATCACTACTTTCGCTCTAAAGAAGCGTTTGGCGTTGCCATGCTTGAACGTCATTACGCAGCATACCACCAGCGACTAACAGAGTTACTGCAATCCGGCGAAGGTAATTACCGCGACCGCATACTGGCTTATTACCAGCAGACGCTGAACCAGTTTTGCCAACACGGAACCATCAGTGGTTGCCTGACAGTAAAACTCTCTGCCGAAGTATGCGATCTGTCAGAAGATATGCGCAGCGCGATGGATAAAGGCGCTAGCGGCGTGATCGCCCTGCTCTCGCAGGCGCTGGAAAATGGCCGTGATAGCCATTGTTTAACCTTTTGTGGCGAACCGCTGCAACAGGCGCAAGTGCTTTACGCACTATGGCTGGGTGCGAATCTGCAGGCCAAAATTTCGCGCAATTCCGAGCCACTGGAAAACGCGCTAGCACATGTAAAAACCATTATTGCGACGCCTGCCGTTTAGTAGGCTTTTTTATCACCAGACGACCGGGAGCCTTTATGTCATCTGAAAAACTGTATTCCCCACTGAAAGTGGGCGCGATCACGGCGGCAAACCGTATTTTTATGGCACCACTAACGCGTCTGCGCAGTATTGAACCGGGTGACATCCCGACTCCGTTGATGGCGGAATACTATCGCCAACGTGCCAGTGCTGGTTTGATTATTAGCGAAGCCACGCAAATTTCTGCTCAGGCAAAAGGATATGCAGGCGCGCCTGGCATCCATAGCCCGGAGCAAATTGCCGCATGGAAAAAAATCACCGCTGGCGTTCATGCTGAAAATGGTCATATGGCCGTACAGCTGTGGCACACCGGACGCATTTCTCACGCCAGCCTGCAACCTGGCGGCCAGGCACCGGTAGCACCTTCAGCACTTAGCGCGGGAACACGTACTTCTCTGCGCGATGAAAATGGTCAGGCGATCCGTGTTGAAACATCCATGCCGCGTGCGCTTGAACTGGAAGAGATTCCGGGTATCGTCAACGATTTCCGTCAGGCCATCGCTAACGCGCGTGAAGCCGGGTTTGATCTGGTGGAGCTCCACTCTGCTCACGGTTATTTGCTGCATCAGTTCCTTTCCCCTTCTTCAAACCATCGTACCGATCAGTACGGCGGCAGCGTGGAAAATCGCGCACGCCTGGTACTGGAAGTCGTTGATGCCGGGATTAAAGAATGGGGAGCCGATCGCATTGGCATTCGCATTTCGCCAATCGGTACGTTCCAGAATACGGATAACGGCCCGAATGAAGAAGCCGATGCGCTGTATCTGATTGAACAACTGGGCAAACGCGGCATTGCTTACCTGCATATGTCAGAACCAGACTGGGCAGGCGGCAAACCATATACCGAGGCGTTTCGCGAAAAAGTACGCGCCCGTTTCCACGGTCCGATTATCGGCGCAGGTGCATACACGGTAGAAAAAGCAGAAATGCTGATCGGTAAAGGGTTAATTGATGCGGTGGCATTTGGGCGTGACTGGATTGCGAACCCGGATCTGGTCGCCCGCTTGCAGCGCAAAGCCGGGCTTAACCCACAGCGTGCTGAAAGTTTCTATGGCGGCGGTGCGGAAGGCTATACCGATTACCCGACGCTGTAATCCAACATTGCGAGCGGCGCAAAGCCGCCGCTATACTAAAACAACATTTTGAATCTGTTAGCCATTTTGAGGATATAAAGATGCGTCTTCTTCATACCATGCTGCGCGTTGGCGATCTGCAACGCTCCATCGATTTTTATACCAAAGTACTGGGCATGAAACTGCTGCGTACCAGCGATAACCCGGAATACAAATACTCCCTGGCGTTTGTTGGCTACGGCCCGGAAACCGAAGAAGCGGTGATTGAACTGACCTACAACTGGGGCGTGGATAAATACGAACTCGGCACTGCTTATGGTCACATCGCGCTTAGCGTAGATAACGCCGCTGAAGCGTGCGAAAAAATCCGTCAGAACGGGGGTAACGTCACCCGTGAAGCGGGTCCGGTAAAAGGCGGTACTACGGTTATCGCGTTTGTGGAAGATCCGGATGGTTACAAAATTGAATTAATCGAAGAGAAAGACGCCGGTCGCGGTCTGGGCAACTAATCTCCTGCCGGGCGCGAACTCATCGCGCCCGCATCTTTACTGCATCGACAAGTAATATTTGTCATAATGCGCGCTGCAATTTATCCGTATTAAGAGAATCAGATGTCCGATAACGCTCAACTTACCGGTCTGTGCGACCGTTTTCGTGGTTTTTATCCTGTTGTGATCGATGTTGAAACAGCCGGATTTAACGCCAAAACCGATGCGCTGCTTGAGATTGCCGCCATCACCCTGAAAATGGATGAACAAGGCTGGCTGATGCCGGACACCACATTACATTTCCACGTCGAACCATTTGTCGGCGCAAATTTGCAGCCAGAGGCCCTCGCCTTCAACGGCATTGACCCGAACGATCCCGAGCGCGGCGCGGTCAGCGAATACGAGGCGCTGCACGAAATTTTTAAAGTTGTACGTAAAGGCATTAAAGCGAGCGGCTGTAACCGGGCCATTATGGTGGCGCACAACGCCAATTTTGATCACAGCTTTATGATGGCCGCCGCAGAACGCGCCTCACTGAAACGTAACCCATTCCACCCTTTCGCCACTTTTGACACCGCGGCACTGGCCGGGCTGGCACTCGGACAAACCGTATTATCAAAAGCCTGCCAGACCGCGGGGATGGACTTCGACAGCACCCAGGCGCACTCCGCGCTGTACGACACCGAACGCACTGCTGTGCTGTTTTGTGAAATCGTCAATCGCTGGAAACGTCTGGGAGGCTGGCCGCTGCCTGCCGCCGAAGAGGTGTAATCGAGTCGATGCCTGATGACATGCAATGATTCAGGCATCTATAGTGAGGCTATTCCACGCATCATGCATGATATTCACGGGGAATAGCGTTAATGGCAGATAATCCAACCCCTTCATCGCCCCTGCCGGACGTGTTTTCACCGGCGACCCGCGACTGGTTTCGTCGTGCCTTTAAACAGCCGACCTCTGTCCAGTCGCAAACCTGGCATGTAGCGGCGCGAGGCGAACATGCACTGGTGATTGCACCGACAGGCTCCGGGAAAACGCTGGCAGCATTTCTCTACGCACTGGATCAGCTCATCCGCGAAGGTGGCGAGCATGCCAGCGAGGCGCATAAACGCAAAACCTCACGCATCCTCTACATTTCACCAATTAAAGCCTTAGGCACCGACGTTCAGCGCAATTTGCAGATCCCGTTACAAGGCATTGCAGAGGAACGGCGGCGGCGCGGCGAAACGGAAGTCAATCTTCGCGTGGGGATCCGTACTGGCGATACGCCCGCACAGGAACGCAGCAAACTCACCCGTAATCCGCCGGATATTCTGATCACCACACCCGAATCACTCTATCTGATGCTGACCTCCCGCGCACGCGAGACGCTGCGCGGCGTCGAAACGGTAATTATTGATGAAGTCCACGCGGTAGCGGGCAGTAAACGTGGTGCGCATCTGGCGTTAAGTCTGGAGCGGCTCGATGCGCTGCTCCACACCTCAGCACAGCGAATTGGCCTTTCCGCGACTGTACGCTCAGCCAGCGATGTGGCAGCATTTCTTGGTGGCGATCGCCCGGTTACGGTAGTCAACCCGCCCGCAATGCGCCATCCGCAGATACGGATTGTCGTCCCAGTCGCCAATATGGATGATGTCTCATCGGTCGCCAGCGGCACTGGCGAAGACAGCCATGCGGGCAGAGAAGGCTCAATCTGGCCGTATATTGAAACCGGCATTCTTGATGAAGTGTTGCGCCATCGCTCGACCATCGTCTTTACAAATTCACGCGGCCTGGCGGAAAAACTGACGGCACGGCTGAATGAGCTTTACGCCGCACGATTGCAGCGCTCCCCGGCCATCGCCATAGACGCCACTCATTTCGAGTCGACCTCCGGCGCAACCTCAAACCGCGTACAAAGTAGCGACGTTTTCATTGCCCGCTCGCACCACGGTTCCGTCTCTAAAGAACAACGGGCGATAACCGAACAAGCCCTGAAATCAGGCGAATTGCGCTGTGTGGTCGCGACTTCCAGTCTCGAACTGGGGATTGATATGGGCTGATTCAGGTGGCGACGCCGCTTTCTGTCGCCAGCGGGCTACAGCGCATTGGTCGCGCCGGACATCAGGTTGGCGGTGTATCTAAAGGGCTATTTTTCCCCCGTACCCGGCGTGATTTAGTCGATTCCGCCGTCATTGTCGAGTGTATGTTTGCAGGCAGGCTGGAAAACCTGACGCCACCGCATAATCCACTCGACGTTCTTGCGCAGCAAACCGTTGCCGCCGCGGCGATGGATGAATTACAGGTAGACGAATGGTACTCCCGCGTACGCCGTGCTGCACCGTGGAAAGATCTGCCAAGACGCGTTTTTGACGCCACGCTGGATATGCTTTCCGGGCGCTATCCCTCAGGCGATTTTTCTGCTTTTCGACCAAAACTGGTCTGGAACAGGGAGACGGGGATATTGACCGCCCGACCGGGCGCTCAGCTATTGGCTGTTACCAGCGGTGGCACCATTCCGGATCGTGGCATGTACAGTGTGTTATTACCCGAAGGTGAAGAGCAGACAGGCTCGCGGCGGGTGGGCGAACTGGATGAAGAGATGGTGTATGAATCGCGAGTGAATGACATCATCACTCTCGGCGCTACCTCATGGCGGATCCAACAAATCACCCGCGATCAGGTCATTGTGACACCTGCACCAGGTCGCTCTGCCCGACTTCCCTTCTGGCGTGGCGAAGGTAATGGACGCCCCGCTGAATTGGGGGAAATGATCGGCGATTTTCTCCATCTGCTGGCGGATGGCGCGTTCTTTTCCGGAAATATCCCGCCGTGGCTGGCAGAAGAAAATACACTCGCCAATATTCAGGGACTGATTGACGAACAACGTAGCGCTACGGGCGTTGTTCCTGGAAGCCGCCACCTGGTTCTCGAACGCTGCCGTGATGAGATTGGCGACTGGCGCATTATTTTACACTCTCCCTATGGAAGACGAGTGCATGAACCGTGGGCGCTGGCGATTGCCGGGCGACTGCATGCGCTATGGGGCGCTGATGCCTCGGTAGTCGCCAGCGATGACGGTATTGTCGCCCGTATTCCTGACGCCGATGGTAAATTGCCTGACGCCGCGGTTTTTTTGTTTGAACCAGAAAAGTTGCTGCAAATTGTCCGCGAGGCGGTGGGCAACTCGGCACTTTTCGCCGCCCGTTTTCGCGAATGCGCCGCGCGGGCATTATTAATGCCTGGCCGAACACCGGGGCATCGCACCCCGCTCTGGCAACAACGGCTGCGTGCCAGCCAGTTACTGGAAATCGCCCAGGGATATCCGGATTTTCCTGTCATTCTCGAAACCCTACGCGAATGTCTGCAAGATGTTTATGATCTTCCCGCGCTGGAACGTTTGATGCGTCGCCTTAACAGTGGCGAAATTCAAATTTCCGATGTCACCACCGCGACGCCCTCACCTTTTGCCGCCAGTTTATTGTTCGGTTATGTGGCGGAATTTATGTATCAGAGCGACGCCCCGCTGGCAGAACGCCGGGCATCCGTACTGTCGCTGGACAGCGAGTTACTGCGCAATCTACTCGGTCAGGTTGATCCGGGGGAATTACTCGACCCGCAGATCATTCGTCAGGTGGAAGAAGAGTTACAGCGGCTGGCCCCCGGCAGAAGAGCGAAAGGTGAAGAAGGTCTTTTCGACCTACTGCGCGAACTGGGGCCAATGACCGTTGAAGACCTGGCGCAACGGCATACAGGCAGCAGTGAAGAGGTTGCGTCGTATCTGGAAAATCTTCTTGCAGTAAAACGAATCTTCCCGGCGATGATTAGCGGACAGGAGCGTCTGGCCTGTATGGACGACGCTGCTAAATTACGCGATGCTCTCGGAGTGCAACTGCCGGACTCGCTGCCTGATATTTACTTGCACCGTGTCAATTACCCGCTTCGCGATCTCTTTCTGCGCTATCTCCGGGCTCATGCTCTGGTCACGGCTGAACAACTGGCTCATGAGTTTAGCCTCGGTATTGCCATTGTCGAAGAGCAACTTCATCATTTGCGCGAACAGGGGCTGGTGATGAATTTGCAACAAGACATCTGGGTGAGCGATGAAGTTTTTCGTCGCTTGCGTTTACGTTCCCTGCAGGCTGCCAGAGAAGCTACGCGTCCGGTACCAGCCATTGCCTATGCACGATTGCTGCTGGAACGTCAGGGCGTGCTCCCCGCCACCGATGGTAGCCCGGCGCTCTTTGCCTCAACATCGCCAGGCGTTTATGAAGGCGTGGATGGCGTCATGCGGGTTATTGAACAGCTTGCTGGTGTCGGTTTACCCGCCTCGCTGTGGGAAAGCCAGATCCTGCCCGCCCGCGTACGCGATTACTCGCCAGAAATGCTCGATGAACTGCTGGCAACAGGTACGGTTATCTGGTCGGGGCAAAAAAAGCTCGGCGAGGATGACGGTCTGGTGGCACTGCATTTACAGGAATATGCCGCCGAATCGTATATTCCTGCAGAAAATGATCACGCGAAACGTTCAGCGCTTCAGCAAGCAATTATCGCGGTTCTGACTGACGGGGGCGCCTGGTTTGCGCAACAAATCAGCCAACGAACAGGCGAGAAAATCGGCGAGCCAGTAGATCCTTCAGCCCTGCAAGAGGCGCTTTGGGAACTGGTCTGGCAAGGCGTCATCACCTGTGACATTTGGGCACCGTTGCGCGCCCTTACCCGCAGTAGTACCAGCGCACGCCCTTCAACTCGCCGTAGTAGCCGGACTCGTCGTGGACGTCCGGTTTATGCACCGCCAGCTATGCCGTTGGTATCTTACAACACACCAAAGCTGGCTGGACGCTGGTCGTTATTGCAGGTGGAGCCACTAAACGATACCGAAAGGATGCTGGCGCTGGCGGAAAATATGCTCGACCGCTACGGAATCATCAGTCGTCAGGCGGTGATAGCCGAAAATATCCCTGGCGGATTTCCGTCGATGCAAACGCTTTGTCGAAGTATGGAAGACTCCGGGCGAATTATGCGGGGTCGATTTGTTGAAGGTTTGGGTGGTGCACAATTTGCTGATCGCCAGACCATTGACCGTCTGCGCGACCTGGCGCCCCATGCCACGCAGACGCGACAATATATGCCCGTGGCCCTTAGTGCCAACGATCCGGCCAATTTGTGGGGGAATCTGCTACCCTGGCCTGCACATCCGGCGACGCTGGTTCCGACTCGTCGGGCAGGTGCGCTGGTGGTCATTTCTGGCGGCAAATTATTGATTTATCTGGCGCAAGGTGGCAAAAAAATGCTGGTCTGGCAGGAAAAAGATGAATTATTACCACCGGAGGTTTTCCTGGCGCTAACCACCGCGTTGCGGCGAGAACCACGGCTACGGTTTACGTTGACAGAAGTTAATGACCAACCGGTACGGCAAACGCCGATGTTTACGCTACTGCGTGAAGCGGGATTTTCAAGTTCGCCACAAGGGCTGGATTGGGGATAAAACGCACTGACGGATGCCTGTTAGCATCCGTCAGTATTGCGAAACGGATTATTCAGCATCCGGCTCTTCAGACTTGTATTTAGCAGCAGTTTCTTTGATCAGCTGCTGCAGTTCGCCACGCTGATACATTTCAATCACGATATCACAACCGCCTACCAGCTCGCCGTCAACCCACAGTTGCGGGAAAGTCGGCCAGTTCGCATATTTCGGCAGTTCCGCACGAATGTCCGGATTTTGCAGGATATCAACGTAGGCAAAACGTTCGCCACAAGCGGCAAGCGCCTGGACTGCCTGAGCAGAAAAACCGCAGCTCGGCAGTTTCGGTGAACCTTTCATGTACAGCAGGATCGGGTTTTCAGCAATCTGGCGTTGGATTTTTTCGATAGTGGTGCTCATTGTCTTGCTTCCTCAAACTTCTTTACGGCAGTAATCTGACATTGTAGCGGGTCAGTGCGGCATCGGAAAATAACATTTTCATCACGCTTTTGCTATTTTATCCCTTTGCTCTATTTGTTGCATTTCAAATATTCGTTTCTTCTCTGCCACGCTGCAAGCTGGCGTATTTGTGACCATTTTTAGCTTTTACTGCTGCTTTTTTTTGCGCTCGCCAACGAAACGTATTTTTTAACAATAAAAGCTATTAACTTTCCCTTCTTCTATGCATTAGAATCATCAAGTTTTGTAAATCAGACGCAGGCATGATAGACCTGCCTTAACAGAGGGACGCTCAGTGGCGCGGATAAACCGTATTTCGATCACGCTCTGTGCTTTACTTTTTACCACCCTGCCTTTAATGCCTATGGCCTATGCTTCCAAGCAAGCCAGGGAGAGTTCTGCTACCACTCATATCACCAAAAAAGCAGATAAAAAGAAAAGCACGGCAACCACCAAAAAGACCAATAATAAAGCCAGTCAGAAAACCGCCAAAAAAGTCGCCAGTAAAAGTACGACCAAAAGCAAAACCGCTTCTTCCGTTAAAAAATCCTCTATTACCGCTTCTAAAAACGCGAAAACTCGCAGTAAAAATGTTGTCACTAAAACGGCGTCTGCCAGCTTTACGGAAAAGTGCACCAAACGTAAGGGCAATAAGTCACATTGCGTGAAAGTCAAAAATGCCGCCCCTGGCACTATTGCCGACGCGCACAAAGCCAAAGTTCAGAAAGCCACTAAAGTGGCGATGAATAAACTGATGCAGCAAATTGGCAAGCCATATCGTTGGGGCGGGAGTTCACCGCGTACCGGTTTTGATTGCAGTGGACTGGTTTATTACGCTTATAAAGACCTGGTTAAGATTCGTATTCCGCGCACGGCAAACGAAATGTATCACCTGCGCGATGCGGCACCTATCGATCGCAGTGAACTGAAAAACGGCGACCTGGTCTTTTTCCGCACGCAAGGGCGTGGGACTGCCGATCACGTAGGCGTGTACGTTGGCAATGGTAAATTTATTCAGTCACCGCGCAGTGGCCAGGAAATTCAAATCACGTCGTTAAGTGAAGATTACTGGCAACGTCACTATGTTGGCGCTCGTCGGGTAATGACCCCAAAAACACTTCGCTAAAACTTTACCCTGTTGTTACAACAACAGGGTAAGTTCATCTTTTGTATCACCTTTTAATTTGCTACCCTATCCGCACTCACAATAAGGCTATTGTGCGTATACCAATGAATAATAAAGGAGAGTAGCAATGTCATTTGAATTACCTGCACTACCATATGCTAAAGACGCTCTGGTCCCGCACATTTCTGCGGAAACTATCGAGTATCACTACGGCAAACATCATCAGACTTATGTCACTAACCTGAACAACCTGATTAAAGGCACCGAGTTTGAAGGTAAATCACTGGAAGAGATTATTCGCAGCTCTGAAGGTGGCGTATTCAACAACGCAGCTCAGGTCTGGAACCACACTTTCTACTGGAACTGCCTGGCACCGAACGCTGGTGGCGAACCGACTGGCAAAGTCGCTGAAGCTATCGCCGCATCTTTCGGTAGCTTTGCCGATTTCAAAGCACAGTTTACTGACGCTGCGATCAAAAACTTTGGTTCTGGCTGGACCTGGCTGGTGAAAAACAGCGATGGCAAACTGGCTATCGTTTCTACCTCTAATGCTGGTACTCCGCTGACCACCGATGCGATCCCGCTGCTGACCGTTGATGTCTGGGAACACGCTTACTACATCGACTATCGCAATGCGCGCCCTGGTTACCTGGAGCATTTCTGGGCGCTGGTTAACTGGGAATTCGTAGCGAAAAATCTCGCTGCATAATAACTGATGGCAAATGCAACATTGCCTGATGCGCTACGCTTATCTGGCCTACGCGGATCATCAATGTAGGTCGGTTAAGGCGCTTGCGGCAAGATAAAACGTAATTTGCCTGCAAACTGTAACGCAGAAGGTATCCCCTTCTGCGTTTTGTTTTATTAGCTGTTGGCAACGCAAACTGCTTCAGGTTGTTTTCTGGCTGACATAAACACCAGCAACAATGCCAGTCCTGCGACAATCGCCCCCATCACCGGCACAAAACTGTACCCCAGACCACCCGAAATCACTGCGCCACCTGCCGCGGCACCCAGAGCATTACCCAGGTTAAACGCACCGATATTCACTGAGGAAGACAGCCCCGGCGCTTCGCTGGCAACTCGCATCACACGCATCTGTAATGGTGGTACCACTGCAAAGGTTGCTGCGCCCCACACCACCATGCTGATAGCCGCACCAAACTCATTACGCGCCAGGAACGGGATCGCCAGCATAATCACCATCAGCAGCAGCAAAAAGCCTTTCAACGTGCCGTTGACCGAACGATCTGCCAGTTTACCGCCTAAATAGTTACCGATAGAAAACCCGACGCCAATCAGCACCAGCATGGCTGTTACGAACACCGGCGTTGCATGAGTGATACTTTGCAGTACTGGTGAAATATAGGTGTAGAGGGTAAACATTGCGCCAGCCCCCAGTACCGTCGTCAGCAAGGCTGATAACACCTGCGGACGCATCAATACCGCCAGCTCTTTTTTCACATCCGGTCGCGCTCCTGCGCCGCCTTTCGGTAACGAGAAGAACAGGCTAACCATTGAAATCACGCCCAGCCCCGCCGTTGCCAGAAACGACATCCGCCAGCCAATAGTTTCGCCAAGCCAGGTCGCCGCAGGAACACCGCCAATATTTGCCAGAGTTAAGCCCATAAACATAGTGGCGACGGCGCTGGCCTGTTTGTGTTTAGGCACAACGCTTGCGGCCACGACTGAACCCAAACCAAAGAATGCCCCGTGATTCAGACTGGTCAGAATGCGTGAAAGCATCAACGTCATATAATCCGGCGCGATGGCGGAAAGCACGTTGCCAAGAGTGAAAATGGCCATCAGGAAAATAAGCGCACTGCGCCTGGCGCGATGAGACAGCAGTAATGTCATCAGCGGCGCGCCAGCCATCACGCCAACCGCATAGGCGCTGATTAACATGCCCGCAGCAGGAATCGAGACATCCACACCGCGCGCAATGACGGGTAACAGGCCCATTGGCGAGAACTCCGTTGTCCCGATACCAAACGCGCCAACGGCCAGCGCCAACAACGGATAGTTAATTTTCATGCCTAATCTCCACCTCTTCGCGTCATTACACGATATTCATCAAAGTGGCCAAAGCATGACAGCAATCACAAAAAATTGAAAATAACAAAAAGAGAAAACACTTTTGCCATTTTGCTAACAAAAGGGAAGAGAGTGCGAGGGAGGATGCGCTCCCTCGAAGGGAAATCAGTGCAGCGCGGCAGTCAAACCTACGGCCACGATCAAACCGAGGACAATAATGGTTGTTACCAGTGAAAATTTAAGGTCGGTACTCATCAAGTTTTCTCCTTTTTTATTACCCTACAAAAAGTGATATTACGCATTTTTACACACTGTGAAGAAAAAATCTCCCGCCATTTATAATGATAAGTGTTTTTACCACTTCCCCTTTTCATCAAGATCGGCCAAAATTCCACGCTTACACTATTTGCGTACTGGCCATTGACCCCTTCCTGACGCTCTGTGTCGTTTTTCCGGCGTACCGCAACACTTTTGTTGCGCGTAAGGTGTGTAAAGGCAAACGTTTACCTTGCGATTTTGCAGGAGCTGAAGTTAGGGTCTGGAGTGAAATGGAATGGCAACAATAAAAGATGTAGCGAAGCGAGCAAACGTTTCCACTACAACTGTGTCACACGTTATAAACAAAACGCGTTTCGTCGCTGAAGAAACGCGCAACGCCGTGTGGGCAGCGATAAAAGAATTACACTACTCCCCTAGCGCGGTAGCGCGTAGCCTGAAGGTTAACCATACCAAGTCTATCGGCTTGCTGGCGACCAGCAGCGAAGCAGCCTATTTCGCGGAGATCATCGAAGCGGTTGAAAAAAATTGCTTCCAGAAAGGTTACACGCTGATCCTCGGCAACGCGTGGAACAATCTGGAGAAACAGAGAGCCTATCTGTCGATGATGGCGCAAAAACGCGTCGATGGCCTGCTGGTCATGTGTTCTGAGTATCCAGAACCGTTGCTGGCGATGCTGGAAGAGTATCGCCATATCCCGATGGTGGTAATGGACTGGGGCGAAGCAAAAGCCGACTTTACCGATGCGGTCATCGATAACGCGTTTGAAGGCGGCTACATGGCCGGACGCTATCTGATTGAACGCGGTCATCGCGAAATCGGCGTTATCCCTGGTCCTCTGGAACGTAATACCGGCGCGGGTCGTCTGGCAGGGTTTATGAAGGCGATGGAAGAAGCGATGATCAAGGTGCCGGAAAACTGGATTGTGCAGGGTGACTTTGAACCTGAATCGGGTTATCGCGCCATGCAACAAATCCTGTCGCAGCCACACCGCCCTACTGCGGTCTTCTGTGGCGGCGATATCATGGCAATGGGTGCACTTTGCGCTGCTGATGAAATGGGTCTGCGCGTACCGCAGGATGTTTCGCTGATCGGTTATGATAATGTGCGCAACGCCCGCTACTTTACCCCGGCGCTGACCACCATCCATCAGCCAAAAGATTCGCTGGGCGAAACGGCGTTCAACATGCTGTTGGACCGTATCGTCAACAAACGCGAAGAACCGCAGTCTATCGAAGTTCATCCGCGGCTTATTGAACGCCGCTCCGTGGCTGACGGTCCGTTCCGCGACTATCGTCGTTAATCATCCGTTGCGGGAGTCTCTTCCGGCTCCCGCAGCCACTCCTTATTCAGCGTCTCACTATCGCCAAGATACTCCAGCAACCAGGTTAACGCTGGCGACATATCATTCTGCTGCCAGGTCAGACAACATGCCGAATCAGGGAATGGATTTTCCAGTTCTAACGCCACCCATTTTCCCTCATTAAGCCACGGTTTGGCGAAATGCGTCGGCACCATGCCAATGCATAAACCGGCCGAGATACAGGTTGCCGATGATTCCCAGTCAGGTACGACAAGCCTTTTTTGGTTATCCAGCAGCCAGGTAATTCGTTTGGGTAACGTCCGCGACGTGTCTTCGCGCACCAGCGACGGCCAGTTGCGCAACGTGTCATCGCTGAGCGGCCCATTCATCGACGCAAGCGGATGGTGGCGGGCAACAACACAACTCCAGCTCAACATCCCCATATCACGGAAGGCGTAACGGCCACCGACCGGAATCGCTCGTGTCGCGCCAATCGCCAGTTCCACGCGCCCATCGGAAAGCGCATCCCAGACGCCGTTGAACACTTCCTGAAAAACCAGAAGTTCGACGTCATCAAAATGGCGATAGAAATCAACAATCATCTGCCGCGTGCGTTCTGGCCTGACAATATTATCTACCGCGATAGCTAATTGACCGCGCCAGCCGTTCGCTATCTGCTG
Organism: Escherichia sp. E10V10; assembly: GCF_004211985.1. Classification (NCBI taxonomy): domain Bacteria; kingdom Pseudomonadati; phylum Pseudomonadota; class Gammaproteobacteria; order Enterobacterales; family Enterobacteriaceae; genus Escherichia; species Escherichia sp. E10V10. Next base: position 892,162 of record NZ_RHJO01000001.1, on the reverse strand, counting down.
ACATTGTTGGCGAGTGATCTGCATTTTTTTGACAACAGAGCGCCCTTCTTTGAGAAACCACGCCCCGGCAGCGGTCAGTTCCACATCACGATGACGCCGTTCAAAAAGCGGCACCGCCAGCCACTCTTCCAGCTGACGCACGGTATAGCTGACCGCAGAAGGAACGCGATGCAACTCCTGGGCTGCAGCGCTGAAGCTGCCATTTCGCGCCACTGCATCAACCACTTCGAGAGAATACTCAGACCACATAGTTTGCCTGCAAAATTTTTGAAACCAGTCATCAAATATTACCGTTTCACAACAGGAATTTCACTCCCTACACTTTGCGACGGTGTTTAATTGAGGAATTTAGAGAATATACATGCAACCTGGGAAAAGATTTTTAGTCTGGCTGGCGGGTTTGAGCGTACTCGGTTTTCTGGCAACCGATATGTATCTGCCCGCTTTCGCCGCCATTCAGGCCGACCTGCAAACGCCTGCGTCTGCTGTCAGTGCCAGCCTTAGTCTGTTCCTTGCCGGTTTTGCCGCTGCCCAGCTCCTGTGGGGGCCGCTCTCCGATCGTTATGGTCGTAAACCTGTGTTATTGATCGGCCTGACAATTTTTGCGCTGGGTAGTCTGGGGATGTTATGGGTGGAAAACGCTGCCACACTGCTGGTATTGCGTTTTGTGCAAGCTGTTGGTGTCTGTGCCGCGGCCGTTATCTGGCAGGCATTGGTGACGGATTACTATCCTTCACAAAAAGTTAACCGTATTTTTGCGACCATTATGCCTTTAGTGGGGCTTTCTCCGGCGCTTGCTCCGCTGTTAGGTAGCTGGCTGCTGGTCCATTTTTCCTGGCAGGCGATTTTCGCCACTCTGTTTGCCATTGCCGTAGTGCTGATTCTGCCCATTTTCTGGCTTAAACCCACCACGAAAGCACGCAATGATAGTCAGGATGAACTGACCTTTACCGATCTGCTGCGTTCAAAAACCTATCGCGGGAATGTGCTGATTTATGCGGCCTGTTCAGCCAGTTTCTTTGCCTGGCTAACCGGTTCACCGTTTATCCTCAGCGAAATGGGCTACAGTCCGGCAGTAATCGGATTAAGTTATGTTCCGCAAACCATCGCGTTTCTTATTGGTGGTTACGGCTGTCGCGCCGCATTGCAGAAATGGCAGGGTAAGCAGTTGTTACCGTGGCTGCTGGCGCTGTTTGCCGTCAGCGTGGTAGCAACCTGGGCTGCGGGCTTCATTAGCCATGTGTCGCTGGCCGAAATTCTGATCCCATTCTGTGTGATGGCCATTGCCAACGGGGCAATCTACCCGATTGTGGTCGCCCAGGCGCTACGCCCCTTCCCGCATGCGACTGGCCGCGCTGCTGCATTGCAGAATACCCTGCAATTGGGTCTGTGCTTCCTCGCAAGCCTGGGGGTATCCTGGCTCATCAGCGTCAGCACGCCGCTGTTCACCACCACCAGCGTGATGTTATCGACCGTGGTGCTGGTTGCCATCGGCTATAAGATGCAACATCAACCTGAATCTCACTGCCAGAATCATGGCGAGACGGAAGCCGCACATAGTGAATCACATTGATCTATAGCGATATCGTTATACTTAGGCTGCTAACAAAATTTTGTTGTATGATTGAGATTAGCAGCCTATACTGAGTTCCAGTTGTTAATATTACGATAAATATTATGTTTTTACGGGGACAGGAGCGTTCCCGGGTCACTATGGATGGTCATTTCGGCAAGGGTTCCTCCTTTCCTCTGTTCTACGTCGGATTATAGACTCGCGGTTTTCCTGCGAGATTTCTCACAAAGCCCAAAAAGCGTCTACGCTGTTTTAAGGTTCTGATCACCGACCAGTGATGGAGAAACTATGAGTTCATCGTGTATAGAAGAAGTCAGCGTACCGGATGACAACTGGTACCGTATCGCCAACGAATTACTTAGCCGTGCAGGCATCGCCATTAATGGCTCTGCCCCGGCAGATATTCGAGTTAAAAACCCCGATTTTTTTAAACGCGTTCTACAGGAAGGATCATTGGGGTTAGGCGAAAGTTATATGGATGGCTGGTGGGAATGTGACCGACTGGATATGTTTTTTAGCAAAGTCTTACGCGCTGGGCTTGAAAACCAACTCCCCCATCATTTCAAAGACACACTACGCATTGCTGGAGCACGGCTCTTCAATCTGCAAAGTAAAAAGCGTGCCTGGATAGTAGGTAAAGAGCATTACGACCTTGGTAATGACCTGTTCAGCCGTATGCTGGATCCCTTCATGCAGTATTCCTGCGCTTACTGGAAAGATGCCTATAATCTGGAATCTGCCCAACAAGCGAAGCTCAAAATGATTTGTGAAAAATTGCAGTTAAAACCGGGCATGCGGGTTCTGGATATCGGCTGCGGTTGGGGCGGGCTGGCGCATTACATGGCGTCTAATTATGACGTAAGTGTGGTTGGTGTCACGATTTCTGCCGAACAACAGAAAATGGCCCAGGAACGCTGCGCTGGTCTGGATGTCACCATTTTGCTACAGGATTACCGTGACCTGAACGACCAGTTTGACCGTATTGTTTCGGTTGGTATGTTCGAGCACGTCGGACCGAAAAATTACGATACCTATTTTGAGGTGGTGGATCGTAATCTGAAGCCAGAAGGGATTTTCCTGCTACATACTATCGGCTCGAAAAAAACCGATCTGAATGTTGACCCGTGGATTAACAAATATATTTTCCCGAATGGTTGCCTGCCTTCTGTACGCCAGATTGCGCAATCCAGCGAACGACACTTTGTGATGGAAGACTGGCATAACTTTGGCGCTGACTATGACACGACGTTGATGGCCTGGTATGAGCGATTCCTCGCCGCCTGGCCGGAAATTGCCGATAACTACAGTGAACGCTTTAAACGGATGTTTACGTATTATCTGAATGCTTGCGCTGGTGCCTTCCGCGCCCGCGATATCCAGCTCTGGCAAGTGGTGTTCTCACGTGGGGTCGAAAGCGGCCTTCGCGTGGCGCGTTAAGTGTTATTTCATCGCCCCCATTTTGGGGGCGATGTCATTTCAAACGCAGCTTTATTTCTTTTCCCGTGCCGCCAACACACGTTCAACTGTATCTACCACGGCCTGAGTTTGCGGATCGATTTCGATATTGACGCGTGCACCGAGTTTTTTCTTACCGAGAGTGGTACGTTCCAGCGTTTCCGGAATTAAATGCACACAAAAGCGGGTCGCTGTCACTTCACCAACCGTCAGGCTGATACCATCAATACCAATAAACCCTTTATACAGGATATATTTCATTAACTGCTCATCCTGTACTTTGAACCAGATCTGGTGGTTATTTTCTGATGTTATTATTTTCGATACTTCTGCGGTGGTCATAATATGACCTGACATTAAATGTCCGCCGATTTCATCGCTGAATTTCGCCGCGCGTTCTACGTTTACCCAATCCCCAACGTTTAAATCGCCAAGGTTTGTTATTCGTAACGTTTCTTTCATCAGATCAAAACTGATACGGTTGCCGTTAATTTCCGTTACGGTCAGGCAGCAACCGTTATGCGCGACTGAAGCACCTGTCTCCAGACCATCTAACATGTAATCAGGTAATTCCACTACATGGGTTCGAAAATTTGCTTTCTCGTCAATCGACACCAACTTCGCGGTGCCCTGCACTATCCCCGTAAACATACTTACAACTCCTGAAATCAGTTAGGACATTCTGTTCAGCACAATAGCAGGTGGGAAACGTCCTTACCAGTAAAGGGGGTTGAGTGGTTATTTTTTCACTGGAGAATTAATAAATCCTCGCTACAATAGACTGAATTTCCCCTGCTTCTTCTTTTTGCTGCCCATTCAGGCGGTTTTTTAGTCTCTCATATAACAACAATATAAAAGGTGTTCACGTGCAGAAATACATTAGTGAAGCGCGTCTGTTATTAGCATTAGCAATCCCGGTGATTCTCGCGCAAATCGCCCAAACAGCGATGGGTTTTGTCGATACCGTCATGGCGGGCGGCTATAGCGCCACCGACATGGCGGCAGTCGCCATTGGTACTTCTATCTGGCTCCCGGCGATTCTTTTCGGTCACGGACTGCTGCTGGCAATGACGCCAGTCATCGCGCAATTGAATGGTTCCGGTCGCCGTGAACGTATTGCGCATCAGGTGCGACAAGGTTTCTGGCTGGCCGGTTTCGTCTCCGTGCTTATTATGCTGGTGCTGTGGAATGCGGGTTATATCATCCGCTCCATGCAAAATATCGATCCGGCCCTCGCCGATAAAGCAGTGGGTTATCTGCGTGCACTATTGTGGGGGGCTCCGGGCTATCTGTTCTTCCAGGTCGCTCGTAACCAGTGTGAAGGTTTGGCAAAAACCAAGCCGGGCATGGTAATGGGCTTTATTGGCCTGCTGGTGAACATTCCGGTTAACTATATCTTTATTTATGGTCACTTCGGCATGCCTGAACTCGGAGGCGTCGGCTGTGGTGTGGCGACTGCGGCGGTGTACTGGGTAATGTTCTTTGCTATGGTTTCTTATATTAAACATGCCCGTTCTATGCGCGATATCCGCAACGAAAAAGGCACCGCTAAACCAGACCCGGCAGTAATGAAAAGACTTGTGCAACTGGGGTTACCTATCGCGCTGGCACTGTTCTTTGAAGTTACACTGTTTGCGGTGGTTGCGCTGTTGGTTTCTCCGCTCGGTATTGTCGATGTGGCAGGCCACCAGATTGCCCTGAACTTTAGTTCGCTGATGTTCGTTCTTCCGATGTCGCTGGCAGCGGCTGTGACTATCCGTGTGGGTTATCGTCTGGGTCAGGGTTCCACGCTGGATGCGCAAACTGCCGCACGAACCGGGCTTATGGTTGGCGTCTGTATGGCCACGATGACGGCAATTTTTACAATCTCACTGCGGGAGCAGATCGCTCTTCTGTATAACGATAATCCAGAAGTTGTGACACTGGCTGCACACCTGATGTTGCTGGCGGCGGTGTATCAGATTTCTGACTCGATACAGGTAATCGGTAGCGGGATTTTGCGTGGTTATAAAGATACGCGATCTATTTTTTATATTACCTTTATCGCGTATTGGGTGTTGGGTTTACCAAGTGGTTATATCCTGGCATTGACCAATCTGGTGGTTGAGCCGATGGGGCCGGCAGGTTTCTGGATAGGCTTTATTATCGGTCTGACTTCTGCTGCCATTATGATGATGCTACGTATGCGTTTCTTGCAACGTCTACCATCGGCTATCATTTTGCAACGTGCATCTCGATAAAAAAAAGAGGCGCAATCCGCAAAGATTGCGCCTTAATTTTAGGCTGACTGGAGCGTTGCGCCAATGCCATCTTCGTCCGGCTGCAATTTAAGTGTGCTGCAAATAGGCTGCCGACTGGCATCCGTTATCTCAACGTGAATATCACCGCTGACTTCCCCTTTCACACTGATGAATTCTGGAGAAATTTCTTTCGCACTGGTTTGCAGGGAAATCGTTCCTTCTCCTCGCAGACGTTTCACCTTCAACTGCACAGACGTTGCTGTTGAGGTTATCAGCCACACCTTTCCACCATCGAGATTCAGGTTGCCAACATAGAAAGTGACATTGTCACCTTTAACCGTACTGCCATCGAGGATCAAAACGCCTTCCTGCTGGACTGTAATCGTTGATTGTTTCAGATCAGCGCCATAGCCAACAATCATAGAAGCGCCGGCCTGTAAGGCAACGCTCCCCGTAAGTTCAACCGGTGCGCAGTCTTCTTCTACGACAAATTTTTCGTCCGCACTGGTGGGAGACATCACAATCACTGTCCCACTTTGTACCACTGCGTTTTCCAGCGTACCGGCATGCACTTCAGCCCGCCCACCGGTTTTAACTGTCAGGTTTTTAGTCTTACCAGAACTGTAGAGTTGCAGACCGTCTGTCCCCAGGCGATAAACGGCGCCATTCTCAACGATGGTATGAATGTCTTCACCGCCGAGATTATTCATGGTGCCACCCGCAATCAGCGTATCACTGGCTTTACCTGCCAGCATAAAAACGCCGCCGTGGTTTATCTCACCATTGATGGCTTCTCCACCAGGGTAAACCAACAGTTCACCACCTTCATCTACAATAACTGCTGATGCTGTTCCGTTGACCAACAAACCACCATCCTGATCCAGAATGATTTTTTCCGCGCGATGGCCCTCCAGTACCCGCAGGTTACCGCCATTCTCCAGCAATAAACCGCAGGCATAGCCCTGATCAACGCTAAATTCACCTTCGGGATGGCGGCCATTAACAGTCGCGAGCGTTGAGAGGCTAATCGCTCCACCGTCTGACTGAACAATGTCAGTGGCTATTGCGCCGTCACCGACTGATAACGTGCCATTGTTGCTGTACTGTGTACATTTGGCGATTCCACCAGTTTCAACTTTCAGCCAGCCAGCGTCTGTGACCACGGTATTTTCTGCTCTTCCGCCTGCCTCAACAATCAACTCGCCATCAGTAAGTTGAGTCGCGCCGATAACGTCTCCAGCATGAACAATTTGCACTTTCCCGTCGCTAATCAAGTTTTTTGCATCAGATCCCATGACTTATTCCTTTGCTGCATCTGTGTGCCTTTATCGCTACCTAAGTGTAAAGGCTACGAAGGATTTATCCACGATAGAATTGATATGGTGGCAAAGTCTCTGTTTTACATTGTGAGTCGAAGGATAATCGGCTGTATCAGATCTGAATATGATCTCTGGCCAAAAATCGCCCTTGCAAATCAACAAAATATCGCCAATTTGCTTAAAAGCTCTGCAAACGATAGAAATACCGCAGAAAATTACGATTTGCCTCTTGCCACCTTCACGCTCTGCCGCTAATATTCGTCCCCGTTGTCACCTACAACGTTGCGTTCATAGCTCAGTTGGTTAGAGCACCACCTTGACATGGTGGGGGTCGTTGGTTCGAGTCCAATTGAACGCACCATCCTGCGTCCGTAGCTCAGTTGGTTAGAGCACCACCTTGACATGGTGGGGGTCGGTGGTTCGAGTCCACTCGGACGCACCAGATTTTCTTAATCTGGTCTTCTCTTCCCTTTTGTTTCTCCTGTTTCTTCTCTGTATCCAATACGTTAAAAGATTTACACTATCCTCTTATGCGTTATCAGAAGGAGAATAGCTATGGCAACTTTATTACAACTTCATTTTGCTTTTAATGGCCCGTTTGGCGACGAAATGGCTGAGCAACTTAAACCGCTTGCCGAGTCGATTAATCAGGAACCCGGTTTTCTGTGGAAGGTGTGGACAGAAAGTGAAAAGAACCATGAAGCCGGTGGGATCTACCTTTTTACCGATGAAAAAAGCGCCCTGGCTTATCTGGACAAACATACTGCCCGCCTGAAAAATCTTGGTGTCGCAGAAGTTATTGCCAAAGTTTTCGATGTCAATGAGCCACTGAGTCAAATCAATCAGGCAAAACTCGCCTGACAGAGATTAATGAAGGGCGATACGCGCCCTTTTCGTCCCCGTCTGAAATTTCTCCTTTTCCTAATATTTCCACCACACTTATCTGATAACACCAAATTCAAAAAAATGCATACAGGTAAGTAACAATGAAAAAAATTGCCATTGTGGGTGCCGGACCAACAGGGATCTACACTTTCCTCTCTCTTTTGCAGCAACATACGCCACTCTCCATTTCTCTCTTCGAGCAAGCCGACGAGGCTGGTGTCGGTATGCCGTACAATGATGAAGAAAACTCTAAAATGATGCTGGCAAATATTGCCAGCATTGAAATACCGCCGATTTATTGTACTTATCTGGAATGGTTGCAAGAGCAAGAGGCCAGCCATCTGCAACGTTATGGCGTTAAAAAGGAAAGCTTGCACGAACGCCAGTTTTTGCCGAGGATTTTGTTAGGAGAATATTTCCGTGATCGCTTTTTACGGTTGGTAGAGCAAGCACGGCTGCAACAATTTGAAATCAACGTTTATGAATCTTGTCAGGTGACTGATCTGCAAGTCACAGGCTCTGGCGTGCTTATCTTCACAGATCGGGATTTGCCAGTTGAGACGTTTGATTTAGCCGTAATAGCCACCGGTCACGTCTGGCCTGACGAAGAACAGGCAAGCCGAACATATTTCCCCAGCCCGTGGTCAGGGTTAATGGAAGCGAAAATTGAAGCCTGTCGCGTGGGCATTATGGGAACATCCTTAAGCGGACTGGATGCCGCAATGGCGGTTGCTATCCAGCATGGTTCCTTTATTGAAAAAGATAATCAACGCATTCTGTTTCAGCGCGATAGCGACAGTGAAAAACTCAGTATTACATTGATGTCACGCACAGGTATTTTGCCAGAAGCCGATTTCTATTGCCCAATTCCCTACGAACCTCTATGCATTGTCACTGAACAGGCCCTGAACGCGGAAATTGAAAAAGGTGCACAGGGCCTTCTGGAACGGGTATTTAAACTTATAGTGCGAGAGATTACTTCGGCTGATCCTGACTGGAGCCGACATATTGCGATAGAGAGCCTGAATGTCGATACCTTCGCGCAAGCCTGGTTTGCCGACCGTAAACAGCATGATCCATTTGCCTGGGCAGAAAAAAACCTGGCAGAAGTCGAGCGAAATAAACGTGAAAAACATGCCGTTCCCTGGCGTTATGTCATTCTTCGCCTGCATGAAGCCGTACAGGAAATTGTTCCGCATCTGAATGAGCACGACCATAAACGGTTCAGTAAAGGCCTTGCCAGAGTATTTATCGACAATTATGCGGCTATTCCTTCTGAATCTATAAAGCGCTTACTGGCTTTGCGCGAGGCGGGAATTATCCATATTCTCGCTCTCGGTGAGGACTACGATATGGAAATCGACAAAACGCACACAATGCTGAAAACAGCGGACAACAGCTACTCGTTTGACGTTTTTATTGATGCTCGTGGGCAACGCCCGCTCAAAGTGCAAGACATTCCTTTCCCTGGACTACGTGCACAGCTACAGAAGACAGGCGATGAAATCCCTGATGTCGGTGAAGATTATACGCTACAGCAACCGGAAGAAGTTCGTGGTCGCGTGGCGTTCGGCGCGTTGCCCTGGCTAATGCACGATCGGCCTTTCGTTCAGGGGCTTACGGCTTGTGCTGAAATTGGTGAGGCTATGGCGCGGGCCGTCGTGAAGCCAGCATCCCGCGCACGCCGACGTCTGTCGTTTGATTAAGGTAAAAGAGTCAGCATTCCACAAATTGATGTTGCTCATTCAGACGATAGCGAACTCCGGCGCGAATATTATTTTCACCTTCAACGGCTACGGCAAAGCGCACTCTTTCGCCGTCATGATACGCCAGCGCGGCGCTGCCTCCTGGCCCGAGAATAATTGAATCCACCACGCCCGTACTCACTACCGTTGAATTTTCACCGCTGGCGATGATATGAACGTTATCGCCGCTGTTGGCGATCCTGGCGTTTGCGCCAAAGCTGGCGATTTGCACCAGATCGCCATTACTGGCGACATGACACCGTTCACCCAATGTACAAACGCGTACTCGCATTCCGGTATTCGCAATACGACTGCTGTCTCCGGCGCTGCTTATCCGCGAAGAATTACCGGTTACAGCAACACGAGCACGTTCACCAGAGCTACCGATATGGCTGTTAAAACCGACACTGCCAATCCGCACGCTATAACCCATGCTGGCAATTTGCGCAGCATACCCCACGGTGGCGATTCTGGCGTTATCCTTACAACAGCCGACGCGTGCGTGATCGTCGGCCCGGGCGAACTGACTGCAAAAGGGTATCTCTACGGGGTCCCTGGCCAGTTTTTGCATTGAGGAAACTTCCTGACGGGCGAAATTTTCGTCTGCCAGCCATTTTTTCCAGGCGTACTCAACCAGACTTTCCGCCCAGTCAGTAAATCCTTCGCCAATCCGGGCGTGGTGAATATCGGCATAAATTCCACCTTGCGGAAAACGGCGCAGAAACCAGCGGTACATAACCGCTCCTACACGCCACTCTCGCAGGTCAGTTCGTGTAATGATCATTCGTTAATGCCGGTGATAGCCATCGACCATACATTTAAAGGTTTCGTGCGGAGTACGCCCCGTGGTGCAAAGATAGAGATGGCCGAAGATAAAAAAGAGGCTTATAGCTGCCAGAGCAAAATGCGCCTGCAATAACCAGTATCTTACACCAGGGAACACGTCCCCCACGGTTTGCGGGTAAAGGCATAGCAGCCCCGTCAACAATAACAGCGGCAGCAATCCATACATCACACCAACATAAGCTGCCTGCTGCAATGGATTGAATTTAGACTGTGTTGTTGCAGGAAATGGATGATCTTCCCCTTGCATAATTCCAAGCAGATAAAACCGCGTTTGTTTAGCCGCTCGCCCCAGCCAGCCCTGACGACGGATAATGTAGTGATGACCATTACCCCCAACGGCATTAATGAGAATAAAGCCAAGCCAGCATGCCAGTAGCAGGAATCCACAAACTTCATGTACGGCAACCAGACTTTTGACTGCAGCAACGCCCACCAGCGCAAAGTGATTGATTAGCCCACTAGCCAGCAACAAAACAAAGAGTAACGCATTCGACCAGTGCCATAATCTCACCGCCTTGCTGTAGAGATAAACCTTCTCGCCATGACCAGTGGTGGATTTCTTTATACCACGAGCGCGAAGCAAGGCGTGAAGCCCCAACACTAACCACATCCCGACCAGCAACAGCCCGGCAATGACCAGCCACACAGGCCAAAATTCGGGAGAAAACTGCGGTACATAGTTCGCCAACTGGTTATGAAATTGTTCAGCATTTTGCGACGGGTTCATACATTTTCCTTTTTAATCAAATGTTGACCGAACCGGCGATACAGATGCGGTTTCCCGGCACCAGGCAGCTGATATTGATAGTATTTATTTTCCTGTAACCATGCCTGAATTTCTGGGCTATCTTCGCGACCAAAGATCAACGCATGTTCCGGACAGGCGCTAACGCAGATGGGCGGAAAACCTTTTGCCAGCCGTGACTCAGCACAGAAATCACATTTATCCGCCACTTTGGTCAGTGGATTAAGGTAACGAACCTGATACGGGCATGCGCCGATGCAGTAGCTACAGCCAATGCATTGTGATTTTTCTACCCGCACGATCCCCTGTTCATCACGCCACGATGCCCCTGTGGGGCAAACGTCGATGCAAGGAGCATCTTCACAGTGCTGGCATGACTGGCGAAAAAAGTGATACAGCGTTTCGTTATTGTTATCGGTGACCGGGATATGCGCGATAGACAAACGACTTCCCTCTGCCGGTACATGGTTAGTTTTACGGCATGCTCTGGCGCAAATATTACAGCCATTGCACCGTGATTCATCGTGAATCATGGCATATCGAACTTCCTTTCCTTGTCTGGTGTTCGCTAACAAAGAAGGTGCTGAACCGGTAAAAAAGATTACCGTTCCCATCCCCAGAACAAATTTGCGTCGAGTGAAGGACATCTTATTATCCTCTAATGCTGTGGCTGCGACTGTCCACCCTATCCATGATATCTCCCTGAAACTTCAGGGATTCTGAAACTGCTCAACCTCGAACCATTCACATAAGCCATAAGCTTTGCCATAGCTCATAAAACGCTCGCTAAACAGGTACAACACAGCCGTCGATGACGTCACCTGGCTTATATCGGCATACTCAGGAGCGATATCCATCGCGGCGAGCGCGGCTTCAATCTGCGTTTCCTGGTAGTAATATGGCGCTTGCGTCAGCATGGCGACCTTATAAGGCCGGGGATACGTCTGGCATTCGAAGCGAACGGCGTGTGCAATGGCCCGACAGATGTCCTGCTCAACAACCTGCAAAGACATAGCGGCATAGTTTTCGCTCATGGTTTGCGTTGAGTAGTAATAATCATCTTTACTGCCCGTCATACAGGCGATATCTGCGAAGTCTGAACCCTGCCGTATGCTTTCCAGCAATGCAGAAAGATCCTCTTCAGCAACCGTATATGGCGGCGACAGGAACACGGCGCGTGCAACCAGTTGACCCGCCGTCGAATGCTGGCGGATAAACTCCGCCAGAATTTCAGCCGGTTCAGGCCCTGTAACCGCATCGTTCGCAGTGTCATCGGGCTGACGCATACTGTGCAACCAGTGACGCTTAGTCACGTCAATATCAGGCGCTTCCAGTTGTGTCATTTCCTCCTGCTGGCTCATTACGTCGGTTCCTTATGCTGGTAGCAGGTTATGTGTCGCCAGATCGGCGGCAATATCTTCCAGCCCGAGTCGATGAAGCGTTTCTCGCGTTGGACAACCAAGCTGAGGGTCCCAGCCCATTTCCTTGTAGAAAAGCGTGAGTGACTGGTGCATATCATCGCGGTCCATTTTGTCAGTACCTTCACTGAAGACCGGGATCTGCGGATCTTTATCAAATACCCAGGAGCAGATCAGGTCATGCTCATTACGCATGTCTTTGGTTTGCATCAGTTTTACCGTGTAGGCACGATGTAACGTAAAGATACGCTCAGCAGCTAAATCTAATTTTTCCTGCGTCATATCTTCGCCAGTGATTGCTTTAAAGAATTTGGCTTCTAGCGCAAGGTCGCCACGATAATTGCGGCTTTTCAGTGGCGAAACGGTCATTGGCCAGACCCAGTTGCACAGGGTGACGGCGTTATGCAAACAAACCCGCAACAGCGACCATTTGGCATATTTAATTTTTGCGTCATTGATCGGCGTGTAGTTTTTGGTTTCATCGTAAGCATCTTCAGAGCCAAAAAGTTCTTTTGCCACTTCACGCTGCAGTTTCAACGGCAAACCGGAGCCGATAAAGTTGATATGCGTATGCGTCATACAGTCACGGTTGAACATGCAGTTAACGATAGAGCCGACCTGTGCCGACGCTTCATTGGCATGGTGAACCGGATAACCAAACGGCGACCAGAGTTTATTTTTTGCGTAGCCCCAGTACTCTTCACCCAAATTCCAGCGTTCAGCAATGGCATACGAGCCATCAGCCAGATGACTCAACTCACCCACGCGATGCGCCAGACGGTAGTAAAAATCTTTAATGAAATTAACGTCGCCAGCTTCCAGTTGATCCCAACGAATTTCCGCATACTCTTCAGCAGGCAGAACGCGCTTAAACACACCTTTGCTGTAACAATAGGTAAAGTCGCGATGCAACTGCCCGTAGTTACACCACAGCCCGTAGTCATCGAACAGATTCAGACCGACCAGATTACCAATTACCCGGCCATCATCTTTATCTTCAAAATCTTTCGGCCCGTTCGGGAAGATGGTGGTATGGACAAAGTTAGCGACACAGGTGTTACCACCTGTACTGGGTACACCAAACTCTTTAACCCGAGGAATGTTCATCTGGGTCATACAACGAATTGGGCATGAGTGGCAGCCACTCATTTTGACGGTGTATTTTTCTGCTGCCGGACCTAAGTCAAAGACGGATTTATAGGTGCGGAAACCGACCGTGTTCTGATTGCCTGGCGGGATTTCTCCTGTTTCAATCGGGCCGCCTTCCGCTGCCCCCCAAAACAGCCCTTTACGTGCCGTCCAGCGTGATTTGGGATCAGAGTACTCTGCCCACGATTGCGGCGTACTTGGCACGACATGATTGTTATTAGCGCCAATAAGTTCGGTCATCATATAGTCATTGAGCCGTTTCATCTCCTGGCGATCGGCAATGTTGACTCCTTTTGTCCCTTCAACCGCAATCGCTTTCAGGTTTTTGGAGCCCATTATTGCGCCAGTTCCCGCGCCGCCACTGTGGTTACGACTATTCAGCATGCCAGAGAGAGGCACAAGATTTTCACCTGCCTGACCAATAGCCGCTACACAGGTTTCAGGGCTGGTTAAACGGCAAATTTCTTCCGTGGTTGCACGCGTCCCTTTCCCCCACAAGAAATCGGCTTTCTCCAGGCTAACTTTGTCATCTTTTATATTTAGCCAGACCGGTGATTTCGCTTTACCCTCGATAATAATGACGTCGTATCCGGCGAATTTCATTTGTGCAGCAAAAAAGCCGCCCATATGGGCGTCGACGACTAAATTTCCTTTGGTAAATGTGGAAAGTGATGTGATATTTACGCGAGAACTACAGGGTGCACCAGACCCTGTCAACGGCCCCGTAGCAAAAACTAATTTATTTGCTTCATCGAAAGGTTTGGTGCCTGGAGGTACTTCGTCATACATAATTTTGTAGCCAAAACCCATACCACCGACAAAATCTTTAAACTTACTGGAATCTTCGAGGGTAATATTTCCTGTCGTAAGATTGACTCTTAATATATTACCAGTCCAACCGTTAGCCATGATTTTTTCCTTTGCAAGATTCACACAGTAATATCTTTCCACTCGATAATTTTTAACGCCCCTGTCGGGCAGGCGTTTGCGCATTCACCGCACAACACACATTTCGAGGATTTTTTAGTTTCAGTATTTACGGTGGCCATCATCCACGGGCATGCCGTAGTACAGGCGCTACAAGCAATGCAACGTTTATGATCGACGGTTATACATCCCTCTTCCTGCTGCCAGGTAATCGCGCCAATCGGGCAGACGTTCATGCATTGAGGATCTTTACACTGGCGGCAGGTGTCGGCGGTATAATTCAGATCGCCGTATAAGCCGCCACCGGAACCTACGCCCTTGTCGCCAAAGAAATAATTACGATGGATTTTGATGCGGGAAAAAAAAGTACCAACGGCGCCATCGTTATAGTTGGTACAGGAGATTTCACAGCGGTGGCAGCCGGTGCAACGCGCACGCTGGGTAACTAACACGCCTTTGGGCGTGTTTATCAGCCCCACCGTGCCGCTATCGACATCTTCCTGTTTACAGCCCAAAAGTGACAATAACGCAGGGGCTATTGTTAAACCAGCAAGACCTTTTCCTGATATACGCAAGAACTCTAATCGCGTTAAGCCAATATCTAATAGTGGACGTTCAACCGGGTTCATTTATTTCGCATCCTCTTCGCAAACACAGTGCTGACAATTCAGTAGCCTTCTATTAAGCATTCAACTAATACGCTGCTGACTATGCCTCCAACACCAGATATTTTTGTCCTAACCCGATAGCGTATGAGACATGATTTAACGCAAGCAAACTAATCCTTTATGGTTAGGAGAAAAAATAATGTGATTATTCTTAGCCCTTAACATTGATCGTTATCAATTAAAAATGGAAAGCAGAAGATTAAAAGTGGAGTGATATTTGTTATCATTTGAAATGAATTTCATTTACTCCACAATAATTTGTGATATACATTCCAGAATATAGAAATAGTTAATTCGCTATAAAGCTAAATACATATCGCAATTAATATAGTTGCCTTACATCCATTTATAAAAATAAACTTACATGTGACGATATAATAAAACAGAGGGGATAAGGCATTACGCGCTATCCCCGAACAATTATTTCACCAGTGCATTAATGACTGTTTCCATCGCCTGCTTTTCTAATTCACTGCGTTGGATACGTTTATTTGCTAATGCTGTACGCAGCACACCAGCGATGACGATGTGTTTTGGCTCCTGGCCCAGGTCACGCATCTCCAACACCACTTTCCCTACCACTCTGCACATTTCGCGGTACAGCTCATCATCTTTTGTCCGGTTGCCCATTATTCACACCCATTTATCATGCCAGTTATCAGCATATATCAATCTCATTACTTAAACAAAAAACAAACAAAATCAAACAAATAACTCGATAAATTATTATAATTGCATCTGTTGTGTCACGAGGGTATGCACTCTGTCTATACTCCAGTCATCCTCTATCTTCCAACCATCGCCTTCCCTTTGCGCAAACAGCGATGATTTTGCGTAATCTGCTATCGAGGACGTTAAATCTTTGATAACAGTTTATTGTGTATATGCATGAATGTTTTTGAAACGCTGTTTTTGTTTTCCTTTTTGATTAAATTCAGCGTATAATCCGCGCCAATTGACTCTTGAATGGTTTCAGCACTTTGGACTGTAGAACTCAACGACTCAAAAACAGGCACTCACGTTGGGCTGAGACACAAGCACACATTCCTCTGCACGCTTTTTCGATGTCACCTATCCTTAGAGCGAGGCACCATCACTTTCGTAATACCGGATTCGCTTTCCGGCAGTGCGCCCAGAAAGCAAGTTTCTCCTATCCTTCTCAACTTAAAGACTAAGACTGTCATGAAAAAGACCAAAATTGTTTGCACCATCGGCCCAAAAACCGAATCTGAAGAGATGTTAGCTAAAATGCTGGACGCGGGCATGAACGTCATGCGTCTGAACTTCTCTCATGGTGACTATGCAGAACACGGTCAGCGCATTCAGAACCTGCGCAACGTGATGAGCAAAACCGGTAAAACTGCCGCTATCCTGCTCGATACCAAAGGTCCGGAAATCCGCACCATGAAACTGGAAGGCGGTAACGACGTTTCTCTGAAAGCAGGCCAGACCTTTACTTTCACCACTGACAAATCTGTTATCGGCAACAGCGAAATGGTTGCGGTAACTTATGAAGGTTTCACCACCGACCTGTCCGTCGGCAACACCGTACTGGTTGACGATGGTCTGATCGGTATGGAAGTTACCGCTATCGAAGGTAACAAAGTTATCTGTAAAGTACTGAACAACGGTGACCTGGGCGAGAACAAAGGTGTGAACCTGCCTGGCGTTTCCATCGCCCTGCCGGCACTGGCAGAAAAAGACAAACAGGACCTGATCTTCGGTTGCGAACAAGGCGTAGACTTTGTTGCTGCTTCCTTTATCCGTAAACGTTCTGACGTTGTCGAAATCCGTGAGCACCTGAAAGCGCACGGCGGCGAAAACATCCAAATCATCTCCAAAATCGAAAACCAGGAAGGCCTCAATAACTTCGACGAAATCCTCGAAGCATCTGACGGCATCATGGTTGCACGTGGCGACCTGGGTGTAGAAATTCCGGTTGAAGAAGTTATCTTCGCCCAGAAGATGATGATCGAAAAATGTATCCGTGCACGTAAAGTCGTTATCACTGCGACCCAGATGCTGGATTCCATGATCAAAAACCCACGTCCGACTCGCGCAGAAGCCGGTGACGTAGCCAACGCCATCCTCGACGGCACCGACGCAGTAATGCTGTCTGGTGAATCCGCAAAAGGTAAATATCCGCTGGAAGCTGTTTCTATCATGGCGACCATCTGTGAACGTACCGACCGCGTGATGAACAGCCGTCTCGAGTTCAACAACGACAACCGTAAACTGCGTATCACCGAAGCGGTTTGCCGTGGCGCAGTTGAAACTGCTGAAAAACTGGATGCTCCGCTGATCGTCGTAGCGACCCAGGGCGGTAAATCTGCTCGTGCAGTACGTAAATACTTCCCGGATGCAACCATTCTGGCGCTGACCACCAACGAAAAAACGGCTCATCAGCTGGTACTGAGCAAAGGCGTTGTACCGCAGCTGGTTAAAGAAATTACCTCTACTGATGATTTCTACCGTCTGGGTAAAGAACTGGCGCTGCAGAGCGGTCTGGCGCACAAAGGCGACGTTGTAGTTATGGTTTCTGGCGCGCTGGTACCGAGCGGTACTACCAACACCGCATCTGTTCACGTCCTGTAATATTGCTTTTGTGAATTAATTTGTATATCGAAGCGCCCTGATGGGCGCTTTTTTTATTTAATCGATAACCAGAAGCAATAAAAAATCAAATCGGATTTCACTATATAATCTCACTTTATCTAAGATGAATCCGATGGAACCATCCTGTTTTCTCTCATTTTTTTTATCTAAAACCAAGCGTTCGATGTTTCTTTGAGCGAACGATCAAAAATAAGTGCCTTCCCATCAAAAAAATATTCTCAACATAAAAAACTTTGTGTAATACTTGTAACGCTACATGGAGATTAACTCAATCTAGAGGGTATTAATAATGAAAGCTACTAAACTGGTACTGGGCGCGGTAATCCTGGGTTCTACTCTGCTGGCAGGTTGCTCCAGCAACGCTAAAATCGATCAGCTGTCTTCTGACGTTCAGACTCTGAACGCTAAAGTTGACCAGCTGAGCAACGACGTGAACGCAATGCGTTCCGACGTTCAGGCTGCTAAAGATGACGCAGCTCGTGCTAACCAGCGTCTGGACAACATGGCTACTAAATACCGCAAGTAATAGTACCTGTGAAGTGAAAAATGGCGCACATTGTGCGCCATTTTTTTTGCCTGCTCATTACGCCTATTGCGTCGCGCGTAACATATTTCCTTGCTCTGGTTCACCATTCTGCGCTGACTCTACTGCAGACGCATTGCTGGCTACTGGAGTTGCTCCACTGCTTACCGCAACCGGATACCCTGCCCGACGATACAATGCTTTATCGACTAACTTCTGATCTACAGCCTTAGTGTCTTTAAATTGCGTGAAGCCTGCAGGCAGTGCGTACGGCATTGTCTGAACGTTCTGCTGTTCTTCTGCCGATAGCGGTCGATGCACTTCAACATAACGCATCCCGTTCGGTTCTACAGAGTATTTTACCGGTTCGTTGATCACTCTTACCGGCGTTCCCGTTCTCACACTGGAGAACAGTGCTTTAATGTCCGGCGCGTTCATACGCATACAGCCTGAACTGACGCGCAAACCGACGCTGTCCGGCGCACTGGTGCCATGAATGAGGTATTCGCCGTTGCCGTGCGCCAGGCGCAGTGCGTAGCGTCCCAGAGGGTTATTCGGCCCGGCTGGAACAACTGGCGGTAATTTGATGCCTCGCTCCAGTGAACGCTGACGAATACCCGCCGTGGGCGTCCAGGTAGGATTGGGGATTTTCTGCCCTACCCGTGTTTCCATCACTGGCGTTTCCAGCCCCTGCAAGCCAATACCTATCGGGTAGACCTGCACGATATTTTCTCCCGGCGGATAATAATAAAGACGCAGTTCCGCAAGGTTCACAATTATCCCCTGGCGCGGTGCATCAGGTAATAACAGTTGCGAAGGAATGGTTATTGTCGTGCCTGGTTTTGGCACCGGAGCAATTGTGTTATTGGCTTCAAGAATCAACATTGCCGCAGTATCAAAACGACGGGCAATAGCCTGAAGGTTTTTATCCCCCTCTTGCACCGTATAGGTTTGATTTTGCCCAACCAGTCGGCTTCCGGTTGGTGGGAGCGGGTAATCTACCGCCCAGGCTGCCTGAATGGCGCTGAAAGCGCCGATAAGAGTCAGTGTTAGTAAAGACGCGCGTTTCATTGTAAACCTCCTGTATTTGCCGGTGGCTCACGCTGAAACGACGGATGGCGCTTATGTTTACCTGAAACCGAAACACTCCTGTGCAGGCCAGTGTAAACATCGACCACCCGGCAAAGTGAGTCTACCGGATGAAAGCTGTTCCTTTAGTTTAGCTAAGTGCAGCGGCTTTGGCGCGAATTGCGCGAATCATCGCTTCCAGACCTTGTGAGCGTGATGGAGTGAGATGTTGGGTGAGCGCCATTTTTTCAAACCACGGACGCACATCGAAATTGACAATATCCTGCGGCGTCATTTGATCGTAGAGAATAAAAACGACCGCAATAAGCCCTTTCACAATGGCCGCATCGCTGTCGCCCTGCAATTCAATAATTCCCTGCGCATTCTGGCGCATTACAATCCATACCTGACTCTGGCATCCCTGAATACTATTTTGCGGGCTTCTGTCTTCGTCGCCTAATTCCGGCAGACGCTGTCCCAGTTCAATAATGTAGAGATATTTCTCTTCCCAGTTGGTGCAGCGTAAAAAGTTACGCAGCAATTTTTCTTTATCCGGCAATACAGCCATAGAGCCTCCCTTTTACCCCAGTAGACGATGAATACGTTGCAATCCAGTTACCAGACGATCCACTTCTTCATGGGTGTTGTACATTGCCAGCGACGCCCGACACATCGCGGGGACGTTGTAATAGGCCATTAATGGCATTGCGCAGTGATGTCCGGTGCGCACAGCAATACCGTAGTTATCAAGAAAACTGCCGACGTCATAGGCGTGGTGTTTACCGAGATTAAAGGCAATAACGCCAAGTCTGTCCGGCGGACCATAGAGCGTAAGATCCGGCACCGCTGCCAACTGCGACAATGCGTAATGCATCAGATTTTGTTCATACTCGGCAATGTTGTTAAGCCCCAGCGCCGAAACATACTCCAGCGCCGCGCCAAGGCCAATAATACCTCCGGTATTGGGCGTACCGGCTTCAAACCGCCACGGCGCTTTGGTCCAGGTAGTGCCTTCACTCAGGCTGACGGTGGCAATCATAGAACCGCCACCTTCCCACGGCGGCATCTCCTGCAACAAGGCTTCTTTGACATACAGCACGCCAATGCCGGTGGGACCATACAGTTTATGCCCGGAGAAAACGTAGAAATCGCAATCCAGTGCCTGAACATCCACCGGATGATGCATCACCGCCTGAGCGCCATCCACCAGCACTTTTGCGCCATGTTGGTGCGCAAGCGTGATCATCTCCGCCAGCGGATTTTCCGTCCCCAGCACATTAGACACGTGAGTAATTGCCAGCAGTCGGGTTTTCTCATCAAACAGCGTAGGCAGCGTCTCCAGTTGCAGCGTACCGTCTGGGTTGAGAGGGATTACACGCAGCTCTGCGCCAACACGGGCGCAAAGCATTTGCCAGGGAACAATGTTAGCGTGGTGCTCCATCTGACTAATGATGATGTTATCGCCCGTCCGCACATTGCTGTTGCCCCAGCTATTGGCGACCAGGTTAATCCCTTCCGTCGTGCCGCGGACAAACACCAGCTCTTCCGCCGAACGGGCATTAATAAACAGCGATGCCCGCTTGCGCACGTTTTCCATTTTCTCGGTCGCCTGGGCGCTTAACGTATGAATACCGCGATGCACCGCCGCGTAGCCGTGACGATAAAACTCGGCCTCGGCGTCAATCACCTGGCTAGGTTTCTGCGCACTGGCGGCGCTGTCGAGATAAGCCAGTGGCAGACCGTTCACCTCACGCGAAAGCACCGGAAAGTCGGCCCGCACTTTGTCGACGGAAAAAGTCATCTTGCACCTCCCGGCAGTCGTTGACCGATTCGGGCCAGCACCTGCTGTTTAAGCCCTTCATCACGCAGTGCTTCCGTCAGTTCGGCGGCAAAGGCGTAAATGATCATCTGCTGGGCATCCTGTTGATTGATCCCGCGCGAACGCAGATAGAACATCTGTTCGTTATCAATACGCCCCACCGTCGCACCGTGGCTGCATTTCACATCATCAGCATAGATTTCCAGCTGTGGTTTGGTATCCACTTCCGCCAGTTTACCCATCAGCAGATTATTGTTGGTCATCTGGCCGTCAGTCTTGATGGCATGCTGCGCGACGTTGATCAAACCGTTAAACACCGCGCGACCTTTGTCGCTGACGATAGTTTTGTGCAGCTGGCGGCTATTACAAAAACCTTTATTGTGTTCCAGCCAGGTACGGGTATCACACACCTCGTTTTTCACCGGCATCGCCAGGCTATTGATCCGTAGCGTACTGTTTTCGCCATTGAGTTGCGTACTGGTGTTGTGGCGTAACACGGCGCCGCCAAGCAGGAAACTGTGGCTAAATGCGGTGGCATCGTCTGCCAGCAACAAATCGTTATGGGCAAAGTGGTGACTGACCGGGTTTTCAAACGCCAGCTTGATATGCTGCAAGTGGGCGTTCGCTGCGACGTTGATAGTGAACCGTGCGCCGGTAAAATGGCGAGCATCATTAAGGCTGACAAAATGTTCAATCACCGTTGCTTCGGCACCTTCAGCCAGATCCAGATGATGCCGGTAATGGGCGGTGTTTACCTCTTCACCTGCCACGCCCTGGGTAATATGCATTAACAGCAATGGCTTTGCAGGCCGTTGACCGCGCTTCACGGCAATATGCGTTACGCTTTGCGCCAGGCTTTCCGTCAGATGCAGAAACACTTCCGCCTGAATAGCGTCGGGCAATCCCTGACGGTCGTCGTTAACGCTTACATCATACCCGCTGCCTTCAGTTGCATCGCTCAGCGCTGGCATGTAACGCCCATCGACAAACACCAACCGCACGGCGTCTAACGTTAACGCTAAGGCATCGCGTTGTTGCGGGGATATCTCACCCGCAATACTGACAAACTGGCTATTGGTCAGCCCTTCCAGCGGCGTATATTTCCAGTGCTCATGTTTACGTGTCGGCAGGCCGGTACGCAGCAATTGTTGTAAATGCTGCAGTGCTTCTGGAGAACGTTTCGCCCCTTCAGCTTCAAACAAATGATGCCACTGTTGCAGTGCGTTACTGCTGTTCGGTAAGCCAGCCATAACCCTGCTCCTCCAGTTGTTTGACCAACGTGAAATCGCCGGATTTCACAATTCGCCCCTGATACAGAACATGGACGTAATCAGGCTTGATGTAGTCGAGAATGCGTTGGTAGTGCGTAACAATGATGAATGAACGCTTGCCGTCACGCAGCGAGTTCACGCCATCGGCAACCACTTTTAATGCGTCAATATCCAACCCGGAGTCCGACTCATCAAGAATACATAACTCCGGTTCCAGCACCGCCATTTGCAAAATATCGTTGCGCTTTTTCTCACCACCAGAAAAACCAACGTTGACCGAACGCGTGAGTAAATCTTCCGGCATCTTCAGGAGAGCAATTTTATCTTCCATCAAATCCTGAAAATCAAAGCGGTCGAGCGTTTCCTGGCCACGATAGCTGCGCACCGCATTAAGTGCCGTTTGCAGGAAAAACTGGTTACTGACCCCGGGAATTTCCACCGGATACTGGAAGGCCATAAAAATGCCTTCACCAGCACGATCTTCCGGCGACAGCGCAAGCAAATCTTTGCCTTTAAACTCAACCGTGCCGCTCGTCACTTCATAATCTTCGCGCCCGGCAAGCGTTGCCGATAAGGTACTTTTACCCGAACCGTTTGGCCCCATAATGGCGTGAACTTCACCGGGACGAACGTCGAGGCTTAATCCGCGCAGGATAGCTTTATCTTCCACACTGACGTGTAAATCTTTAATACTTAACATGTTTATTCCTTATCCGACGCTGTGTTCAAGACTGATGGCGAGGAGTTTTTGTGCTTCAACGGCAAATTCCAGCGGCAGTTCTGAGAACACGTCTTTGCAGAAACCGTTAACAATCATCGAGATGGCGTCTTCTTCGCTGATCCCGCGTTGCAGGCAGTAAAACAGTTGATCTTCACCAATACGTGATGTCGTTGCCTCGTGCTCCAGTTGTGCGCTGTTATTGCGACATTCGACATACGGGAAGGTATGCGCCCCACAATTAGCGCCAATCAGCATTGAGTCGCACTGAGTGAAATTGCGCGCATTGGTTGCCGTCGGCATGATTTTCACTAAGCCGCGATAACTGTTCTGACTATGTCCGGCAGAGATCCCTTTCGAGATAATAGTTGATTTGGTGTTTTTACCGATGTGGATCATCTTGGTGCCGGTATCCGCTTGCTGATGACCGCTGGTCAGTGCCACTGAGTAAAACTCACCAATGGAGTTATCGCCGCGCAGAATGCAGCTGGGATATTTCCACGTAATGGCAGAACCGGTTTCTGATTGCGTCCATGACATTTTGCTGTTTTCGCCTTCGCACAAAGCACGCTTGGTGACGAAGTTGAGAATACCGCCGGTGTTGTTATCGCCAGGGAACCAGTTTTGTACCGTGGAATATTTCACCTCGGCGTTTTTATGGATGATGACTTCCACCACCGCCGCGTGTAACTGATAGCTGTCACGCACCGGAGCGGAACAGCCTTCAATGTAGCTGACGTAGCTGTCTTCATCGGCCACCAGAATGGTGCGCTCAAACTGCCCGGTTTTTTCCGCGTTAATGCGGAAATAGGTGGAGAGCTCCATCGGGCAGCGCACGCCTTTAGGCACATAAATAAACGTACCGTCAGAGGCCACTGCCGCATTAAGCGCGGCAAAGAAGTTGTCATTCCCGGGTACCACAGTGCCGAGATATTTCTTCACCAGTTCCGGGTGATCGTGAATCGCCTCGCCAAAGGAACAGAAGATAATTCCCTGCTCCGCCAGTTTTTCGCGATAAGTGGTGGCAACCGAAACAGAGTCGAAAATGGCATCTA
Organism: Escherichia sp. E10V10; assembly: GCF_004211985.1. Classification (NCBI taxonomy): domain Bacteria; kingdom Pseudomonadati; phylum Pseudomonadota; class Gammaproteobacteria; order Enterobacterales; family Enterobacteriaceae; genus Escherichia; species Escherichia sp. E10V10. Next base: position 868,122 of record NZ_RHJO01000001.1, on the reverse strand, counting down.
CCGCCACCTCTTTGCCTTCCCGCACGGGAACGCCTAGCTGCTCAAACGCCGCCTCCACCTCTTTACTTAAAAAGGCGTTCGCGCCAGTTTGCTGCACCGCGCCGGGTTCAGACGCGCAGTTGTCGTCACAATTACCGCACGATGGTGCCGAGTAGTAGCTGTAATCCTGATAATTCAGCTTGTCGTAGTGCGCTTTCAGCCAGTGCGGCTCTTCCATCTCCAGCCATGCGCGGTAGGCGTTGAGACGAAACTCCAGCATCCACTCCGGCTCATTACGCTTCGCCGAAATTGCGCGCACCACCTCTTCGTTTATCCCCTTTGCCAGCTCATCGGTGGCTAACTGGGTGAAGAATCCTTCTTTATAATTCAGCGGGCCGCCGGTCCATGTTTTGACATCGTCAGTTGCTTCAGTATTACGAGACATAGTACCGCCTATACCCCAAAGCTTTCGCCACAGCCACATTCATTCTGGGCTTTCGGGTTGTGAAATTTGAATATCTGATTGAGTCCTTCGCGAACGAAATCGACTTCCGTGCCATCAATAAACGGCATCGCTTGCAGCGGGACGAACAGCTTCGCGCCGTCGAGTTCAAACTGCAGATCATCTTTCTCTGGCTCGCTGACGCTGTCGAGCACATAGCCAAAGCCCGCGCAGCCTGTTTGTTTGACGCCTAAACGCACGCCAACCATGCCCGACTGCTTCGCGACTAACTCACGTATATGCGCCGCGGCTGCGGGTGTTAACGTTAAGCCTTGCCAGGCGAAATCCTGTGGATTAAACGTTCCTGAATGCATGTCCATCGATTTACCTCACTTCATCGCTTTCAGCGGATAACAGCATGTTAGTGATAATGATTATCAGTTCAACCCAGCAAACACAGGGGCTTTAGCGTAAAACATGCTTTTTGCCTGTATTTAATAAGCATAGACCCTGATGAGAGGGTTAACAGACATGCTAAGAATTAGGTATCTCATTGTTAGATAATGATTATTATCGAACTGGCGTTAAGGCTGTGATGGAAAAGAAAAAGTTGTATCGAAAATGACTATTTAAGAGATAGGTAAAAAAGTGGCGAGTTCAGAAATAAGAAAACCCTTAAGTCTGTGCATCACAGGCTTAAGGGTTTCTACCCCATCCGGCGCTTATCTCCGGCACTCAAAGTGGCTTAGCTCTTGAAGGGGCGATAAGAATAATCTCATAAGACTACGTCGCCGTTTTAACACAAACTGCGATTTGTATTCTTTTTGAGCAACATCAGGCAGGTAACAACGGGAGGGCGGTCAGAAAATAATCGTCAGACCTGGACAGATGTTAATCCAGGTCGATGGGCGTTCAGACTATGTTCAGTAGGGATTAATGCACGCCCAGACGCCAGGCGAAGTAGATTTCTTCTTTCAGTTCCGTAGACGAAAGAGTAAGCAGATCAGCAAATTCAAGTTCGAGTTGTTTCAGACGCTTGAGATATTGAGCGGGTGAAAGATTGCTTTGGTCACGGCGTAAAAATTCGATAGCCAGCTGGGTGGGATTAAGTTGAGTAGACATAGCATCCTCGCTTTAGACAAGACCTGCACAGTATACCACCGTTTACTGCGCAGATAATAACCAAAAGCAATATGCATCACACTTTTCTGGTGACAACGTCACAAAATGGCGGTCGTCAATCGTGATGAACAACACAAACGCCCGTTTTCATCGAATATTTCGATCTGCCAGACCTGATGCCGTGAACCGAGATGCAGCGGTTTACAAACGCCGCGTACCCGCCCTTCTCGTGCTGAGCGAACATGGTTAGCATTGATTTCCAGGCCAACCACTTTTTGCTCGCCTTCGGTACATAAATACCCGGCAACGGAACCGATACTTTCGGCCAGCACCACGGATGCCCCGCCATGTAGCAGCCCAAAAGGCTGCTTTGTCCGCGAGTCTACTGGCATTGTCGCTTCAAGGGTGTCATCACCAATATGTTCAAAGCGAATATCCAGCAACCCCACCATGTTTCCTTCACCCATAGCATTCAGTGCTTCCAGGGTGATTTTACGTTTCCATATCATTTAATAATCTCCAGTAATGCCTGCACGGGATGGCGTACCCCCGTCCCTTCAACCCGTTTAACCTGGCTGCGGCAAGAATACCCGGTCGCCAGACAGCGATTACGCGGTAGACGCTGCATTGCCTGATGCCAGGATAACTCATAGATCCCGAGCGAGTTTTTATGGTTTTTCGCCTCATGTCCGTAAGTCCCTGCCATGCCGCAGCAACCCACGCTGACATTTTCCAGTTTCGCGCCAAAACGGGCAAATATCGCGGCCCATTGTGCTGGCGCCCCCGGCAAGGCGGTAACTTCAGTACAGTGACCAAAGAAATACCATGATTCACCGCTGACTGCTGTCACTGGCTGTGACTGAAGCGCGCTTGCCAGCCATTCATTCGCCAGTAAGACGTTAAACTCGCCACGCGCCTCGCCCAGAGCCAGTTTATATTCATCGCGATAACAGAGCACCAGCGCCGGATCGACCCCCACCATTGGCATCCCCAGTTTCGCCATACGGTTGAGAAAATCCGCCGTCTTTTTCGCCGTCTTCGCAAAACGATTAAGAAAGCCTTTGATATGCTGCGCTTTACCATTCGGTGAGAATGGCAACAGCACTGGCTGGAAACCTAATTTTTCGACCAGACGAACAAAATCCGCCACCACCTGCGCATCGTAATAACTGGTGAAAGGATCCTGCACTACCAGCACCGTGCGTGCTTTCTGCTCTGAACTGAGCGCTTCAAGCTGTTCCAGCGTCATGTTTGCCGAGCGATGCCCCACCATTTGTTGTTGCAGCGACGGCACTGAAAGCAGCGGCAAATCGACCATACCGATGTGTTTTTCCGAGAGTTTTCGCACCAGCGGCTGGTTAATGAAGAAGTTAAAAGTCTTTGGCGCACGCGCCATCAGCGGTGCGTAACTTTCGACCGTTGCCACCAGATGATCGCGCAATGGGCGTAGATAACGCGTGTGATAGAGTTGCAAGAAACGAGAGCGAAACTCCGGTACGTCAATTTTGATCGGACACTGAGTCGAACACGCTTTACAGGCCAGGCAGCCCGACATCGCCTCTTTCACTTCGTGCGAGAAGTCATATTCGCCCTTATTTGCATGCCAGCTATTGCGCATACGGGCAATTAACGTGCGCAAGCTGACGCCAGACTCTGGTAGCTCTTGCTCCAGTTTTAGAGGGTCAACGCCGCGATCCGCCAGCAAACGTAACCATTCACGCACCAGTGTTGCACGCCCTTTCGGTGAATGAATGCGGTTCTGAGTTATCTTCATTGACGGACACATCGGGCTGCGGGCATCAAAGTTGAAGCACAAACCGTTGCCATTGCATTCCATAGCGCCGCGCCACTGCTGGCGTACCGCGATGGGGATTTGTCGGTCATACGTGCCACGCTTTACCGCGTCCACTTTCATCATTGGCGCGTCAATACCTTCTGGTGGGCAGATTTTCCCTGGATTTAGTCGGTTATGCGGATCAAACGCCGCTTTAACCTTACGCAGTTCTGCGAAAAGCTCTTCACCGAAAAACGCCGGACTGTATTCGGCACGAAAACCTTTACCGTGCTCGCCCCACAACAAGCCACCGTATTTTGCAGTCAGCGCCACCACGTCATCAGAGATTTGCTTCATCAACATCTCTTGTTGCGGATCGCACATATCCAGCGCCGGACGGACGTGCAAAACACCAGCGTCGACGTGGCCAAACATGCCATAACTTAAACCGTGGCTGTCGAGCAGCGCGCGAAATTCAGCAATATAATCTGCCAGATGTTCCGGCGGCACGCAGGTATCTTCGGAAAATGGAATCGGTTTGGCTGCACCTTTGGCATTGCCGAGCAGGCCGACGGCTTTTTTGCGCATTGCATAAATACGTTCAACACCTGCCAGCTCACTGCACACCTGCCAGCCGATCACCCCTGCCTGCTGGCTGGCAATCAGTTCATCCAGCCGCGCACAGAGTGAATTTACCCGCTCGTCAATCAGCGCCTCATCATCTCCGGCAAATTCAACAATGTTCAGCCCGAGCATCTCTTTGTCTGGCACATTGGTAATCAGTTCGCTGACGGAATGCCAGACAATATCTTCCCGCGCCAGATTCAGCACTTTTGAGTCTACCGTCTCTACCGAAAGCGCACGCGCCTCAACCATAAACGGCGCATTACGTAGCGCGGAGTCAAAAGAGTCATATTTGACGTTCACCAGACGGCGCACTTTAGGCAAGCGCGTAATATCCAGCCGCGCTTCGGTAATAAAGGCCAGCGTCCCTTCTGATCCGGTCAGAATGCGCGTCAGGTCGAACTCGGTCATCTCATCGTTAAAGACATGACGCAGATCGTAACCGGTAAGAAAACGGTTAAGTTTGGGGAATTTGTCGATGATTAACTGGCGTTGCTGACGGCAACGTTGATAGACAGTGTTGTAGATCCACCCAATCGTGGTATTGGTTTTACCCAGCGTTTCAGCAAGTTCGACGGGTAAAGGTTGCGTATCGAGAATATCGCCCCCCAACAACACCGCCCGCACGCCCAACACGTGATCTGACGTTTTCCCATAGACCAGCGATCCCTGGCCGGAAGCATCGGTATTGATCATCCCGCCGAGCGTTGCCCGGTTGCTGGTCGAAAGTTCTGGTGCAAAAAAGTAGCCGAACGGTTTCAGGTACTGATTGAGTTGGTCTTTTATCACCCCGGCCTCAACGCGCACCCAGCCCTCTTCAGGGTTAATTTCGATGATGCGGTTCATATGGCGGGACATATCAACAATAATCCCCTGGTTGAGCGCCTGACCGTTAGTGCCGGTGCCGCCGCCGCGGGGGGTAAAGATCAGCGATGTATAGCGTTCCTGGGCGGCAAGACGGGCGATCAGCGCCACATCTGCGGTTGAACGCGGAAATACCACCGCATCGGGGAGAAGTTGGTAAATACTGTTGTCGGTCGACATTGTCAGACGATCGGCATAACTTGTCGCCGTATCGCCGGTAAAACCTTGTTGCTCCAGCTCTTGCAAAAAATTAAGCACCAGTTGAACGACGCCGGGTGCCTGGGAAATCTGTGGAATCATTATATTGACCCTTTCCTGCGGTCTGTGATGTAGGTCGATACACTGTTCTTTCAGGCTGCTGCAATAGCGCACTGAAAGGTGATGTTTGTTTACTCTATGGATTTCGAGTTGCAGGAAGGCGGCAAGCGAGTGAACTCCAGGAGCTTACAAAAGTAAGTGACTGGGGTGAACGAACGTAGCCGCAGCACATGCCACTTGAAATACGACGAGTAAATCGTTTGCGTGTTACCTGAGTTGTTGTACCACATTTTTTTCTAACACGCCCATCAGAATTAAGGGCAGAATCGGCCTGTTAAAAACTGCTGAAATTGCTCATCATTATGCAGGTGAGTTTCGCGTGTTCACGTCGCGTCGACGATTTGACGCACAAAAAAGGTGAAAAGTAGTTATGGTAAATGTTCGTCAGCCCAGGGATGTCGCACAAATTCTGCTTTCGGTGCTGTTTTTAGCCATCATGATTGTGGCATGTCTGTGGATCGTTCAACCCTTTATTCTCGGCTTCGCATGGGCCGGTACGGTGGTTATCGCCACCTGGCCGGTATTGTTACGTTTGCAAAAGATCATGTTTGGCCGCCGCTCTCTCGCCGTTCTGGTAATGACGTTGCTCCTGGTGATGGTGTTTATCATCCCTATCGCCTTACTGGTTAACAGTATCGTCGACGGCAGTGGCCCGTTAATTAAGGCCATCTCCAGTGGCGATATGACATTACCGGATTTAGCGTGGCTTAATACCATTCCGGTGATTGGCGCGAAGCTGTACGCAGGCTGGCACAATTTGCTGGATATGGGCGGCACGGCAATTATGGCGAAAGTCCGTCCTTATATTGGCACCACTACCACCTGGTTCGTCGGGCAAGCCGCGCATATCGGGCGCTTTATGGTGCATTGTGCCTTAATGCTGCTCTTCAGCGCCCTGTTGTACTGGCGCGGTGAACAGGTGGCGCAAGGCATCCGACATTTTGCGACCCGTCTGGCGGGCGTTCGTGGTGATGCGGCAGTTCTGCTGGCGGCACAAGCTATCCGCGCAGTGGCGCTGGGCGTTGTGGTCACTGCTTTAGTACAGGCTGTACTTGGCGGTATCGGTCTGGCCGTTTCTGGTGTGCCTTACGCCACGCTGCTAACGGTATTAATGATCCTCTCCTGCCTTGTTCAGCTAGGCCCGCTGCCAGTGTTGATTCCGGCGATTATCTGGCTCTACTGGACCGGCGATACCACCTGGGGAACGGTATTGTTAGTGTGGAGCGGTGTGGTTGGCACTCTGGATAACGTCATCCGCCCAATGCTAATTCGCATGGGCGCAGATTTACCGCTGATTCTGATCCTCTCCGGGGTTATTGGTGGTTTGATTGCTTTCGGTATGATCGGTCTGTTTATTGGTCCGGTACTACTGGCTGTTTCCTGGCGTCTGTTTGCTGCGTGGGTTGAAGAAGTCCCGCCGCCGACTGACCAACCAGAGGAAATTCTCGAAGAGCTGGGCGAAATCGAGAAACCGAATAAGTAATTTCTCATCAGGCGGCTCTGCCGCCTGATTGTTAATCACTGCTAATTGATATTTCATTCCTCCAGTCCGTATTTTCCTGCTTACCGCCATTCAGCTGGCAGTATCTGTCGCAAATCCTTTACAGTTTTTAAACTAATGAGACGAATCTGATCGACGCAAAAAGTCCGTATGCCTACTATTAGCTCACGGTTATAAATCAACATATTGATTTATAAGCATGGAAATCCCCTGAGTGAAACAACGAATTGCTGTGTGTAGTCTTTGCCCATCTCCCACGATGGGCTTTTTTTTAACATTTTTTGCTTCATTACCCCGCCTCTCGTTCTTTCCAATAATGTTGCACAAGATACTGTGACTCTCTTCAAGCCGTAAGCAGGCTGATAATGTTATTTATATTTTATTCTTTTTTTCATGCAGCCATTACACGATGAACGCTTATGAACTCCAGGCACTACGCCATATTTTTGCCATGACCATTGATGAATGCGCGACCTGGATTGCCCTGACGGGCGACAGTGAAAGCTGGCAACAATGGGAGAAAGGAAAAACGGATATTCCTGACGAGATAGTTGAAAAACTGCTGGCAATGCGCCAGCAAAGAAAAAGGCATCTTCACGCCATCATAGAAAAAATAAACAACCGCATCGGCAACAATACCATGCGTTTTTTCCCCAATTTAACCGCATTTCAACGTATCTACCCAGAAGGTAATTTTATTGACTGGAAGATTTACCAGTCGGTCGCAGCTGAATTATATGCGCACGATCTTGAACGCCTGTGTTGATATTTTAACGGGATACAACGGACGTCATGACAAAAATAATAAACGGATGCTGACATAACAACAGCAACTTTTTAAGCAATATTGCTAAGTAGATCTTATGAAAAATCCCTACCTCCCTACCGCGCTTGGGTTGTATCTCAATTACCTGGTGCATGGTATGGGTGTCATTTTGATGACTTTAAATATGGCCTCGCTGGAGACGCTCTGGCAGACCAATGCCGCAGGCGTTTCGATTGTTATTTCATCATTAGGTATAGGACGATTGAGTGTCTTGCTTTTTGCAGGATTATTATCCGATCGTTTTGGTCGCCGCCCTTTTATTATTCTGGGTATGTGCTGCTATATGGCCTTCTTTTTTGGCATCCTGCACACCAATAACATCATTATTGCTTATGCTTTTGGTTTCCTGGCGGGCATGGCGAACAGTTTTCTCGATGCTGGTACCTATCCCAGTTTGATGGAAGCCTTTCCTCATTCACCGGGTACAGCCAATATTTTAATTAAAGCCTTTGTCTCCAGCGGGCAATTTTTATTGCCGCTAATTATCAGCCTGTTAGTGTGGGCTGAACTGTGGTTCGGTTGGTCTTTTATGATTGCCGCGGCGATTATGATCGTTAACGGTCTGTTTTTATATCGCTGTACCTTTCCACCACATCCGGGCCGTCGCTTGCCTGTGGTAAAGAAAGCGACCACTTCCGCGGGGCATCGCTGCTCAATTATTGATTTAGCCAGTTACACCCTCTATGGCTATATTTCAATGGCAACCTTTTATCTGGTTAGCCAGTGGCTGGCACAATACGGGCAATTTGTCGCTGGCATGTCATACACCATGTCGATCAAATTACTCAGTATCTATACCGTGGGTTCGCTGCTGTGTGTATTTATTACTGCTCCACTCATTCGTAAAACCGTTCACTCAACAACATTGTTGATGCTGTACACTTTTATCTCATTTATCGCCCTGCTCACCGTCTGCCTGCATCCCACATTTTATGTGGTGATAATATTTGCTTTCGTCATCGGTTTTACCTCCGCAGGTGGTGTTGTACAAATTGGCCTGACGTTAATGGCGGAACGTTTTCCCCATGCCAAAGGAAAAGCAACGGGGATCTATTACAGTGCGGGCAGCATTGCAACATTTACCATTCCGTTGATTACGGCTCATCTTTCGCAAAGAAGTATTGCCGATATTATGTGGTTCGATACCGCCATCGCTGCTATCGGCTTTTTACTGGCGCTGTTTATTGGCGTACGCAGTCGAAAAGAAGCACAACATCCATCATTAAAGGAGAATGTTGCTACGGGCGGGTAATGCAATATTCTTTTCAGGTCATGCAAGATCTTACGGATAAATTACTCTTTCTGCGCTAATTAAGGAAAATCGCGATCAAAAACAAACTATCACATGCAATATTCCTGGAAACATAAACTTTATGCCATGTACCCAGAGAAAATCATCTTCAGTATAGTGATTATGAAAACCGTCGAAATACAACACGGACGGTAACAAAATTATCTTTCAGCAAGGAGCTGTGAAAATGTCTCAAAATAAGGCTTTCAGCACGCCATTTATCCTGGCTGTCCTTTGTGTATACTTCAGCTATTTCCTACATGGCATTAGTGTTATTACGCTTGCACAAAACATGTCATCTCTGGCAGAAAAGTTTTCTACCGATAACGCCGGTATCGCCTATTTAATTTCTGGTATCGGTCTGGGCCGTCTGATAAGTATTTTATTCTTCGGTGTAATCTCCGATAAATTTGGTCGACGAGCAGTAATATTCATGGCCGTTGCCATGTATATGCTGTTTTTCTTTGGTATTCCGGCCTGCCCAAGTTTAGCTCTCGCTTACGGTCTGGCTGTGTGCGTTGGTATCGCCAACTCAGCCCTGGATACCGGTGGATATCCGGCGTTGATGGAATGCTTCCCGAAAGCCTCGGGTTCAGCCGTAATATTGGTTAAGGCGATGATATCGTTCGGGCAAATGCTCTATCCGATGCTGGTGAGTTATATGCTGTTGAATAACATCTGGTACGGTTATGGGCTGATTATCCCAGGCATCCTGTTTGTGCTGATCACGCTGATGCTATTGAAAAGCAAATTCCCAGGTCAGTTGGTGGATGCCAGCGTAGCTGGTGAACTACCGCAAATGAACAGTAAACCGTTAGTCTGGCTGGAAGGTGTTTCATCAGTACTGTTCGGTGTTGCCGCGTTCTCGACCTTTTATGTAATTGTCGTGTGGATGCCCAAATATGCGATGGCGTTTGCCGGTATGTCGGAAGCTGCGGCATTAAAAACCATCTCTTATTACAGTATGGGTTCGCTGGTCTGTGTCTTTATTTTTGCCGCACTATTGAAAAAAATGGTGCGTCCCATCTGGGCTAACGTGTTTAACTCAGCACTGGCAACGGTAACCGCCGCTATCATTTACCTGTACCCTTCGCCACTGGTCTGTAATGCCGGGGCTTTTGTTATCGGTTTTTCTGCTGCTGGCGGTATTTTACAGCTTGGCGTTTCAGTCATGTCCGAGTTTTTTCCAAAAAGTAAAGCCAAAGTCACCAGTATTTATATGATGATGGGTGGTCTGGCCAATTTTGTTATTCCGTTGATTACCGGTTATCTGTCAAATATCGGCCTGCAATACATCATCGTTCTCGATTTTACTTTCGCGCTGCTGGCCATGATTACCGCAATTATTGTTTTCATCCGCTATTACCGCGTGTTCATTATTCCTGAAAATGATGTCCGGTTTGGCGAACGCAGTCTTAGCACCCCGGTTAAACACAATTAAGCAAAGAAATTAGAGGAGTTAATTATGGATGTTACCGCTAAATACGAATTGATTGGCCTGATGGCCTATCCTATCCGCCACAGTTTATCGCCTGAAATGCAAAACAAAGCCTTAGAAAAAGCGGGATTGCCATTTACCTATATGGCCTTTGAAGTGGATAACGATAGCTTTGCCGGTGCAATTGAAGGCTTAAAAGCCTTAAAAATGCGCGGAACCGGTGTGTCGATGCCTAACAAACAACTGGCGTGTGAATATGTTGATGAATTAACACCTGCGGCAAAACTGGTTGGCGCTATCAATACCATCGTCAATGATGACGGCTACCTGCGCGGCTATAACACCGACGGCACGGGCCATATTCGCGCCATTAAAGAGAGCGGTTTTGATATCAAAGGCAAAACGATGGTGCTGCTAGGTGCCGGTGGTGCCTCAACGGCGATTGGCGCACAGGGGGCAATTGAAGGTTTAAAAGAGATTAAAATCTTCAACCGTCGGGATGAATTCTTCGATAAAGCCCTCGCCTTCGCGCAGCGGGTCAACGAAAACACCGATTGTGTCGTCACCGTTACCGATCTCGCCGATCAGCAAGCCTTTGCTGAAGCCCTGGCTTCCGCCGACATTTTAACCAACGGCACAAAAGTGGGTATGAAGCCTCTTGAAAATGAATCATTAGTTAACGATGTCAGTATGTTACACCCAGGGCTGCTGGTCACTGAATGCGTGTATAACCCGCATATGACGAAGTTATTGCAGCAGGCGCAACAAGCAGGTTGCAAAACGATTGATGGATACGGCATGTTGTTGTGGCAAGGGGCTGAACAGTTCACGTTATGGACTGGCAAAGATTTCCCTCTGGAATACGTTAAACAGGTCATGGGGTTCGGCGCCTGACAGGCTGACCGCGTGCAGAAAGGGTAAAAAATGAAAACCGTAACAGTAAAAGATCTCGTCATTGGCACGGGCGCACCAAAAATCATCGTCTCGCTGATGGCAAAGGATATCGCCAGCGTGAAATCTGAAGCTCTCGCCTATCGTGAAGCGGACTTTGATATTCTGGAATGGCGTGTGGACCACTTTGCCGACCTCTCCAGCGTGGAGTCAGTCATGGCCGCGGCAAAAATCCTCCGTGAGGTAATGCCAGAAAAACCGCTGCTGTTTACCTTCCGTAGCGCTAAAGAAGGCGGCGAGCAGGCGATTTCCACTGAGGCTTATATTGCACTCAATCGCGCAGCCATCGACAGCGGTCTGGTCGATATGATCGATCTGGAGTTATTTACCGGCGATGATCAGGTTAAAGAAACCGTCGCCTATGCACATGCGCATGATGTGAAGGTTGTCATGTCCAACCATGACTTCCATAAAACGCCGGAAGCCGAAGAGATTATTGCCCGTTTGCGTAAAATGCAGTCCTTCGACGCCGATATTCCTAAAATTGCGTTGATGCCGCAAAGCACCAGCGATGTCCTGACGTTGCTTGCCGCTACCCTGGAGATGCAGGAGCAGTATGCCGATCGTCCAATCATCACGATGTCGATGGCAAAAACTGGCGTAATTTCCCGTCTGGCTGGTGAAGTATTTGGTTCGGCCGCAACCTTTGGCGCAGTAAAAAAAGCCTCTGCGCCTGGGCAAATATCGGTGAATGATTTGCGCACAGTATTAACTATTTTGCACCAGGCGTAATAAATAACGTACCGGCGGGAGTAACCTTCCCCGCCGTATTAAAAAAATATTTTTAAAGAGTATTTTAATAAAAATATTCTGTGGGTATCTGTGCGCTATTTTTAATGCTTGCGCAGAGAAACCCACACCTGAATCAGGAAAAAATAATGAAACCTGTAAAACCACCTCGTATTAATGGACGCGTGCCGGTCCTGTCGGCACAGGAAGCGGTAAGTTATATTCCCGACGAAGCAACGCTTTGTGTATTAGGTGCAGGTGGCGGTATTCTGGAAGCCACCACATTAATTACCGCTCTTGCTGACAAATATAAACAAACCCAGACACCGCGTAATTTATCGATTATTAGCCCTACAGGGCTTGGCGATCGCGCCGATCGGGGTATTAGTCCGCTGGCGCAAGAAGGTCTGGTGAAATGGGCATTATGCGGCCATTGGGGACAATCACCGCGTATTTCTGAACTCGCAGAACAAAATAAAATTGTTGCCTATAACTATCCACAAGGTGTGCTCACTCAAACATTGCGCGCTGCTGCTGCCCACCAGCCAGGAATTATTAGCGATATTGGTATCGGAACGTTTGTCGACCCTCGCCAGCAAGGCGGCAAACTGAATGAAGTGACTAAAGAAGATCTGATTAAACTGGTCGAGTTTGATAATAAAGAATATCTCTATTACAAAGCGATCGCGCCAGATATTGCCTTTATTCGTGCCACCACCTGCGACAGCGAAGGCTACGCCACCTTTGAAGATGAAGTGATGTATCTCGACGCATTGGTTATTGCCCAGGCGGTGCACAATAACGGTGGTATCGTGATGATGCAGGTGCAGAAGATGGTTAAGAAAGCCACGCTGCATCCTAAAGCTGTCCATATTCCAGGTTATCTTATCGATATTGTGGTGGTCGATCCGGACCAAACCCAACTGTATGGCGGTGCGCCAGTTAATCGTTTTATTTCTGGTGACTTCACCCTGGATGACAGCACCCAACTTAGCTTGCCTCTTAATCAGCGTAAATTAGTCGCGCGGCGCGCATTGTTTGAAATGCGCAAAGGTGCTGTGGGGAATGTTGGTGTCGGTATTGCCGACGGTATTGGCCTGGTCGCCCGGGAAGAAGGTTGTGCTGATGACTTTATTCTGACGGTGGAAACAGGCCCAATTGGCGGTATTACTTCGCAAGGTATCGCCTTTGGCGCGAACGTGAATACCCGCGCCATTCTGGATATGACTTCCCAGTTCGATTTTTACCACGGCGGTGGTCTGGATGTCTGTTATTTGAGTTTTGCCGAAGTCGACCAGCACGGTAACGTCGGTGTGCATAAATTCAATGGCAAAATCATGGGTACAGGTGGATTTATTGATATCAGTGCCACCTCGAAGAAAATCATTTTCTGCGGCACGTTAACTGCGGGCAGTTTAAAAACAGAAATTGCCGATGGTAAATTAAATATCGTCCAGGAAGGACGGGTAAATAAATTTATCCGTGAACTACCGGAAATTACTTTTAGCGGAAAAATCGCGCTCGAACGGGGACTGGATGTTCGTTACATCACCGAACGTGCTGTATTCACCCTGAAGGAAGACGGCCTGCATTTAATCGAAATCGCGCCTGGCGTCGATTTACAAAAAGATATTCTCGACAAAATGGATTTCACCCCAGTTATTTCGCCAGAACTGAAAATGATGGACGAAAGATTATTTATCGATGCGGCGATGGGTTTTATCCTGCCTGAAGCGGCTCATTAACAGGAGTATCACGATGGATTTTTCTTTAACTGAAGAACAAGAACTGCTGCTGGCCAGTATTCGCGAACTGATTACAACTAACTTTCCGGAAGAGTATTTCCGCACCTGCGATCAAAACGGTACATATCCGCGTGAGTTTATGCGGGCGCTGGCGGATAACGGCATTTCTATGCTTGGCGTGCCGGAAGAGTTCGGCGGCATCCCTGCGGATTACGTCACCCAGATGCTGGCGCTGATGGAAGTGTCAAAATGCGGTGCTCCGGCGTTTTTGATTACCAACGGTCAGTGTATTCACAGCATGCGCCGTTTCGGTTCTGAGGAGCAGCTACGTAAAACGGCAGAAAGCACCCTGGAAACCGGCGACCCCGCCTATGCCCTGGCGTTGACGGAACCCGGTGCTGGCTCAGATAACAACAGCGCCACCACCACTTACACGCGTAAAAATGGCAAGGTTTACATCAACGGACAGAAAACCTTCATCACTGGCGCGAAAGAGTACCCGTATATGCTGGTGTTGGCGCGCGATCCGGAACCGAAAGATCCGAAAAAAGCCTTCACCCTGTGGTGGGTTGAGTCCAGTAAGCCCGGCATTAAGATCAATCCGCTGCATAAAATCGGCTGGCATATGCTTAGCACCTGCGAAGTTTATCTCGACAACGTGGAAGTTGAAGAGAGCGACATGGTAGGCGAAGAAGGAATGGGTTTCCTCAATGTGATGTACAACTTTGAGATGGAGCGCCTGATCAACGCCGCGCGCAGCACTGGCTTTGCCGAATGCGCATTCGAAGATGCCGCCCGCTATGCCAACCAGCGTATCGCTTTTGGTAAGCCAATTGGTCATAACCAGATGATCCAGGAAAAACTGGCGCTGATGGCGATTAAGATCGACAACATGCGCAACATGGTGTTGAAAGTGGCATGGCAAGCCGATCAGCATCAGTCACTGCGCACCAGCGCGGCGCTGGCAAAACTGTACTGCGCACGCACTGCAATGGAAGTCATTGATGATGCAATTCAAATCATGGGCGGGTTGGGCTACACCGATGAGGCACGCGTCTCCCGCTTCTGGCGTGATGTCCGCTGTGAACGGATTGGCGGTGGTACTGACGAGATTATGATTTACGTTGCAGGTCGGCAGATCCTGAAAGATTACCAGAATAAATAATCTTCAGGCGGCGCAGCTTCTGACAAAAACTGCGCCGTCAGATTTATCCGGCAAGACTTACAGGTTCAGAAAATTCAGATAAGATTTCTTGTTCAGCAAAACAATTTTTAAATTGTTTGCGGTAATCACTGGGAGAACAGCCAACATGGCGCAAAAACAGTTTGGCAAAATGATCGACATTTTCATAACCCACGCGCCAGGAGATTTCTGCCTGCGACAAATCGGTATTGGTCAGCAACCATTTCGCTTCCGTCATACGCCGTTGAATGACGTAGTTAATGGGAGAAATTCGATACTCTTTAGTAAATTCATGGCAAATATAACTGACGCTGGCACGAAATTTTTTCGATAACTGTTCTAAAGTGATTTTTTCGCGGTAATTATTATTAAGATAAAAGAGAATATCTTTTATCAGGACATCTTTTTTAATATACCCCTGCTCCGAACGATAGGCATTTTTAAAGTTTTCGTAATAGAGAATCGCTAACGTATAGGAAAATGCATCCCACACTGAAGATGTGTTGCCATTTTTACTTTGCGGTAAAATCACACTTAATTCATTAAAAAGCGTTTTGATGACCTCTTTTCCCTGCCCTGCGGCAATTACCGGGCAAGAATGCGGTTGCAGTAACTGATTTTCTTCTGCGCCCTGAAACTGAAAACCGTATAGCGCACAGGTACAGGTCGTTGCCGGGTCGTTAGCATCTGAGGCCACCGCGTGCAGTCTGCCACGCTCTATCACCACAATGTCATCGGCATGTGCCACATAGAGCGAAGAATCAATGGTAAACCTTGCCACCCCTTTCTTAACATAAATCAGCTCGGTTTCATTATCATGAACGTGATGTCCCGACTCCCATTTAGGATCGTCACTAAACGCAAAGCGCGAAAGTCGTGGCGTTTTACCGGCGACAAACAGCGTTTCGCTGGCATTATCAAAACAGCGTTGATACATGACAACCTCCCTATTCCATGAGCAAGTAAAAACAATATATGCCGGATAAAATACGGCGTGTATTGCGGTTATACAACCGCATTTAGCGAGAGCTAAACAAGATTATTTACATTGAATGCAAGATAGTACGCCCAGCACAGAAGAATATTTCTGTACATTTCGCTTTTGTTTTAGCGATCTCATTTTTTTTGCAAGATTGTTGGCAAGGAAAACAGATTGCTCCGTCGAAAACCCCGCCCTGCTATCGCACACTATTTTCAGGCCATTTTTACCTTCCATCGGAGATGGTTCCGTATGCGACCCACAGGAGAAATCATGAAAATAATAACCTGCTTTAAGCTGGTGCCTGAAGAACAGGACATTGTTGTCACTCCCGAGTACACCCTCAATTTCGACAATGCCGACGCCAAAATCAGCCAGTTCGATCTCAATGCCATTGAAGCTGCAAGCCAGCTTGCAACGGATGATGATGAGATAGCCGCGCTGACCGTCGGCGGTTCATTGTTGCAGAACTCAAAAGTGCGTAAAGACGTGTTATCCCGCGGACCGCACTGTCTGTATATGGTGCAGGATGCCCAGCTTGAGCATGCACTCCCCCTTGATACGGCTAAGGCCCTGGCCGCGGCGGCAGAAAAGATCGGCTTCGATTTACTGATCTTCGGTGAAGGTTCTGGCGATCTCTATGCCCAACAGGTTGGCCTGCTGGTGGGAGAAATGTTGCAACTTCCGGTGATCAACGCGGTGAGTGCCATTCAGCGTCAGGGGAATACGCTGATAGTTGAACGCACTCTTGAAGATGAAGTTGAAGTTATCGAACTCGCTGTTCCAGCTGTGCTGTGCGTCACGTCCGATATTAACGTGCCACGCATTCCATCGATGAAAGCCATTCTCGGCGCGGGCAAAAAAACGGCACATCAATGGCAGGCGAGTGATATCGGCTGGAGCCAGGCCACGCCGCTTGCTGAACTGATCGGCGTTCGCGTACCGCCGCAAACAGAACGCAAACACATCATTCTCGATAACGATTCGCCGGAAGCCATTGCCGAGCTGGCGGAACATCTGAAGAAAGCCCTGAACTAAAGCCAACGGAGAAGAAACGATGAGTCAATTAAACAACGTCTGGGTCTTTAGCGATAATCCTGAACGTTATGCCGAACTGTTTGGCGGCGCGCAGCAATGGGGCCAACAGGTGTATGCCATTGTACAAAATACCGACCAGGCGCAGGCAGTTATGCCTTATGGTCCAAAATGTATTTATGTTCTTGAGCAAAACGACGCACTGCAACGCACTGAAAATTACGCTGAAAGCATTGCTGCCCTGCTGAAAGATAAACACCCCTCTATGTTGCTGCTGGCCGCGACGAAACGCGGTAAAGCGCTGGCTGCACGGTTAAGTGTGCAACTGAATGCGGCGCTGGTGAACGATGCCACTGCGGTTGATGTGGTCGATAGTCACGTTTACGCCGAGCACCGTATGTATGGCGGGCTGGCGTTCGCCCAGGAAAAGATCAACAGCCCGCTGGCGATCATTACCCTTGCGCCCGGTGTTCAGGAACCTTGCACCAGTGACGCCTCGCATCAGTGTCCGATTGAAACTGTGCCTTACGTTGCTCCGCGTCATGAAATTCTTAGTCGCGAACGCCGTGCGAAAGCGGCAAGCAGCGTGGACCTGAGCAAAGCAAAACGCGTGGTTGGCGTCGGTCGTGGTCTGGCAGCGCAGGATGACCTGAAAATGATTCACGAACTGGCAGCGGCACTCAATGCTGAAGTCGGCTGTTCACGCCCGATTGCCGAAGGCGAGAACTGGATGGAGCGTGAACGTTATATCGGTGTCTCCGGCGTGTTGCTGAAATCCGATCTCTACCTGACGCTGGGGATCTCCGGGCAGATCCAACATATGGTTGGCGGCAATGGCGCAAAAGTGATTGTCGCCATCAATAAAGATAAAAACGCGCCAATCTTCAACTATGCCGACTACGGTCTGGTGGGCGATATCTACAAAGTCGTCCCTGCCCTGATTAGCCAGTTGAGTCGCTAATTCCCTTTCAACCACATCTCCCGCTGTAAACGCAGCGGGAAGGGAGCATAACGCATGTCGGATGACAAATTTGATGCCATTGTGGTCGGTGCGGGCGTTGCCGGTAGCGTTGCCGCATTGGTCATGGCGCGAGCCGGACTGGATGTCCTGGTGATCGAACGCGGCGACAGTGCCGGATGTAAAAATATGACCGGCGGGCGTCTTTATGCCCACACGCTTGAAGCGATCATTCCAGGCTTTGCTGCATCGGCGCCGGTAGAACGCAAAGTCACACGCGAGAAAATCTCCTTCTTAACCGAAGAAAGCGCCGTTACCCTCGATTTTCACCGCGAGCAGCCAGATGTTCCGCAACACGCGTCTTATACCGTATTGCGCAATCGTCTCGACCCGTGGTTGATGGAACAAGCCGAACAGGCGGGTGCGCAGTTTATCCCGGGCGTTCGCGTCGATGCGCTGGTTCGTGAAGGAAACAAGGTCACAGGCGTCCAGGCCGGGGATGATATTCTCGAAGCCAATGTGGTGATTCTGGCTGATGGCGTTAACTCGATGCTTGGCCGTTCGCTGGGAATGGTTCCCGCCTCCGATCCGCATCATTACGCTGTTGGCGTTAAAGAAGTCATTGGCCTCACGCCGGAGCAAATCAACGATCGCTTTAACGTCACTGACGACGAAGGTGCCGCCTGGCTGTTTGCCGGTTCCCCTTCTGACGGCCTGATGGGCGGCGGATTCATCTACACCAATCACGATTCCGTATCGTTGGGTCTGGTTTGTGGATTGGGTGATATCGCCCATGCGCAAAAAAGCGTGCCGCAAATGCTGGAGGATTTTAAACAGCACCCCGCCATTCGCCCACTGATTAGCGGTGGCAAACTGCTTGAATATTCCGCGCATATGGTGCCGGAAGGCGGTCTGGCAATGGTGCCGCAACTGGTTAACGATGGTGTGATGATCGTCGGAGACGCCGCAGGCTTCTGCCTCAATCTGGGCTTTACGGTTCGCGGAATGGATTTAGCCATCGCATCGGCCCTGGCGGCTGCCACAACGGCGATTGCCGCCAAAGAACGCGCGGATTTCTCCACCAGCAGTCTGGCGCAATACAAACGTGAGCTGGAACAAAGTTGTGTTATGCGCGATATGCAGCATTTCCGCAAGATCCCGGCGCTGATGGAAAACCCGCGCCTGTTTAGCCAATACCCACGAATGGTCGCCGACATCATGAACGATATGTTCACCATTGACGGCAAACCAAACCAGCCGGTACGCAAAATGATTCTCGGACATGCGAAAAAAATCGGACTGATTAATCTGCTGAAAGATGGCATTAAGGGGGCAACCGCGCTATGAGCCAGAACGCTACGGTCAACGTTGACGTCAAATTAGGCGTCAACAAATTCCATGTTGATGAGGGCCACCCGCATATCATTCTGGCGGAAAATCCCGACATCAATGAATTTCAAAAATTAATGAAAGCCTGCCCTGCCGGACTTTATAAGCAGGATGACGCGGGAAACATTCATTTTGATTCCGCCGGTTGTCTGGAGTGCGGCACCTGTCGGGTGCTGTGCGGCAACACTATTCTCGAACAATGGCAATATCCCGCAGGCACCTTCGGTATTGATTTCCGTTACGGCTAATTACGCTTCCCACAGGCCCGCACCTCGGGCCTGATGTTCTGTTTCGAGAGTCCAAAATGAAAGTGACATTAACGTTTAACGCGCAGCGTCGTGCAGCCTATCGACAACAAGGGTTATGGGGCGATGCTTCGCTGGCCGACTACTGGCGGCAGACTGCATGCGCGATGCCAGACAAAATTGCCGTGGTCGATAATCATGGTGCAACGTACACCTATAGCGCGCTCGATCACGCCGCAAGCTGTCTGGCAAACTGGATGTTGGCGAAGGGTATTGAATCAGGCGATCGAATCGCATTTCAACTGCCTGGCTGGTGTGAATTTACCGTTATCTATCTTGCCTGCCTGAAAACCGGTGCGGTTTCCGTGCCGTTGTTGCCTTCCTGGAGAGAAGCTGAACTGGTGTGGGTGCTCAATAAGTGTCAGGCAAAAATGTTTTTTGCACCGACATTGTTTAAACAAACGCGTCCGGTAGATTTAATCCTGCCACTGCAAAATCAGCTTCCACAACTACAACAGATCGTCGGCGTGGATAAGCTGGCCCCCGCCACCTCGTCTCTCTCGTTAAGTCAGATTATTGCCGACAATCCCCCACTGGTCGCCGCAACATCGGTCCACGGCGATGAATTAGCGGCGGTGCTATTTACCTCCGGAACTGAGGGCATGCCAAAGGGCGTGATGCTAACGCATAATAATATTCTCGCCAGCGAACGGGCTTATTGTGCGCGGCTTAACCTGACCTGGCAGGATGTCTTTATGATGCCTGCACCACTCGGTCACGCGACGGGGTTTCTGCATGGCGTAACAGCGCCGTTTTTGATTGGCGCCCGCAGCGTGTTGTTAGATATTTTTACCCCGGAAGCCTGTCTCTCGCTGCTTGAGCAACAACGTTGCACCTGTATGCTCGGAGCAACGCCGTTTGTTTATGACCTTTTGAATCTACTAGAGAAACAGCCTGCCGACCTTTCTGCGCTGCGTTTCTTTCTTTGCGGCGGCACCACGATCCCCAAAAAAGTGGCGCGTGAATGCCAGCAGCGCGGCATTAAATTATTAAGCGTTTATGGTTCCACAGAAAGCTCGCCACATGCAGTGGTGAATCTCGACGATCCTTTGTCGCGCTTTATGCACACCGATGGTTACGCTGCCGCAGGCGTGGAAATTAAAGTGGTCGATGACGCACGCAAGACCTTACCGCCAGGTTGCGAAGGTGAAGAAGCCTCGCGTGGCCCCAATGTGTTTATGGGGTATTTTGATGAACCTGAATTAACCGCTCGCGCGCTGGATGAAGAGGGCTGGTATTACAGTGGCGATCTCTGCCGCATGGATGAAGCTGGCTATATAAAAATAACCGGACGCAAGAAAGATATTATTGTCCGCGGCGGCGAAAATATTAGCAGCCGTGAAGTGGAAGATATTCTATTGCAGCATCCTAAAATTCACGATGCTTGTGTGGTTGCAATGCCCGATGAACGCTTAGGTGAACGTTCATGCGCCTATGTCGTGCTGAAAGCACCGCATCATTCATTATCGCTGGAAGATGTAGTGGCATTTTTTAGCCGTAAACGGGTCGCGAAATATAAATACCCTGAACATATCGTGGTGATCGAAAAACTGCCGCGCACGGCCTCCGGTAAAATACAAAAATTTTTGTTACGCAAAGATATTCTTCAACGGCTGGAACAAACATGCGTTGAGGCATAATTCATAAATAATAAAGCACCTTATACGCAAGGTGCTTTATTCAATCCCGATTAACCACGTCCGACATATGGCATATTATTTGCCATAATCGTTATTTCCAGCACATTCGTGGTTACTGGCAACTGGGCCATCATCTGAATGGCTGCTGCAACATCAGCAACATTCATCATATCTTCCGCTTTAATAGCGCCATCTGCCTGATAAACGCCCTTACGCATCCGATTCGATAATGTCGTTTCCGCATTGCCGATATTAATTTGCCCGCAAGCGATATTAAATTTGCGACAATCAAGGGAAATGGCCTTGGTCAACCCGGTAACAGCATGTTTCGACGCCGTGTATGCCGCAGTATAAAGGCGCGGTGTCAGTGCGGAAATCGACGCATTGTTAATAATGCGTCCTCCCATTGGCTGCTGCGCTTTCATGATTTTAATCGCTTCTTTCGAACACAAAAATGTCGAGTGAATATTGGCGTTAAACACGCGTGTCCACTCAGTAAACTCAACCTCTTCAATACTTTTTGCCGGACTATTATTGCCCGCATTATTGAACAAGAGATCCAGTCGACCAAAACGAACCTTAATCTCGGCAAATAGTGCAACGACAGCGGACTCATCCGTGACATCAGCAACCAGAGGAATAAAGCGTTCCTTGGCTAAACCTTGTGCACATTGCTGTAAGGTTTCTTCGTTACGCGCGGCAATAATAACAGTATATCCAATGTCATAGAGTGCCTTTGCTGCCGCGTAGCCGATACCTTTACTTCCCCCTGTCACCAGGGCAATTTTTGTCATAGCCAGCTCCGCCTATAATAAACTCATGTCGATTTTCACGACTGTTTTTTTGATTTTCTCCACGTTATCGACTTTATAACATGCCCGATGTACCTCTTCCGGGAAGACCACCACAAACTGTCCTGGTGTCAACGTGATTATCCGATCATTAATACGTTCATCAGCATAAAAAATAACGTCACGGTCGCCTAGGTGGCTTTCTACAACCGAGTTTTCTCCATCATCAAAATCCACACAAATCCGCTCTTCTCCGGCAATTAAGAAATGGACATCAAGATATTTACGATGAACTTCTGGTCGGCATTCATGTAGTGGTTTAGTCATCGGTTCAACCACGGTATAAAATATTGAGTCATCCTGAATAAAAACCTTTTCCCCCACAGGAACACTATTCAGCTCATGCTGTGAAAGATACTCAATGACACGAGCAATGACAGGATGAAATGTCCGCTTTTGTTGTTCACTAAGATACGCGATATCACCATAAATCATATTTCCCGCCTTATTGAGTAACAGGGGTAATAACTGGCTGTCCGCTAAAGAAAGCCTGTAAGTTATCAAAAACCAAATCTGCCATTGCATTAAACGTTTCGCTCGTACCACTGGCGATATGTGGCGTCAGGACAACGTTATCCAGCGACATTAATTGTTCTGGCACATGTGGTTCGTTGGCATAAACGTCCAGTGCCGCACCAGCAATGATGTTATTTTGCAGAGCATCAATCAGATCGGTTTCGTTCACCACTGATCCCCGGGAAATACTGATCAAATGTCCGGTTTTCCCCAGAGCCTGCAGCACAGTTTTGTCGATAACGCCGCGTGTACTTACCCCGCCTGGCAGCGTCAGAACGAGGAAGTCCACCGCTTGCGCCAGAGAAACCAGCGAATCATGCGCCGTCCATTCAGGTTTGTTATGCGGTTTTGGGTCGAAATAGTGAATTTCCATTTCAAATGCTGCTGCACGGCGGGCTACAGCATTACCAATGTTCCCCAGACCAACAATTCCGCAACGTTTACCACTCACTTTCGTCGCCATCGGGAAACGCCCTTCGTTTGGCCAACGACCGCCACGAACATAACGATCGGCAATGTTAATACGTCGGGCAACATTGAGTAACAACGCCATGCCAATGTCTGCAACACAGTCATTAAGCACGCCAGGGGTGTTGGTGACGATAACGCCATGCTCCCTGGCTGCCACGATATCAATAGGGTCATAGCCCACACCATTGCTGGCAATAATCTTCAGATTCGGAAATTTTTCAATTAGCGCCCGAGAAGCTCCCATTACCGGATTACCACTGGTCACCAGCGCCTTAATATCCGGCGCGATCTGCGTGTAAAAAGCGTCTGCGTCGGTCAGTTCCCACAGGCGATATGCGGTGAAGGTAGATTCAACTTTAGCCATTAAGCGGTCGCTTAATTTGCCGACGATCGCCACCTGAATATCTTTTAAGTTCATACACTATTCCTTGATTGATGTTTGCCGCAGGCCACTTACCATAGGCCAAGAATTTTCCACCACACCGCCCCCAGTCCGAACCAGATGACAATGTTCAACAACATGACGATAAAGCCCAGCCGCCACCATTCTCGTTGCGAGACATAGCCAGCGCCGTAATAGATGACTGCGGGTCCGTTGCCATAATGCGAAATGCCGCTCATCAGGTTAGTGACGAACGCCAGTGACAGAGCAGCCATCATCGGCGGCGCGCCTGCAGCAACCGAGACGCTGCCAAAAGCGGCATACATCGCCACTACATGCGGCGTACTTCCGGCAAAGAAATAGTGGGAATAGCAGTAAACTATCAGCAACACCGTCAACGTTATCTCCCACGGAATGCCGGTGAACAGAGCCGAGGTTGTGACAGCAAACCATTTGAACAGGCCAAGCTGATTGAGCTTATCAGCCATACAGATCATGACGCCCAGCCAGACCAGAATGTCCCAGGCCCCCTTCTCTGACTGCACATCCTGCCAGGTGATAATCCGGGTCATCAACATTAAACAGACGCCGGAAAGCGCGACAGCGGTCGCATCCAGACCAGTCCATTTCGATGTACTCCAGGCCAATAATGAAAGCAGGAAAATGCCAATCGTCACGCGCTCATCTCGGGTTACCGGCCCCATTTTGATAAGTTCTTCCTGTGCCAACGCTTTGGCTTCTGGCGTCTTTTTGATCTCTGGCGGGTAGAGTTTGTAAATGACCAACGGCATAGTGATAAAAGCGATAATGCCCGGCACCAGTGCGCTTAGCGTCCACATCCCCCATGAGATATCGACAAATAAGGTGCTGGCCGCCAGAGATACAATGAGTGCATTTGGCGCGCTGGCCGTCATAAACATCGAGGATGAGAGACAGTTGGAATGGAACACCGTCTGCATCAGATAAGCGCCAATTTTACGCGGCCCTTGATCCGGTTCAGATCCAAAGCTGTTAGAGACACTGCGAACAATCGGGAACAAAATTCCCCCTGCTCGCGCTGTGTTTGATGGCGTTGCGGGCGCGATAATCATATCGCTTAGCGCCAATGTATAACCCAGACGTAACGAGCTGCCGCCAAATCCGCGAATCAGCAAATAGGCGATACGCCGCCCCAACCCCGTTTTGATGAATCCTTTCGCGTACAGGAATGCGGCGACAATAAGCCATACCGTGGTGCTGCTGAAACCTTTTAAGGCTTCGCTGGTTTTCATCATGCCGGTCAGCATAATAAAACTGATGGCTATTAACGCGATAGCGCCTACCGGCAACGGTTGCAGAATAAACGCCACCACAGTGGTGATGAATATGGCCAGAATGTGCCAGGTTAAGGGTGTTAATCCGTCAGGGACGGGGGAAAACCATATAGCGAGTGCGACAATCGCACAAATCAGGACTTTCAAATAGCAACTCATATGCAATCCCTGTAGCTGTTTCCCTCCGCTCGCGGAGGGAATTTATCCTGTTTTCTGTACAGCCAGACAAATCAGAAAATCGGTTTTAGTTCGAATAAATTCTCTGAATTACATAATCTGCGCTTATGTCTGAATAACGGTGCGGTAATTTTTCATATCCATATCCCTTTTTATGCTGTGGTTGAAGACAGTATAAAAACGGGACTCGCCAGTGACTTCGTGCAATCCAACGAACTCTGGACGAAAAAATTACGCATATGCTTAAGGAAATTGACGAGTGGTCACATTCGGCTTTGAGAAAAAACAGTATCGAGAATTATTCTGTGGAGAGGATCGCAAACGAATTAAAATCAGAAAGAACACCAGCCAATTATTCAGATGATGCCCGGAAGCTTTTTATATTGCACGAGCGCGTTTGCCCGAAGTAGGTTGATAAAAGGTGGGGATATAGAAATGGACCCGGCGACTGAACGCCGCCGGGTATTTATTTTATTTCTTCAGTTCAGCCAGACTTAACCAGGTTTGCACCACGGTGTCCGGGTTCAGAGACAGGCTATCGATCCCCTCTTCCATCAGCCATGCAGCAAAGTCTTCGTGGTCAGACGGTCCCTGACCGCAAATGCCGACATATTTGCCCTGTTTCTTCGCAGCACGGATCGCCATCGACAGCAGTGCTTTCACGGCGTCGTTGCGCTCATCGAACAGTTCAGACACCACGCCGGAGTCGCGGTCCAGACCGAGCGCCAGCTGTGTCATGTCGTTTGAGCCAATTGAGAAGCCGTCGAAATATTCGAGGAACTGCTCTGCCAGCAAGGCGTTGGACGGAATTTCACACATCATGATGATTTTCAGCCCGTTCTCGCCACGTTTCAGCCCCTGACGCGCCAGTTCTTCAACCACCGCTTTCGCCTGATCAACGGTACGCACGAACGGGATCATGATCTCAACGTTAGTCAGCCCCATGTCGTTGCGCACACGTTTCACTGCTTCACACTCCAGCGCGAAGCAGTCGCGGAAGCTGTCGGAAACATAGCGGCCCGCGCCACGGAAGCCGAGCATCGGGTTCTCTTCATCTGGCTCGTAACGCTCACCACCGACCAGGTTGGCATATTCGTTCGATTTAAAATCAGAAAGACGGACAATGACGCGCTTCGGATAAAACGCGGCACCCAGCGTCGCGATCCCTTCAGTCAGACGACCAACGTAAAATTCACGCGGAGAATCAAAACCTTTCATCATCTCGCGGATTTCGTTTTGCAACTGCGGTTCCTGATCGTCAAACTCAAGCAGTGCGCGTGGGTGGACGCCAATCATACGGTTGATGATAAATTCCAGACGCGCAAGGCCCACGCCTTCGTTCGGCAGGCAGGCGAAGTCGAAAGCACGGTCCGGGTTACCGACGTTCATCATCACCTTCAACGGCAGGTCCGGCATCGTTTCTACGCTGGAGCTTTTCACGCTAAATTCCAGCAACTCCGCATAGACGTAACCGGTATCACCTTCGGCACAAGAAACAGTGACGTTCTCGCCGTCTTTCATCCGTTCTGTTGCATCACCACAGCCCACTACCGCCGGAATGCCGAGTTCACGAGCGATGATCGCCGCGTGACAGGTACGACCGCCACGGTTGGTGACGATGGCAGATGCTTTCTTCATGATCGGTTCCCAGTCCGGGTCGGTCATGTCAGTAACCAGCACGTCGCCAGGTTCGATGCGGTTCATTTCGCTGATGTCATGAATGACTTTCACCGGACCCGCGCCGATACGATGACCGATAGCGCGGCCTTCGGCGATAATCTTGCCCTGTGAATGCAACGTATAACGTTCCATCACCTGACCGCGAGAACGTACAGTTTCTGGACGCGCCTGCACGATAAACAATTTACCGGTGTGGCCATCTTTCGCCCACTCAATATCCATCGGGCGACCGTAGTGTTTCTCAATTTGTACGGCCTGTTTTGCCAGTTCCTGCACTTCTTCGTTGGTCAGCGAGAAGATGTCACGCTGTTCCTGCGGTACATCTTCAATTTTAACCTGCTTGCCGTGTTCCTGGGTCGGCGCGTAGACCATGCGGATTTTTTTCGACCCCATGGTGCGGCGCACGATAGCCGGGCGATTCGCCGCCAGTGTCGGTTTATGCACGTAAAACTCATCCGGGTTAACCGCGCCCTGCACGACCATTTCACCCAGGCCCCATGCGGAAGTGATAAACACCACCTGGTCAAAGCCGGATTCGGTATCAATGGAGAACATTACCCCAGAAGATGCGAGGTCGGAGCGCACCATCCGCTGAACACCGGCGGAGAGCGCCACACCACGGTGATCATAACCCTGGTGCACACGATAAGAGATGGCGCGATCGTTAAACAGAGAAGCAAATACATGCTTCACTGCCACGAGAACGGCGTCAAAACCCTGAACGTTGAGGAAGGTTTCCTGCTGACCGGCAAAGGAAGCGTCCGGCATATCTTCTGCAGTAGCGGAGGAGCGTACCGCAAAAGAGGCGTTTTCGTCATCGGCGGAAAGCTGTGCATAGGCTTCGCGGATGGCGTTTTCCAGCTCAGGCTGGAAGGGAGTGTCGATAATCCACTGGCGGATTTGCGCGCCCGCTTTCGCAAGCTGGGTAACATCGTCAATATCCGTTTTATCCAGCAGTTCATAGATGCGCTGGTTTACGCCGCTTTGGTCCAGAAACTGGTTAAACGCGTCGGCGGTTGTGGCGAAACCATTCGGAACGGAAACGCCCATTCCGGAAAGGTTAGTAATCATTTCACCCAGGGAGGCATTTTTGCCCCCAACCCTGTCTACATCATTCATGCCGAGTTGGTTATACCAAAGCACCAGCGGTGACGAGCCATTGTTGGACATCGAACAATCCTTTTGTGATAAATGAACGGTTTGAGAAACACATTTCTGCGCATTTATCTTTGCATATTTAACCGGATGAAAAAAACGGTGAATCGTTCAAGCAAATATATTTTTTTACTTTTTAAGACTGATCCCAGCGTTGCGCAAATCCGCTATCTTCAGTAATTTCCACATAAACCATCGGTATAAACGAAAGCGTAAAAATGAAATACTGTTTTCATAAAATATAAAATTGAAGGTTCATTTTATAAACCAGGCATAACCTTCTACGCTTCTGTACGTTTTTAATTTATGCTTTCATAGAATTATGTCTGCATCACGGGAAGAACAAAATGGATAATGCTGTTGATCGCCACGTTTTTTATATTTCTGATGGTACGGCTATAACTGCGGAGGTATTAGGACACGCAGTGATGTCACAATTTCCCGTTACTATCAGCAGCATTACGCTGCCGTTTGTCGAAAATGAAAGCCGTGCACGGGCGGTGAAGGATCAGATTGACGCAATTTATCACCAGACAGGTGTGCGCCCGCTGGTTTTTTACTCCATTGTGCTACCGGAAATCCGCGCCATCATTTTGCAAAGCGAAGGTTTTTGCCAGGATATTGTGCAGGCGCTGGTTGCTCCTCTCCAGCAAGAGATGAAACTGGACCCGACGCCGATTGCTCACCGTACCCACGGCCTGAACCCTAATAATCTCAATAAATATGATGCGCGTATTGCGGCAATTGATTACACCCTCGCCCATGACGACGGCATTTCGTTGCGCAATCTGGATCAGGCTCAGGTGATCCTGCTCGGTGTCTCTCGTTGTGGTAAAACCCCCACCAGCCTGTATCTGGCGATGCAGTTTGGTATCCGTGCGGCAAACTACCCCTTTATTGCCGACGATATGGATAATCTGGTGCTACCCGCGTCGCTCAAGCCGCTTCAGCATAAATTGTTCGGACTGACTATCGACCCGGAGCGTCTGGCGGCGATTCGCGAAGAGCGTCGGGAGAACAGTCGCTATGCCTCGCTTCGCCAGTGCCGGATGGAGGTTGCGGAAGTGGAAGCGTTGTACCGTAAAAATCAGATCCCGTGGATTAACAGTACCAATTATTCGGTAGAAGAGATTGCCACCAAGATCCTCGATATCATGGGCCTTAGCCGTCGAATGTACTAGAGAACTAGTGCATTAGCTTGTTTTTTTGTTATCATGCTAACCACCCGGCGAGGTGTGACACACCTCGCACTTGAAATCAGCTGCGATTGGTTTATCGTGATGCGCATCACTTCCCGGTAGTCCTGCCGTTGAAGCAACAAATTTCTGAGACTTGTAATGAACAGAACTGACGAACTCCGTACTGCGCGTATCGAGAGCCTGGTAACGCCCGCCGAACTCGCGCTACGGTATCCCGTAACGCCTGGCGTCGCCAACCATGTCATTGATTCCCGCCGCAGAATTGAAAAAATACTGAACGGTGAAGACAAGCGGCTGTTGGTCATTATTGGCCCCTGCTCGATCCACGATCTGACCGCCGCCATGGAGTATGCCACCCGTCTGCAGGCGTTGCGCAACCAGTACCAGTCACGACTGGAAATTGTAATGCGCACCTATTTTGAAAAACCGCGTACCGTTGTCGGCTGGAAAGGACTCATCTCCGATCCGGATTTAAACGGCAGTTATCGCGTTAATCACGGCCTTGAAATGGCACGTAAGTTGCTATTGCAGGTAAATGAACTGGGCGTTCCCACCGCGACCGAGTTCCTCGATATGGTGACCGGTCAGTTTATTGCTGACTTAATTAGCTGGGGCGCAATTGGCGCACGTACCACCGAGAGCCAAATCCACCGTGAAATGGCGTCAGCGCTCTCCTGTCCGGTAGGTTTTAAAAATGGTACCGATGGCAACACGCGGATTGCCGTGGATGCTATCCGCGCAGCCCGTGCCAGCCATATGTTCCTCTCGCCAGACAAAAACGGTCAGATGACCATCTATCAGACCAGCGGCAACCCATACGGCCATATTATTATGCGTGGCGGCAAAAAACCGAACTACCATGCCGATGATATCGCCGCAGCCTGCGATACGCTGCACGAGTTTGATTTACCTGAACATCTGGTGGTGGATTTCAGCCACGGTAACTGCCAGAAGCAGCACCGTCGCCAGTTAGAAGTTTGTGAGGATATTTGTCAGCAAATCCGCAATGGCTCCACGGCGATTGCCGGAATTATGGCAGAAAGTTTCCTGCGCGAAGGTACACAAAAAATCGTCAGCGGTCAGCCGCTCACCTACGGTCAGTCGATTACCGATCCTTGTTTAGGTTGGGAAGATACTGAACGCCTGGTCGAAAAACTCGCCTCTGCGGTAGATTCCCGCTTCTGAATGCGTGCCCATTCCTGACGGAATGGGCATTTCTGCGCAACTTGTTGTCTTCTCAACACATTACTGCTTGCTCTGGCTCGCCATAATATTGATAATAAGAATCATTGTTATATAAATTATTATTAATTTCTATGCGTTATACGGATAGCAGAAAACTCACGCCTGAAACGGATGCCAATCACAAGACCGCTTCCCCGCAGCCCATTCGGCGAATTACCAGCCAGACACTGTTAGGTCCGGATGGCAAACTGATTATCGATCATGACGGGCAAGAATATCTGCTCCGTAAAACTCAGGCTGGCAAGCTGCTGTTGACCAAGTAGCCTTTAACTCGAGCAGCTGACTTCCAGCCGTTTACCCCAGTCAGGTGGACGACTGACATAGTCATCATCCCTGTCGCTGAAAGGATTTCGCAACGCTTCATGCAGACGTTGTAATTCTGTCATATCGCCCTTTTCTGCCGCCTCAATGGCGCGTTGTGCCAGCCAGTTGCGCAATACCAGTGCAGGGTTAACGCTCTGCATCAGTTGCTGACGTTCACTATCGGCAACTCCGTCTTGTTGCAAGCGCGTCCGATAACGCGTAAACCAGTCATCAAACGCCGCGCGGTCAATAAACTCATCGCGCAGTGGTGAAGCCGCACTGTGCTGCTCGGTCAGACTTAACATGCGGAATGTGCGAGTATAATCACTGCGCTCTTGCGCCATCAGACTGAATAATTCACTCAGTAGCGCATTATCCTCTTTTTGCTCCGTCATAAAGCCCAGCTTCTGCCGCATACGTTTTCCATAATGCGTCAACAAAACCTGTTGATAGCTTTCCAGCGCCTCGTTTAACGCGTCGACAGTGATAAACGGCGACAATGTCTGCGCCAGACGCTGTAAATTCCACAACGCAACGGCAGGTTGATTATCAAAGCTGTAACGTCCCTGATGATCAGAGTGATTACAAATAAAGCCCGGTTCATAATCATCGAGGAAAGCAAATGGACCATAATCCAGCGTCAGCCCGAGAATCGACATGTTATCCGTGTTCATCACCCCGTGAGCAAAACCGACTGTCTGCCAGCTGGCGATTAACGAAGCCGTACGTGCGACAATATCGGTAAACCAGAGGCGGTATTTATCCTCTTCATCCTGAAGATGCGGCCAGTAATAGCGAATGGCGAAGTCAGCCAGCTGGCGAACTTTTTCCGGTTCCCGACGATAGTAAAAGTGTTCAAAGTGGCCAAATCGCAAATGACTCTGCGCTACGCGCATCAGCATCGCTCCTGATTCGACCGTCTCCCGGTAAACCGGCGTATCGCTGGTAACAATGCTTAAGGCGCGTGTCGTCGGAATGCCAAGGTGATGCATTGCCTCACTGGCAAGACTTTCGCGAATTGTTGAACGTAAAACCGCACGTCCGTCGCCCATCCGCGAATAAGGCGTCAGCCCCGCACCTTTCAGATGCCAATCCATGGTGGTGCCGTCGGCAAACTGTTGTTCGCCGAGTAAAATACCGCGCCCGTCGCCAAGCTGCCCCGCCCAGACACCAAACTGGTGGCCACTGTAGACCTGGGCCAGTGGCGACATACCTGGCAGTAAAGTTTCGCCGCCCCAGACACCCGCGCCACTTTCAAACAGCGACGATGGAACACCCAGCGTATTAGCCAGTTCGGCGTTATACCAAATCAACCGGGCATTATTTAAAGGCGTAGGGGAAAGCGATGTATATGTTGCCGGCAATTCATCACGCCAGCGGGTAATAAAAGACAGGGTCATAGATCCTCCTGTTTGATAGTGTAGACGGTTACTCTCGTCTTAAACACCAGCAAACAAGAGGGTTATCGCTGGACCAGCGTTGTTATCTGGCTTACGGGAACTGCGGGCCACAAGCATCCCTGAAAAGCATGGAAACCAAACGGCACCATCTGCGCCAACATCTCCGGTGTATTAATACCAGCAGCAATAATACAATTGCAACAAGGTGAAATTTGCGCATGGAGCGCACGAATAAAAGGAGCGAAAGATTTATGGACTATTTGTTGCTGAATAAAACCTTTATCCAGCATGACGCGAGTGAAAAGCCCATCAAAAACAGCCTTCATTGTACTGTTGCCCGCACCCAAATTTCCCAAAACCAATGGGAAAATTTGCGATAAGTGCAAAAGTTCATAATTATCTTTTCCCTCATTAAGATGAGGATAATTTTCATTAATCATCAGTTCAGCAAAAGGAATTTTTAATAGTTTGCTTGCGTAATTATCCCTATCTAATAATAACTTTGCTACTTGTGGTGTTAAATTAATCCAGGCAAAGAGTTTGTGTTGAATAAAAAAATGTTGGCATGATTTTAGTAATTCCAACTTTTCGGCAAATAATTGCCAATGCTGCTCCTCTGAAAGTTGTGCAATAACCCGTGTCGTCGGGATGCGAACCGTACCGTCGTCACTGGAGAAATGGGTTATTAACTCAACCCCAACAAGATTTTGTTGGCTGTCTCTTATCGGTAGAAAATAGTAATCAGAATGATAAAGATTCTCCAGTAAGACCTTCATGGTAACAGCCCCTCTCTACGGATTTTTTTCAACATCCAGATAAAAAGTTTGAGGCCATAAGGCATAACAAATACAGAGGGAATAACTTTCATTTGTTCCATGTTAACCACTTTTTCAGGGGTCCTTTTTTTAGATTATCCTGAGTATAAACGAATATTCCATTTGCGGTATTTTTGTCTGCAAAATACTACTGTATTCAGGAGTTAACAGACGGTGCGGTATCAGCACCGTCCATTTATTGAGATACTAGATTCGTCTCGCCTGCCAGAAATTTTTCTGCCAGTAGACATTATCGAGGGAAGAACGCATCACCCCCTTGCTGGTAGAGGCGTGAATGAATTGATTGTTGGTATCGTAAATACCCACGTGTAAACCATTTTGCCCGGAACCTGTTTTGAAAAAGACCAGATCGCCTGGCAGCAATTCTTCTTTATCAATTTGGGTACCGATAGCGGCCTGTTGTTTTGTTTCGCGTGGCAACTGCAAGTCGAAACGGTCGCGCATCGTCACAACCACGAAACCCGAACAGTCCACTCCACGTCGAGTCATGCCGCCATAACGATACGGCGTACCATGCCAGCTCTGTAGTTGATCGTTCAAACCGGCAATGACAGTAATGGAGTCAGAAAGCCTGGCGTTTGGCGGCGGCGCTTTATGATGGCTACACCCGGCCAGAAACAGTGCTGTAATTAAAATTAGGCAGAAACGCATTCCGTACGAATCCTCTGTTTTTTATTCTTGCATTAATTTAGCGTCGAAATTACCCGTTTTTCAAGATGCTAATGAAATCAGGTGGTCGAAATCAGCATTCGGTGACCTTCAATGTCCAGACGACGGAAGCTCATGCCATAAGCCTGGGCCAGATTCGGCGGCGTTAGTACTTCATCTCTCCGCCCACTGGCAAGCAGTTTTCCTTGTTTAAGTAACCACGCCCGATGCGCGTGACGCAATGTGTGGTTAAGATCGTGACTACTCATCACAATCGCCACGCCTTGCTGACAGAGCGCGCTCAAAATTTTATCTAACGCGCTTTGCTGGGCAACATCAAGGCTGTTCATGGGTTCATCAAGGAGAAGCAATTGACCTGCCGGATTCGCTTGCGGCGTAATTTGTAACACCACCGCAGCAAGACGGACACGTTGCCATTCACCACCGGATAGTTGATTGGTGCTTCGACCGAGTTTGTCATCAAGGGCCAACGCCCCTGCAACATCATTTAGCAGATCGGTTCGCGTTTTATCGTGCTGGTGCATGGTCAGGTAATGCCAGACCGGCATAGCAAACGGCGGCGTCTGCTGCTGTGCAAGATAAGCGCGATGCAGGGCGAGTTTTGTTGCGGGCCAGGTATCCAGTGGTTGACCTGCAAACTGAATGCTTCCCTGACCACTGGTCATCCCCGCCATTCGGGCCAGCAAGGTGCTCTTGCCCGCGCCGTTCGGCCCCACCAGATGCAGGATCTCCCCTGCCCGGACCTCGCCAGAAAGCGGCCCCAGGCGGGTTGATTCCGCTACATCCTGTAACTGCATCACAATAGACATTATTTTGCCAACGCCAGTTTAATGCTTTCCATTACAATAGGATCTTCCGGTGTCATATCCGGGGAAAAACGCTGGATGACCTTTCCGTCTCTACCCACCAGAAACTTTTCAAAATTCCACAAAATATCATCAGGGTACAGTGGCGCACGGCCTTTACTGGCCATTCGCGCGTAGAAACCGCTCTCTTCCGGTGCCACCGCCGTGGGCGCTGCGGCAATCAATTTTTGATATAGCGGATGACGCCCTTCGCCATTGACCTCAATCTTACTGAACATTGGGAACGTCACGCCCCAGGTGGTGGTGCAATAAGTTTTAATTTCTTCATCACTACCTGGTTCTTGTTCAAGGAACTGGTTGCACGGAAATCCCAGCACGACGAAACCACGATCGGCCCAGGCTTTCTGGATGTTCTCCAACTGTTCATATTGCGGCGTTAAGCCACACTTTGAAGCGACATTAACAATTAGCAGCACATTACCGGCATATTTCTCCAGCGTGGTCACTTCCCCGTCAATCGTCTTCACTACGGTGGTCAGAATGGGATCTTGCATCGTGTCTCCTGGATAAGGTCAGTAAAAATCTTAGCTTTTAATCATAGACCGTCTTTATGCGGCTAACGTCCTGCTTTTAACAATAACCAGATAAACACCGGCGCGCCCAAGGTGGCGGTGACCACACCAATCGGTAACTCTGCGGAAGCCAGGGCCAGTCGAGCAACAATATCGGCAAGCAGCAACGCAGTAGCACCTGCCAGCGCGCAGCCGGGAAGTAATACCCGGTGATCGGTTAATCCGCACAGCCGCAGAATATGTGGGATAACCAGGCCAATAAACCCAATAGCGCCAGCCAACGCCACACTGACACCGACCATCCAACCGGTAGCCGCGACCAGCACATTGCGCCAGAGCCACAGTGGTAACCCCAGTTGTCGCGCCGAAATTTCACCCAGCGCTAACATATTCATTGGGCGGGACTGACAGCAAATCCACAACAACACCGGAATCAAGGCCACCATCAGCCAACTTTGCCGCCAGTCTACACCACCAAAGCCGCCCATCATCCAGTACATCAGTTGGCGTAAATCAACAGACGTGGAAAAGTAGATGGCCCACGTCATTAACGCGCTACAGATGATACCCAGCGCAACACCAGCCAGCAGTAATCGGCTGGTTGAAAGATGACGGCGGGCAAAACGCAAGAGAATTAAGGTGATAATAAGCGCGCCAGCAATCGCACAAAGCCCCAGCGCCCAGTTCGGTAACTGCCCTTGCCCGAGCAATACAGCGGCGATAAGCCCCACTCCAGCGCCGTTAGAGACGCCAAGCAGCCCCGGCTCCGCAAGAGGGTTTTCAAACAGCGCCTGCATGACCGCGCCTGATAACGCCAGCGCCGCGCCAACCAGCAATACAGCCAGGGTACGTGGCAGGCGAATTTGCCAGACGAACAGTTCGCCACGAGGAGTGAACCAGTCGGCAGGTGAAATCCATTGTTCACCAGCGCAAAGGCTTAAGAGAAGCGCCAGCAGCATCAAAACTGACAGGCATAATAACCAGCGAATATTTTGTCGCTGTTGGTGGCGGGCAAGTGTCAGCATGGTATCCGTTCTGCTGAAGTGTCATTCCGTTGATTTTACGGTGACTCTTCGACAGTGAAAAGAAAAAAGGCCGCAGAGCGGCCTTTTTAGTTAGATCAGATTACTCGTCTTTGGGTGTGGCGTTTTCGACCCGGCTTTTTAACTTCTGCCCGGGTCTGAAGGTCACCACGCGCCGTGCTGTAATGGGAATATCCTCGCCCGTTTTCGGGTTACGTCCCGGGCGTTGATTCTTATCACGCAGATCGAAGTTACCAAAACCAGAGAGTTTCACCTGCTCGCCGTTTTCCAGAGCGCGACGGATCTCTTCGAAAAACAGTTCAACCAGTTCTTTGGCATCCCGCTTGCTAAGCCCAAGCTTATCAAACAGATATTCTGACATTTCAGCTTTTGTAAGCGCCATAGGTTCAATCCCTCAATGATGCCTGGAATCGCTCTTTTAATGCCTCTACACATTTGGCGACGGTAGCGGCAATCTCCTCTTCTTCGAGTGTACGGCTGGTATCTTGCAGGATCAGGCTTATGGCGAGGCTCTTATACCCCTCCGCAACACCCTTACCGCGGTACACGTCAAATAAGTTTACGCCAACTACCTGATTTACGCCAACTTTCTTACATTCGGATAAAATATCCGCTGCGGGAACGTTTTCTGCAACCACAACCGCGATGTCACGACGGTTCGCCGGGAAGCGCGAAATCTCGCGCGCTTGAGGCACCACGCGGTCTGCGAGCTTGTTCCACTCCAGTTCAAACACCAGAGTGCGACCGTTAAGATCCAGTTTACGTTCCAGTTCAGGATGAACAACCCCAACAAAACCAATACGTTCACCTTTCAGATAAATCGCTGCGGATTGCCCCGGATGCAGTGCCGGATTCGCTTCTGCACGGAACTCAACCTCATTCAGTTTACCGGTCAGGTCGAGAACGGATTCAAGATCGCCTTTCAAATCATAGAAATCAACGGTCTCTTTTGCCAGGTTCCAGTGCTCTTCGTAACGGTTACCGCAAATCACACCGGCTAACATCAGATCCTGACGAATGCCCAATGGCGCCTGGGTATCTGGCACGAAGCGCAGACCGCTTTCAAAAATGCGCACACGGTTTTGCTGACGGTTCTGGTTGTACACTACAGTTGCCAGCAGACCTGTCCACAGAGAAAGACGCATTGCCGACATTTCAACTGAAATCGGGCTTGGCAGCAGTAAGGCTTCAACACCCGGGTGGATCATCTGCTGCACTTTCGGATCAACGAAGCTATAGGTGATCACTTCCTGATAGCCTTTGTCGTTGAGCAGCGTTTTCACGCGCTTGAGCGACAGATCGGCTTCACGGTGAGTCCCCATAATCAGGCTCGCCTGTACCGGTTCATCCGGGATGTTGTTGTAGCCGTAAACGCGCGCCACTTCTTCGACCAGATCTTCTTCAATCTCCATGTCGAAACGCCAACTCGGTGCAACAGCCTGCCACTCGTCCTTGCCTTCGGTAACTTCACAGCCGAGACGACGCAGAATGTCAGTCACCTGTGCATCGGCAATATGATGGCCGATCAGACGATCCAGTTTGCTACGACGTAAAGTGATGGTTGCACGCTTCGGCAGCGTTGCTTCGTTGGTGATATCAATTACCGGACCAGCCTCACCACCGCAGATGTCGATCAGCAGACGGGTCGCACGTTCCATCGCTTTGTGCTGCAGTGCCGGATCAACGCCACGCTCATAACGGTGAGACGCATCAGTATGCAGGCCATGACGACGAGCACGACCGGTGATCGACAGCGGGCTGAAGAAAGCGCATTCCAGCAGGACGTTTTGCGTTTCGTCATTCACGCCAGAGTGTTCGCCACCAAAGATGCCGCCCATCGCCAGCGCCTTGTTGTGGTCGGCGATGACCAGGGTGTCAGCATCCAACTTCGCTTCGGTACCGTCGAGCAGTACCAGCGTTTCGCCCTCTTTCGCCATCCGCACCACAATGCCGCCTTCAATGCGATCTTTGTCGAAAGCGTGCATCGGCTGACCCAGTTCGAGCAGCACGTAGTTGGTGACGTCAACCACTGCATCGATAGAACGAATCCCGCAACGACGCAGTTTTTCTTTCATCCACAGCGGAGTTGGCGCTTTAACGTTAATGCCTTTTACTACGCGGCCAAGATAACGCGGGCAGGCTTCCGGCGCTTCTACCGCAATCGGCAGCGTGTCATCGATGGTTGCACCAACCGGGACAATTTCCGGTTCAACCAGCGGAAGCTGGTTCAGCACGGCAACATCACGCGCTACGCCGATAATGCCTAAGCAGTCTGCACGGTTTGGCGTCACACTGATTTCGATGGTGTTGTCATCAAGTTTCAGGTATTCACGGATATCGGTGCCAATTGGCGCATCCGCAGGCAGTTCGATAATACCGTTATGATCGTCAGAAATCCCCAGCTCAGAGAAGGAGCACAGCATCCCTTCAGACGGTTCACCGCGCAGTTTCGCGGCTTTAATTTTGAAATCGCCCGGCAATACAGCACCAATAGTTGCTACCGCCACACGCAGGCCCTGACGACAGTTTGGCGCGCCGCAAACGATGTCCAGCAGGCGATCGCCACCGACGTTGACTTTGGTCACTCGCAGTTTGTCAGCATTCGGATGCTGCGCACATTCAACCACTTCACCAACGACCACGCCGTGGAAGCTACCGGCAACCGGTTCTACACCATCAACCTCCAGGCCCGCCATCGTGATTTGATTCGCCAGCGCATCGCTATCAATCGCCGGGTTCACCCATTCGCGTAACCACAGTTCACTGAATTTCATAATCTATTCCTGCCTTATTTAAACTGTTTGAGGAAACGCAGATCGTTTTCGAAGAATGAACGCAGGTCGGTGACGCCGTAACGCAACATGGTCAGACGCTCCATCCCCATACCGAAGGCGAAACCGGAGTAAACTTCCGGATCGATGCCAACATTACGCAGCACGTTCGGATGCACCATCCCGCAGCCCAGTACTTCCAGCCATTTACCGTTTTTACCCATGACGTCCACTTCTGCAGAAGGTTCGGTGAACGGGAAGTAGGAAGGACGGAAGCGAATCTGCAAATCTTCTTCAAAGAAGTTACGCAGGAAGTCGTGCAGCGTGCCTTTCAGGTTGGTAAAGCTGATGTTGGTATCAACAATCAGACCTTCCATCTGATGGAACATCGGCGTGTGAGTCTGGTCGTAGTCGTTACGGTAAACGCGGCCAGGCGCGATAATACGAATCGGCGGCTGCTGGGCTTTCATGGTGCGGATCTGTACGCCAGAGGTCTGGGTACGCAGCAGGCGGGTAGCGTCAAACCAGAAAGTGTCGTGGTCAGCGCGCGCCGGGTGGTGGCCAGGAATGTTCAGAGCATCGAAGTTATGATAATCGTCTTCGATTTCCGGCCCGGTTGCCACGGTAAAGCCAAGCTCACCGAAGAAACTTTCGATACGGTCGATGGTACGGGTAACCGGATGCAGACCACCGTTTTCGATACGACGACCTGGCAGGGAAACATCGATAGTTTCTGCAGCCAGACGCGCATTCAGCGCTGCGCTTTCCAGTTCGGCTTTACGCGCATTCAGCACCTGCTGAACTTGCTCTTTCGCTTCGTTGATAACCGCACCAGCTGCCGGACGCTCTTCTGGCGGCAGCTCACGCAGGGTCGTCATCTGAAGGGTTAAGTGCCCTTTTTTACCCAAATATTCGACGCGCACATTGTCTAACGCGGCAACATCTGACGCCTGGTTAATGGCCGCCTTCGCACTGGCAACCAGTTCTGCGAGATGTGACATGGTTTTCCTCATTGTGTCAGTGGTGACACTGGTTCGTTGGACTTAGAGCCTATCCCATCAGGCTATTTTACTTGCCATTTTGGTCCCGGGCAGTGCTCGAAATCCTCACGTACTTAAGTACGCTCCGGTTTCTCCGCGCTGACCGTGTCCAGACTGGCTGCGACAATTACGCCTGATGAGACAGGCTTTTTATTTTTCAAAACGCGCATACAAAAAAAGCCTCCACTGGGAGGCTTTCAGGCGCTGTTTTCCGTTTCTCTTCTCACGCGCTAGCCTCCTGGAGTCAGGTGCTAAAGTAAAAAAAGAAGCGGAAAATAGCAGCATTCATTGCTTGCGTTACCTTTTGGTACTTTTCAAAAGACCTTTATTGAAAAGGCTACGGCGATAAAAGTCAATGTTTTGATGGTGTTGAAACGAAAAGAGGGAGACTAGCTCCCTCTTTCAACTGGCTTATGCCAGAGCTGCTTTCGCTTTTTCAACCAGAGCGGTGAACGCTACTTTGTCGAATACTGCGATATCAGCCAGGATCTTACGGTCGATTTCAACAGAGGCTTTTTTCAGGCCATTGATGAATTTGCTGTAAGAAATACCGTTCTGACGTGCTGCTGCGTTGATACGCGCAATCCACAGTTGACGGAACTGACGCTTACGTTGACGACGGTCACGGTAAGCATACTGACCAGCTTTGATAACAGCCTGGAAGGCAACGCGGTATACGCGAGAACGCGCACCGTAGTAGCCTTTAGCTTGTTTCAAAATTTTCTTGTGACGTGCGCGTGCAATAACACCACGTTTTACGCGAGCCATATGTGCTCTCCTGTATCTATATTCTAATTAAAAAGTTAAAAAACGTTAACGGCTTATGCGTACGGCAGGCACGCGATTACCAGGCCCAGATCGCCTTTGGAAACCATGGCTTTCGGACGCAGGTGACGTTTACGTTTGGTCGCTTTTTTGGTCAGAATGTGACGCAGGTTAGCGTGCTTGTGCTTAAAACCACCTTTACCGGTTTTTTTGAAGCGCTTAGCAGCACCGCGTACGGTCTTAATTTTTGGCATTTTAATAACTTCCACTTCGCATTGTTGATAAACAGAAACAAAGGCGAATCACCCTGTGAGCCGAGGCCCACAGGAATGATTACTTGATGGCCTTACTGTTTCTTCTTAGGAGCGAGCACCATGATCATCTGGCGGCCTTCGATCTTCGTTGGGAAGGATTCGACCACTGCCAGTTCTTGCAAATCGTCTTTCACGCGATTAAGCACTTCCATACCGATTTGCTGGTGCGCCATCTCACGACCGCGGAAACGCAGCGTGATTTTGGCTTTATCACCCTCTTCGAGAAAGCGAATCAGGCTGCGGAGTTTTACCTGATAGTCGCCTTCATCTGTACCAGGACGGAATTTAATTTCCTTAACCTGGATAACTTTTTGCTTTTTCTTCTGTTCCTTAGAAGACTTGCTCTTTTCATAGAGGAATTTGCCGTAATCCATTATACGACAAACCGGCGGCTCGGCGTTAGGGCTGATCTCGACTAAGTCTACTCCGGCTTCTTCAGCTTTCTCCAGAGCTTCTCTCAGACTCACAATACCAAGCTGCTCGCCTTCCAAACCTGTTAAGCGAACTTCCTGGGCGCGAATTTCGCCATTGATACGGTTAGGACGCGCCGTTTGAACTCGTTTTCCGCCTTTAATACCTTATTCCTCCAATTGTTTAAGACTGCGGCTGCGAATCTCTTGTTGCAGCTTCTCGATCACTTCATTTACGTCCATGCTTCCCAGGTCTTTACCACGGCGGGTGCGAACGGCAACTTTGCCAGATTCCACCTCTTTATCACCACAGACCAGCATATATGGGACGCGACGCAAAGTGTGCTCGCGGATTTTAAAGCCAATCTTCTCATTTCTCAAGTCTGCTTTAACACGAATGCCCGCATTTGATAGTTTTTGCGTCAATTCGTTAACGTATTCAGACTGTGAATCCGTAATATTCATGATAACAACCTGAACCGGCGCAAGCCAGGTCGGGAAGAAACCAGCGAACTCTTCGGTCAGGATACCGATGAAACGTTCCATCGACCCAAGAATTGCACGGTGAATCATTACCGGAACCTTACGCTCGTTGTCTTCGCCTACATAGGAAGCGCTCAGACGAGACGGTAAGGAGAAGTCCAGCTGTACTGTACCGCACTGCCATGCACGATCGAGGCAGTCATACAGGGTAAATTCAATTTTCGGACCGTAGAACGCGCCTTCACCCAGTTGATACTCAAACGGGATGTTGTTTTCTTCCAGCGCAACTGCCAGGTCCGCCTCAGCACGATCCCACATTTCGTCACTGCCAATACGTTTCTCAGGACGAGTGGAAAGCTTGACCACGATCTTTTCGAAGCCAAAAGTGCTGTACATATCATAGACTAAACGGATACATCCG
Organism: Escherichia sp. E10V10; assembly: GCF_004211985.1. Classification (NCBI taxonomy): domain Bacteria; kingdom Pseudomonadati; phylum Pseudomonadota; class Gammaproteobacteria; order Enterobacterales; family Enterobacteriaceae; genus Escherichia; species Escherichia sp. E10V10. The sequence continues at coordinate 826,207 of NZ_RHJO01000001.1, read as the reverse complement.
TTAACTTCATCGCGAATTTGTTCTTCAGTACAGAAGATATGCGCGTCATCCTGAGTAAAACCACGCACGCGCATCAGGCCGTGAAGGGATCCTGACGGCTCGTTACGGTGGCAGCTACCGAACTCGGCCATACGCAGCGGCAGATCGCGATACGACTTCAGCCCCTGGTTAAAGATTTGTACGTGACCCGGACAGTTCATCGGCTTAATGCAGTATTCACGGTTCTCAGAAGAGGTGGTGAACATTGCATCTTTATAGTTTTCCCAGTGACCGGTTTTTTCCCACAGGACGCGGTCCATCATAAACGGACCTTTAACTTCCTGATACTGGTACTCTTTCAGTTTAGAACGAACGAACACTTCCAGTTCACGGAAGATGGTCCAGCCGTCATTGTGCCAGAACACCATACCCGGCGCTTCTTCCTGCATATGGTACAGGTCGAGCTGTTTACCGATTTTACGGTGGTCGCGTTTAGCGGCTTCTTCCAGACGCTGCAGGTACGCGTTGAGGGCTTTTTTATCTGCCCACGCAGTACCATAAATACGTTGCAACATTTTATTGTTGCTGTCGCCGCGCCAGTAGGCCCCTGCCGTTTTCATCAGTTTGAAATGGTGGCAGAAACGCATATTCGGTACGTGCGGACCGCGGCACATATCGACATATTCTTCGTGGAAATAGAGGCCAGGCTGGTCATCATGGGCGATGTTTTCGTCCAGGATGGAGACTTTATAGCTCTCGCCGCGTTTAACGAAAGTTTCACGCGCTTCGTGCCAGCTGACTTTCTTCTTAATGACGTCGTAGTTTTTCTCAGCAAGCTCATGCATCCGCTTCTCGAGTGCTTCGACATCTTCCTGGGTTAACGTGCGGTCAAGATCAACGTCGTAATAGAAACCGTTGTCAATAACCGGGCCGATTGCCATTTTGGTATGCGGCCAAAGTTGTTTAATTGCGTGCCCTAACAGGTGCGCACAGGAGTGACGAATGATCTCCAGACCTTCTTCGTCTTTAGCGGTAATGATCGCCAGTTTAGCGTCGTTTTCAATCAAATCGCACGCATCTACCAGTTCGCCATTAACGCGCCCTGCGATACAGGCTTTCGCCAGACCTGGACCAATGTCCAGCGCAACATCCATGGGGCTTACAGCGTGGTCGTAATGGCGTTGGCTGCCATCAGGAAGAGTAATAACAGGCATGTTATATCCTTATTTGCAGTGGTGACCCACACGAAAGATCACATACAAAGAGAAAATTTATTTGTTTACAGTAAGTTGTGCAACCATCTAACCAACAATCGCTAAATTGGTACACAATCTGGTACACAAATGAAAAACTGACATCATCAGTCCCTCACCCGGCAAAGTGATGGTAACACTAAAAAAGTGGTGATTGCACCACTCTGTTTCAAATTGATTCACATTGTCTTGCCACAATGGATGCTATCGACTAAGTGAGAGCAGTACAAAGCCCTGCAAACCGATGCAAAGCTTTGTGTCCCGCTTTTGTCTCTCTAACCAAATTCTATTGGCTGATAAATTTATATGGCACGCCGTGACGCGTGCCTTTGGGAATGTGAAAAATCAGGGGCTGCGCTAATGCAACCAATATGACTGTACGCGGCCCACTCCATCAAAGGTTCGATTGGTGAATCTCTTACCTCACATTTACTGATAGTGGCCGTGTACTTCCCGGAACAACCCAAGATATCTAATATGAATGGACTTAATTTACGGTGTGATGACAACAATAGTAGCACCTCCCAAAAAATGAGAATCTGTGACATACAATAAAGCAATTCCTAATTGATTGAATTAATGATCATTGATAATATATGTAGTATTAGCTCACGAGTGTTTAGTTGCAATACTTATGCCATTCAATCTAAAGTTGACAAATTAAATGAAAAACGAATCACATCTTATTATAACAGAGACACCCAGCACTCGAAATTCCATTATAGACTCAATGAAAGGATTAGCTATAATTTTTGTCGTGTGGGGCCATTCAATTCAGTTTGTAAAAAAAGATAGTTTGAATTTTTTTGACAACCCATTATTCATTACCATTTACAGCTTCCATATGCCATTTTTTATGCTGCTTAGTGGCTATCTTTTCTATTTTCCCTCAAGAGGAAACCATCATCAATTATAAAAAGAAAATTCATGCAATTAATAATCCCATCCATTGCATGGTTCATTGCTGAATCCATTTTTGTGGGAAGAGATATAAATTTAATAAATATTAGATATGGAGCCATCTACGCCTTCTGGTTCCTTTCCGCACTCTTTGCAGTATCTATTGCTTATACTATTTGTCACTCAATAAGCAAACAATATTCTGCGGTGCTTTATTTACTGTTCTTTAGTATATCTCTTGCATATGGAGATGATTGGAATATGGACAAAATTAAATTTATGGCCCCTTATTTTATCGCTGGTATATTCGCCCATCGCATTTTAGACTTCGCCTCTAAAAATAGGCACAAACTTGGTGTCTTATCCGTATTAACATGGATTGGTATGCTTCTCCTATGGAATAGGGAGTATTATATTTACATATCTAAAATGACATATGATAATGTTGATTTCTGGCATCAATCATTCATTATTATATTTCGCTACTTCATTGGCTTCGCCGGAAGCATGTCGCTTATATATGCATATACATTTTTATCAACGAAAAATAATTTATTTATACGAACCACATCCTTTGTCGGTATTTACACATTTCCTATCTATATAATTTCGTCGTTTATTTTTTACAGAATAGAGGCATACGTGAACATTAATAACCTATGCGAAAATCCACTCATATATAACCTCATCATAACCCCTTCATTTGTTTTCCTTATTGTAACCACCTGCATAATTGTAGCAAGGTTATTGAAAACCAACAAATACACCTCACACATTTTATTAGGAGGTAGGCAAATATAAAGGTATTAAGAATATTTTTGCCAATAGATAATAGCGAAAATGGGGTATGATGATGTATTATTTATCTATTATACCCCATTCAAATTGTCATGTATTATTCCCGTACAACCTGTAAATTATCATCACTGATACCGTCATCGATCATCAAGTCGCCAGCATCTTTGACGATTTACACTAAAGATTTCTACACTGGTTGCAGCGGCCAGGTGATATCCGGCGCAGTTGATGTATCCACTTTCGTCAGTGCATAGCGATATTTCTGCCATGCTGCCAGTCGCGGCACGTCAGCGTCATCGATATAACCGCCCGCCAGCGCATCAGCCAGCGGGGCGATAACGACTGACGCTTCTGCCAATAGTGCTGCTTTTTTCACATCTGCTACCGCAACGAGTTCATCATGAGCCGGTGGCGGAATATCCCCCCATGCTGGCATTCCGTCATTCCCGGCAACACGCACCTTACCTGCGGGAGGGTTGATGAATTGCTGAAAAATATCTTCATTCACATCATGGCCCGACTCCGGCCACATCCCTGCTTGTTCATACTCATTCTGTAGCTCATACGGATAAAATGCGTTTGTTATTGCGTCATAGCGATACGTTCTCATACCTATTCCCCCACTACGATAGCGCTACCACCAGTGCTCACATTTGTATTTCGTGAAATGATATTCGTTGCAGTACACGTCCCGGCTATTGTGCCAACTCCGCCTGACCCTGGTACATAATCGGACGTAATTGCCCATCCTATTGCGCGATTTGGAAATGGAATGGGTAGCGGGCTTGTAATATCCCCAGGGCCATTGGCTATTCCCCGCCACTGCAGAATCCTGCCTCCTGGTAATTTCTGCCAGCCGGAGCCAGAGCTAAAAGCGTTCATGTCAGGAATTTGATTTGTGCCAGTCCCAACGTCGCGTTGTGCGGCGGTTTTCAAACCAAGGTATTGGAGAACCGCAGCGATATCAGTTTTGCCGATGATGTCCCTACCTACTTGCGTCAGGTCAGCCAGTGCCGCAGTGTCATCACCGTTGAAGTACGGGAGCTTATTGGCCACACCAACAAGACCAGCAAGAGCTGTTAAGGTTGCGTCGAGGGGTTGTATTTTTTCTGGCAATGCTGACCAGTTCGCGCCTGGTGGAGTGCTTGTATTGCTCGCCACCAAAGACTGATAAACAACCCCGCTCAACGAAACTAAAGCACCTTTACCATAAGAGAACGCAGATCCACCATTATCTGCACTGGTAATAAAAGGTGCGACGCCACCTGACTGAATTTCATTAATTGCCTGAGTTATTCTGTTGAATAACCAGTTCATCTTATCGCGTTCAATTCGTTTTGCTGATGGGTCAGTGGCAGGATCCAAAGAGTAAGCCTGACCATACCCCTGTGTCATATTTACACCGCCTCCAGCATCAGTATCAGGCACGGCAGCTTTATCCCCTGATGATGCAAAGGGGACCTTAATAAATGAGGTCATATTAACTCCCAAATTGTGAATTATTCTGATCGAAATTGAGGTTATAGTCAGCAAACCCAAAAGCATCTCGTGGTTTAACAAGATGGTTGAATTTGACGCCTGATGGTCTGGGTATAAGGTCGAAATCCTGAAGGAGCCTCATCATGATATCTGGAAGGATAATCTGATAAACAACGGTTATAGTCATATCCTGCCCATCAAGTGCGTAGACATCCTTCCCGAACACGTCATATAAAGCATGGTTTATGGAAGGCATTGAGCCATCGGAAGTTATCTGCCACCAACGCATGCGAAGTAATTGTCGCTTTTGCTCGACCGTAAGTTTATTTACTGAGTCAACATCAACCGCGAAGTTACTTCTGCCGAAATTCAGGCCAATATCTGCAAATCCAAATGCTGGATAGTTTGCGGGGCTCGCTTTTGATTCGGTATACAGAGGTAGGTTAAGGATGATTGCCCAGACATTCAGCCCGAAATCATTCGCAGTAAACAGATTGAACACATCCCTTTCCCACGAGGTCCAGAAAACCTGATGATTATCGCCATACCATTTCTGCTTCAGGTTAAAAATATTCACCAGGTTCGGTGACTGATCATACTCCCACTTTAAAACCTTCATCAAATCCAGAGAGAAGTCGAACCGTTGAATATTCATGTTGTCACCACAAGAATATCGTCAACCTGAATAGTAGCCTTTTCGTTTAACCCTATCGCAATATCATCTTTTGACCAGGTCGGGGCAGTTGCTTTATTCGCTATATCAACGCTTTTAATAAATATTTGAGGTGAGGCAGTGTTAGCTGCGGCTGACAATTCGAACGGAGATACGTCTGTGCCGAGAGTAAACCCTTCTTCTCCATTATCGAGTTGCCCGTTTGCATATTTCACGATGGTATCTTTGATAAGCGAAGTTGGATCGCCTGTACCAACACCTTTAGAGACAACCGTAAATTTCGCCATAACAGGCTTGGCTATAGGCCTGTCAAACTTGACTGTTGATTTCTGCCCAGACCAGGCATCTGTCACATCAACACTTACAGCCCCATTCCACGCAGCCCCACCTGTTTTAGAGCGATAGAGTGCTGCTGCAACTGCGGCATCTTCGCCGCCATCAACACATGCCCAGACTGAATGACCAATAAGGCTAATCCCATCAATCGTTTTAGTTGTGTTGTCTACGTTCTCACGAAACGACAGCGAATTAACCCCTACCACCGCCCTGACATTTGAATAGACAGCCTCTCCAATGGATCGACCTTGAATGGCCAGAGTCTGGCGCCGTTCTTTCCTTGCTGACAGGTCTGACTGCTCTTCAGTACCCATTGTCCCGGCAACCGGATTATCCGATGTTTCCCAGCCCACAGACGTGTACCCAACGACAGGGTCTTTCAGCGTATGAGCTGGGCAAGGAATGGCTCCTGGCTCCAGAGCCTGAAATATACCGGTTCCTTTCCCTGAGTTATCCAGCGCGACGGTAGAAAGCAGCTCAAACAGATTTCCATTTGATGAACGCCTCGAGCCGGACGGTATCACCACGCCTGGGACACCAGTTAGCGCGACACCATCGACAAGCGTATATGTTGAGGCCCGGCGCTTCCCTCCTGTTAGCGCCCAGATATCATCCAGGAACAGGCCGCCTGCATAGTTGGGGTTAATCTGGTTTGCTACAGCAGCATTGTTCGCTACAACTTCAGAACGAACTGCAACGTCGCTGGCGATGATCATGCCCTGCGGCGTGTCCGGCGTAACGTCCAGATCGCTGCCAAAAGTGGATTTCCACTCATTCTCTGTATCAGTCAGGATTTGCGATGTATCCGGGACAATCACACCTTCTGGCGAGAGGTATTTATATGATTCCACTTGCGCTCTCCGTTCCGTAAATCGTTCTTATCTGGGCGGTGTAACTCAGCGTATCGCCGTTTTTTTCGAAATTGATGTTCCCCACCCCTTCGACGCCTGGAACGGTCTTGTAGACCTTTCGCAGGAACATGTCGTACAAGCTAATGTCTGGTTGGGACCCCAGCGCAATATCGAAGAACGGGATACCGCGCGACTGCGCGTACGGCAACTCAGTTAGCTTTGTCCTGGCTACGTGTTCGCACGTCTGAATGACGGCCTGTAGGCCAGTAGCCATTGCGATGTTTCGGGAGTTATCCAGGTAGATATCAAAGTCATTGTTGGTGGCTAATGTCTTCATGGGTTCTTCATCGGCCCTACGTTGCCGCCCTCCGGATTGGTATGGACGTGACCAAACGTATTGATGGTGCCGTCAGTGAATTGTGGTGCTTTGATCGGCTTATTGGACTCAATACCGCTTTCAGTTATCGACACGACAGTGGAGCCCGCTGTCAGCACTATGCTACCTGGCTTAACCGCTACTGATGTCGTACCGTCGATAGTCTGTAGCGTGGCAGCTGTACCATCGCTGACAACAAAGTCCTTCATTACATCCGGTATAAAGACGCCGTCCTCAAAACAGTGAAGCCGGGTTGTATTGCCCGGCTCCGCTTCATAACTCTGCAGGAATAACGACATATCCCTGTCACTTGCCTTTATCCATCCCAGGTCGCCTGGTTTTATCGGAAACGTAAGACACATACCACCGCCACCGATTGTCAGCACCGGAACCTCTGCAGGTGCCATGAGTGGATTCAGGGAGCCGTCCGTCATTGTGACTTTATAGAGAATTTCTATTTGCGCCCGATTAACCGGCGGGGGGTTATACGACACGATTCTTGCCGGCAACATGTCATCGACATCTAGCAAAAACTTTCTCAGCACCAGGTCCATCGAGCCGGAAAGGCTGTCACTTTGTCCCGGCTTTTGGCTTGGAGTTGGATTTGGCATCAGCTTTCTTCTGCGCCTCGCGTTTTTCGGCTATTGATGTGATGTTGTCGTTGTTGCAGGACAGGTCGAGATACCAGTCATTTTCGTGCGTCGCCAGGCTGGCTGCCCAGTTGTAAATCACGTACTGACCATTTGCGGCTTTGTTGACCGAGGACTGAATTTCAATCTGCTGCCCAAGCTTTACTGACGGGTCGAACAGCATGCGCACCTTAACGCCTTTATCATCCAGAACCGGGTTGCCAATCATTCCGGTAGCCGACGAGATTACCCTCACTTCGCCCTTCATTCCTTTCCCAAGGTCTTTAACCACCAGGAAATCATCGTCAATAAAGCAGTCTACATCGCCCACCTGCTCAAGTTTTTGTATCTGCTTGCCGACGGGTCCGTTATAGACGTAGTTGGCAACAGTCTTGTCTTTGGCCTCAAACCGCAGAGTAAGGTCGTAGTCTTTCGCCACCCCCTTACACAGTTCGGAGAGCTGGGTTGTTTTCGGAGACGAACGCGACGCCCATTTGTACTTCGCACCATTCTGGGTTAAAGCCTTCATGGTGAGTCGGCGATCAGGCGGCATGCTGGGTTCAGCCAGAACAACATCACCGTTATAGATAGTCTCTACACCAGTGGACTGACGACCGGCCATCACGGTGATCAACTTTGGCTTCTTGTTTGGATTCCAGGGGGAAGTTTCGGTGACGAGATAATCAATGGTTTCAAGAAGGAGGTTGTCGAGTGTTATCTGGCAGCTGTTCTGTTTTCCATCTGACGTTTTAACAATCTTCGCCGTGGCGGCCGCGCCTTCGTAAAACTTCATCTGCCCGTTAATCTCGATTCCAATTTTTAGCACACGGCCATCAAGCATTGTCGATCTCCTCATTCGTCATCCAGACAAAAACATCGCTCCCCTCAAAAGATGTGTAGTACGGCAGCTCGTCATTGTCGGTGATGATGAAAAAATTACCGTCATTGAGGTAACGCGATGGAATGATTGGCGCACTGGCAACCGCACGGCGATTGTTGACGATTACTGTGCCATCGCGAGTGACTGAGACCGCCATGATGCCGTTGCACTCTTTGAGGGATAGCTCATACAAAGCGCCCTCGAGGACAACGGAAAGTGATTGCCTTGGGAAAGACTTCAATGGGATTTGCTTCATCAGAACCAGTCCTTAATATCCTTCGCCACAGAGCTGGACTTTGTTTGAGTGGCTGGAGAAGCATCTGATGGGCGTTTCTGCCCCTGCTTCACTGTGTCGGCATCAGATTTGGCCGTGCCTCCTGTTTTTGCAGACTTGCTGGACACCGCAACCTCTTTGGCAGGCATCGTTTCAACGGTCGATGTGAACCACTGAACCTCTTTTAGGGTTAGCGTTACAGCTACCGTGTCACCAAGGTCTGGCGCCTCATCGTGCGGCATGTCGGTGATAACCATATCCGCGTATGACGATGCGCGGGTCTGTACGATCAGCGATGTACTGTTGACGTAAGCCTGCTCAATGTCGCCATACACCGAACCATACGCATCTGCCGGGATAAACATCGTGAGCTGCGCGACGTTAGGTTTGATGATTTTAAAGTCAGCGATGGTGTTACCGGTTTCCAGCGGATGCTCACACAAATCGGAAGAACGATTCAACGCGGCGCGCATAGCACGGCATTCAGTGAACATCTGAGCGCCAAATTCATCCGTTATCCGTACAACATCCACAGCAAATGAAGACATCACCATGTTGTACGATGACAGGGATCCGGATGCGGTATTCATCAGGTCAGAGAATGAAGACATTAATGGCTCCTTCCATCGTCATATTGGTTTGCCATATCTCCGTAAGCATTCTTCAGCCCATCGGTCATACTGCTGGCAATACCCTGCGCGTCAGTGGCCTGCGTGGTCACTTCGACCTTGGCGACATTGACGTTTTGTGTGTTACTGACCCTCGATGAGCGGCCTGCGCCTGGATTTGCCGGTATTGCCGGGGCATTGGCAATATCCTGCATAGAGCTGTTTGCGGCCTGCACTGACGGCATTGGTTGTTTGATTGGATTAACGTCATCAACCACGCCGTCTGGCGTAGGCTGTACCGATTTCGGTTCGTCCTCTCCCTTCACGGCGTTGATCGCCTTTTTCATGAAGTCAGGCAACTTGTCATAGGCGGCCTTGCCTGCGTTTGATACGGCGTCTGAAATGTAGGCTCCTATCTGGGAGAAGATGTTCTTTACCCATGACAGCAGGTCATTGAATACTTTCTTGGTGTCAGCGGTGAGTTTCTCCCATGCACTGTTGAGAGCCTTTCCTATGGCATCGCCAGCATCGACTACACCCTGAACTATCTCATCCCAACTGGCCTGCAGCTCTGCAACCAGCACATCCATGAATTGTGAAGGATCGGAAAACAGGAGTTTCAGCGCCTCCCATGCCCCCAGGAAACTTTCTTTCACATTCTCTAAGACACCGGCTAGCGCAGGGAACTTCTGTACCAGATCACCGATGACTGATTCGCCGCCGTTGAAGTACTGCCAGAGGTCTTCCACTACTAGGCCCAGAGCAGCAGCGACAGCAATGATTGGAATAAATGGAGCCATCGCACCCCATGCCGCCGCCGCCATTCGCCATAATGAAGCGGTCAAGGCGGGAATAGCTACGGTTGCAAGCGCTCCAAAGAAGGTGAATAGGAAAACTTTATGCTCACGCCCCCACGCGATTACCTTTTGAGTTGTTTCAATTAACAATTCGAGGGCCGGAGTTACACTCATTGCTATCTGATCAGCAAATCGCGAGAAGATTGTATTTAACTCGTTTTGCGCCTGCTTGAATCGCTTAAGTTGCTCTACGTCTTTTTCGTTCAGGACGCCCAACTCTTTCTGCAGTTGGATTTGCTTTTCCAGTGCCTTGCGCCCATTCAGCATGGCGGCAATAACGGCATTGTCCGTAATGCCAAGTTGCTTGATCTGGAAAGTGGCCTGCTGTTTATCCATCTTCGACATCGTGTCGGATAACTCGAGCAACGCCTCATCAGCAGATTTGATGTTGCCTTTGACATCCTTCAGGCTGACGCCAAAAGTTTTGAATGACTCAGCCTTCCCTGATTTTGCATCGGATGCCGCCTCACCCATCGCCTCGTTAAGGTCGATCATGGAGTCACGAAATCCGTCAGCATCTACGCCAAGTGCCAGGAACGTCCTAGACAGGGCGTCATATTCGCCGATATTCACACCAACTGTTTCAGCAGCCTGAACTTTGGCTAACATTTCAGCTGTATGATCAAGCATCGCATTGAGCGATAAGCCAGCCCCGGCTATACCCAGGGCGCTTACTGCGAGTTCTTTAAAGCCATCGCTAGTTAACCCTGCTTTTTGCAGCACGCCATCAAACATGCCAAGCATGGATTTATGAGCACTGTTAGAACCGTCCTCTACATCTCCAAGCGCACGGTCAGTGTCGCGCAATCCGCGTAACGCATCACGGTTATCTGTTTCCAGGAGAAATACAAACGTGTCGAGAATGCCCATGCTGGCTCCAATAAAAAACCCCGCAGAGCGGGGTTGTTAACTTATAAAGAAATGGCTATTTACCAAACAACTTAGCGAAGAAGCCTTTTTTGGGCGGAACTTTCTCCTCTTCGTCGAAGAAGTCGATTATGGGTTTAGACGAACAACGGCAATCCCACTCCCTTCCTGGGAAGATATTAATTCCGTTAAAGTTAGCGCCCTCAGAAAGATTGAATTTTTTCGATGCCAACTCCGCATGCTCACACACGGCACCACCATAAATCCATTCCCCACTCTTGACGCCAGCCTTTAATAACTTATTAATGTTTGCGTAGGATACATATTTGCAGCAAAATCTAGCTGCAATAAATCCAACTTTCTTAGCGTTTATTCCTGAATATCTCTCGATTAAAAGTGCCGATAACTCTTGAGACCCACCCCAAGACTTAAGGACCGCGAGTTCAAGCTCTGACATTTCAACTTGAAACTTATCAAAATCCATTTCCAGAAAATCGTTAGCTATTTGGGCGGCGAGAGAACTATCTATGCCGTGTTTTTCTACCAAGTCAGAAATAATCTCATCCATCATGCTCTCTTCCCGTTAACAGATATCGACGTCATAACTGCCTTCTCTTTGGACTCCAGCAATGGTTTTTTATCTTCACCTAACTTGCTGAAAGTGCATTTTGCTGAACCAGGAACCGTGGCACCAAAAGAGTTTTTAGCATGGAACACCATGTCAACACTGTAACCGTCAGTAGTGCTGGTCGTAATGGTGTTTGATCTGTCAGCGTCGAAGCTGCTTGGATCTTTGATTCTTTCTTTAACTTCGGTAGTGCATATCGCGATCATCATGTCAGAGATGTACTGGTTATCTCTGGGCTGATTTGAGCACGACCTCACAAACGAGATAGCCACCAGAACAATAAAGATCGTTGACCCGTAGTAAACAACCTTTTGCCCTAACGTCCGCTCTACTTTACCGCCGCCTTTTATGTAATCTCTTCGCTGCCTGTACGGCATTTTTTTGAAGTCAGAATATTTCACGACCATCCTCACCAATGGCATTGATATCTCCGTAAAAATATCACAGGCGGCGAAAGCGGTATGAATTTTCGATCTCAACTTCGTTTTTTATTGATCTGCTCCATTGCCCACCACTCGTTAAACCGTGTAGTCATGACAATTTCCCAAAGGCTAAAGGCCTCCTCCAGCGTGACGGAGGTCTTCAGTTCTGTCAGGGTTGCTTGTCCTGCCGAGAGGATTGTTGCAATGAACTGGTCAGCGTTGACGTAATCAACTTGATCATATTCTGCACGATACCGCCGGAGGAAATGGAGCGGGTGAACTTTTCGAAAAAAGAGAAGTTATACTCGAGCAACTCTTTCTCAAGACGCATCAACGCTTCGCCGTCCGGCACATGGTTATCAACCAGAGCCGCAGTGGTCAGGCGAATGGTTGAGCCGTCATCCAGTACGCGATCAACGAACGTCATCGCCTTGAGCATGATCTTCTCACTCTCAGCGTACTGGTTCTCTTCCCACTGCTTCGCCAGTGCCGCAATCGAGGTTGGATACTTCGCGGCAATCTCCCGCGCTGCAATGGCAGGAAACTTACCGATGATAAACGGTACATCGTTACCGGCCCGGTCTTTCACCGTGACGTTTTTCGCTTCCAGTAATTCAGCCACGTTATACCTCTACCCGGCTCATGCCTTCAAAGCGGAAGTTATATACCTTCGATTTCATACGGCCCGCTGACGCTACAGCGTTACCCGGGAGACCATCAAAAATGATACCCGGCGTAAGCGTAATGGTGGAGCCGTTCGGATACGTACCGACGATGGTGATGGTGTCTTTTGCGGGGCGCTTACCGCGAGCAGCACGGTTGGCTTCAAATACGACTGCCAGATTTTTGTCATCTTCACCGCCGGGGATCACCGCAATTGCCAGAGGAATTGGGTTAGCCTTAGACCAGTGAACCATATCGCCGTTGAGCCCCATAGCTGCATCGTTGATCTGCAAGGTTGGCAGATCGAATGGGTCAGCGTCATCAGGGAACTCAGTGATCGTGAACCCGGAAGGATACGTCTTGCTCGCGATGACGCGAACCTGTAGGCCAAAGCCTGCGATGTCTTGCATCTGTTATCTCCAGAAAAAAGGCTGCGCACGGCAGCCTTATCAGGTTCGTTAAATCAGGATATCCCGACCGGTTATTTTGTTTACTGCATCGGCCTTCGAGTAGACCAGCAGATAGTCGATAACGTATTTGATAGTGCCGTTCGTCTGCGACTCCTGCTGCACGGAGGCATCAAGCCAGTAGCCAATTGACTGCACCTGGTGCCAGGCCAGCGGGTCACCAGTGATTTGGGTGACGTAAGCCTTCTGCGTAACCGTCAAATCCTTCTCGGCCTTAATAGTGCCGTTGAACTGCGCGCGCGGGATTGGCGCATCATCACCGCCGTTAAGAAGGCTGATCACGATAGCGCGCCCTTCTTCCGTTGCCGGGATGATTGGCAATGACAGAAGACCAGACATCAGCACTGCGGTCGCGGCCGATTTAAACCACTGCTCGTTGGCATAAACGTTCATCTGCAGCGGATCCGTATTGGTGCCGCACAGATAGCCGTTCTGGTAAAAATCGATGGCCTGGCCTGCGTTCTTCGTGCGCCCGTAGTAGTTCACGCGAGTGTCAGTGTCGATCGCATTGGCGTCAGTATTACTATCAACCTTCGGAGTGATACCTGACACCTGCTGGAACATGTAGTTCTGGCTGGCGTTGCGCTGTTTGTAGTCGGTGGCGCCAAGGATAATGCCGGGAATTTGTTCATCAAACTCTGTGTTGGCGTCGTTGACGATGGTCATCGCGCAGCCGCTATAGGTTTGCAGCGTTCCATACCATGCGCCGTAATCAGCCATTGTCACCGGCACCAGGTACATGTATTTAACGTTCTGCGTTGCGTTCCACGCTGCGATACCCTGCACGATGTCATGAGTAAGCGCGGTGCCGCAGAAAGCGAATGAGCCGTAATTGTCGCTAATTTCATCCGCCTCGATCACATAATCGAGAGTGGTTGTGGCATTTGACCCCGGAGAGGTAACCATACCTTTCGCGATGGTCCAGCCAAGGTTGTCGGCGATATCGACACCGGTCCCCGCAGCAATCACGTTTACAGCCGCAGGAACATCATGACCAACAAACGACGCGTTGAACCTTTGCTCCAGAGAGTCGTAAGTAACCGTCGCACCGCCGAGAATACCCCGGAGTTTGGTCTGGATAGCGGCTGCCACATCAGCCAGAGCTACAGCTGAAGAGAAGTCGAGATCGTCAAGCAGGTAATCAGACTGGCCAACAGTGATACGAACAACACCGTCAGTGATGGCCTGCCATGTCGCGATGGTTGTCATCGGAGTACCGCCGACAATCCCCGGTGCAGCCGCAGAAGAAGCATCACTGTAATGCGCGAAGGAGAGTTTTTTTGCCTTGGTGATAATTTTCGACACAAAGCCAAAATACAGCGCAGCGCGTTTGTATTCCTCAGACGCGGTACCAAAGGTAGTGGCAACATCGTTAATGTCGGTAAATTCCATCACTACGCCAGCAGGAACCTTCGTGTCCTTCGTGAACAGGCGAAGGATAAGCTCGCGCTCTTTAACGGCCGCGCTGCCTCCTACGCCGGACGTAATGTCCACGTATTTCTTGATAGAGATGCTCATCAGCAATCCTCGTTAAACGCGGTATATTCCGCTGGTGATTTGCTCAACCTTGCCCACGTCATGGGTTAGTGTGAGTTTGTGACAGATGATCAGATCGAAGCTAGGGACGTTCTCCCACTGCTCGGCCTCGTTCTGAATGTAATTGGAGGTTATGGGCTTCACTACCTGCATGCCCATGCCCGCGGCTTTTAGCGCAGTGAGCATCGAATGACTTTGAAGAATCAGCGAGGCGGTTGTCAGCACCCCCTGAACTGTCGGTGTATCGACGGTTTCGTCTTCGGGCTTCACGAACGGCAGCACCGCGTTAAACTGAATGGTCTCAGCAACGTTCTGGTGCTCAATTAATTCCGGGTTGCCGCTCGTCACCCTGGGCTTTCGGGACTGCCAGCCGACACGCTCACTGGAAATGTGGTGCATAATGATAGCAGGAACGGCCGGCGGCCCGGTCGACACACCGGAATAGCTCTGCATCACCCGTACCGTCATCCCCTGCCCGGCAAAGCCAGCGATGAGTACTTCGCGAATGAGTTTATAAATTTCGTTCATTGCTTCACCGCCACCAGTTGGGTCCACCCATCCTGAACCTTCCAGTTTGTTGGCTGAATGATTTCCCACTCAGCGGCATTCCAGAGGATTACGTCTGCCGCCGCTCCGCGATACGCCGAGTTAGCAGAAGTCTGTATCCATGCGCCAATGTACTCGCGCCCGGTGGTCAGGCCGAATTGCTGAATGTCGCGGAATGACAGAGGCTGAACGGATGCACCATAAAGAGCCTCAGGAGCGCTGTACGCGTTGATGGTTTTACCGTAGTCATTCTCTTGTTGACCAAGAAAGCGCTTAATCTGGACGCCAGCAGACGGGTTAATCGCTGATAACGCCATGCCAAGGAGATTTGAACCTGGTACGAACATTATTTCTCCTTAACGAGTGAAGTGCAGGATGCCAGCATCAGGCCGGTAGCCTGCAATGGCTTCTCTGGTTCTAACCCTCTAGCTGCACGTGCTTTCTGGGTAGAATCCTCAAGTGGTGGCGAACTGATTTGCGTGATAGTCATCCGGACATCCCCGGCTGCCAGTTCTCCGATAGCGACAAAAACCTGTTCAGCTGAACGAGCGCCGCTTGCCACAGCCCTAACGCCAATCCCCATTTGGCGGGACCAGTTACCCTTTTCAGCGGCGACGGTTGGCCTGACAAATGGTCTGGGAGGAATATGCCTGGCGGGGCTTCCGTATTCCTGTGTCTGCGCTACCAGCGCCACTGGAGTGCCATCAGGATACTTGGCGGTATCCATCCAGCCGACCTCAACCTTCAGTCTCCCCATCTCCTGCACGCGCTTAACCAGCTCATCCAGACCTCTGCCCATTAGAACCTCCCGCCAACCTTTCTGAATGCACGACGCTCCGGAGCGCCACCAATATAGCCAAGGCCAATCGATAATCTAGCCAGCAATGCCGCGAGTTGCTCACCGTAAGGAGTCTTGCCAAGCCACGCCATAAACGCACCCTTGCTCGACGCTGCATTAGTGAAGCCGACACTTACAGAGCCAACCGTTGCGTTACTGATGATTCCTGTTGATCCGCTTGCCGGTGCTGCAGGTGTGCCGTTAATCATCAAGAGGTGGGCAGTGAGAAGCTCGGTCATCAGTTCCTGGCACTTCACGCACCGGAACCACCGGTTGCCGACGTCGATGTAGCAATCCACCATGTCGGCCATCAGCAGGATACTGTCTGTGGGATAGAGCACCGGGTTAACGAACTGCGGGAATTTTTCCCTGAACTCGTCGACGTCGATCATGGGTTACTTCTCCTCTTTCGGAGCCTTTTTACCCATCTTCGCGTAGTCTGCAGCGGTATCCTGGGCAGACTTATCTTTGTCCATCTCAGCACCGCGCTCTTCAGCGTCGTAGCCGTGTTTTGCCTTCTCGTCGAAGGACATAAATCCGCGCTCAACGAAGCCCATGAATGCCGGGTCAGCTTTGAGTTGCTCGAGTTCTTCGGTAGTGACTACTGTCGCCACGCCGCGCGGGGTGATCATGGTGCGCTTGTCTTGCGAATTAGCGCCGCCTTTAATCAGGACGCCTTTGTCGTAGGTATCCTTACGAGCATGGCCTTTCCAGACCGGGAAAAAATTGTCAGAAGTACAGGACGAATAAACTGCTGGCATGGTTATCTCCAGAAAGAAATGGGGCCGAAGCCCCTTAAATCAGATGCCGCTTGCGCGATAGACAGCGAATGGACGTTTCACCAGAGCACCGGAGGTGGCGTTAGTGAAGTCTTCGGTAACCAGCTTGCAGGACGTGTCCACGCCCAGCGCACGGAAGCGTGAAGGAACGATCTGGTCGATTACGCCACCACCGTCAGTACCAGAGTCACCAACCGTTTCTGCGTACAGGTAGAACACGTCAGCGCCGCCGTTGGCTTCATCCAGTTCGATGGCTGACTTAACGGTTACATTCGGGTAGTTCTCGCGCAGCCAGTCATACGGCGTTTCACCAAGGTCGTTTGGCGTCGACAGGTAGTCAACTTTTTCCGATGCCACAGCCAAGATGATTGGCGTAGCGGTTGGGTCGATGACTTCTTTCGACTGAACGCGCAGCGCCGCTAAACCGGTCAGCAGATCACGCACGATTTCCGCGTAGGTCTTTTTGTCCCAGGTGGTACCGCCAGTGCCAGCTGACACGGTGATGTATGCCGGAAGGTTCGGATCGTTCAGGTATCCGTAAATCGGGCGGGTGTCCGGATGCGTCGCATAGCCATAGAACGCGACACGGTTACGGGAGATTTCCAGCGCCAGGGAGGCTGCATTACGCTTGGTTTCAGAGGCGTTGATGCCAATGCGACCGGAGCGCAGACCTTCAAGCTCACCAACCTGCAAGCCCTCTTCAAAGCGAACGACACCTCGCTTCTCATAGGTCAGGTTCCAGCTGGACAGTGGAATATTGCCATAGTCGGTGTAAGGCTGTGCCACGCCAACCAGTTCCAGAATTTCCTGGATGACTTCTTCGTCTTCCCACGCGCCAGCAGTCACCACGCCCATCAGCTCATCGGCTTTGCGGGCGGCGGTGATTACCTGCACCTGACCAGGCAGCCATGCCTGCAGGAATTGCATGTAAGGGCTGTTACCCTGAGAGGCGTTGACAGTCAGACCGGGAATGCTGACGGCGGCGTCCATGCCATACGCCTGAGCATAGGACTGCGCGGCAAAGTCAGAAATGTGGATCCCCACTTTAGCGAGGGAACGGACATTATCCGCTGAATCCATCGCCACGCCACGCAGTTTGCTTTGCAGCAATTTAGCGGCAGCAGGAGACAGGCGCTTATGCACCTTTGAGATTTTAGGCATTTGTTATTTCCTTGAATTAAGGTGCTACGGCTGGAGTCGGCAGTTGCTGCAGGGCGACGATTGCAATGCCAGTGGTTACGTTGTAACGCACGACACGGGAGCCAGGGATAAGCGTAGAACTGGCAGGGGCAGCGGACGCCGGCGCAGCTACCAGGGAGCCGTCAGCTTTGTATGCGATCGCATCACCAACACCCGCGGCAGTAGTCAACTCCATAAACATGCCTGGAGTCTGGGATGTCGCTTCCAGTTGAGCGCCCTCCTCGATACCTGCCGCATCACCACCTAGCGCGGTATAAGCCGCCCACTCTTTCGGTGATGACAGGATTCCGACATACGTCCCGGAACCGCCGATGGATACCATACCGTTATCACCAGCGGACTGCGTCAGTGCTACTGCACCGAACGGGACTCGTTTACCTGCAGTACCGTCGAATTTAGTTTTCAACTGCACAGGCTCGGCGCGAACGTCGCCTGCCAGCGCGTGTTCACCGGGAATTCCCCATGCCAGATCGCTGCCTACAGTTTTTTGAAAGGTCATTCTGTTCCCCTTAAAGAGCATCGATTGCGGAAGATACAGCGTTGTCTTTGGTCGGCGCTGCGTCCTGACCGAATGCAACGATGGTGCGTGGAGTTGCGGCTTTCATCGCCAGTGCAGCATTCAGGGCTGAAACTTCATGGCCAGCTGCGATGCCTTTGATGCCGAGTTTCTCCAGGCCGTACTTCGCTACCGCCACGGTATCCATGGAGTCGCACGCAAACGCGCCGATGTGCTGAGTCAGGCGATTGGCCAGTTCGTTACGCTTGCCAAGTTCTTTCAGCAGCGCGCCTGTGTCCTGGGCTTTAACCTGCTTGGTCAGGGTGTTCACCTGCTTGGTCAATGCAGCGATCTTCGCATCCTGTGCCTTGCTTTCTTCGGTAGTGTCTTCGTCCTGAGCCTGCTCGGTGGTAGTGTCGTCATCCTGAGCAGTGGTTTCTTCCGAGGTATCCTCATCCGTCGCCGTAGTGGTGTCGGTGGTATCCTCGTCAGTAGCAGTTTCAGTACTCGCTTCGGTCTGGTTCATCTGCTGAAGCGCGGCCATGACAGCAGCAAGCTGCGTCGCGTCCAGCTTGCCGAGCGCAGCGATCAGTTCCTCTAAAGTCATCGTTTTATCTCCGTCGGAGTTTTGGTTTATGGCCTGGTCCATCACTGCGACGTCAGGTCCTGTTCTGCCCTCATCAACAAGGGCTAGATGGTTTCCGCAGCGGATATTTCGCTGCACATACTGATACGGTATTCCTTCAAACACACCTGGCGTTGGGTCAACGTCGTATTTGTAGCCAGGAGATAGCTCGGTCTTCCCGGATTGCAGAGCCTGCTTCAACTCATCAGAGAACACGCGAAGATTTGCCCGAAGATAAGGAGGGTCAAAATAGACCTTCTCTCCAACGATTCCGGCGACACCAGCATCGCCAGCATCAACGCCTTCGGTACCAAGCCATGCATGCCCATTGGTAAAGGGAATAAGTTTGAAGGATTCCAGCGTCTCCGGCCTGCTGAGTTCCTCCGCTGGGCGGTACACCTGGTAAATTCTGTCTGGGTCTGGCGCGCCGGGGATCTCGCTGCCGAGATAATCGAATATCCCGGCCTTAGTAATTGGGTTGCCCTCAACGTTGATCCAGCCGTTGTCATCGATAACGCGAGCGGAACGGTCGAGGGCTTTAGCGCCGGTTGTCATTATTTCACTCCAAAGTCGACCACCAGTTTGAATGTGCAACGACAGTTAATTTCCTCTCCGGGGATGACGTTCTGACCGCTATCGCCCACCGGAAGGCCAACGGCAAGGTCAAACTCTTCACCGTGCGCCTTAACATGTTTAGGACGGGAATGCGCAGGGCCTCGATGTGAGTGGATCCAGATGCCTTTGGTTGCCCCAGTTGCCTGGGCCTTCATCATTGCCGTGTCGTTGTACGCCTTTCGCGTCTGGTCCATTGCGATGTTTCGTGAGCGACGGTCGAGCTTGCCGTTGGCATCAGACAGGATGTCTTTCAGCGCGGACAGATCGCCAGGCGACTCGGCCACAGCCTTTCGAATCCTCTCGATGTGGTCCGTCGGCAACGTCGATATCAGTTGTGCATTCTTCTGCGCTGCGTCACGGAAGTACCCGCGCACAGCATCAGCGTTAACGGCATCGTCAAGTTTCAGCGCGGTGAATTGCCGCTGAGTAGACTTATCAGCGCCGTCGAGTACCGGGTTAAACATCGTGGGGGCGTAATCGCGGAACAGGTTGGCGTATTTGCCAGACAGTGTTGTCAGTTTTGAGTCGAGCGATGGGCCACTGGTTGCCAGTAACTCATCAGACAGGTTGCCTTTCATCCAGTTTACCAGGCGTCGGAGCCGTCGCTGGTACTGCTGCTCCAGATACAGGGGGCTGAAGAACGGCCGCGATTGCTCTTGCAAGTCCGTCGTTTTCTTCTCCGCCATCGTCTACCTCCTCAAACTCGTAGCCGCTGGATTCGTCATCCTTTAGCTTCTGCTGGTTCTGTTTCGCGCTAACCACACCCAGCTCCTGATAAATCTGAGCTGTCTGCGCCTTCGCCAGGCCGGTTTGCGCCTGCTCGGTTTCGGTAGGTTCGTCCAGCGGATTCCACACCACTTCGATATCCATGCTCTCGCCGAACTCTGATTTGGTCAGCAACTGGTAATGTCTATTCAGGAACGGCGTGCCGCTGTGCTCCTGAATGCCGGCCAACGTTTCACGGTAAGCTGACATCTCGAAATCACCGGTTGGGTTGAATCCCTTCGGCGATGTGCCGAGGAGTTTCGTTGCTGGCATCTCCGCAACCGACGCGACGAGCTGATACTCGGTCATGATTACTGAGTCGACGTCGCCAAGAGAGGTTTCGTGCTGCTCATACCCATCACTGTCACCAATGGGCATCACACCGAAGTTGTCACGACGTTCGACGAACTCCTGAATTTTCGTCAGGAAGTTGTCAGGGTCTGCCATCGCTTCCGCAAGGTCAGTCTTAACGACGTTAAGCCGCTTAGACATCAACAACTGCGGCCCTTCGTTCGCCGACCGCTCAGCGCCATACACGCGCTCCCAGATGAGCTGAGGCAACGGCAGCCCACCGAACAGATACGTCGGCTTGAGCACGTCAGCGACTTCTGAGTAACGAATGATGACGAGGTGTGACCGGTGATAACGCTTGTTGGCTATGCGCCAGTATGTCGGCTCGTAGAAGTTCTCTGACGATGGGTCAGTTACATCCACACCTTCCAGTTCAGGTGCGCACCAGTACGGGTCTACCTGGCTGATGCCGCGGTAACCACCCTCTGGCACACCGTCGATATTGAATGGCTTCTCGTAATACTTCGGGTCGTCGCTGTCCACACAGAAGATGGCAATACGAATGCCGAATACCCGATTGAAGCGCGCATACTCCTGCACCTGACGTTTGATTCCTCGCTTGCGGTCGATCTTCTCCAGGCGCTGAACCTTTTCCGGATCAACGCCAGTTATCTTCCAGCCGTTGCGCGTGGCGTCCTCTGGTGGGATTTTGCATGCACGGTTAACCAGCCACTGCTGAGCCATGACGGCACACAGCTGATGACCGATGAAGCTCTGCGACAGGAACCAGCCAACGATGTTGTCCGGTACGCCGCCGATAGTTGAGAAGCGATACCCAGCAGACGGTGATTGAGCGCACGACTCATCCATTGCTTTACCGGATGCATCAACAGGACGTGCAGCCCTGACGGGGAATGCAGTGCGCTCGATATCATCCAGGCTGAATGAAGCATGTTGCTTGTGCGTTGAGAAGGTGCCTGCTCGTTTCTTCTTTTCCGGCTCAGGCTTCGCCTCTTCAACAATTACTGCTGCTTTTGGTCGAAACCACTTAAGCCAGTTCCAGTTCATGAGAAAATGCCCTTCCCTTTTCTGCGGATCAGCCCATCCAGTGAATACCGGACAGCGTCCCAACAGTGGTTGTTTTTGTCTTCGATAATCGGCAGCACCTCACTGGTGACGCGATCCGTTTTGTAGGAATAGAGTCGGGCTTCTTTTGCCGTCTCTTTGCAGCGCGGGTGAATGATGATTTTCTTAAACCCGCGCAGATAGGTGATGCCATCTTCTACACTGCCCTGCCACTTCTTGGCGGCTGAGATATTGAATCCCTGCGCCTTGATGTGGCTGATTGTCTCAGGCCGCGAGTTATCCGCCTTGATAGGCCAGCGGCGCGCCTCTGGTATGCCGGGGAATGTCGCCTCGTCGGTAACTTTCCATTCTTCGAGTTGGCGAGGTTTCGCCCCATCCTTACCGGCGTAGAACTTCCACATGTCGTCGAGCTCAACGTGCTTGCCGTAGGCCTCGTATTCGATATACAGGCAGTTATCGAGAATGAAGTTGCGAACCAGTGTTGACGGATCTTCGGCGAAACCGAAGTCACCGCCGAACAGCAGGCGATCAGCCTTTTCCCAAAGGTCATCAGGGAAGCTCTGCACCACATAGCGATTCGCCAGCACCTGCTTGTTGGAGTTCTCGAGGTATGCGCCTTCCCATATCCACGCGTAATCGGCGTAGTCGAGAGTTGCCAGGTCGTCCTGTCGCTCCTCTTCCAGCACATCGGGGAACCACGGGTTATCGTTGTAGTTCATCTCGACGATGATGGATTTCTTCGGCGGGGTCTTCCTGAATCGCTTATCAGTGGCGCTGCCGTCTTTCTCCGGGTTCCACGTCACCCAGATTTCAGATCCTTTCTCTCGCACTGTCGGACGAAGTTTTTTCCAGGCGACATCAGACACCGATTCGGCTTCGTCCACCCATGCCAGCAGGATGCGCGCCTTCGACTTGATGCTGTCGAGGTTATGCCGCAGGCCACAGAACACGTAACTGACGCGACGGTTCTTCGTGCGGATGTACTTTTCACCAATGTCGAAGTAATCATTGAGCCACGGCACGGCGCGGATTGCCTGCTTCACCTCCTCCATACTCGACTCTTCGAGGGAGTTCATGTATTCGCGGCCACACACAATCACGCCACTTATCCCCGCCTCTGCTTTCTCGTAAGCGCGCACAGCACTCATCAAAGCAAAGGTGCGCGTCTTAGCCGAACCACGGCCACCATAAGCGCAGCGGTAACGGACATTCTCGGCGGTGAATACAGGAACGAGCTTCGCGGGGATCTGCAGATCAGCTGTTGCTCCCATCAGGCGAAACTCCAACTAAACGGATGGTGGTCGGCTTTGGTGACATGCTGCCATCAGAGGAAACGTTATCCACCACCTTGGCGGCCTCCCACCCCTGTAACTCGGCCAATTGCTTAATTGCGGCTTTGGGGTCGTGGAGCTTAATCTTCAGGCCTTGAGGGCCAGCGGTAAGCTCAGCGATAGCGGCCATTGCTTCAGGCGTCAGCAGTGCAGAATCTTTGAAGCTCCATGATGCCTGCATTATCGGATCGCCGTTCTCATCCTCACCAATCATTCCGTTGCGGAACTCAGCCAGATCAAATAGTGATGCGCGCCCGAGGGAGGTCAGGCGTTTGAGTGCCTCCTCTCGCCCCATAATGGCCTCGTCTACCACCTCTCCCTGAACCAATTTGAGAAACGCTACGACGTTAACATTTGCATACATTCTTGATGCTGCCGCTCGAATAGCGTCGCCCCTCGCTTTCCCCTTCGCTGCCTTGTATGCGTCGGTCTGGTTCTTACCTTTGATGATGGCCAGTGAGAATTGTTTCTGAAGCGGAGTCAGCGCATCGAAAAGAAGTTGCTGCTCTGCCGTGAGCTTTTTCGATGCCATGCGTACTCCTTAAACTTGCAATTCTGTTATTAACTGATGAAATAGTATGTTCTTCATCACAAAGCTGAAGGTTGGGTCGTAATGGAAATCACCACAATTAATCAATTAATCGCAGCATGCTCAGGCCTAATAGGTGCATGCATAGGCGCAAGTATCTCTGGATGGGTGAACTACCGAATCAGTCGTGGTAATCACGACATTGAAAAACTATCATTTGCTGCTGGCTTTGTTGCGGAAGTTGAGTCACTGCAAAAAGTCATGAGGGAAAGGAAATATTTAGAGGCATTCACCTCCATGGCTAACCACCCAGAAGTCCTAGCTGGAGAAAAGGTTTATTACACGATCTTGATACCTGACAACTTCTCCAGGTTTTATAATGCTAACCTGAATAAGGTTGGTTTACTGGGTGTAGAAAGAACGAAGTTATTAGTCCAATACCATCAAATACTTCAAGCTTTGGCTCAGGACTTCAAAGAAGGATCGTATGTCAATACTAATGGTTTTGATAAAGAAGCAATTGATGAATGCATACGTTTCTTTGAGCTAGCCCTAGCTATAGGCGATCAGATTGTGAATTTCGAACCGAACAATTAGATTTCCACGCTCGGTTATGCACCAGCACATCGCGCTTCGTCTGCTTGTCCATGACGGTGATATCGTTTTCCGTGAGATAAATTGGCCTCACCCAGTCACAGCCAGTGTCGATTAACTCAACCTTTGCGGGTCCAGTTTGAGCGCAGCTCACGATCAACGTCGTCATCAGGCATATGGCTAACAGTCTGCTGTACATTGCTGGCCTCTTTGGTTACTTCGACGCGGCGGTCTGCGGCTGCTTTGGTGGCTGCGGCGTTATCATCGGTATGCTGCTTATCAGCTTTTGCTTCGGCTTTCTCGCGGCCACGCATGCTACCCAAGCCGAACGCTGCGAGCACCATCAGTGCAGCAGCGGCGATAAACGCCAGTATGGCTTTCAGTTTCGTCATAGGCTTACACGCTCCCGCACCCAGCCATAAACGAACGACTCATTAGCCGGGCGCTGTTCTGCCAGTTCGAGATAACGCTGACCCTGGCTGCAGTTCAGTGATCGGAGCAATACCTCCTCCCCTTCACTTCCGCGTTTCGCCAGGAAGGACTTCAAGGCGCTGATGCTGCGCGGACCTATCTGGCCATCGGCAATCAGGTCGGGATAGAGTTGCTGCTGGTTGTTGAATACGTTCAGCCAACGCTGGAACCATTTCACCTGCACTGATGGCCCCATGTTCACTCCGGTGTCACAGAGTTCGGCGGCAATATCCGGTGATACAGCAGCAACCTGGTCGAAGCGTGGGCCATACCAGTAATCAGCCTCAAGGATTTCCAGGGCTTGCTGGCGCGTCAGATTACGCATATCACCGGTATAGCCATGTGCGCGTGCCGTTGCCTGAGTAATTCCCCAGTTCGTGGGACCGCCTTTGTCGTTCGGGTGATTAACGTAGCCACCTTCTTTGCCGAGGATGCTGTTGAAGATATCGTCTTTGGTCATCATTCAGCCCTTACGACTTTCGCCAGATTGCCTTTGGCTCGCCAGACAGCAATACAGATTGCCAGATTGAGAAATAACTCACCCGGATCAACGTTGCTGTAGTGGCCGAGGAGAATACGGAAAGCGGTGAAGCCTGCAGCCAGAATAAGCAGGTAAGCCATCCACGCGTAACCGGGTCGGTGTGTCTTCCCGGCTTTACTGAAGAACATCAGACGCATCACGATCGCCATACAGATGATCGCGTTTGCATCCAGGATGACGGAATGCCATGTCATTTCCCTTCCTCCTCCAGTCCAGGCATCTTTCCGCGCCGTGACTTGGCGACGATTCGAAGCAGGACTGCGACGGAAATGGAAGCGGATACCAGTGCACCGACATTCGGTGAAACTTCGATACTGACCGGCGGCTGCAACAGCCCGAGAGCTGTGTTAATAACCCCGGCGAGAATCTTGGCCATGGGAACGGAGAAGAACACGCCGCCCATGAACGAGATGACCGCGAAGAGCATCTGCTTCCAGAGTTGATGAGGCTCTGAGGTCAGCACATACATTGCCGCCCCGGCCAGCGCACATAACATTACGCCAGGCGTCGCCTCCGGGAACATCGTAGCGAAAGTGATCCCTACCGTAGCGGAGGTCACCCCACTGGCAATTGTGATTGGCTCAGACATAGTTATTCCGTGTATAGAGGTAGGCCGTCCGACACGATAGCTACGTGGCATATGAAGGTGATTGTCGGCGGCCTGAATAAAGAGCCCACGGCGCAGTGGGCAAGATGAGGGTGGTGCGTTGAGCTTTCGCTCTTATGGTCCTGGTAGGTATCCAGATACGAAAAAGCCCCAGCGATTAACTGGGGCTATTTTTGTAATTCGGTCGACAACCAAAGCTATGGCGACGATATCAGATTTACATGAAATATAAGCGTTTCAGTTCGGTTTTGCAATATCTTGCTGATAATTTGTCGACTTTTGTTGTGATCGTGATCGCGTTACGGCCATAAGCGAGCCGCTATCGAGCCGCTTAAAGCTGTTGCGCATTGCCAGCCAGTGAGGAAGATAGGTTTCTGTCCAAGTGGATTTCGCCACGCCAGCAAGTTCTGCCAGCGCCTGGTATTCGTAGGCATCCTTACCCGCCAACTCCGCTTTGACGTCCTGCGCCGCCAGCCAGATAAGCTTCTTCAGGCGCTCCATCGTCTTGCCAGCCATCTTCTTCGCGACGAGCTGCTCCAGGAACTCTGCCCACGCCCACTGGGTTATCGCCACCTGATATTCGAAGCGCACGTTCTCGCTGTAGCTCCATAGCAGCCACGCCCTCTGGTGTTCGTCCAACGACAGTACCGCGCGGCGCCATGATGCTGTAGAGAACTCCACCGGGTTGACCAGTGGAATGTGGGAGCCTTTCGCGCGTGACTGCTGGCCGGGGATCGGCGGGTTATTGGGATTCATTAAACGCCCGTTCACCGGGTTGACCACCTTCATCCTGCCCCGGCTGCGTAGAGTGGCTGTAAACATCGCGTTCTCGGCGAATGCTACCAGTTGACCTTTCGTTGCTCCGCTCATATCTGCCGTGGCCACAATCAGCTGCTGGCGAACGTATTCGAGGTATTGAGTGTTCATTAAGCGGCTTCCTTCTGTGGTTGGCTGGTTTTAGTGTGCTTTGCTATTGGTGGCATGCTGGCGCGCTTAACGCTTTCTGCCTGGTACCGTGCTATCTCGTCTCTGGTCACGGCGCACACTCCCCAATAATGATCTGCCCTTTCTCTCCCCAGAGCTTTGTCACCCGGCCATCCCAGACGCGGCTGTCGTCGTCGAAAATGGCATCGAGTAACGCCTTTTCCAAGTTGTCTTTATCCGGTTTCTGCTGATGAGCATGGCCATTCAGTTGTGCCCGCTTCTTCTGGCTCCAGCTTTTTGGCATGGGAATGATGAAGGTGACGTGATAACCGGATTCAGGCAGGCAGATCCCTAGCAGGCGTACTTCGGCTTTAAAAGCCCAATACGCTGCTGTTCCCGGACGTTTTACCCATCTGTCCCGTTGAGTCATGCGAGGTTTGCTGACAGGAGTAATATCGTAAATATTCATATCTTCACGAGCCCCTCTTTCAGCCAAATAACCTGCGTGCGTGCCATGCCTTCCAGCGCGCACTCCTTCGCATATTCCGCATCGACAAGACGCGTACGGCGATCAATCTCGTCGTGGCAGCTGCTACATGCGATGGTGGCGATCAGGTCAGGCGGCTTGATTCCGGTACCGCATAGACCAGCTATACGGATATGTGCCAGCACCGAAGTTTCAGAGTTTCCGTTGCATATCCCAGGGATCCGCACCTGGCATTCGCGCCCGCGTGCTGCTTTGCACAAATTAGCCATGCTGCCTCCGTGCCGCGAGACGCAGCCATTTCTGATCCACTAGGCGGGATGTGTAATCTTTGAGAGTGGGTATTTCTGATGGGCTCAGTTCCGGCTTACGCTTGCTGTGCGCCGGTACTTTGTAGATGCCTCCATTCATGACGCGATTGATGAGGTTAGCCATGCTTCTCACCCCACTGTTTCGCCCATTCGATTTCGAGGCGGGATTTCTCGCTGAACTTCACGCTCTGCTGCGTACCGAACCAGTAGATAGCCTCAATGACTTCAACCATCTGCCGAACGGTCATCTTGCTTGTACGCTGACCGAACATCACAACGCCGCCGTCGAGACCAGGTGCCATCCTCTGCTCTTGCTTTTTGGCCTTGGCGACCATCGCGGTGATCAGGTCTTTCCAGTCGTCAGGGTCGTACTTATTGCCGAACCAGGTTACCTGGTCAGAGAGGTCTTTCAGTAACGGCCACATCTTGCGATTCTGATCCAGCGTGCGCGTCATCTCCTTGATGTCGAGAATCAGTGGTCGTCTGGCATCCACCGGCAACTGGCGGATGTAGTTGATAGCGTTCTGCTTGATGGCGTCGTTCATGAGGTGGAATTGTTGCTTCACACGCCACCTCCGGGAGGTAACGCAGAATGCAGAAAATCGCAGGTGCATTTCTGCATCTGTGACAAGGTGAAGAGTTCAGATTGTGGTCGCATTTAAGTCCCCTTAAATGCGCAGAAGTCATCGAAGTTGTTCAGGCTCCGATGACGCGATTATGGCTGGTTGATTTCAGAAAATCAATTATCCGGGGTTGGTCTGAAAAACATACCCATCGGCTGTATCGTGGACAAAATAATAATCTCTATACCCATCTTCGGCCCCAACCACGTTCAAGCTTATGGCCATCTTGTAGGGCATGCCCAGGAAAAGGCCATCACTTAGCTCACTCTTTTCTATAGTGATTTGATGATTTGCTACCGGCCCATTCCTCCCCTGCCGGGTAGAATAAATATATTCAGCATCCATATAGTCACTGAAATGTTCTCGTGTAAAAACCTTCACCTTTTCCATCATTAACTCTCCTGCTTTAGGTAAACCGGATCGAGACTGAGTTTAAAATGGTTTAAGTATTAATGCTCACCTTTATAGCAAAAACTTTAACCGGATCAGGGCCGAAGTGCGGATGTGTTATTACCTTGATTTCATATCCGCCATACGGGACGTCAATTCTACGACTGGAATCATCGCGCTTCGGATATCCTTTTGTGATGATCAGACGGTCATACTCGCGGTTAAAGAGGCGCTTTTTCCAGTAGTCATTAACAAGGCGATACTCTTCCGTTTTCTCTCCGCGAATCATGGCATCGAAGTATTCACCTTTGACTGCAAGTTGCAGGTTAGCCACGGTTAACCTCCTTCGGCGGTTCTGGCAGCGGCATCCAGTCGGTGACACTGCGGCTCTGTGTTTCAAAAAATTCATCACCGCACTGTTCGCAGTTATGAATACCCTCTATAGCCATAATTCGCTCATCGTCGGTTACATTCTACGCCGCCAGCTCCCTGCACTTGCTCTCGGCGTTAGCGAGATGTACTGCCATATCGGTGAGTTTCAGTTCCAGATTGTGAATAGTCGCGTCTGCTGCCCGGAACTCGCTATGTGACTCGGCAAGTTGCAGTTCCAGTTCTTGATAAGTTGGTTTCACGCTGATGTTCTCCCGTAAAACGCCAGTACACGCTGCATTGCTGCCGAGTTCTTGCATTCCTGAAATATCCCGTTGGTACTAACGAGGCCTTCACGTTCCGCTTCTGTGGAGTATCGGTAATACACCGTTCTCCATACCCTTCCTTCAGGGACAATTACTCCGTCATGAAACATGATGTTTGCAGCCTGATTGATGCTGGTCATCGTTGTTCCGCTGGCTGCTGATACATCAGGCGCACAAAAATTTTTATGCGTCTTTAGGTAGTTAAGAATTGCCTGCTTACCAGTCATCTCACACCATTCCGCTCGACTTGTTGCGGTTGTACTTCGCCTGCAGCAGTTGGATAGGCGTCGGTCCTCGATCGGCAACTGGTGCGGCAATTGCCCGACGCACAGGCGGCACTGGCTTACCATCACAGACACGCTTCTCCCACATGTCCAGCAGGACACCGGCCTCACGCGCCAGCTCACCATGCGTTAACTGGCGCTCTGTGCTGCGGTGGCGAAGTTCGAGGCAGATGTGGTACATGACCGGCTGTGACCAGGGGAATTGCTCGCTGGAGGTGAATTCGAACGAACGGTTACGCCAGTCCCAGTATTCGGTGATCACCTGTTCAATGGTGATACCCAGTACCCCGCCACTCTGCTTGCACCAAGCGACGAACTGGCCCGGCGACGGCAGAAATGGGCGCTCCTGGCGGCGTGCTATACGCATACCGGCATCAACCTGGGTCATTGAGTGGATCCCATTCTCCTGAAACGCCAGCAGCCACTGACGGCGGAATTCGTTCAGGTCGTCCTGGGTGCGGAAGTTAGCCATGCTGGCCGGAAACGCGGCACGCAGCTGGTTTAACAGTCCGTTGAATACCAGAGCCACCTGCTCAACCGGCGCGCGCTCCTGGTACTGCTCTGGCAGGTTATGGGCTATGCGGCTCATCTGCTCACGGTCGTGGTTACGTAACTGCTCTGCAAAAGATTTCATCGCATAACCTCATAGGCCCAGTCAGTGTTGTTGAAGTCGAGTTCTGGCTTGTTACCTGTCGTTCTGGTTTCACCAGTGATTTGTTTCGTGCGCTGGATATCGAGCTGCGTCCACTTCTCACGCAGTGTTGAAGGGCAAAGCACGTTTCCCTTCCAGAATTTGTCTTCACAGGCCCACTTGAACAGTGTGGCGATCTCCTTGTGAGTTCTCTGGTCACGCTCTCGCATCAGGCGAATATCATTGGTCCATGCTGCATAGTTCGGTTTTCTGGCAGACGAAGAGATGCTTTGCACGACATCGAAGAGCCACTCTGCACAGCGAAGGTCTTCTGAGTTACCCCACTTTGTGCCGCTCTGAATTGCCGCTTCAGGTTTCAAGACAGGAGGTTTCTTTCCAAGCTTGTCAGAGGATTCGTCAGAATTCTCGGACGTAGAGGTCTTATTGTTTTTATTATTGTTAGTTAATGTCTTGTTCTGTTCATCGGTTGGTTTATCGGATGGTTCATCGGCTACCAACCTCAAACCCGCGCCATTACTGCCTTTTCCTTTGTCGGAAGGTTCATCGGAAGGTTCATCGGGTAAAGCGACCTGATACGAGGCGTAATTTGTGATGGTTATCACTGTTCCAAACCGGTTTCCTTCAGTGCTTATCATCCCCTCTTTGATGAAGAAATTAAGCATTCTGGTTACTGCTTGTGGACTCTTTTCTTTCCCGTCCTGATCACGAAGTTTTCTTGCCAGAATGGCCGCTGTAGTGACTAGTTGACCATTTGATAGCTCCCATTGCTTATTGGCAAATTCAACTGTTCTGACGCGGTAGGAAGCCTCTCCCAGCAATCGAACCCAGAGAGCCATTTTTGCGGTATCTTTAGCCCAATCTGTTTGAAGGAGACTTCTGAACAGAGAGAAATGGCCGAACTTTTTGTTCTCCATTCTGTTGCTCCGGAAGTATCCCGGCTCAGGCGCCGGGAAGTTGAATACTCTGGCGATATTTGTCATAATTACTCTTGTGAATTGATCCAGTTAATTCCACCTGAAGGCCGCTTCTGTTCGCGCAGAGCGGCTTTCGCCATTTTTGAAACCGTCATACAACCCCCAACATCATTTGAACCATTTCCATCAGCGGACCGGTTAAGCCAGGGTCAACGCGGTACATCTCCACAATCCCCTCGCTCAGTTCTTTCAGCTTCTGATGCCGTGGCGCATCCATTGCGACGGCAATTTTCGCTTCGCTGGTTTCCTTCTCCATGCGTACCAGACGAGCCATTAGGCTATCTTCCGGCATCAACTTTTCCCGATATTCCAGCGGCAGAACAGCCATGATTGCTGGAGTCAGTTTCCGCACGTTTTCTCGGTACTGCTCGGAGTCGAAGCGGTTATCCAGGAAGCGAAAGAGCTTCTGGCGCGCCCGGCTGATGTCTTCCGGGAAGCTGATAGCAGTCCCGCCCTGCTCCCGATATTCGTTGATGATGAGCGCTGACACCACGTCCTGATTGTCGATAGCAGCTGACCAGCCGCGAACCGCCGCGCGGATCAACTCATGATTATTGTCCGGTTCCGGTTGAGCGCGATTTATCAGCACGCTGCTGTGTATTCCGGTACTCTGTTGATACGTAAGTGATTGCATATCGCTATCTCTATCGTTGAATAGTTAATAATTGGCTGATTACTCAGCCGGTTTAATAGGGTTCCAGATTGTTAAAGAGCGGTGAGCTGTTGCGCGGCTCAGGCGATGGAGCCCGGATGCGGAAAAATTGCTGGGAGATCTGGACGAAACTCGTAAGCCTTAATCTCCCCATCAACCGCATTAACAAGGTCGAGCACATGGACTGGCGAAATTCGCTTCTTGCCATTCAGCCAGTCACAGATCGTTGATTGGGCCTTCCCACAACGTTTCGCCAGCTCTTTCTGGCTGCCAGCAATGGCAATCGCCTTTTCTACTGCGGGGTTTTTCATAATCACCTCAACTATCAATTTTAAGCGATTATGATTATCACCCTGGCGAATGTCAATCGCCTATGCGATTTTTTGCTAAATAATCGCATAGGCGATAGGATTAAAGAAAGTGTTTTTAAGGGGTGTGTATGGAATTCTCTGAGCGCTTAGCGCATGCGATGTCTTCCGCAGGATATACGCAGGGCAGGCTCGCAAAAGCTGTAGGGATGGCGCAATCCAGCGTTAATAAGCTATTGAATGGTGCGAGCAGCTCACGCAAAACTGTAGAAATTGCATCGGTTCTCGGTGTGCGTCCGGAATGGCTGTCTACTGGCGAAGGTGAAATGTTTGCCGGTAGCGCAAATGAATCCCCTACACTATACAAGGTTAGAAAGCCAAACAGTGGGATCTATCGCGTGGATGTTCTCGACGTTAAAGCCAGTGCGGGCCCGGGTGCCTTAGTTACCAGCGATTTCATTGAAACCATTAGAGCTATTGAATACACATCTGAGCAAGCGCGCTCTCTGTTCGGTAACCGCCCAGCTGAAAATATAAAGGTCATCACAGTTAGCGGTGACAGCATGGATGGAACAATTTCTCCGGGAGACCAAATCTTTGTTGATATCGGCGTCACTGCATTCGACAGTGATGGCGTTTATGTCTTTGCTTTTGGTAAAACATTACACGTCAAGCGACTTCAGATGCAGCGTGACCGCCTGGCTGTAATCTCTGATAACCCTATTTACGAGAAGTGGTATGTTGAGCCTGGTGATGAAGACCAGTTCTATGTAATGGCAAGAGTGCTTTTACGACAGTCGATAGATTATAAAAGATTCGCATAGCCCGGTTACCGGGCTTAGCACCTCCACCCCTCTTTAATCATCTTTTCACGAAGTTCTTCAATCCGCTTGTAATCCTTTCTTTTCTTCAAGATCACCACTAACTGAGAAAATCCATAGTGTGATGGCGGATAGAATTCGCTCGGGTACTTGTTGCCAGTTAACGACTCATATTCTTCTACTCTTTTATCATGAGCCCTCTTCAGCGCCGGAAATGCCAATTCTGAAAGAGCAATCATTTGCTCACACAGATGCTCAGCGCGCGCAAGATTATTAGCTTCATCCCTCAGTTTGTAATATTTCTTAATCTCTTCCTGAAGCCCGAAATGAACTTGAACGATCTGTTCATGGCTCAGCCACCGCAACCTATCAACCCACTCTTGAAGTTCCATTTATTCACTCCTTCACCGAAAAAAACAGATTACCACGTAAATAATTTTAATTAAAAATCGCCATATCAATCACACATTTATCGCCTTACCTATCATTAATATCGTTTAAGCGATTGACTACGATAATCGCCATAGCTATTATTAGCCTATCGAAACGAAACATCGACAGCTGAGCGAAGTTAGCCAGCGGCGGACAGCAAGTCGCCTGCTTTTTAACAACATGCAGATTTACAGCGTCAATGACCGGTTAAGACCCCTACACGTAAACGTGCTGTATCACCGGGTGCGATCCGGTCGGTGAGAGAATATCCCCGCGCGAGAGCGAGAACGGCGTGAGAACGGGCAACACTGGCAGGGAGTTGACGCTGACCAATACAGGGAATGTTTTGGGCTGGCAGACGGTTATCAGCTAGTTGGTGAGTTAATGGCTCACCAAGGCGACGACGGCCTTCCCTGCTTCCTTGTGGGGAGTCAGCACCAAAGCATTTCTCCCGCATCAGCGGGTAACGACAGAGAGGTGAGATATGGGAGATGTTATAAGGGCGCCGATGATGCTCACGCTCGACGCCAGAGAGGCAGTTCAGAAAATGGAGGAAGCCATAAAGCTACTTAAACTTCCATCCGTGTCCTTTGAAGGTCTTCCGCAGCATGTCATCGACCTGCTTCTTGACAGCCTTAGTGGCCTGTTCGATAACGTCGTCCTTCGTTATGTTCCTCCCGCAATCAGCACAGGATACATCCACGAAATTACTATCAAAGTCGAAATCGTCGGGTCTCTTGATGAGTTCACTTCCGCAATCGGGGCAGTGAATTTTCAGCGTACTAGTGCTCATTAATCATTCCTTAATTGCCTGTGGAATAGCCAATTCAGCAATTTCCTTTGTCTGTGGAAAGCAAGGAAACCATGCGCCGGGCATGGATAAATACCCCGGCAACAATCTGGAATGTTTTGTAGTGCGGTGAAATGCAGCTGCCAGACAGTAACTGGGAAGATAAGCATCCCTGCACCGCACCACAAAGGATTTCAACACAAGCAGCCCAATGCGGCTTTTTTCATACCTCAGCGGCTTCTCAGAGGACGCTCAGTTATGAACGGCGGCTATCCACCGCCCATTAGCGCAGAAGTCTTGTATTAACCGTTCCGTTCGCCGCGATAAGGCCAAGAGGATTTATGACAGACCTGAAAGAGATAATCGCTAAGCTTTTGGAAGACGCTCGTCACCTTAATGAAATTGCTCAGAATGCTGGCACCGCAGCCCGTATCAAAGAAGCCGAAAAGGCTCTTAAGGCTGCTTCATGACAGTCACCCACAACGGCAAGCAGTACACCGTAAAGTGCTGCGCCATTAACAATAACGAATGGCGGCTAACGTCGCTCACCAACCCGCGAGAGCAAGTCACGCTGAACCGCTGGCAGATGCATGTTGCTGGTTTACTGGCTCAGGTGGAGGGTAAGAAATGATGTCTCACTACGGAACGACTCCAATGATTCGCCAGTGCGTCACTCCCGGCATGATGGCACTGCACAAAGGCCGCACCTATCGCGTCTCAGCAGTAATCCAGGAGAGAAAATGGGTATACCTGCACACCGATGCAGAAATCATCCGTCTCAGTGATTGCGTGATTGACGTCCTTCTCGACGGACGCGGAAACCCTATCCAGCACTAACCACCCTATTCAACCGATCAGCCTGGCTTTCTGCGGGCGGGATCTGCACATCCAAATTTCAGGAGAAACCATGAGCGAAGTAACGGACTTAACTGTCATCGAAATCAAGCCGGAGCAGGCACCAGTGCTTTACGTAGCGGGCGGCCTAGATGCTTACCTCGAACAAATCCGCATGGCAGTAAACGAAGTACCAGACCTGTCCACGAAGAAAGGCCGTGACCGTATCGCCTCTCTGGCGGCGCAGGTATCCCGCAGCAAGACGGCAATCGAAAAACCAGGCCGTGAGTACCTGAAGCGTCTTAAAGAGGCTGTGCGTCCTGCTGAGGCCGAGATTAAGCGTTTCGTTGATGCGTGTGACGAGCTGCGCGATGCGACCCGCCGCCCACTCACAGAATGGGAAGCCGAGCAGGAACACATCAAGGCTGAAGAAGCCATGAACGCGCTGCACGCCGAAGCGCTGGAGATGAACATCAAGTTAGATCAGGAGCTGGCGGCCAAGTTTAAAGCAGACCACGAGATGGCCCTGCTGATGAACGATGCTTTCGACCGTGACCGCGAAGAACAGCGTCGCCTGGTGGAACAAGCACAGCGTGAACGTGATGAGCAGCTGAAGCGTGAAGCGGCAGAACAAGCCCGCCGAGATGCAGAAGCGAAGCACAAGGCAGAGATTGAAGCGGCGGCGCGCCGTGAAGCTGGAGAGAAAGCGCGCGCTGAAGCTGCGGAACGCCAGCGTATTGAAGCGGAACAGCGTGCGGCACGTGAGAAGCAGGAAGCAGAAGAGAGGGCGGAGCGTGAAAAAGTCACGGCGGTTGAAGCTGAGCGTCTGAAAGCAAAACAGGCCGAAGATGCTCGCCTGGCGGAAGAGAAACGCAAAGCCGATGAGCAGGCGAAGCGAGAAGCAGACGTGAAGCACCGGAAGACGGTCGGCACCAACATCGTTAACGCGCTCACCAGCCACACCAGCTTAACTCGCGAACAGGCTATCGAAGTACTTACCGCTCTGAAAGATGACCTGCTCCCCTGCGCGAAAATTCATTACTGAGGCAACCATGAACGCATTCCTCACTTACGACCGCATCGAAGATCGGCGCTGGGTTGAACAGCTGCTCACCGATGAGAAAGAGAAGTGGATCGACGACCGGGCGCAGCAAATCATCGACATGATGCCCAAAGAGCCGTCTGGCCTCTTCCACTTCTCCGTACCGATTGACTCCAGCCCATACGAAGGACTTCGCAGCGATAAAGCTGGCGAGGCCTATAACGACTTCGTTTCGGCAGTGGCCTACGCCCAGGCAGAGCACGACTGGGAGCACCGTACCGGCTGCCCGTTTTAATTTTTGAGGGGATTAACAATGAGCACTGCACTTTCCACCATGGCCGGGAAACTGGCCGCACGCCTCGGCATGGATGCCGGTACAGACCTGATGAATACGCTGAAGAATACAGCGTTTAAAGGTGGCAACGTCACGGACGAGCAGTTTACAGCCCTGCTGATCGTCGCCAACCAGTACGGTCTGAACCCATGGACCAAAGAGATTTACGCATTCCCCGATAAAGGCGGGATTGTCCCGGTTGTCGGTGTGGATGGATGGGCGCGAATTATCAACGAGCACCCGCAGTTTGACGGCATGGAATTCTCTTATGACAAAGAAGAAGGCGCGTGCACCTGCAAGATTTACCGCAAAGACCGTAAGCACCCGACCATTGTCACCGAGTACATGGGCGAGTGTAAACGCAATACTCAGCCATGGCAGTCCCACCCTACCCGCATGCTTCGCCACAAGACACTGATTCAGTGCGCGCGTCTGGCCTTTGGGTTCGCTGGCATCTTTGACCAGGACGAAGCCGAGCGAGTTATTGAAGGGACAACAGCGGAAGTTCATGCAGGCCATGAATCAGACAGTCGCCGCCCCGAACTAATCGCTAAAGGTGAGTCTGCCGCCCGCCTTGGAACTGTGAAGTATCAGGAGTTCTGGGTGGCGCTGAGCGCAGAAGAGAAGCAGGTGATCGGCGCAGTTGAGAAGCGACGCATGTATAGCATGAGTCTTGCTGTCGACAACGCCGAACCTATCAATGCCGCAGAGACGGAGGCTGAGTGATGGAACAACGCACACCAGAATGGTTTGCCGCGCGCTGCGGAAAGGTCACAGCCAGCCGTTTGGCTGATGTCATGGCCCGTACTAAGTCTGGCTACTCAGCAAGCCGCCAGAACTACATGGCTGAGCTGATTTGCCAGCGGCTGACCGGGAAACTGGAAGAAGGATTCTCCAATGCCGCGATGATGCGCGGCACAGAGCTAGAGCCAGTGGCGCGCGAGATGTACGCGCTGAATGAGTTCGATGCGGAAATAACTGAGGTTGGACTCATCGATCACCCAACCATCCCCGGATTCGCAGCCAGCCCGGACGGACTTGTTAACGACGACGGGCTTATCGAAATCAAATGCCCAAACACCTGGACCCATCTTGAAACTCTGAAAACTGGCGAGCCAAAGCGCCAGTACATGCTGCAAATGCATGCACAGATGATGTGCACCGGGCGTAAATGGTGTGATTTCGTTAGTTTCGATGATCGCCTTCCGCCTGACCTCGCCTATTTCAAGAAGCGCATTCATTTCGATGAAGAACTCGCGGGCGAAATCGAATCTGAAGTTAAGAGCTTCCTTGCTGATCTGGATTCGGAGATTCAGAAAATTACTGAGCGTGCAGCATGAAACGCACACCCTTTTACCGCAGTCCCGGGCGCACCGGGCAATTCTCCGGCCTCCGTGAACGCGTTATCTGGATGATTCAGACGCGAGGCCGCCCGGTAACCGGAAACGAAATCGCTGAGAAGTTCGGCGTAACGCTCATCGAGTTTAACCGCTCTGCAAAGAACCTTACGCGCAGAACCGGCAAGGTTGCCCGTCTTGAGGCATCTCCTACCTGGGTTACTGAATCGGGAATTGTCGATCGGCAATTCAACTTAGTAACCCCGGCCAAAGTAGTTGTCCCACAAGGAAAGACGCGTCTTTGCACTCGCAGCGCCGTTCTCCATGCTTCTAAAAAAGCTCATCAGGAATGCATGGATAAAGCTGCACGTCGCAGCAGGCTGATAAAGGCCAATCTCTACATTGACGAATTTGAGGCGGTGCTATGACTAACTGGAAAACAGAAGAACTCGCCCTGCTCTGGCGCCACAACAACGCCACGGTCGCCGAGCTGACCGGGTGCAGCATTGAGGAAGTCGCTGATCGGCGGTTGAAAGCGAACATTGAGCGGAACGGTTGGAATCGGAATGACCCGGAGCGAGAGCAATGACTGATTATACCGGAAGCAACACGCCTGCCGAACATCGTGACAGCTGGCGCACACCACCAGAGATTTTTGCTGCGCTTAATGCAGAATTCGTTTTTCAACTCGATGCTGCAGCCAGCGAAAAAAACCGGCTATGTCGGCTTTTTATCTCACAGGAGCAAAACACATTAACCACTTCATGGCCTGAAGCAATGGGATATGCCTCTGGCTATGTCTGGCTGAATCCACCATACAGCAATATTTCCCCTTTTGTGAAAAAGGCAGCCACTGAAAACAAATTCAGTAGTGTGGGATGTGTAATGTTATTGCCTGCTGACACGTCTGTCGGCTGGTTTCATGAAGCGATACAAACCGCCAGTGAGGTCAGATTCATCACGGCAGGACGACTGGCATTTATCAACCCGGTCACCGGTAAGCCGGTCTCTGGAAATAGCAAAGGTTCCATCCTAATTATCTGGCACCCATACCCCCGTACACACTGCCACTTTACGACCGTTGATCGTGGCGAGTTGATGGCGTTCGGCTCCAGGATTCTTGCCCGTCGGGAGGCTGCATGACAACCACGAAATGTATTTTTCTAGCGGTGGGCTTCATATTCTGTGTGCTTATGCTTGCCGACATGGGGCTTGTTCAATGACACATCAGCCGGAAAACGCCCTTCGCAGCATTGCCCGTCAGGCTAATTCTGAAATCAAAAAAGCCAGACAGCAGTTTCCAGATAAAAACGTCGATGACATTTGCCGTAGCGTGCTGAAGAAGCACCGGGAAACGGTAACGCTGATGGGATTCACACCGACTCATTTAAGTCTGGCGATCGGCATATTGAACGGCGTCTTTAAGGAACGGTGGACATGAAAATCAAAATCATCAGGGAGCTACAGGCTCCTTTTTTACTGGTCGCGTTCACCTTCAACCGAATTAACCGACAGTTCATGGAGCACTGATTATGGACATTATCGATACAGCATCAGAATTGGAAGACCTGCAGCGCAACGCCGCACTTAGCCGCCACCGCATTAACCACTCAGCAGTATCAGCAACGCACTGTGAGGAGTGCGGGGATAAGTTACTTGATGCTCGCCGGAAAGCGTATCCTGGATGCACGATGTGTGTGAACTGCCTGACTGAGTTGGAGTTGAGACAGAAACAGCGAGGTTCGTAATGTTCCAGCTAATTCAACGGGGTCAGATATACGCTGATAGCGCCGGGTGGCCGGTAATAATCCACTCCGTCACATCACAGATAGTCCGCTACTGGCGACAGGGCCGGATCAACACCGCTTCAATCGACCGATTCAACAATGACTTTGAGCTCCTCGATCACCGTGATGCGATACAGATACGCGCCGAACTGGAGAAGAGCGAGCACATTAAATCGCTGCGCGCCCAGCGTGCGGCATGAGATTGTCGTAATTAATGGGTGTGAAATGTTGAGCATCAGCACTGTTGTCATCCCACTATTCGCGATAACATTCCTTACGTTTTCAATTAGCAAAAGGAGTTATCGCATGGCAACTGGAGTACCAGACACCTGCCCTAAGTGTGGGTCAAACAGAGTTGGAAAAGAGAGAATTATGGGCATGCAGACGGGAGACTGGATTTGCGGAAATTGCGGAGAAACTGACTCAATAAAAAGAGCAGTTTACCCACCAAAGAAGGACCACGATGAAAAAGAAGAATAGTAATTCTTCATAAACCTAAACAACCCGCCAAGTGCGGGTTTTTTATTGCCTGGAGAAAAGCATGCAAACAACAATCAGCATTCAGCCGGTTCTGGTTAACCGTGAGCGCGTTCAGGAGATGCTTGGCGGTATTTCCAGAACCACATTTTATCGAAAGCGCAAACAGTGGGAAGAATCTGGCACACCATTCCCGCAGGAAGTGGAAGAAATACACCCGCCGAAAGGTGGCGCTCTCTTCCGCTATGTAGAAGTTATTCAGTTCTGCAAAGATAAAGGACTATTGGCTGCACACGCCTGAATCTTATTAGCCCACAATTCCGCTGCTGCCTGCTGCTCGGGGATGTAATCATACTGGTCATAAACAGCCAGCATCCCCGTTAGCTTATGCCCGAGTATTTTCTCTGATACGTGAGGCGCTACACCAAGTTCAGCCATCTTTGTTTTGCACGTTCTTCGCAGGTCATGCAAGGACCAATGCTCCCCACCCATAACCTCTTCAACCTGCCCCGCAATGGAAATCAATGTACTGGCCGCCATAGGTCTGTCCACCTGTAACTTCGCAGGCGGAAATACGATTGACTGTTCGGGGTACACATCAAAAACCTTCTGTAAATAATCGGCTGCAAGCTGAGAAATCCCACGCACAAAGCGCTTACGCGTTTTCGAGTTCTCTTTCGGTATAACCCACTCCCGCGCCTTCAGGTCAAAATCACCCTTCCTTGCCAGCCTCAATTCAACGCCGCGACAACCGGTAAGGGCTACAATGCGGATCAGCATTTTGTTTTGCCATGACATTTTGGTTTTATCGATAGCATTCCAGAACGCGCCTATCTCATCATCATTCAGGAATCTCTCCCCGTCATCCGGTCGGCTACCGACATCATTAATTTCGAGCAACATTAGCGAATTTGAAGTAATACGTTTTCGGCGCAGCGCATAGCGGATCACCTGCTTCATCTTCACCAGAACATTACCGGCTTGTACCGGGGAACCACCTTTCGTTATGCGCAGGAATATCTGCTCCCACTCAACTGGGCTCATTTCATCTGCTATCAGTCGACCGTAATTGTCGGTAACGTGAAGCTTCAGCATCCGCTTCCAGTATTCGTACTTCACCATTTCTTTCACTGATGGCGTTTCAAGCCACTCATCAACGAGAGTACTGATGCTCGGTGAACTGGATACGATGTCTCTGGCTTTCTTCCGCTGCATTGCTGGGTCGCGTCCCTCTTCCAGCCAGCCTTTACATTCTTCCATCGCGTCGCGGGCTTCTTTGATCGACATCTTGCCGTACGTGCCAAGTTTTAGCCGGGCCGGTTTCCCGTTGAAGCGATAACGATACTGAAAGGTGATAAGTCCCTTTGGGCTGATCCTGGCAGAAAGCCCACCACCGTCAGCTATCTCCTCTGGTCCATCATATGGCTTGCCAGCTATACGCCTGAGTTTGGTATCGTTGAGAGGCATGCTTGTCCCTGTTCAGCTTTATCGGAATTGGTACACGATTTGGTACACAGATTCTACGACACGAACGCGGACAAGATGAACTAAATTGAAACGGGTAAATTAAAGAAAGTGAGGTGTGATGCGGAATTGGTGAAACAGACAGGAACAGACAGGAATGAGGTGAAATTCTGGATGGTACTTACACGAAAGATCACATACAAAGATTCATATGAAATTTATCAAAAAGGTTTGGGCTGATTCCCGCTTCAC
The DNA here is from genome assembly GCF_004211985.1 of Escherichia sp. E10V10. Classification (NCBI taxonomy): domain Bacteria; kingdom Pseudomonadati; phylum Pseudomonadota; class Gammaproteobacteria; order Enterobacterales; family Enterobacteriaceae; genus Escherichia; species Escherichia sp. E10V10. The sequence continues at coordinate 784,550 of NZ_RHJO01000001.1, read as the reverse complement.
TCTGCGAAATATGTCACAGCATGCTGATTGGCGATGCCAGACCTACACCCACTTTCTGATAATACCGCTTGGCAGTTTACACGGTAATTGTTATCGGGCAAAGCGACAATCATCATGTTCGATATGATATAAATCAATACAGGCAACACCTGACCCTTTTGTTACACTCGATCATTGAAGACTGGAAATCCCCTGGAAAAACGCATGCCGACAAAACGTTTCAACAAAAAACACTGGAAGATGGTGGTAGTCCTGCTGTCTATTTGCGGCGCGATGCTGTTGCTACGCTGGGCAGCGATGATTTGGGGCTGAATGGTGATGCGCTATCAACAAACAATGCAGCCAGACCGCATAACACGGTCCGGCACATTATTACATCCTGTAGCCCAGCGATAACGTGGTGCGGCGATCGGTATGTTCCGGCGCAGACTCAGGCGGTTCAGAGTTCCATGTAACGTTGTAGGCCACCTTCAGACCAAAATGTTCATTGATGGCAACATTTAATGCGCTTTCCGAGTTCAGCGTAGTGTCTTCAGCACCAAAAACGGATACCCCTTGGGTAAATTTAGCGTTGTCGGTCAACTGCCACGCATAAGCTCCGGAGGCATACCCCAGCGGCTGCGTTTTACTGGCATTATCGGTATATTTGTCGTAACGCACGCCAGGGCCGAATTCAAAACGGAAGCTGTGTACCGGGCCATTTAAAAACTGGCGACCATAACCCGCAGTCAATACATCTCGTTCCCGATAACCGTTATAACGGTCTGTCAGCCAACTTGCCTGACCAAACAGATAATCATAATCAGTTAAATTAAAACGGCTACGACCACCTACTGCATATTTTTCCGAAGAACGCTCATCATTAGAAGAAGTATTGCTGGCATTTCCCCACAGCGACCAGGCAGTCGTCTGCCCATACCAGGTCATGGTGGTATCAGCCGTCAGTGAGGAACTTTTCGTGTTGCCTGATTGTGCAAGATAACCTGCGTTCAGATTACCTTCGAAAGGTTTTTTTGCGCTGGCAGGATCGTCCATGACAGTAAAAACGGAATCATCGGCAGTTGCAGTCAGAGACGCAAACATACCCCCCGCCAACATAACGATGGCAGGAACTGTCTTCAAAAGCTTCATTTATTAAAAGTCCGTACAACAAAAAAAGAGACCATCGCGGTCCCGGAAACTTTCTTAAGGATCAAAGAGTAGCGTCCCTGGAAAGGTGACAAATTATAAAAAGGAGTGAAAAACTTAGCAATGACTTCTTATTTCATTTTTTGAATAAGCGCGTTGCGAAAACAGATATTTATTTATATATCTTTACCTTATTAATTTTATATAAATATCTAATAAATCATATTGTTAATTCCTTCACTTTCCACTGATTCAGTGCCAGACTGAAATCAGCCTATAGGAGGAAATGATGGTACGTATCTATACGTTGACACTTGCGCCCTCTCTCGATAGCGCAACAATAACCCCGCAAATTTACCCCGAAGGAAAACTGCGCTGTACTGCCCCCGTGTTTGAACCTGGTGGCGGTGGTATTAATGTCGCTCGCGCTATTGCTCATCTGGGCGGGAGCGCGACGGCTATATTCCCGGCCGGCGGCGCGACCGGCGAACATCTCGTCGCTCTGCTGGCCGATGAAAATGTCCCTGTTGCCACTGTCGAAGCGAAGGACTGGACTGGACCCGCCAGAATCTGCATGTACATGTGGAATCCAGCGGTGAGCAGTATCGCTTTGTCATGCCCGGCGCAGCTTTAAGCGAAGATGAATTTCGTCAACTTGAAGAACAAGTTCTGGAAATCGAGTCAGGGGCTATTCTGGTTATTAGTGGAAGCCTACCACCAGGCGTGAAACTGGAAAAGTTAACGCAGCTTATTTCTGCTGCGCAAAAACAAGGAATACGCTGCATCGTCGACAGTTCCGGCGAAGCCTTAAGCGCAGCACTGGCGATTGGCAACATCGAGTTAGTTAAACCTAACCAAAAAGAACTCAGCGCACTGGTAGGTCGCGAACTCACTCAACCCGATGATGTGCGTAAAGCCGCGCAGGAAATTGTTAATAGTGGTAAGGCCAAACGGGTCGTCGTTTCCCTTGGTCCACAAGGAGCGTTGGGGGTAGATAGCGAAAACTGCATTCAGGTTGTGCCACCACCGCTAAAAAGCCAAAGTACCGTCGGTGCTGGCGACAGCATGGTAGGGGCTATGACGCTGAAGCTGGCAGAAAATGCCTCGCTTGATGAAATGGTTCGTTTTGGCGTGGCTGCCGGTAGTGCCGCAACACTCAATCAAGGAACACGCCTGTGCTCCCATGACGATACACAAAAAAATTTACGCTTACCTTTCCCACTAATCGAGACATTCCCCCATCGGTTGGGGGAATCACCACAAACCTGTCAGCAATGCGTTTCTGCGACTATGCTAAAAAATCACGTGATAACAAAGAGGTGAATTATGGCTGGTGGCGATCTTGTCCGTTATGTCATTACCGTCATGTTGCATGAAGATACATTAACTGAAATTAATGAGTTAAATAACTTTCTGACACGCGATGGCTTTTCACTGACCATGACAGACGATGATGGGAATATCCATGAACTAGGGACGAATACCTTTGGACTTATCAGCACGCAAAACGAAGATGAGATAAGAGAACTCGTTGCCGGGCTCGCCCAGAGCGCTACAGGCAAAGACCCCGAGATAAGGATCACCACCTGGGAGGAATGGAATAGCAACAAATAAAGATTTTTGGGCAATAATCAGTCTGTGGTGTGCGTTAGCTCGTGTTTTTACACCTTATTCTTGCGCTAACCTTATGATCTGGCAGACAGCATGGGAGAGACATCATGTGGCAGGTAATCAGTCGTCTTTTGAGCGAGCAGTTAGGTGAAGGCGAAATCGAACTGCGTAATGAACTGCCTGGCGGAGAAGTCCATGCCGCATGGCATTTGCGCTATGCAGGACGCGACTTTTTCGTCAAATGTGATGAAAGAGAATTGCTTCCCGGTTTTACCGCCGAAGCCGACCAACTGGAGTTATTGTCTCGCAGTAAAACCGTCACCGTACCCCGGGTGTGGGCAGTTGGCGCTGACCGTGACTACAGTTTTCTGGTGATGGATTATCTCCCTCCTCGGCCGTTGGATGCACATAACGCCTTTATTTTAGGGCAGCAAATTGCGCATCTACATCAATGGAGCGACCAGCCACAATTTGGCCTCGATTTCGATAACGCCCTTTCTACTACCCCTCAACCCAATACCTGGCAACGCCGCTGGTCAACGTTTTTTGCTGAACAACGGATTGGCTGGCAACTGGAGCTGGCAGCAGAAAAAGGGATCGCCTTCGGCAATATCGACGCCATCGTCGAGCATATCCAGCAGCGCCTGGCTTCACATCAGCCGCAACCATCACTGTTACACGGCGATCTATGGTCAGGGAATTGTGCGCTAGGTCCGAATGGTCCGTATATTTTCGACCCTGCTTGTTACTGGGGCGACAGAGAGTGCGATCTGGCCATGTTGCCGCTACATACCGAACAGCCTCCGCAAATCTATGATGGTTATCAATCAGTTTCACCGCTCCCGATCGATTTCCTCGAACGCCAACCGATTTACCAGCTTTACACTTTGCTAAACCGTGCAAGGTTGTTTGGTGGTCAACATCTGGTTATTGCTCAACAATCATTGGATAGATTGTTAGCCGCGTGACGGGAGTCGATGATAATGGCCGCACCGCGCGGCCTTTGTATTAAATGAAACCGAGCAGAGAAAAGAACACGTATCCCGCAGCAATACAAATGACCGGCAGGATATAGAGTGAAAAAAACTGCGTGAAGATAGTATGGCGTGGAACGACAATGCGCGACTCGATCTGTTCACGCGTTAACCCCTCTTCCCCTTTAGCCTTCTCCAGAATGAGTTGATCTTCAACGCCTTCGCGCAAGAAGCGCGTCTGACGACTCATGCGTGCTCCAGAGTCTTGCAACGCCAGCCCGACAAAAATCAGGATAAAGATCACCCAGAACATAACGTTCACACCACCATTAAAATTGGGCGTCGGCGAGTTATACCAGAACAGATTCAAAAAAGGCGTATTCGCCTGCATCATATCGATCATGACATGGGCAAAGTCGAGCATTACCGCATTAATGCCTTCCTGGGTTTCTTGCCGGGTATTCATAAACTTCAGCAAGGAAATCAACGTGGAAACAAGTGTTGGTATAAAAATCACCCAACCGAAAATCCTTTTCAAAATAGCAATGCGTCCAGCTTGTTGATACGTCATGAGTTCTCCTTGATTAAGACGCGTCGATTCACTTAGTTTACCTGTAGATATCAGTTTTCGCCCATTCTTTAAAGGCGATATGATAGGCGCTTAATCATAAGCACTGCTTAATACCTTACACATAATGCTCTAAAGGAGAGGTTGTAATGTCAACCCCACGACAGATTCTTGCTGCAATTTTTGATATGGATGGATTACTTATCGATTCCGAACCATTGTGGGATCGGGCCGAACTGGATGTGATGGCAAGCCTGGGGGTGGACATCTCCCGTCGTAATGAGCTACCGGACACCTTAGGTTTACGCATCGATATGGTGGTTGATCTGTGGTATGCCCGGCAACCGTGGAATGGACCGAGTCGTCAGGAAGTTGTAGATCGGGTAATTGCCCGTGCCATTTCGCTGGTTGAAGAGACGCGTCCATTACTGCCTGGCGTGCGTGAAGCCGTTGCTTTATGTAAAGCGCAGGGCTTATTGGTTGGCCTGGCTTCAGCGTCACCGCTGCATATGCTTGAAAAAGTGCTGGCCATGTTTGACCTACGTGACAGTTTCGATGCCCTCGCCTCCGCTGAAAAATTGCCTTATAGCAAGCCACATCCGCAGGTTTATCTCGACTGCGCAGCAAAACTGGGCGTTGACCCAATCGCCTGCGTGGCGCTGGAAGATTCTGTTAATGGCATGATCGCCTCGAAGGCAGCACGAATGCGCTCCATCGTCGTTCCAGCACCAGAAGCGCAAAATGATCCACGTTTTGTGTTGGCGAATGTAAAACTTTCATCCTTGACCGAACTCACCGCGAAAGACCTCCTCGGCTAATAAAAAGGGGCGTGGTGACACGGCCCCTGGTTGCTTATCTGAAATCACGTTCAACTGATGATTTTATCATCAAATTATGATGAAGAGTTACACCGTCACCACTTCCGCGCACTGTATAAAAACCCTATACTGTACGTATCGACAGTTTAGTGAGTTTTATCATGACGGCGGAAGGTCACCTCCTCTTTTCTATTGCTTGTGCGGTGTTTGCTAAAAATGCCGAGCTTACACCCGTGCTGGCACAGGGTGACTGGTGGCATATTGTCCCTTCCGCAATATTAACTTGTCTGTTACCGGATATTGACCATCCAAAGTCGTTTCTTGGGCAGCGATTAAAGTGGATATCAAAACCCATTGCCCGCGCTTTTGGTCACCGTGGCTTTACCCACAGTCTGCTGGCGGTGTTTGCTCTACTGGCGACCTTTTATCTGAAAGTTCCGGAAAGCTGGTTTATTCCGGCTGATGCTCTGCAAGGTATGGTTCTCGGCTATTTGAGTCATATTCTTGCTGATATGTTGACCCCCGCTGGCGTTCCCCTACTCTGGCCGTGCCGATGGCGTTTCCGTCTGCCAATTCTGGTTCCACAAAAAGGCAACCAGTTAGAACGTTTTCTCTGCATGGCGTTGTTTGTCTGGTCAGTGTGGATGCCCCATTCACTGCCCGAAAACAGTGCCGTACGTTGGTCATCGCAAATGATTAATACCTTGCAGATCGAGTTTCATCGCCTTATTAAGCATCAGGTTGAATACTAAAAAAACAAAAATCGCTTTTCTGGAATAAGCCATTCCATTTGAATATAAGAGCCAGCTCACAGTTCTGTTAATCTTGCTTCAACACTATGGCTACTGCGTAGCGATAGAAATAATAAGATCAGGAGAACGGGGATGAACTTTCCATTAATTGCGAACATCATAGTGTTCGTTGTGCTGCTGTTTGCGCTGGCCCAAACCCGCCACAAACAGTGGAGTCTGGCCAAAAAAGTGCTGGTAGGTCTGGTGATGGGTGTGGTTTTTGGCCTTGCCCTGCATACCATTTATGGTTCTGACAGCCAGGTACTCAAAGATTCTGTGCAGTGGTTTAACATTGTCGGTAACGGCTATGTTCAGCTACTGCAAATGATCGTCATGCCGCTGGTATTTGCCTCCATTTTAAGTGCGGTTGCCCGGCTGCATAACGCGTCTCAACTAGGAAAAATCAGTTTTCTGACTATTGGTACGCTACTGTTTACCACGCTGATTGCGGCGCTGGTCGGTGTGCTGGTCACCAACCTGTTTGGTTTGACGGCTGAAGGTCTGGTTCAGGGTGGTGCAGAAACTGCTCGTCTGAACGCTATCGAAAGCAACTATGTCGGTAAAGTCTCTGACCTGAGCGTTCCGCAGCTTGTCTTGTCCTTTATCCCGAAAAACCCGTTTGCCGATCTGACCGGTGCCAATCCGACGTCAATTATCAGCGTGGTAATTTTTGCGGCTTTCCTGGGCGTTGCCGCACTGAAACTGCTGAAAGATGATGCGCCGAAAGGTGAACGAGTCTTAACCGCTATCGATACGCTGCAAAGCTGGGTGATGAAACTGGTTCGCCTGGTCATGCAACTGACGCCATACGGCGTTCTGGCACTGATGACCAAAGTTGTTGCTGGCTCCAACCTGCAAGACATCATTAAACTGGGTAGCTTCGTTGTCGCATCCTACCTCGGTCTTATCATTATGTTTGCAGTGCATGGCATTCTGCTGGGCATTAATGGCGTAAGCCCGCTGAAATACTTCCGTAAAGTATGGCCAGTGCTGACGTTTGCCTTCACCAGTCGCTCCAGTGCTGCGTCTATTCCGCTGAATGTAGAAGCACAAACGCGTCGTCTGGGTGTTCCTGAATCCATCGCCAGTTTCGCCGCCTCTTTCGGCGCGACCATTGGTCAAAACGGCTGTGCCGGGCTGTATCCGGCAATGCTGGCAGTGATGGTTGCGCCTACGGTTGGCATTAATCCGCTGGACCCAATGTGGATTGCGACACTCGTTGGTATCGTCACTGTGAGTTCAGCAGGTGTTGCAGGCGTTGGTGGCGGTGCAACATTCGCCGCACTGATTGTACTCCCTGCGATGGGCTTGCCGGTAACGCTGGTGGCATTGTTAATTTCCGTTGAGCCACTTATCGATATGGGCCGTACGGCACTGAACGTCAGCGGTTCTATGACCGCAGGTACACTGACCAGCCAGTGGCTGAAGAAGACCGATAAATCCATTCTGGATAGCGAAGATGACGCCGAACTGGCTCACCGTTAACCCTGGCTTATAACGCAAAACGCCTGTCATCCCGACAGGCGTTTTTTTACTCTTCGACCTCATTCTCTTGTCGAATCTGATTCGCCCAGCGCTGGGCCGCCTCCGGCACACTAAACGCCGGTGAGCGCAAGAATGATTCCCCTACCAGAACAAACGCCACATATTTGCTACGTAGTATCCAGACATCACGAAACGAATCCATTTTAATCGCATGCTCCGGCGGCGCAGGTTCCGTGCGCGGGACATAGCTAATAATCGGGCGGTTTTGCTGACGTAGCGGTTTCTTCATTACTGGCTTCACTAAACGCATATTAAAAATCAGAAAAAATGTAGTTTAGCCGATTTAGCCCACGTCCGTCCTGCTTTGCGTACATCTTCAAATACTTTCGCCGACACCACTTCCAGAGCGAGACATCCCCGATGGTCTATAGTTAGAGGGTTTTTTGACCAAAAAAGCGGCCCTTTCAGCAATGAAATAAGGAGACGAGTTCAATGTCGCAACATAACGAAAAGAACCCACATCAGCACCAGTCCCCCCTGCACGACTCGAACGAAGCGAAACCAGGAATGGACTCACTGGCACCTGAGGACGGCTCTCATCGTCCAGCGGCTGAACCGACCCCGCCAGGCGCACAGCCTACCGCGCCAGGCAGTCTGAAAGCTCCTGATACGCGTAATGAAAAACTTAATTCCCTGCAAGATGTACGTAAAGGTAGTGAAAATTATGCGCTGACCACCAATCAGGGCGTGCGCATCGCTGACGATCAAAACTCACTGCGTGCCGGTAGCCGTGGTCCAACGCTGCTGGAAGATTTTATTCTGCGCGAGAAGATCACTCACTTTGACCATGAGCGTATCCCGGAACGTATTGTTCATGCGCGAGGATCTGCGGCTCATGGTTATTTCCAGCCGTATAAAAACTTAAGCGATATTACCAAAGCCGACTTCCTGTCTGACCCGAACAAAATCACCCCAGTGTTTGTCCGTTTCTCTACCGTTCAGGGTGGCGCTGGCTCTGCCGATACCGTGCGTGATATCCGTGGTTTTGCCACCAAGTTCTATACTGAAGAGGGTATTTTTGACCTCGTTGGCAATAACACGCCAATCTTCTTTATCCAGGATGCGCATAAATTCCCCGATTTTGTTCATGCGGTAAAACCAGAACCGCACTGGGCGATACCACAGGGAGGTAGCGCCCACGACACATTCTGGGATTATGTTTCCCTGCAACCGGAAACGCTGCATAACGTGATATGGGCGATGTCGGATCGCGGGATCCCGCGCAGCTACCGTACGATGGAAGGTTTCGGCATCCACACTTTCCGCCTGATTAACGCAGAAGGGAAAGCGACGTTTGTGCGTTTCCACTGGAAACCACTGGCAGGTAAAGCCTCGCTGGTATGGGATGAAGCGCAGAAACTCACCGGACGTGACCCGGACTTCCACCGCCGTGAGCTGTGGGAAGCCATTGAAGCAGGCGATTTCCCGGAATACGAACTGGGCTTCCAGTTAATCCCGGAAGAAGACGAATTCAAGTTTGATTTCGACCTTCTCGATCCAACCAAACTTATCCCGGAAGAACTGGTGCCGGTACAGCGCGTCGGCAAAATGGTACTTAACCGCAACCCGGATAACTTCTTTGCCGAAAACGAACAGGTAGCTTTCCATCCAGGGCATATTGTCCCCGGTCTGGATTTCACCAACGACCCGTTATTGCAGGGGCGTTTGTTCTCTTATACCGATACACAAATTAGTCGTCTTGGTGGGCCCAATTTCCATGAAATTCCGATTAACCGCCCGACCTGCCCTTACCATAATTTCCAGCGTGACGGCATGCACCGCATGGGAATCGACACAAATCCGGCAAACTACGAACCAAACTCGATCAACGACAACTGGCCGCGCGAAACACCGCCGGGGCCGAAACGCGGCGGATTTGAATCATACCAGGAACGTGTAGAAGGCAACAAAGTCCGCGAGCGTAGCCCATCGTTTGGCGAATATTATTCCCATCCGCGTCTGTTCTGGCTAAGCCAGACGCCGTTTGAACAGCGCCACATTATCGACGCTTTCAGCTTTGAATTGAGCAAAGTTGCTCGTCCGTATATTCGTGAACGCGTCGTTGATCAACTGGCACATATCGATCTCACTCTGGCGCAGGCTGTGGCGGAAAATCTCGGTATCGAACTGACTGATGAACAACTGAATATTACCCCGCCACCAGACATCAACGGTCTGAAAAATGCCCCAACATTAAGCCTGTATGCCATTCCTGACGGTGATGTCAAAGGCCGTGTGGTAGCGATTTTGCTTAATGATGAAGTGAGATCGGCAGACCTGCTGACCATTCTCAAGGCGCTGAAGGCCAAAGGCGTTCATGCCAAACTGCTCTACTCCCGAATGGGTGAAGTGACTGCGGATGACGGCACAGTATTGCCAATTGCTGCTACCTTTGCCGGAGCGCCTTCGCTGACGGTGGATGCGGTCATTGTCCCTTGCGGTAATATTGCGGATATCGCAGACAACGGCGATGCGAACTATTACCTGATGGAAGCCTACAAACACCTTAAACCGATTGCGCTGGCGGGAGACGCCCGCAAGTTCAAAGCGACAATTAAGGTGGATGACAAAGGTGAAGAAGGGGTTGTGGAAGCCGACAGCGCCGACGGTAGTTTTATGGATGAACTGTTAACGCTAATGGCGGCGCACCGCGTCTGGTCACGTATGCCTAAGATTGACAAAATTCCGGCGTAAATATGGGTGGCGCAACTGCGCCACCTTTGCCTGATGCGCTGCGCTTATCAGGCCTACCGGATGTTCATAATGCTATGAAATTTCAATATATTGTATGCCGAATAAGGCATTTACGCCGCATCCGGCAAAACAGCCTTACCTACACATCCAGATAACTACCCAACCGATAACCACGCTCGGCAATGGCATACTTCAACGACGCCGACGTTAACACATCCAGTTCCGCTAACCGCGGGAAACAGTAAGCACTCTGGCGAATTGTATTATCGACAAACGCAGGATGGCACATCACTTCCACTGAGCGTTCACCGCGATGACTGGAATCATCCAACACTTGCAGGAACAGTGATTCACTAATCTCTTCACCATAGAATGCACTACTGAAGCCCTGTGAACTGCGCAGATTAGCGGGTAAATCACCGTCGTTAAATACTGGCTGGCGATCAATACGCAACGCAATCCCCTCTTCAGCCGCAAACTTCGCCACAATCGGGAAAATCTGCGGGAACATATGCACATGATGATGACTATCAAGATGTGTTGGTTTGCGGCCAAACAATTCAATGAATCGCAGATACTGGCGGGCGAGTTCCTGGGAAATTTCTTCCAGTGGTAAGGCATCGTCTTCTGCCAGCTGCCAGATCCATTTCCCCAGCACACCTTGCCGGGTCAGCCCAGGCATTTCAGTCAGCGGCTTGCCCAGTGTAAGGACAAAGTGCATCCCAACTGCCAGACTCGGTTCATCACAACTTAACCGCACCGCATGGTCGATAGCTTCCCCATTCACCAGCGCCGTCGTTGAGGTGACAATACCATTACGACAGGCCTCGATAATGCCGTAGTTCTGGCCTTTACTTAAGCCAAAGTCATCAGCATTAACAATCAGTAAGCGTTCCATAATCAGCCTCAGTTAATGTGCTTTTTTGAGTTCTGCAATGCAGTCAGCAAAGTTTGGCAACCACTTCTCATGCACCAGAATCATCTCTCTTGCCAGCAGTTCCGCGTCACGATCGGAATGCACCAGCGGGCTAAGGTTGAGCGCCAGTAACACATCGTTAAATTCGCCGCTAAGGGCTGCGTGGCTGGCGGCAATCTCAAAACCTTTGATGGTATGAATCAAGCCCATCACTTTGTCATCGAAGTGTGTAATGCGTGGATGTGGCGTCGCGCCATCGCGCCCCAGTGTACAGGTCATTTCTACCGCCCAGTCTGCCGGAATATTATCAATATGCCCATGATGCGGGATATTAACGTAATGTTCTGCTTGCTTGTCGTTGTAGATAGCATTAATCACTTCACACGCCGCATCTGAGTAATATGCCCCGCCGCGCTGTTCCAGTTCTTTCGGCTTAACGTTCAGGTCCGGATTTTTATACAGGTCAAAGAGTTGTTTCTCGACTTTCTGTACCACCTGTGCACGTGCGCCGCCTTTATAATACTCACCCATTTCAATCGCCAGCATCTCTTTTTGCTTGAAGTAATAAAGCAGATACGAGCACGGCAACAGATTCAGTGAGCGAATTAAGCCTTCGCTAAACGGCAGATCGAAAATATTTTTTACGCCAGACGCTTTTAACTGCCCGGATGCCACACCATCAAGCAATTCGGCAAAGCGAGACTTGCCATTTACCAGAACATCTTTAATAAACACCATGTGGTTCAGCCCGAACAGATCGATAGATAAATCATCGTTCTCATTCAACGCTAAAACATCGCTGATAAACATCTTCATGCCAATCGGAATATTACACACGCCGATAAAGCGTTTAAATCCGGTATGACGATAAACGGCTTCGGTGACCATTCCCGCTGGGTTCGTAAAGTTAATCACCCAGGCATTGGGGCAGAGTTCTTCAACATCTTTGACTATGTCAAAAATCACCGGAATAGTACGCAGACCTTTAAACAGGCCACCTGCACCGTTGGTTTCCTGGCCGAGATAACCATGACTTAACGGAATACGTTCATCGAGTTCGCGTGCTGGTAATTGACCTACGCGCAGCTGGGTAGTGACGAAATCGGCATCTTTCAATGCTTCGCGGCGATCGAGCGTTTTATAAAGCTTCATTGGTACACCAGCGTTATCAATCATCCGCTGGCAGAGATCGAAAATAATATCCAGCTTCGCTTTACCCTCTTCGACGTCCACCAGCCATAATTCACTCACCGGCAATTCGTGATAACGTTTAATAAACCCTTCCAGTAATTCCGGGGTATAGCTGCTCCCGCCACCAATAGTGACGACTTTTAATTTCTGGCTCATAATTTCTCCCTTCACTAGGAAATACTGATATTCGTCGTGCCTGCCGCTAAGTCAGGAATAACCCGGAAATACCAGGTTATACAGAGCAAGCATGTAAATTTAGTGTTCTGACACAATGGCTACTGATTAAATTCAGTCAATTTTTTACGATAACTATTGGGTGTAAACGAGGTCAGTTTCTTAAACGTTTTAATAAACAAGCTTGGGCTACTATAACCGGCTTCAAATGCAATATCCGTTACCGAATAGTTGGTCATTTCCAGTTGTTTTTTGGCAAAATTAATGCGAATTTCATTAATAATCTGCATTGGTGTTTTGCCATAATATCGCTGGGTCGCACGCGTCAAATATTCCTGCGATTTCGCCGACAGTATCACCATATTTTCCAGCGCATTTTCACTAAACTGCTCTTTATCATGCATCTTTTCAACCGTGCCTTTCAGCCACTGCGGCACATCATCAATTACCTGTTCTTCACGGTAATGACGTAAGCGGTTGATAACATAAAAAGTCACTGTCTCAACAAACTCTTCCAGCCCGGTTTCACGGAAATTCAGTGAAGAGATGACCGTTTCCACATAGGTGAGAAAAGCGTTATTGGTCCGGTATACCTGTGATGCGACGAAGCAATAAGGCAACAACGGCAGATAATGTTGCTCAAAAAAACGTTTGCTGATCCCAACATTTAATATACGCGTGGCGCCAAACTCATAAAAACTTTGATGGTGCGAGCCCAACGGAATAAAGACAAAATCGCCCCGCTCCAGCAACACGCGTTTACCGTTTATCTCCTGGTAATAACGACCCGTTAACACCAGGGTGAATTCATAATAGTCGTGTTGATGCAGCCCACTGATACTCTCAGTTTTGTTGTAGATAAACACATGGAAGTTTTTGCCATTAAACAGTTGTTGTTCACGGGCTGTGGCAATTTCCGGCGCATTAATCACTGGCTGCATCATCAACTCCTTATGCCTTCAATTTTTCATGAAGCTCAATTAATTCGCTAATCAGTTCACGTGCAAGCATTGAGGTCATTAAATGATCCTGGGCGTGGACCAGCACCAGACTCACTTTCATCTTACCTTCGCCCGCATCGCCTTCAATCAGTTTCGTCTGTACCAGATGCGCTTCATTCAACGCCATTCGTGACTGATCCATCATCGCTTTTGCTGCAGCAAAATCGCCCTGCTTTGCCTGTTTCAGCGCCGCATACGCCAGACTGCGCGCCTGCCCGGAATTGATGATAAGCCCCATCACCACTTCTTCCAGTTCTTCGGCTTCGGTTTGCGTATCCGGGATATTGTCGAGATCCATCATACTCAGTTCCTCACTTTCCTTACCCGGCACAGCGTTACCTGTGCCGATATCGATTAAAATTTCAGCGCGTTAGCAATATCTTCTTCACTCTCTTCTTTATCAATCACGTTTTGTGCTTTGTTAGCCACCACAACAAATGGCAGATAAATCAGCGTGGCGATACCGAGGTTAAAGAGTGCGACCAGTAAGGCGGCAACGCTACCGTTGGTGTTAAAGAAGGCTCCCAGACCGGTTGGCATGGTCCACGGCGCAATGTTGGTCACTGGTGGAATAATGCCCATGTAGTACGCTGCGAGGGTGATTGCCGCCAGAATCGGTTGTACCAGCACAAACGGGATAAACATCACCGGGTTCATAATAATCGGCAGACCAAACAGAATCGGTTCGTTAATCTGGAAGATGCCGGACGGCAGCGCCAGTTTTGCCACTTGACGATAATCAGCACGGCGAGAAGCAATAAAGATAGCCAGAATCAGGCCCAGGGTCGCACCACTACCACCGAGGAAAATAAAGGAGTCCAGCATCGGCTTGGCCCAGATATGGAAGGTCTTACCGGCAGCTAATGCCGCTTCGACGGAACCATATTGCTGGTAGGTCGCGATGTTTTCCAACGCCCACGGCGTCATAATGCCGTTGTCCAGCGCGGTGAGAGCCAGCGCGCCATGAATACCGAAGAACCACAGCAGCGGAACAAAAATCACATATGCCCAGCCAACCACGCTACCCAGCGATGCCAGCGGCGTTGAGATGGTATCCATAATGATCTGATGGAAGTTGGTGCCCCAGGTGTTCAGCGCCCAGGCAATAATCCCCATCACGGAAAGAATAATAAAGCCGGGAATCAATGCAGAGAAAGAACGCGATACCGACGCAGGTACGCTATCGGGCAGTCTAATTACCCAGTTGCGGCGGACAATAAAGGTAAACATTTCTGCCACCACCAGGCCGATAATAATCCCGGAGATGATATTTGCGCCGCCTAACCAATTAGCGCCGACGGCATAAGCCTCGCCGACGCTATAAGGCGTGACGGTCATAAACGCCGCAACGGATAACAATCCCGCTGCCAGCGCATCGACTTTACGCTCTTCTGCCAGCGCCATGCCGATAAAGAACGGTGCCATTAAAGACATAATCCCCAATGTTCCGTTATAAACATTTCCGCCAATACCTTTCAGACCATTGAGTGTTTCAATGGTCGAGGCGTCGAGGCGAATACCTAAGGAATAAAAAAACGACCCCTCCCCAAAGCTAAGGAAAACGTTATTAATTAATACAAACATAGCCCCTGCGAGGGTTAACGGCATTAAGCGAATAAAACCGTTTTTGATTGCATTAACGTGCGGTTGCTTTCCTATTTTAACTGCAAAAGGGAGGAGTACCTTTTCAAGCGATGCAATAACATTACTCATAGAAAAATACCCTTAAAAACCGCAATTCAAATATTGCGGTATAGATTTATGAAATAACTCTTTGACGGGAAAATTTAAAAATTAATTTGCTGCGGCTTTTTTAATTGCTGCAACTGCAGCCTTAAGCACGCCTAAACCATCGACTTTGCCATATAACAACGAGTCAATTACTTCCACCGGTTTGTTGGGTAACAAACGCTGAATTTCGGGCAACATATAAGCAATCTGCGGCCCTAATAAAACGACATCGGCATTCAGCCCTTTTTCACCAGCCAGCGTTTCTGGAAATGCTTCAATAATGACCGGAACTTCATATTTTTCTGCCTGAGCGCGCATTTTTGATACCAGTAAAGAGGTAGACATGCCCGCAGAACAAAACAGATAAATGTGTTTCTTTTCCATAAAACTGCCCTCATCAACGATTATCTGTCAGCCAGACACTCCGCAAGCCTTCACCTGCTTCCATGCTCTGGGTAACTTGCGAAACCAACATGACTTTTTTTGGTGGCTGAAAAGAGTATACGGTATTGACCTGAGCAATAGTATTTCTTTGACTATACAAATTGTCTCTCCTTGACCTGCTGTTATGACCACCTTCACATTTCGGTTAAATAATTCGCGTCAACAAATAAGAACACGCGCATAAAAAAACCGGCACAATGGCCGGTTTTCGTTGTGACTCAAGCTTTCAGATGAAGGAATTACTTCGCAGCCTGCGGATCAGTGTCGTATTCGGCACAGGTCTGATAGCCGGTGTTGATCACATGCCCGGTATCATCTAACGCGACAAAATAGGTTTCTGCTTTACCATCACGTTGACCCAGAATGTAGGTCTGGCAAGTACCACGAGCATGGATCATGCTCACTTCAGACGAAGGTTTACCCGCAATTTGTGCAACCTGCGCCCGGCTCATGCCTTTTTTGACGTCTTTCACCACAGGCTGTACAAACTGGTCTTTGGTACGATCATACGCCGTACAACCTGCCAGCATGGTTAATACCGCCGCTGCACCCAGAATTCCTGCCATATTCTTGTTCATATTCCGTCCTCTTGTTTATCAGCGTGTTAGATAAGCCTGGAATACATCGGGGGCTTTTTCAAGCCTGAGAGCGAAACGGTTTCGCTTTCAGAGGATTCCTGTATGACGTTTTAACCACCATTCAACCTGCTGTCGCTTGTCGTTTCTGTAGCAACGGGTTAGCTTTAAGGAAGTTATATTTTTTGTCTGGAGGGGTTCAATGACATTGCAGCAACAAATAATAAAGGCGCTGGGCGCCAAACCGCAGATTAATGCTGAAGAGGAAATTCGTCGCAGCGTCGATTTTCTGAAAAGCTATCTACAAACCTACCCGTTCATTAAATCACTGGTACTCGGCATTAGCGGTGGTCAGGACTCTACCCTTGCCGGTAAGTTGTGTCAGATGGCAATTAATGAACTGCGCCAGGAAACCGGTAATGAATCACTGCAATTTATCGCCGTGCGCCTTCCCTACGGTGTTCAGGCCGACGAACAAGATTGCCAGGACGCCATTGCCTTTATTCAGCCGGATCGCGTATTAACCGTCAATATCAAGGGCGCGGTACTCGCCAGTGAACAGGCATTGCGGGAAGCAGGTATCGAACTGAGCGATTTTGTGCGTGGCAATGAAAAAGCACGTGAGCGGATGAAAGCGCAATACAGCATTGCGGGTATGACTAATGGCGTCGTAGTTGGCACCGATCATGCGGCAGAAGCCATTACTGGATTCTTCACTAAATATGGTGATGGTGGCACAGACATTAACCCTCTGTATCGTCTGAATAAACGTCAGGGTAAACAGTTACTGGCGGCGTTAGGTTGCCCTGAGCATCTCTATAAGAAGGCACCCACAGCCGACCTGGAAGATGACCGCCCGTCACTGCCAGATGAAGTCGCGCTCGGCGTAACGTATGAAAATATCGATGACTATCTTGAAGGGAAAAATGTCCCGGAACAGGTCGCCAGAACGATTGAGAACTGGTATCTGAAAACCGAGCATAAACGCCGCCCACCCATTACGGTTTTCGATGATTTCTGGAAAAAATAAACAGTGCGGCCTCCCCGCCTGAGATTGTCGACACCAAACACTTTATACATGCCGGATATGGCGTAAGCGTCTTATCCGGCATGTAAAACTTTGCAAATTCAATACATTGCAGGAGTCGAGTAGGCCTGATAAGCGTAGCGCATCAGGCAGTGTTAGCTTTGTCATCGCCCCGCCTCTTTTTTAATCGCCACCCACCCGCTATACTGGATAAATGACCAGCATTCGGAGTAAACAGTGGTACGGCGTTTAACTTCCCCGCGGCTCGAATTTGAAGCGGCGGCAATTTATGAATATCCCGAACATTTACGTTCATTTCTTACTGACTTACCCACCCGACCCGGTGTGTATCTGTTTCATGGCGAAAGTAACACTATGCCGCTCTATATCGGCAAAAGCGTTAACATCCGCAGCCGCGTCCTTTCCCATTTACGTACCCCGGATGAAGCGGCCATGCTGCGACAATCCCGACGCATTAGCTGGATATGTACCGCGGGCGAAATCGGCGCTCTGCTCCTTGAAGCGCGTCTAATCAAAGAGCAACAGCCTTTGTTTAATAAACGGTTGCGCCGCAATCGTCAGCTCTGCGCCCTGCAACTGAATGAAAAACGCGTGGATGTGGTGTACGCCAAAGACGTGGATTTTTCTACTGCGCCAAACCTGTTTGGCCTGTTTGCCAACCGCCGCTCGGCATTACAGGCATTACAGGCATTACAGACAATCGCCGATGAACAAAAGCTCTGTTATGGCCTGCTCGGGCTGGAACCGCTAAGCCGCGGTCGTGCTTGCTTTCGTTCAGCGCTAAAACGTTGCGCCGGAGCGTGCTGCGGAAAAGAGAGCCATGAAGATCATGCTCAACGTCTGCTCCAGTCGCTGGAACGTTTGCGGGTGATCTGCTGGCCGTGGCAAGGTGCGGTGGCGTTGAAAGAACAGCACCCGGAAATGACCCAATACCATATTATTCATAACTGGCTGTGGCTGGGGGCGGTTAATTCGCTGGAAGAGGCGGCAACGTTGATCCGTACGCCTGCCGGATTCGATCACGATGGTTATAAAATTCTTTGTAAACCACTGCTTTCCGGTCGCTATGAAATTACTGAACTTGATCCGGTGAATGGCCTGCAAGCCAGTTAATTTCACTGAACAGCAGTTTACCTTGCGGTTGCAAAAGCCGCAGGGTGTGTTTGCCATCGTACCAGCACGCGCCCTGGTCGGTAGTTAACAATTTTTCGCCCAGTTGCCATGCCCCGCTAATCACAAACACCACCCCGCCGCGTGAGCCAAAAGTGGTGAACGTGCGATCGGCAATTCTGACTTTCGCCTTACAGGCATCCAGGCGCGTCATAATGTTGAAATCCATCGACATCTGCCCTTCCGTCAGTTTCGCTTTTACCACCTGGTCCGCCGCAAAAGCAAAAGGCTGTAACGGCTTTAAGGTATGGCTAAAACGGTCTGCGCTTTCAAGAAACATCTCGCCGCCTTCCAGCAGCGTCACACTTCTTTCCATCCCAGGAAATAAAGAAAATTCACCATTGGCCGCAATGGACGCAATGCTGGCACGCCAGTAAAAATCACGTTTCGCAGGGGGAAAACTACAGATCTCACGAGTTTCACCGGCAGCGTTTCGCCACAGGTTCACCGACATTTTACGCATATCAAAGTATTCCATACTCGCTCCGGGCATGCTCTTTTCATTGTTATCGCTCAGGCAACCGTGGATTGTTATCGGCAACTCGTATGATTTACCTTAGCGTTTTTGCAAAAATGACAGGCACAGGCGCATAAAAGAAAACCGCCGATCCTGTCCACCGCCTTACTGCAAGGTAGTGGACAAGACCGGCGGTCTTAAGTTTTTTGGCTGAAAGATTATTCAGCAGTTGCAGGCATTTTACCTTTTCCCGCTGGGCGTTCTGTCAGACGCTTCTCAAAATTAGCATTAAATTGCTTTTTCTGCTCCGGCGTCAGGATGTTGTAAATCTTGTTCTGGGTTTCCATGTGCGCCAGCATGTTAGCTTTGCGCTGTTCTTCCATTTTAGCAATCTGCGCTTCAGCTTTTGCTTTGTCGAAAGTATCGCTGGCGATGATGTCATGCATTGCGCGGCGTTCTTCCAGCGGCGGACGTTTCATCTGGTCACGCTGGCCTTTCATGATTTCACGAATCTGCTGTTTCTGCGCGTCGGTCAGGTTCAGGTCTTTGAACATCATGTCCTGATGCGGACCGAACTTGCCTTTATGATGCATCATCGGCTTCGCGTCAGCCGGTGCTGCGGTAGTGGTGTCAGCGGCGTGGGCCAGGTTAGCCGCGCCAAGAGCCAGGGTAGAGGCAACAAACAGTGCAGTTAATTTACGCATATTCTATATCCTTCCTTTCAGTTATTTATTACGGCTTTCTTAAGTAACTTGCCGTGTTGACGAGATTAACTTTACTGAGTTTAGCGTCAATTAATCAGAGCAACGGTAAATCAATGAAAGTATAAAAAACATTTTCTCGCCAATTATGGAGAAAAAAAGAAAAATTGAAGGAAAGTGATGAGAAAATATTACAACGCAATGATTTTGCAGAAATTATGGAGGACTATACCTGATAAATGGCGATAAATAAAGCAAACACCCAGGATTAATCCGTATTATTCCGAAAGCCGTTATTAAATACCCGCAGAAACCTTTCTGCGGGCAAGTTCTAGGTTATTTTTTCCAGCATTAATCCCGCGCGTAATCCCAACGCCACCAGTGGATTGGGGAATAGCACATATTCAATATCATGAGTCACGGTAAAACGTTCCTCTCCATCCTGCGCCAATAACGCTCCTTTCTTAAACGGCGTGAAATTCAGCGTCTCGCTCGCCATATGCAACTCGAAAGCAGCAGTGTGACGGGTAATCTGCGAAACCACCCGGTAACGCTGGGGCAGTTTTCTCTCTATACCGACACTTGCCCCTGCTAACAGCGTAGCAATTGCATTGGTGGTTGGCGCAAACTGACGAAGCTCGTTTTGCCCAAACGGCAGTGCTTTGCCTAGCTCCAGCGTACACGCCAGTGCGCCAAAATGTTTGCAGCTGAAATGGGTAAACGTGCCGCCTGGCGCCTGATGAAACACCAACGCCTCCAGCCCTGCCGCGCCCAGCCATGTCAGAAAACTTTCGTCCCAGGGAATTTCTCGTTGCGGTAAAACGCCAAACCGCTGGTGGTACGAACCGCGGATGGCAGTATGCAGATCAAGATGCCAGCGCACAGACTCATTCCCCTGCTGATAAAAATCTTCCAGGCACTGTTCCAGCTCGCGGGTGCGGCAGGTTTCGCCACTTTCGGCAAATAGCTGCCAGCGTCCGCCAAACATCCGGTTCATATCGCTATGGCAATAGCGCTTTCCTTGCTTGAGCGCAGGGGGATTTCCGAGGATTGCCAACAAGCGCCAGCGTAACTTAATTTCACCGTGATAAATTGCGCCAAGTAAGGCGTCCAGCATTTCTACAGGCGCCGTTTCATTACCGTGGATCCCCGCCGAAATTACCAACGCGCCTTGCGGTGGGGTTAATGGCGTCAGTTCCAGCACGCCATCCCCCAGCCAGCGCCAGCGAATGCCGTTGATTTCTCTCTCGGTGATGACAGGTTTTTTACCCTCTAATGTCAGAGTGAGAAAATTATCCATTCTCCCCTCCCTCGCGCTGGAACGGGTAAACCGAACCGAGATTCAGTAATTGAGTCAACGCATCCAGCGCTTCCCGCCCTTCACGCAGCAATTGCGGGTCGGCCAGATCGGCAGCAGTAAGACGATCGCGGTAGTAACGATCCACCCAGTCATTGAGCGCATTAAACAACGTATCGTTCATCATCACCGCCGGATTCACCGCCCGGCGTTCTTCATCCGTCAACACCACGCGCAACCGCAGGCACGCAGGGCCTCCGCCGTTCGCCATACTTTCGCGCAAATCAAAAACTTTTAGTGAGCTTATCGGGTTGTCAGCAGTAAGGAGTTCATTGAGATAACGCCATACTCCTGCATGTTCCCGACACTCCTGTGGCAGCACCAGCATCATCGAACCATCATCGCGACTCAGCAGTTGGCTGTTAAACAGATACGTAGACACCGCATCAGACACAGAAACCTGCGACGCCGGAACTTCTATCGCCATAAAACCATTGACCCGCGCACGCAGGTTTGCCAGTAATTGCGCCTGGCGAGCAAATGCCTGCTGATGGCAAAACAGTACCTGGCGGTTGCTCACGGCAATCACGTCATTATGAAAAACGCCCTGGTCGATAACGTCCGGGTTTTGCTGGGCGAAAATCACCTGTTGGGGATTCACCTGATTCAGCCTGGCCACCGCCTCGCTGGCTTCGCGGGTCTGCCGCGCCGGATAGCGGGAAGGCCGCGTACCGTTACCCTCTTCTCGCCCGTAAACAAAAATCTGCACACCGGGTTCGCCGTAATGACCGCCGAGGCGATTGTGGTTTGCCGCCCCTTCGTCACCGAGCAATGCCACCTGCGGCAACGCCGAATGGAGGGTGAATTTCTCTTTATCGTTAAAAATGGCGTTTAACAGCGATTCGGTGACGGGGGCTTCCAGCGAACGGTGAAATTTATTGTTCAGGTTGGCGACCGTGAAATGTACTTTGCCATCCAGCGTATCGGCGGATGGCGCTACCGTGGCCGCATTAGCTACCCACATTGGCGATGCTGAACTGACGCTGGAAAGCCAGTGTGGTGCCTGGCGGGCAACCTTTTCCAGTATCTGCTCATCGCTGCCGCTGAATCCCAACTGACGCAGCACCGGAATAAACGGACGCTCGTGCGGCGGGATCACCGCCTGGGGAAATCCTGCATCGGCAAGGGCTTTCATTTTCAGTAAGCCCTGCTTCGCCGCCAGTCGTGGATTCGATACCTGAAAACGGTGACGGGTGGAGGCTTCATTACCAAACGACAGGCCAGCGTAATGGTGCGTCAGCCCCACCAATCCATCGAAATTGACTTCCCAGGCATTCATCGCGCCACCTCATCGGAAAAATCCAGCCCGGGGTTAAGCGTTGCGGGCAACGTTAACGAGTCCGACTCCAGGCTCGCCATCGGCCAGGCACAATAATCTGCGGCATACCAGGCGCTGGGGCGATGGTTGCCGGAAGCGCCAATGCCGCCGAATGGTGCGGTACTGGCGGCTCCGGTAAGCGGTTTGTTCCAGTTAACAATCCCTGCCCGCGCTTCCAGTAACAGTTGCTCGAACTTTTCCCGTTTTGGGGAAACCAGCCCACAAGAGAGGCCAAAGCGGGTGTTATTCGCCATCTTTATCGCCCCATCAAAAGTGTCATAACGCCATACGCGAAGTAGCGGCCCAAACACTTCTTCATCCGGCACGCCTGAAACGCCCGTCATTTCAACGATCCCTGGCGTCAGCAGCGATGTTCCCGCTTGTAGCAAACGTGGCGCAAGCAGCGTTTGCCCGCCCAATGCTTCCAGTTCCTGCCAGGCAGTAACCACCTGCTGTGCGGCCTGTTCAGAAATCAGCCCGCCAATAAACGGCTGCGGTTCGTCATCCCATTTCCCCGGCGTTAACCGCTGGCTGACGGCAACAAGGCGAGCAAGAAACGCATCGCCCTGCGCCCCGCTTTTCACCAATAAACGGCGGGCGCAGGTGCAGCGTTGCCCGGCAGTGACAAATGCCGACTGGATAGTCAGATGGACAGCGGCGTCGATATCCACCACGTCATCAATAATCAGCGGGTTATTGCCGCCCATTTCGAGGGCAAGAATTTTTTCCGGCTGACCGGAAAGCTGGCGATGTAACTGGTAGCCGGTATTGGCGCTGCCGGTAAACAGCAAGCCGTCGAGATCCTCCAGTGCACTGAGTGCCTGACCGGTTTCGCGCCCACCTTGCACCAGGTTCAGCACGCCCGACGGCAAACCTGCCTGCTGCCATAAACGCATGACTGCCTCGCCGCTCCAGGGGGTTAGTTCGCTGGGTTTAAAGATTATCGTGTTACCTGCCAGCAGCGCCGGAACGATATGCCCGTTAGGCAGATGTCCGGGGAAATTGTACGGTCCAAACACTGCCAGCACGCCGTGTGGACGATGGCGCAAGCTCGCTGCTCCATCCGGCATTTCACTGCGCTGCTCTCCCGTACGAGCGTGATACGCCTTGATTGATATCGCGATCTTATTGATCATCGCCGTCACTTCGGTTGCCGCTTCCCAACGCGGTTTGCCGGTTTCTCTGGCAATAATCGCGGTTAATTCGGCTTTGTTGCTTTCCAGCAGTGCGGCAAATCGTTCAACTCTTACCTGACGATCGCCAAAGGAGAGCCGCGCCCAACGCGGAAACGCTGCACGAGCAGCCCGACAAGCCTGCTCAACCTGAGCAGCATCGGCATCATTGCCCTGCCATAACACCTCACCCGATACCGGATTACGCTTCACGCGCTGTGCGCCCTGGCCCGTCACCCAGTCACCGTTGATCCATAAAGTCATGCTGTTTTCTCCTCTGCGCACAGGCGCACCAGACGAACGCGATCCCCGGCGTGGCATTTGAGGGCATCCAGTTGTGCAGCGGTTAAAATCAAACGTTCGGTCGCCGGATCGGCTCGCACCAGCAACACGCGGAAATGGTGATAGTTTTCATTGGCAACCAGGCAAGCCGGAAAATCGCCCTGTGCAGGTTGTCCTTCCGCTACTTCCACCAGCCGACTTTTGCGGATAGCGCGAACGCGGTCAATGTCACACTCCAGCGTCGGCCCGCCGTCGAAAATGTCGATATAGTTGCGGTAGCGAAAGCCCTCTTTTTCCAGCACCGCCCGCGCGGGCGCTGTTTGCGGATGAACCTGTCCAATGACGTCCTGCGCTTCCTGGGATAAAAAGTGGGTATAAATCGGATGTTTCGGCATCAGTTCTGCAATAAATGCCTTTTGCCCGGTGCCGCAGAGAAAATCGGCGCGGCTAAAATCCATCGAAAAGAAACGTTTACCGAGGCTTTGCCAGAACGGTGAATAGCCGTGTTCGTCAATCACCCCGCGCATTTCCGCGACCACTTTGTCATTAAACTTGTCGCGAAAAGCCGCCATAAACATAAAGCGCGATTTCGACAGCAAATAGCCGTTGCCCTCTTTGCGCCAGTCCGGGTCGAGAAACAGCGTGCACAGCTCGCTGCTGCCAGTGTGATCGTTACTGAGAAACAGCGTCGGCAACGCGTTATAGACATTCAGCTCTTTCGAAGCGTGAACCAGCGTACCGACGCGATAGTTGTACCAGGGATCGTTCAGCCCAACTGCCACCTCAATGGCGCAAATTCCCGCCACAGTACCTGTCTCGCTCTCTTCCAGCACAAACACATAGCCCTGCTCGCTTTTGGGCAGTTCGCCCTGCCAGGTTTTGATTGCCCTTTCGATACGTGCCGAAAGCGTGGCTTCATTGGCGGGAAGCGACGTCAGGCCGCCGCCCGTTTTGCTGGCAAGCTGCATCAGCGCTGAGACATCTGATCGCTCAACGGGACGGATGACCATCATGATGAACCTCGGCTAACAAAGTGTTCGCAGGCCGCAGCAAAGCGATCCAGTCCGGTCGTCACCTCTTCTTCGCTGACATTGAGCGCAGGCGCAAAACGCACCACGTTGCCACCCGCAATCAGTACCATCACGCCCGCTTTCGCCGCTTCCTGAGAAATTTGTTTCGCTTGCCCGGCGTAATCCGCATTCAGCACACAGCCAATCAGCAGACCTAAGCCGCGAATTTCACTGAACAAACCGCAGCGGTGATTAATGGTATTAAGACGTTCAACAAACCAGTCGTGACGCTGCTTAACACCGTTAAGCATTTCTGGCGTGTTGATAAGTTCGAGCACTTTACCCGCCACCGCCGAGGCCAGCGGATTACCTCCATAGGTGGTGCCATGAGTGCCAACGGTCATCACGCTGGCGCATTCTTCGGTTGCCAAAAGAGCGCCAACGGGGAAACCGCCGCCCAGCGCTTTGGCGGTAGTTAACAGATCTGGCGTCACGCCGTAGTGCATATAGGCATACAGTTCCCCGGTGCGCCCGACGCCGGTTTGTACTTCATCAAAAATCAGCAAAGCATTGTGGCGGTCACACAATTCACGCAGACCTTGTAAAAACGCGTTGCTGGCGGGTACCACACCGCCTTCCCCCTGGATGGGCTCGACAATCACCGCACAGGTGGAGTCATCAATCAGCGCGCTGGCAGAGTTAATATCGTTATACGCGGCATGACGGATATCCGGCGGCAGTGGCGCAAAATCCTGTGAATAGGCTGGCTGCCCACCTGCGCTGACGGTAAACAGCGTGCGCCCGTGAAACGCATTTTTGAACGCCACGATACCGCTCTTATGGCTGCCGTAGCGGTCGTGAGCGAATTTACGCGCCAGTTTTAGCGCCGCTTCGTTGGCTTCTGCACCGGAGTTACAAAAGAAAACGCGATCGGCAAACGTGGCGTCGATCAATTTTTTCGCCAGTCGCAGTACCGGTTCGTTGGTGTAACCGTTGCCGGTATGCCAGAACTTACTCGCCTGTTCGTTCAGCGCCTCGCGCAGTTCCGGATGCGCATGCCCCAATGCGTTTACCGCAATGCCACCCGCGAAGTCGATATACTCTTTCCCCTGCTGATCCCACAAGCGCGAACCTTCGCCACGTACCGGTATAAACGGTGCCGGAGCGTAAACAGGTATCATCCATTCATCAAAGTTTTCACGCGTAATTGGCTGAGACATAGCGACCTCTACAGTAAATAATTCGTTATTTATATGTTAATAATAAGTAATGTTTGCGCTGTAAATGTAGATTGCAGGGTTCATGCCAGCCAGGGGTAAAAGTGCATAAATGACGGTCACTAACTGGAAATCAATGTGTTACAACCGAACGATATTCACCTTAAGTGCATATAAAGTGAATGTGTTTGCCATGTGGATGAATAAATAGAATAAAAAACGCAATGTTATGCAGAAGTAAAATATAATTCTGGAATTGTGATCTTTGACGAAATTTACAGGAAATTACTGCGCCATTCTGACGCAACTCGCACCAAAAGCGGGCATTTTCTGCGCCATCGTTGACATCATTAACAACCATCGATCAAATCACTTAACAACAGGCAGTAAGTCAGACGAATTTCTGCTAACATCCACGCACTCATTATCAGAATAAATGGCAGCGACTATGAAATTTGTCTCTTTTAATATCAACGGCCTGCGCGCCAGACCACACCAGCTTGAAGCTATCGTCGACAAGCACCAGCCTGATGTGATTGGCCTGCAGGAGACAAAAGTTCATGATGATATGTTTCCGCTCGAAGAAGTGGCAAAGCTTGGCTACAACGTGTTTTATCACGGGCAGAAAGGCCATTACGGCGTGGCGCTGTTGACCAAAGAGACGCCGATTGCCGTGCGTCGAGGCTTTCCAGGCGACGGCGAAGAGGCACAACGGCGGATTATTATGGCGGAAATCCCCTCACCGCTGGGCAATGTCACCGTGATCAACGGCTACTTCCCGCAGGGCGAAAGCCGCGACCACCCCATAAAATTCCCGGCTAAAGCACAGTTTTACCAGAACCTGCAAAACTACCTGGAAACCGAACTCAAACGTGATAATCCGGTGCTGATTATGGGCGATATGAATATCAGCCCCACCGACCTGGATATCGGCATTGGCGAAGAGAACCGCAAACGCTGGCTGCGTACTGGTAAATGTTCTTTCCTGCCGGAAGAACGCGAGTGGATGGACAGGCTGATAAGTTGGGGGCTGGTCGATACCTTCCGCCATGCGAATCCGCAAACAGCAGATCGTTTCTCATGGTTTGATTACCGCTCAAAAGGTTTTGACGATAACCGTGGTCTGCGTATCGACCTGCTGCTTGCCAGCCAGCCGCTGGCCGAATGCTGCGTAGAAACCGGTATCGACTATGAAATTCGCAGTATGGAAAAACCGTCAGATCACGCACCTGTCTGGGCCACCTTCCGCCGCTAATTTCTCCGTTCTCCTGGCTCGCACGGGGTCAGGAGAATTAACCTTGAGAAAAATCAACAAACTGTCAGTAATGATTTGTTGCCCGCCGTCCTTTGTTATACCGTCACTGCGTTTTTTAGTTGTCTGACCACTTCTCTATTATCAAGTTTGATATAGGAAACTCCACGATGAACGCTGAGCGTAAATTTCTTTTTGCCTGTCTGTTTTTTGCGCTGGTCATTTACGCTATCCATGCTTTCGGTTTATTCGATCTGCTCACCGATTTACCCCACTTACAGACACTCATTCGCCAGAGCGGATTGTTCGGTTATAGCCTCTATATTCTGTTATTCATCATCGCCACCCTCTTTCTGCTACCGGGCAGCGTACTGGTGATCGCTGGAGGAATAGTTTTTGGCCCGCTAACAGGAACGCTACTTTCGTTAATTGCCGCCACGCTGGCCTCGTCGTGCTCATTCCTGTTGGCGCGCTTTCTGGGGCGTGATTTACTGTTGAAATACGTCGGTCATTGCCACACTTTTCAGGCTATTGAAAAAGGCATTACGCGTAACGGTATCGATTTTCTTATTCTGACCCGCTTAATCCCGCTATTTCCATACAATATTCAAAATTACGCTTACGGATTAACCGCCATCGCCTTCTGGCCTTATACCCTTATTTCGGCATTAACCACTCTGCCTGGAATAGTGATTTATACCGTGATGGCCAGCGATCTTGCCAGTGAAGGCATTACGCTGCGCTTTATTTTACAACTCTGTCTGGCGGGCCTGGCGCTATTTATTCTCGTCCAGCTCGCCAAACTCTACGCTCGTCACAAACACGTGGATCTGTCTGCTTCGCGCCACAGCCCACTTACTCACCCTAAAAATGAAGGATAGAACGATGTTGCAACATTATTCAGTGTCATGGAAAAAAGGACTGGCTGCACTGTGTTTACTGGCCGTTGCGGGGCTTAGTGGCTGCGATCAAAAAGAGAATACGGCAGCAAAAGTGGAATACGACGGGCTTTCGGACAGCCAGCCGCTGCGTGTCGATGCCAATAACCATACGGTAACCATGCTGGTGCAAATTAATGGGCGTTTCCTCACCGACGATACCCGCCACGGTATTGTGTTTAAAGATGGCTCCAACGGACATAAATCGCTGTTTATGGGTTATGCCACGCCGAAAGCATTTTATGAAGCCCTGAAAGAGGCCGGAGGTACGCCGGGCGAAAACATGACGATGGATAATAAAGAAACGACTCATGTCACAGGCAGCAAACTGGATATTTCAGTTAACTGGCAAGGAGCGGCAAAAGCGTATTCCTTTGATGAAGTGATTGTTGACAGTAATGGCAAGAAACTGGATATGCGCTTTGGCGGTAATTTAACGGCAGCTGAAGAGAAAAAAACGGGCTGTCTGGTATGTCTGGATAGTTGCCCGGTCGGTATCGTCAGCAATGCGACATACACTTATGGTGCGGTGGAAAAACGCAGCGAAGTGAAATTCAAAGGCAATGCCTCGCTTCTCCCGGCAGATAACACGCTGGCAACGGTTACCTTTAAAATCGCCGAATAAAACCAGGATAAAGGATGATGAAAATGCAATCGCGTAAAATCTGGTACTACCGCATAACCCTCATCATCCTGTTGTTCGCTATGCTGCTGGCATGGGCGCTGCTTCCCGGCATCCATGAGTTTATCAATCGCAGCGTTGCGGCGTTTGCCGCCGTGGACCAACAGGGTATAGAACGCTTTATTCAGTCTTACGGCGCACTGGCGGCAGTTGTTTCGTTCTTGTTGATGATTCTACAGGCCATTGCTGCACCGCTACCTGCGTTTTTGATCACCTTTGCCAATGCGTCGCTGTTTGGCGCGCTCTGGGGCGGCTTGCTGTCGTGGACCAGTTCGATGGCCGGCGCGGCGCTGTGCTTTTTTATCGCCAGAGTGATGGGTCGCGAAGTGGTGGAAAAATTAACCGGTAAAACCGTGCTTGACAGTATGGACGGCTTTTTCACTCGCTACGGCAAACACACCATTCTGGTCTGTCGGTTATTGCCTTTTGTCCCTTTCGATCCAATCAGCTATGCTGCCGGTTTGACTTCAATACGTTTTCGCTCGTTTTTTATCGCCACCGGGCTTGGTCAGTTACCGGCGACTATTGTTTATTCCTGGGCGGGCAGCATGTTAACAGGCGGTACTTTCTGGTTTGTCACCGGACTGTTTATTTTGTTTGCCCTGACCGTGGTGATTTTTATGGCGAAGAAAATATGGCTTGAGCGCCAGAAGAGGAATGCCTGATGGGTTT
Organism: Escherichia sp. E10V10; assembly: GCF_004211985.1. NCBI lineage: Bacteria > Pseudomonadati > Pseudomonadota > Gammaproteobacteria > Enterobacterales > Enterobacteriaceae > Escherichia > Escherichia sp. E10V10. The sequence goes on along the minus strand of NZ_RHJO01000001.1, from coordinate 755,113 downwards.
ACCGCCGCTTAGCAAAATTCCTTTCATTTTACGTCCGCAGGCGTGGCTGCACCGTCGCCATTACGGCGAGGTGCTAAGCCCCATTCGCTGGTGGGGGCGGATCCCGTTTATCTTTTATCTGGTGTCGATGTTTGTTGGCTGGCTGGAGCGCAAACGCTCACCGCTCGATCCAGTGGTGCGATCGCTTGTCAGCGCGCGCATTGCGCAAATGTGTCTGTGTGAGTTTTGCGTGGATATCACCAGTATGAAAGTCGCCGAGCGCACCGGCAGCACCGATAAATTGCTGGCGGTAGCTGACTGGCGACAAAGCCCGCTCTTCAGCGACGAAGAGCGGCTGGCGCTGGAGTACGCCGAAGCCGCAAGCGTAACGCCGCCAACGGTCGATGATGCCCTGCGCACCCGACTGACTACGCATTTTGACGCCCAGGCGCTCACCGAGCTGACGGCATTGATCGGCTTGCAAAATCTGTCAGCCCGTTTTAATTCTGCCATGGACATTCCCGCTCAGGGGCTGTGCCGTATTCCTGACACACGTTCTTAAGGAGAGATGATGCGCCATTGTGTATGGTTGCTGGGATTGTTATCGCTGTTTTCTTTGGCAACACATGCCAGTGACTGGCAGGAAATTAAAAATGAGGCCAAAGGGCAAACCGTCTGGTTTAACGCCTGGGGCGGCGATACCGAAATTAACCGTTATCTCGACTGGGTTAGCGGCGAGTTGAAAACCCATTACGCCATCAACCTGAAAATCGTCCGTCTGGCGGATGCCGCAGACGCGGTGAAGCGCATTCAGACCGAAGCTGCTGCCGGACGTAAAACGGGCGGCTCGGTGGATCTGCTCTGGGTGAACGGCGAAAACTTCCGCACCTTAAAAGAGGCCAATTTATTACAAACGGGCTGGGCGGAGACTCTGCCCAACTGGCGCTATGTCGACACACAGCTGCCGGTGCGAGAAGACTTTTCTGTGCCGACACAAGGTGCGGAATCGCCCTGGGGCGGCGCACAGCTGACATTTATCGCCCGACGCGATCAGACACCACAGCCACCGAAAACGCCACAATCCTTGCTGGAATTTGCCAAAGCCAACCCTGGTACGGTTACCTATCCGCGCCCACCGGACTTTACCGGCACCGCGTTTCTTGAACAGCTGCTGATTATGCTGACGCCCGATCCCGCTGCATTAAAAAAAGCGCCGGACGATGCCACTTTCGCCCGTGTCACTGCGCCCTTGTGGCAATATCTTGATGCACTGCATCCGTATTTGTGGCGCGAAGGAAAGGATTTCCCGCCTTCGCCCGCGCGGATGGATGCTCTGCTGAAAGCCGGCACATTGCGCCTGTCGCTGACTTTTAATCCTGCTCATGCGCAGCAAAAAATCGCCAGCGGCGATTTACCCACCAGCAGTTACAGCTTTGGCTTTAGCGAGGGAATGATTGGCAACGTGCATTTCGTCACCATTCCAGCCAACGCAACTGCCAGTGCTGCGGCAAAAGTCGTCGCCAACTTCCTGTTGTCACCTGAAGCACAACTGCGTAAAGCGGATCCCGCTGTCTGGGGCGATCCTTCGGTTCTCGATCCGCAAAAACTACCTGCCGGGCAGCGTGAAACATTGCAATCAAGAATGCCGCAGGATCTGCCGCCGGTACTGGCGGAACCGCATGCTGGTTGGGTAAATGCGCTGGAACAAGAATGGCTACGCCGTTACGGTACGCATTAATTTCTTTGCTGTGGGTGGTGATGGCGGTGATTTACGCACCGCTGGTACCGTCGGCTTTCACGCTGATAACACCTGCCATGTCGCTGACGCACTGGCAGGCGTTATTTGCCGATCCGCAGCTACCGCAGGCATTACTGGCAACACTGGTGTCGACAAGCATTGCGGCGGTCGGCGCTTTGTTTATTGCCCTGCTGGTGATAGTAGCGCTATGGCCTGGGCCGAAATGGCAGCATCTGTGCGCCCGTCTGCCGTGGCTACTCGCCATCCCCCACGTGGCTTTTGCCACCAGCGCCCTGCTGCTCTTTGCTGACGGCGGCCTGGTTTATCAGTTTTTCCCTTTTCTCATTCCGCCGATGGACAAATTGGGTATCGGTCTGGGCCTCACCCTTGCGGTGAAAGAAAGCGCATTTCTGCTGTGGATCTTAGCGGCAGTATTGAGCGAAAAACGGCTGTTGCAGCAACTCATTGTGCTGGATTCGCTGGGCTACAGCCGCTGGCAATCCCTGAACTGGCTGCTGTTGCCCTCCGTCGCGCCTGCGCTGGCAATGGCGATGCTGGCGATTGTCGCCTGGTCGCTGTCGGTCGTGGATGTGGCGATTATTCTTGGGCCAGGTAATCCACCGACGCTTGCGGTTATTAGCTGGCAGTGGTTAACCCAGGGCGACGCCGATCAACAAACGAAAGGCGCACTTGCCAGCCTGCTGCTGATGCTGTTACTCGCCGCCTACGTTTTGCTTGGTTATCTGTTATGGCGCGCCTGGCGATGTACGATCCCCCGGGAAGATGGCATTCGCATGCCAGCCACGCCTTTATTGCCAGGGAAGATGCTGGCGAAGTTGTTACCCTTAACTGGCGTGCTCTGTGTGATTCTGCTGGCGATCCTCGCGGATCAGTCGACGATCAATCACGAGGTGCTTCTCAACAGCCTGACAATGGGGCTGGTGGCGACATTCATCGCTTTGGTTCTGTTGCTGCTGTGGCTGGAATGGGGGCCACAGCGTCGCCAATTGTGGCTATGGTTGCCCATATTATTACCCGCCTTGCCGCTGGTGGCGGGCCAGTACACACTGGCGCTATGGCTCAACCTGGATGGTAGCTGGACGGCGGTGGTGTGGGGGCATCTGCTGTGGGTGATGCCGTGGATGCTGTTCATCCTGCAACCCGCCTGGCAGCGCATTGATTCACGATTAATTTTGATTGCGCAAACACTGGGCTGGTCGCGGGCCAAAATCTTCTTTTACGTAAAATGCCCACTCATGTTGCGCCCTGCGCTGATGGCCTTCGCGGTGGGATTTTCAGTGAGTATTGCGCAGTATATGCCAACGCTGTGGCTGGGAGCCGGGCGTTTCCCGACGCTCACCACCGAAGCGGTAGCGTTAAGTAGCGGCGGTAGTAACAGCATTCTCGCCACCCAGGCCCTATGGCAACTGCTTTTGCCACTTATTATTTTTGCCCTGACCGCGTTAGTCGCAAAATGGGTAGGTTTTATCAGACAAGGACTCCGCTAATGCTCTGCGTGAAAGATTTTTCGCTGCGTTTGCCTGAAACCTGTTTACTGGAAGACGTTAACTTTACAGTCAATAAAGGTGACATTGTCACGTTAATGGGTCCATCAGGCTGTGGTAAGTCTTCTCTGTTTTCATGGATGATTGGTGCGCTGGCCGGGCAATTTTCTTGTACAGGCGAGCTATGGCTCAATGATCAACGTATCGATACCCTGCCTACCGCCCGGCGTCAGATTGGCATTCTTTTCCAGGATGCGCTGTTATTTGACCAGTTCAGCGTCGGACAGAATTTGCTTCTGGCGCTACCGTCGACGCTCAAGGGGACTGCCAGGCGCAATGCCGTGAAAGACGCGCTTGAGCGAGCGGGACTGGCTGAAACTTATCACCAGGACCCTGCGACATTATCAGGCGGTCAGCGAGCGCGGGTGGCCCTGCTGCGCGCCCTTCTCGCACAGCCAAAGGCATTATTGCTTGATGAACCGTTCAGCCGTCTTGACGTTGCTCTGCGCGATAATTTTCGTCAGTGGGTATTCAATGAAGTTCGCGACCTGGCGATCCCCGTCGTTCAGGTAACCCACGATCTTCAGGATGTTCCTGCCGATAGTCCCGTTATGGATATGACGCAGTGGTCAGAAAATTACAACAAACTGCGATAACGCAAAGTTTTTCCAAATGCGTCAGTTCAGAATGGCGCACTCAAAACTACAATGTCGGGATTTTCGATGAAACGTGTTTCTCAAATGACCGCGCTGGCAATGGCTTTAGGGCTGGCTTGCGCTTCTTCGTGGGCCGCTGAACTGGCGAAGCCTCTTACACTTGACCAGCTTCAACAACAAAATGGCAAAGCGATAGATACTCGCCCCAGTGCGTTTTATAACGGCTGGCCACAATCCTTAAATGGCCCTTCCGGTCATGAACCTGCCGCCTTAAACCTTTCTGCTAGCTGGCTCGACAAAATGAGCACCGAACAGCTCAACCAGTGGATCAAGCAACATAACCTGAAAGCCGATGCCCCGGTGGCGCTGTACGGTAATGACAAAGATGTCGACGCCGTCAAAACGCGACTGCAAAAAGCAGGTTTTACGCATATCTCCATTCTGAGTGACGCGCTAAGCGAACCTTCCCGTCTACAAAAACTGCCGCACTTTGAGCAGCTGGTTTATCCGCAATGGCTGCACGACCTGCAACAAGGTAAAGAGGTTACGGCGAAACCTGCCGGAGACTGGAAAGTCATTGAAGCGGCCTGGGGCGCTCCTAAGCTTTACCTTATCAGCCATATTCCCGGCGCTGACTACATCGATACCAACGAAGTGGAAAGCGAACCGCTGTGGAACAAAGTTTCTGATGAACAGCTTAAAGCAATGCTGGCGAAGCACGGCATTCGTCATGACACCACGGTCATTCTGTACGGGCGTGATGTTTACGCCGCAGCGCGCGTGGCGCAAATTATGCTCTACGCTGGCGTGAAAGATGTCCGCCTTCTGGACGGCGGTTGGCAAACCTGGTCCGACGCAGGTCTGCCCGTTGAGCGCGGTACGCCACCGAAAGTGAAAGCGGAACCAGACTTCGGCGTGAAGATCCCTGCGCAACCACAACTGATGCTTGATATGGAGCAGGCTCGCGGGCTGCTGCATCGCCGGGATGCATCGCTGGTGAGCATTCGTTCGTGGCCAGAATTTATCGGTACGACCAGCGGTTACAGCTACATTAAACCAAAAGGTGAAATAGCCGGGGCACGTTGGGGACACGCAGGCAGCGACTCGACCCATATGGAAGATTTCCATAACCCGGATGGAACCATGCGCAGCGCCGATGATATTGCCGCTATGTGGAAAGCGTGGAATATCAAACCAGATCAGCAAGTTTCATTCTACTGCGGCACCGGCTGGCGCGCGTCTGAAACCTTTATGTACGCACGCGCCATGGGCTGGAATAACGTCTCCGTTTATGACGGTGGCTGGTACGAATGGAGCAGCGATCCAAAAAATCCGGTAGCAACCGGTGAACGCGGCCCGGACAGTAGCCAATAACACGGCAATTACTGACGCTGAAGCGACTTCAGCGTCAGATATCCACTCCAAATCCGCGTAAATGTTGTCATCCAACAAAGCGCGCCAAATATCCATGCAAACCACGGGAAATATTCCGGAAAGAGACAACTTAAAACAAACAGCAAAATCGTCTCGCTGCCTTCTGTTAACCCGCCCAGATAGTAAAACGATTTGTGCGCATAACCGGGATTATCAATCTGATGTTTCGCCGCCAGTGCAGCAAATGCGAGAAAACTGCTGCCCGTGCCGATAAACGCAAACAGCAGCCAGCCGCCCGCCAGCGCATTTTGTTCCGGTGCGGCGAGAATAAACCCGAACGGTACCAGCGCGTAAAAAAGAAAATCCAACGAAATATCGAGAAAGCCCCCCGCGTCGGTTAACCCTCTGCGCCGCGCCAGCGCACCGTCCAGACCATCAAGCAACCTGTTCAGTAAAATGGCAATCAGCGCCGCCAGATACCAGTCCAGTGCCAGAAACGGCAGTGCCAGCACGCCGATGGCAAATCCCACTAACGTTAAACCATCAGGTGTAATGCCAGGTTTATCCAGAACCCGCACGCACTGATGCAACAAAGGCTTAATTCGGGGATGAAGATGGCGGTCTAACACGGGTACTCCTTAAGAAATAAAACCCTTCAGCTCGGGCAACACTGCGGATATTATGGCATTTTTCCTGTATTCGACCGTGTGTAATTTATGAAAATGATTGATGTTGTTGCCGCCATTATCGAACGGGATGGCAAAATTTTAATCGCGCAACGCCCTGCGCATAGCGATCAAGCGGGATTATGGGAATTTGCTGGCGGTAAAGTCGAACCTGGAGAAAGCCAGCAACAGGCGCTGATACGCGAGCTGCGTGAAGAGCTCGGTATCGATGCTATCATCGGGAAATATGTAGCCAGCCACCAGCGGGAAGTTTCAGGGCGTATTATCCATCTTCATGCCTGGCACGTACCCGACTTCCACGGGACGTTACAGGCACATGAGCATCAGGCGTTGGTCTGGTGCTCACCTGAAGAGGCAATGCAATATCCGCTGGCCCCTGCTGACATTCCGCTTTTACAGGCGTTTATGGCTTTACGCGCCGCCAGACCAACGGATTGGTGCTAATGGTTTTATCATCCCGCTGGCATTGCAACAGTATTCCCTCTGCTTTAATTACGGCCCCTTCAGAATAGTTTTGATCCTGATAAACGCAGCACTGGCTACAGGGCTGCGCCGACTGTCCGCCAGAATTAAACACTTCCGGCGGCACATTCACTTCCACATCCGGACGATAATGCTGATTAGCCAGCGCAAAAAACGGGAATACCAACGCTACGGCGAACAATGCTCGACTCACTGGAAACTCCTTATATTTCGTTGCCTATGTACTGATATCGGTAGGCTGACGGCAAAACTTAAGCGTCTGGTTGCCGGATGCGGCGTGAATGCCTTATCCACCAAATGTCCCCATTTTGGTAGGCCGAAGAAGATGTATCCGACATTAGGCGGCGTTTATAAATTCCTCACATTATTAATTTGCTTTCCGGTGTCATTTTTTACTTGCTTACCGTCACATTCTTGATGGTATAGTCGAAAACTGCAAAACAAACAACATACGCACAATCGTCTTAATATATAAGGGTTTTATATCTATGGATCAGACATATTCTCTGGAGTCATTCCTCAACCATGTACAAAAGCGCGACCCGAATCAAACCGAGTTCGCGCAAGCCGTTCGTGAAGTAATGACCACACTCTGGCCTTTTCTTGAACAAAATCCCAAATATCGCCAGATGTCATTACTGGAGCGTCTGGTTGAACCGGAGCGCGTGATCCAGTTTCGCGTGGTATGGGTTGACGATCGCAACCAGGTGCAGGTCAACCGCGCATGGCGCGTGCAGTTCAGCTCTGCCATCGGCCCGTACAAAGGCGGTATGCGATTCCATCCGTCAGTTAACCTCTCCATTCTCAAATTCCTCGGCTTCGAGCAAACCTTCAAAAATGCCCTGACTACCCTGCCGATGGGCGGTGGTAAAGGCGGCAGCGATTTCGACCCGAAAGGGAAAAGCGAAGGCGAAGTGATGCGTTTCTGTCAGGCACTAATGACTGAACTGTATCGCCACCTGGGCGCGGATACCGACGTTCCGGCAGGTGATATCGGCGTTGGTGGTCGTGAAGTCGGCTTTATGGCGGGGATGATGAAAAAGCTCTCCAACAATACCGCCTGCGTCTTCACCGGTAAGGGTCTTTCTTTTGGCGGCAGTCTTATTCGCCCGGAAGCTACCGGCTACGGTCTGGTCTATTTCACAGAAGCGATGCTTAAACGTCACGGTATGGGTTTTGAAGGAATGCGCGTTTCCGTTTCTGGCTCCGGCAACGTTGCCCAGTATGCTATCGAAAAAGCGATGGAATTTGGTGCTCGTGTGATCACTGCGTCAGACTCCAGCGGCACTGTAGTTGATGAAAGCGGATTCACGAAAGAGAAACTGGCACGTCTTATCGAAATCAAAGCCAGCCGCGATGGTCGAGTGGCAGATTACGCCAAAGAATTTGGCCTGGTCTATCTCGAAGGCCAACAGCCGTGGTCCGTACCGGTTGATATCGCCCTGCCTTGCGCCACCCAGAACGAACTGGATGTTGACGCCGCGCATCAGCTTATCGCCAATGGCGTTAAAGCCGTCGCCGAAGGGGCAAATATGCCAACCACCATCGAAGCGACTGAACTGTTCCAGCAGGCAGGCGTACTGTTTGCTCCGGGTAAAGCGGCTAATGCTGGCGGTGTAGCAACATCGGGCCTGGAAATGGCGCAAAACGCTGCGCGCCTGGGCTGGAAAGCCGAGAAAGTTGACGCACGTTTGCATCACATCATGCTGGATATCCACCATGCCTGTGTTGAACATGGTGGTGAAGGTGAGCAAACCAACTACGTGCAGGGCGCGAACATTGCCGGTTTTGTGAAGGTTGCCGATGCGATGCTGGCGCAGGGTGTGATTTAAGTTGTAAATGCCTGATGGTGCTACGCTTATCAGGCCTACAAATGGGCACAATTCATTGCAGTTACGCTCTAATGTAGGCCGGGCAAGCGCAGCGCCCCCGGCAAAATTTCAGGCGTTTATGAGTATTTAACGGATGATGCTCCCCAGGGAACATTTCTTATGGGCCAACGGCATTTCTTACTGTAGTGCTCCCAAAACTGCTTGTCGTAACGATAACACGCTTCAAGTTCAGCATCCGTTAACTTTCTGCGATAGCAGCAGATATGCCAGTAAAGAAATCCCATTAGACTATTTTTTTGATAATCTTCTTCGCTTTCGAACAACTCGTGCGCCTTTCGAGAAGCAAGCATTATATAATGCCAGGCCAGTTCTTCTTCAATTGTCCCGTTTTGAAAAGCTGTGCTTGATATCGAGATCATCCATGATAATTCCGCAGCCCATATTAGCTTCGCCGAGGATTTACCGGAGCTATGATTAGCGCAATCAGAGATATAGTCTGAGGGAAAAACAGCAAATTTATTCAACAAGGCGATAACCTGCTCTGGGGCTTCCTCCATGTTTGCTTTAAAGGTATTGGCTCCATGGTCGCCAGAAAGAAAATGCTCCATTAAGGCACAATAACTTTCGCTATCTTCGATACCCCATTGATCCTCTAAAGACTCGCGTCTTTTAATTATGATATCGATCGAGTCAAAAGGAAGCACATGATATTGGAAGGTATCTTTGCCAGGTTCAGGCTTTCGCGGCCAGAACTCCAGCGTTTCAGACCATTGCTTATGATAGAATCGATAAGGTGCGATCAATTGTAGCGCCTGTAACTTCTCGATACTGAGCGGCTCAATACCTTTAGCCTGATAATAATGCAGTTGTTCTTTTTTTGCTTTAAAACCGGCCCGAACAATAAGCCCCATCATAATTAATAGATAAAGAAAAGAGCATCCCGCGGTAATCAGGCCTCTTTCATTCAAACCGTTGGATGTTATCGCTGCGAATACAAACATTACAGCGACAACACATGTTAAATAAAACCCCCACTTACAAAGCAGCATGGCCTTATTTTCTTTAATCATCCGTTCAAAATTACTATTAAATATTTCCCAGCCATTGAAAGAATACTTCTCGCTCCCTGGATGGTTTTGTAATAAAACTTTTTTCATCACATTCCCTGTTATTACATACTTTAGAGGCGATAATTTTATCCATGCAAAAAAAATATCCAACGAATTTTCTTGATCCGCTGGATATTTCAGAATATGACTCGAATAGCACGAAAGATTCGCGCGCTTACGCTATCGCCCCGCTTCCGGCTTCATCTGCTGGCGGACTTTTTTTCGCACTACGTTTACGCGGAGCCGCCTTTTTCTTATCAGCACTGCCACCACTGCCCGGAGCCACTATGCCGCGAAACTGCCGCACCGGCGTAAGTTTGGCTTGATCAATAAGCTGATATAGCGTCCCCACCAGCGGTTGCATAAAGTCCTGGTAGCGACACTGCTTTTCGCTGATTTGCGTCAGCACCGATTCCCAGTGCGCGGTCATGTCCGGTCGCGTCGCCATCTCTGGCAGCGAATGGAATAACGCTTTTCCAGCGTCGGTGGAGTGGATGTAGCGCCCTTTTTTGGTCAGGAAACCACGCTTGAACAACAGTTCAATAATCCCGGCTCGGGTCGCTTCTGTTCCCAGACCATCGGTCGCACGGAGGATCTTTTTCAGATCTTTATCCTGAACAAAGCGCGCGATCCCGGTCATCGCCGAAAGCAGTGTTGCATCGGTAAAATGGCGTGGCGGCTGGGTTTGTCGCTCTACCACTTCACCTTTTTCACACAGCAACTCATCGCCTTTCGCCACTACAGGCAGTGGTGTACCGTCGTTTTCTTCATCGCGCTCTTTGCTGCCTAACAGCGTGCGCCAGCCTGCTTCGGCAAGAAAACGGGCTTTAGCGACAAATTTGCCTTTGGCTATTTCCAGTTCGATAACACACTTGCGGAACACCGCATCCGGGCAGAACTGCATCAGGTATTGACGAGCAATCAGGTTATAGACCTTCGATTCGTTCTCCGTCAGGTTGATGGCAGAACTACGCGCGGTCGGGATAATGGCGTGGTGAGCATCGACCTTTTTGTCATCCCAGCAGCGGTTGCGTAAATTCGGGTCAACCACCGGCTGCGGCAATAGCCCCGGTGCATGAACGCTGATGGCATTCATCACCGCGTGGCGTCCGGCAAAATGTTCTTCTGGCAAATAACGACAATCGGAACGCGGATAAGTGATTAGCTTGTGCGTTTCGTATAGCTTCTGGCAGATATCAAGCACGTTCTGCGCACTCAGACCAAAGCGTTTTGCCGCTTCAATCTGCAACGCCGAAAGCGAAAACGGCAGCGGCGCGGATTCTGATTCCCGTTTATCGTTATAGCTGGTGACAATAGCCGGTTGACCGCTGATGCGGTTAACCACATGCTCCGCCAGCGGGCGATGCAATAAGCGCCCTTCTTCATCCTGGTACGGCTCGCACGCTTCGCTCGGCTGCCAGATGGCGGTAAATCGTTCATCGGCAGGCGTCACAATGTGCGCTTTGACTTCAAAGAAATCTTTTGCCACGAAGTTTTCTATTTCTTCATCGCGCCTCACCACCAGCCCAAGAACGGGAGTCTGTACGCGCCCAACGGAAAGCACACCCTGATAGCCAGCATTGCGACCGAGAATGGTATACGCGCGGGTCATATTGATACCGTACAACCAGTCGGCACGCGCTCGCGCCAGTGCAGAAACGCATAGCGGTACAAACTCGCTATTGGAGCGAAGACGATCGATCGCCCGCTCAACCGCCTGCGGGTTCAGGTCGTTGATCAAGCAACGCTGAACTTGCTGGCGCTTTTCCGGTGCCAGTTGCAGGTAGTCCAGCACTTCATCCACCAGCAATTGCCCTTCACGATCCGGGTCACCGGCATGAACAATTTCGCTGGCTTCATGCAGAAAGCGTTTAATGACGTTAAGTTGTTTGGTTACGGAGGGGCGCGGTTGCAGTTGCCACTTTTCCGGGACAATCGGCAAATCCGCCAGATTCCAGCGCGCATAGCGGCTGTCGTAGACGTCTGGCTGCGCCTGCTCAAGCAGGTGACCGATACACCAGGTCACCACCTGACCATTGCCGCACTCGATAAAGCCATCGCCTTTACGGTGCGGTTTGGGCAGGACATCAGCAATAGCGCGTGCCAGACTCGGTTTTTCGGCTATAAACAACCGCATTGAATTAACGGATCTCAACCATGGCACGACCGCCACGCGCAGGCACCAGCTCGCCAATCGCCGTCAGTTCAATGCCAAACTCGGCTGCGGTAGCTTTGACTTCATTTTCTGCTTCCGGCATCACCGCCAGCAGCAGACCACCAGAGGTTTGCGGATCGCACAACAGATCGCGTACTTCACGCGGCATTTCGCCCATCAAATGGCCGTAGCTGGCAAAGTTGCGTTCGGTGCCACCCGGCACAGCGCCCAGTTTAATGTACTCTTCCACGCCCGGCAGTTTCGGGATCGCTTCATAATCGACGCGAGCCTGCACGCCTGCCCCCTGACACATTTCGCTCAAGTGGCCCAGCAGACCAAAACCGGTGACGTCGGTCATCGCTTTTACGCCTTCAATGTTGGCAAATGACGCACCTGCGATATTCATCCGGCACATCACTTCCGTCGCCAGCCCCTGATGCTCTGGTTTGAGCAGTGATTTTTTCTCAGCCGTGGTAAGAACGCCAATTCCCAGCGGTTTCGTCAGGAACAGTTTGCATCCGGCTTGTGCGGTACTGTTTTTCTTCACTCGCTCGGTCGGTACGATCCCCGTCACCGCCAGACCAAAAATCGGCTCCGGCGCGTCGATGGAGTGACCGCCAGCCAGCGCAATACCCGCCTGACGACATGCATAGCGTCCACCTTCAGTCACTTCGCGGGCAATTTCCGGGGAAAGTTTGTTAATCGGCCAGCCGAGGATCGCAATGGCCATGATCGGTTTGCCGCCCATCGCGAAGATATCGCTGATAGCATTAGTCGCCGCAATGCGGCCAAAATCGAAAGGATTATCAACGATCGGCATAAAGAAATCGGTGGTGCTGATGACACTGGTGCCATTACCAAGATCGTATACTGCCGCATCGTCGCGGGTTTCGTTACCCACGAGCAAATTCGGATCAACAAACTTCGCCTGCTCGCTGTGCAGAATGGTTTCCAACACTTTTGGGGAAATTTTACAGCCGCAACCTGCTCCGTGGCTGTATTGGGTCAAACGAATCGAGTTCTCGCTCATGGACATCTCCTGTCAATGCAATCCGGGTATGGTAACCTTCATTCCGTGAAGTGATAAGTGAGAGTGTCTGAATTCCTGCGCCTTTGCTCATAATCCAGACAGTTTTGCGAAAATTATCAAAAATAAGTCACAAACGGCGTCGGATCCGGAACGTTAATCGACGTTGACGCTTTCAATTGCGGCGTGCCGAGATAGAGAAAGCCGACAATTTTATCCTGCTCCCGACAGCCGAACGCCTCGCGCACCACCGGACTTTCGGTTAACCCACCACTACGCCAGATGCCGCCAAAGCCCTGGGCAACCGCCGCCATTTGCATCGCCATAACCGCGCAACCCGCAGACATCTCCTGCTCCCAACGCGGAACTTTATGATTTTCTTCACATTTCGCCACCACGGTGATGATGAGCGGCGCACGGAACGGGGCATTACGGGCTTTGTCGATAGCTTTATCATCACTACCCGCAGCAATTGCACCCTGTTGCAGCACGGTACTGAAACGTTCGCGGCCTTCCCCTTCAATCACAAAAAAATGCCACGGTTGCATGGACTTATGGTCCGGTGCACGCATTCCGGCACGCAGGATATTTTGCAGTTGTTCGCCAGTCGGAGCAGGTTCAGCCAGGCGTGAGGCGCTGCGGCGGTTGATCAATAGTTCGAGTGCATCCATTTGATTAACTCCTGTCATGATGTTTATTCACAAAATTAACACGAGAGTGGATTTTGTTACAGCACAGTCCGCGATTCCTGCTGACAAGTGCCGGTTGGGTCATTACGATAACCACATCTATTGCACCTGCAACAGGTGTGACCTTTAGTCTGGGAGAATACATGCGAACCCTTTGGCGATTTATTGCCGGATTTTTTAAATGGACGTGGCGTCTGCTCAATTTTGTCCGTGAAATGGTACTTAACCTGTTCTTTATTTTCCTCGTGCTGGTTGGCGTGGGGATCTGGATGCAGGTCAGTAGTAGCGATACCAAAGAAACCGCCGGTCGTGGCGCATTACTGCTCGATATTTCAGGCGTGATCGTCGATAAGCCCGACAGTTCGCAGCGGTTTAGTAAGTTAAGCCGCCAGCTGCTTGGCGCCAGTTCCGATCGTCTGCAGGAAAATTCACTGTTTGATATCGTGAACACGATTCGCCAGGCTAAAGATGACCGGAATATCACCGGTATCGTGATGGATTTGAAAGATTTTGCGGGCGGCGACCAACCGTCTATGCAGTACATTGGCAAAGCCCTGAAAGAGTTTCGTGACAGCGGTAAACCGGTTTATGCCATTGGCGAGAACTACAGCCAGGGGCAATATTATCTCGCAAGTTTCGCCAACAAAATTTGGCTGTCCCCGCAAGGCGCGGTTGATCTGCACGGTTTTGCCACCAACGGTCTGTACTACAAATCGTTGCTGGATAAGCTGAAAGTTTCCACCCATGTGTTCCGCGTGGGTACGTATAAATCTGCCGTTGAACCGTTTATTCGTGATGATATGTCCCCGGCGGCTCGCGAAGCCGATAGCCGTTGGATTGGCGAACTGTGGCAAAACTATCTCAACACCGTTGCCGCTAACCGCCAGATCTCTGCCCAGCAGGTATTCCCTGGGGCGCAAGGGCTACTTGCTGGCTTAACCAAAACGGGTGGCGATACTGCGAAGTACGCGCTGGACAACAAACTGGTCGACGCGCTGGCAACGAATGCCGAAATTGAAAAAGCCCTGACCAAAGAGTTTGGCTGGAGCAAGGCTGATAAAAATTATCGCGCCATCAGTTATTACGATTACGCACTGAAAACTCCGGCAGATACCGGCGACAGCATCGGTGTCGTCTTCGCTAATGGCGCGATTATGGATGGCGAGGAAACTCAGGGGAATGTTGGCGGCGATACGACTGCGGCACAAATCCGTGACGCTCGCCTTGATCCGAAAGTGAAAGCGATCGTTCTGCGCGTAAACAGCCCTGGCGGAAGCGTAACGGCTTCTGAAGTGATTCGCTCTGAACTGGCAGCCGCCAGAGCCGCTGGCAAGCCTGTGGTTGTGTCAATGGGCGGTATGGCGGCATCCGGTGGTTACTGGATCTCCACGCCGGCCAATTACATTGTGGCTAACCCGAGCACCCTGACCGGTTCTATCGGTATCTTCGGCGTGATCACCACTGTAGAAAACAGCCTGGATTCGATTGGTGTACATACCGATGGCGTGTCTACATCACCATTGGCAGATGTTTCCATCACTAAATCACTGCCGCCAGAAGTGCAGCAGATGATGCAATTGAGCATTGAGAACGGCTATAAACGCTTTATCACGCTGGTTGCTGATTCGCGTAATTCGACGCCAGAGCAGATTGATAAAATCGCCCAGGGCCATGTCTGGACCGGTCAGGATGCAAAAGCGAATGGGCTGGTCGATAGTCTCGGTGATTTCGATGATGCAGTTGCCAAAGCGGCTGAACTGGCAAAACTGAAACAATGGCATCTGGAATATTACGTCGATGAACCGACCTTCTTCGACAAAGTGATGGACAACATGTCTGGTTCAGTACGGGCGATGCTGCCGGATACACTCCAGGCCATGCTGCCTGCGACGCTGGCCTCGGTCGCTTCAACCGTTAAAAGCGAAAGCGACAAGCTGGCAGCCTTTAACGATCCGCAAAATCGTTACGCGTTTTGCCTGACCTGCGCCAACGTGCGTTAATTCCTGCAAATATGTGGCCGATATGCTGTCGGCCACACTCCTGAACCGGACTGTCTTTCACTCCCTGTCTCCACTACATTCCCTTGCTCATTTAGCATCTGATATGGAGTCATCAGTGAATAAGGCACCCTCCTTAATTGCCGCTATTGTCCTCGGACTGGGGATCAGCGCCTGTGGTTATTTTGTTGGCGATGGTGTTAAACATCTAAAAACCAACAACCGTTATGTGAACGTGCGGGGGCTTTCAGAAAAAGAAGTTCGCGCAGATACGGCTGAGTTAACAATTGCTATCAACTTTAAGGGTAATGTTCCTGGCGAACTTTTCCCGAAACTTGAAGATGCGCAGAAAAAGATTGTTGCCGAATTCCACGCTCAGGGGATTAACGACAAAGAGATCAACGTGGGTCAATGGACAAGTAAGCGAACGGATGCCTTTTACCTCAAAGATGATCCGACGATGCCACGCTATAACGCTGACGGGTCTGTTACGATAAAAACGCATAACGTTGCTGCTGTCGAAAAAGTCGTCGCGAAACTAAACGACCTGCAAATCGCCACAGATGGCGCGATCGCTGATAGCAAAATCGCCTATCGCTTTAATGGTATTGGCGCAGTTCGCGCGGAGATGATTGCTGCCGCAACGAAAGATGCACGCAACGCAGCATTACAGTTTGCGACGGATTCAGGTAGTCAGGTGGGGTCCATTAGCGATGCGTCACAAGGCGTATTCCAGATCTTCGCCAGTGGCAGTGACGAAGATGATCCCTCGGCGATTAACAAAACGGTGCGTGTAGTCACGACCGTAACCTATGCGTTGCAGGATTAACCATTTTTCTCCGGCGGAACGCTAATCCCTCTGTTCCGCCGGGCTTTTCTCATATCCACAGAGTATCCAGGTGCGCTTGCCGCCCCTCACGTATATACTTTTGCTCTTTCGGTATCATTCATATCAATATCATGCAAAAGAAATCAATTTACGTTGCCTACACGGGCGGGACCATCGGGATGCAGCGTTCCGAGCAGGGATATATTCCGGTGTCGGGCCATCTACAACGCCAGCTGGCGCTGATGCCAGAGTTCCATCGCCCGGAGATGCCGGATTTCACCATTCATGAATACACGCCGCTGATGGATTCTTCTGATATGACGCCAGAGGACTGGCAGCATATTGCTGAAGATATTAAAGCGCACTATGACGACTATGATGGTTTTGTCATTCTGCACGGCACCGACACGATGGCGTATACCGCCTCTGCGCTGTCGTTCATGCTGGAGAACCTCGGAAAACCGGTTATTGTGACAGGGTCACAAATCCCATTAGCCGAGTTACGCTCTGACGGACAAATCAATTTGCTGAATGCGTTGTACGTTGCGGCGAACTATCCCATCAACGAAGTCACACTCTTTTTTAATAATCGCCTGTATCGCGGCAACCGCACCACCAAAGCCCATGCCGATGGTTTTGATGCCTTCGCGTCACCAAACCTTCCACCGTTACTGGAAGCGGGTATTCATATTCGCCGTTTAAATACACCGCCCGCCCCACACGGTACTGGTGAGCTGATCGTTCATCCGATTACACCACAGCCGATCGGCGTAGTGACGATTTATCCAGGGATTTCTGCTGACGTCGTACGTAACTTCCTGCGTCAACCGGTTAAGGCGTTGATTCTGCGCTCTTATGGCGTGGGTAATGCGCCGCAAAACAAAGCATTCCTGCAAGAATTACAAGAAGCCAGCGATCGCGGAATTGTGGTGGTTAACCTGACACAATGCATGTCCGGTAAAGTGAATATGGGCGGTTATGCCACCGGTAACGCCCTCGCCCATGCCGGTGTTATTGGCGGTGCGGATATGACCGTAGAAGCCACGCTAACCAAACTGCACTACCTGCTCAGCCAGGGACTGGATACCGAAACCATTCGCAAGGCCATGAGCCAAAACCTGCGCGGCGAACTGACGCCGGATGATTAAGGAGACTGTAATGCCCCAACGCGCTCTGTTACTGGTCGATTTACAAAATGATTTCTGCGCTGGCGGTGCGCTGGCTGTTGCCGAAGGCGATAGCACGGTTGATGTTGCTAATGCCCTGATAAGCTGGTGCAAAGCGCGCGGTGAAGCGGTCGTCGCTAGTCAGGACTGGCATCCGGCCAATCACGGCAGCTTCGCCAGCCAGCAAGGTGTAGAGCCTTATACACAGGGTCAGCTCGATGGCCTACCGCAAACCTTCTGGCCCGATCACTGTGTGCAACACAGCGAAGGTGCGGCGTTGCACCCTCTGCTGGCGCAAAAGTCGATTGATGCCGTGTTTCACAAAGGCGAAAATTCTTTAGTCGACAGTTACAGTGCCTTTTTTGATAACGGGCGGCGGCAGAAAACCGAGCTCGATGGTTGGTTGCGCGACCATGAAATCAATGAATTGATCGTTATGGGGCTGGCTACGGACTATTGCGTGAAGTTTACCGTCCTGGACGCATTACAGTTAGGTTATAAGGTGAACGTGATTACCGATGGCTGTCGTGGCGTGAATATCCAGCCGCAGGACAGTGCGCACGCGTTTATGGAGATGTCAGTTGCCGGAGCAACATTGTACACGCTGGCAGACTGGGAAGAGACGCAGGGATAAAATTAGTCAGATCCATCTCTGGCCTACAATTCCTTAATTACATCGTAGGCCAGATAAACACGCCAGCGTTGCATCTGGCAATTGACACAATCAGCGAAGATTCAATTCGCACCAGAAATTCGTTCCAGCGACACCTTCCGCGTTTCGATGCCAAAAATGGAGAGGACCAGCGCACATAACACCAACATGACACCAAGCACCATAAAGACCGTTATCGAACCATAATGTGTTAATAACGCCGCGACGCCATAAGGAGTGAAGACCGCGACGATTCGTCCTACTGCATTAACAAATCCCGAGCCGCGCAGGCGTAAATGGGTTGGCCAAAGTTCCGGGATATACACCGCAGACGCGAAACAAACATACATATAAAGAAAGAAGATCATTACCAGACCATAGCCTAAAATAGCCCATTCTGTAGTTTGTATCGAATATATATATCCCAACACAGCAATAATTATAAGCAAAGACGAGCCAAATAATCGGCGAGGAAAGTGATCAATAACTAACGCAGCAATGAATATTCCCACCGGAGCACCAATCATAATAACAGCGGTCATTAATATCGATTTATCAACATCAATACCAGAGTTAACAAATATGGTCGGTATCCATACGGTGATAGTATAAAGCGAAATATTCATTGCAATTAAAACCGTAATCGCGACTAACGTGCGCCGCAACATCTCGCCTTTAAATAGCAACCAAAAAGTACCACTGATTTCATGACTCCGACTTTCGCTTTGCCTCAAAGCAAGTGGTGGTAGATGAATACCCTTCTCTTTTTCGATTTGCTGCTCTACTTCACGAAGTTGTCTTTCTGCTCCCGGTAATTGTCCAATACCCGCCAGCCAACGAGGCGACTCAATAAAATATTTACCAGAAAGTAACCATGCTAATATTATCCCAACGCCGCCCAGTAGAAACATTATGCGCCAACTGAAGAAAGCGATAACGACAACGCCAATCGCCGCTGACAACATGGGCGACCAGTTGCCGACAAATGAGAGTCGCGCGGACCATTTTCCACGAACCAGAGCGGGAATAAACTCAGTAAATGAAGCATAGCCAACCATAATCAGCGCCCCCATTCCTGTCCCCATAAGGAAGCGAAAGAAGATGAGCCAGTACATATCAGGGACGAAAGAAGCGCCTGTCGCCGCAATACCGACAATCAGAAGGTTTATGCGGAATGCCCGGCGCCGTCCACAGTAATCACCAATGAATCCACCGGCAAGCGAACCGATGAAATAACCAAACATCAATGCCGACGTAAAAGCAGCATTGAGGAAATTATTTGACCATCCATTGCTTACCAGCTTTGCTAAAACAACATTGCCTGAATAACTTAAAAACCCCGTTAATAACAGACTAAAACTTATAATGCCAAATATACGATAATGAAACCGGGCCAAAGGCAAGCGGTCCAGTCTTGCGCCAATTTGATCATATTGTTCCATTTGGTGCCTCGAATTTTGCTAAAAAAGGTAGCAATTGCGGCAAATTTACTTGCCGCATTTTTATCATCATTTTATTTCACGGGCGCTGGAACAAATAACATTGACAACGTGTGTTTAAATTACCACACAAGCTGGATATTATTGTCTTTGCAAAACTCTTCCCATTCTGCACCCGGTGATTTATCAGTTATTATGTAATTAATATGACTAAAGTCAGCTAACTGAACAAAAGCTTTGCGATCAAACTTGGAGTGATCGACTAATAACGCAACTTCTGTCGCCTGGCGGATCATTGTCTTTTTGATTTCAGCTTCAGCTTCGTTCGAGTCCAGCGCGCCACTGTTAATATCAAGACCTTTACAACTCATTACCATAATATCGACATGATAACGACTGATGATCTCTTTAGTGATTCGTCCTTGCAGGGAAAGCGTGTTTTTGTTCAGTTCCCCACCGGTTGAAACAACTTTAATTTCTGACTGAGCCAGAACATGAATGGCTTCCGCCGAGTTTGTCAGCAACGTCAGGTCACTACGGTCCTGTAACAATTTGAGCAATTCCATAACGGTACTACTGGAATCGGCTGCCATCGTCGTTTTATTGTCGATAAAGGGTAATGCCTTGCGAGCAATAAGCTGCTTCTCTTCATAAAACGACGAAGCGCGCTTATAAAAATGAATATTTTCCGTCAGCATCGCTGTATTTAAAACAGCGCCACCATAAGTTCTGGTCAAAAAGCCTTCATCTTCCAGCTTCTCAAGATCGCGGCGAATGGTTTCTTCGGTTACCTGAAAAATCGAGCTCAAATTCGAAACCGTTACTTTTTTATCGTTGGCAACCATCTGTTTAATTGCCTGAATCCTGTCTTTTGCCGCCACGATTACACCCCTGTCTCTTTTACATCACATTAGCGCGATTATCGCATAAGCGATGTTTACTTTCAAAATAACCTGTTTGAATCACAGATTTTCATCACAGTTTTCAAAGAAACAGAGGTGGTTCGTGTGGAGTAGTTAACGCCCCAGGGCCTCTGCCATTCCCCTCATCAATATTGCATCAGCATCCGATAAGTTGATATTCAGTGCCGCCACGTTTTCGCGTACCTGTTCCGGCGCGGTTGCTCCACTAAGAATGGAGATTAAATCACTCTGTTTTAATATCCACGCCAGCGCCAGAGTAGGAATTGTGCACTGATAACGCGCACAAAGTGGCCGCCACTGTTCAAGCATATCAATCACTTTGAGCATATTTTCACGCTGGAACCAAACTTTATTTGCCCGTGCTCCGCCCGGAATATAATCGCGAGTGATGGTACCTGTCAGCAGTCCCTGCTCTAACGGTGAATAGACCTGAACCACAATGCCGTTATCCTGACATAGCGGCAGCAGTTCGTTTTCCATTGCCCGATCGAGGATGCTATATTTCGCCTGAATAATATCCAGCTCACCATATCGCAGATATTCGCGTATATGGTCAGCTTCGACATTAGCAGCGCCTATCGAACGAATCTTCCCCTCAGCCTTCAGTTCATTAAGTACTGCTACGGTTTCTGCAATCGGCGTAAAACAAGGCGGCACCGACTGCCAGTGCGTCATGTAAATATCGATGTAGTCAATGCCGAGACGTTGCAAGCTGGCATCGACTTCTTCGCGGATAGATTCAGGAGAGAGGTTTTTGTACAACTGACGAACGCCGACTTTGTTGAATAAACTGCCTTCTCGTTCCCAGACAATACCGCATTTCGTTTCGACGACAATTTGTTCGCGAGGCAATTGTTTTAACGCCTGCCCGACAATAACTTCACTATTGCCAAAGTTATATCCTGGCGCAGTATCAATCAGATTAATACCGCAACGATGAGCTTCAATAATTGTATCAATACAAATTTGCCGATCGAGATCGCCATTCCATGCAGGGCCACCGCCAATGGCCCATGTCCCCAACCCCATCCGAGAAAGCGTTATATCCGTTGTGCCTAAAGGTATCATTTTCATTTGCCTTCATTACCCTTCATATTCTTCCAGCAATTGTTCGACCAGCTTTCTGTTTTTCACACCGGTGGTGGCACCAACACTCAGTACCGATATAGCTGCCGTTGCATTGGCAAAGCGCGCGCATTCACGCAGCTCTTTACCTTCCAGCAGTGCCGCAATAAAACCTGAAGCAAAGTTATCGCCCGCGCCAATGGTGTCGATGGCCGTAATTCCCGCTACTGCGGGTACCGTCATCGTCATTTCACCACGCTTGATATAACAGCCGTTTTTACCCGTCTTAATTACTACCGTTTTTACACCGCACTCAAGAAAGCAGTCAGCAATTTCATCCAACGTATCTTTCCCTGTGAGTAATTTTGCCTCGGCAAAATTTGGAAACAGATAATCGACATAACTCAATGCTTCGCAAATATCATCCAGCGTTTCATTCAACCGCGGTTTGATCATATCGGCACAAATGATCATCTGCCGGGCTTTCGCTTGCGTAAAAATTTCTGTTAGCGCTTTACCATCCAATAGAGGACTGTTGAAAATACTGGCCAGTGATAATAATTTCGCCTGAGGAAACCGCGCAAAATCAACATCGTCAATATTCAATTTCCACAGACTGCCGTTACGGTTCGTGACAAACGTCCGCTCGCCATCCTCCGTCACCAGTCCAACGTTAATAGAGGTATCTATGCTGACATCCTGTTTCAGGCTTTGAATATCAATATTCTCTTTGCGACAATGGTCGAGAATAAATTGCCCTGCGGCATCTTTACCAATGCGGCTCATTAATGCGGTACGATGCCCCAGACGAGAAATAATTGTTGCTTCATTTATTGCATCGCCCCCGGTGGTCATTGCGATTCTTTCAAGAGGATAAGAATCTACATCAAAGATATTTTTACTGACCGGTTGTAATGGAATATCAACAATAGCGGCACCTATACAAATAACATCGAGATTATCCATATCATCATTCCGCTTTGCCATCAGAACCAAACAGTTTAATTTTTTCCAATGCCCGTTCTTTTACGGCTTTACGCACTTCACGCTCTAAATGCAGGAAAGGATGATCCTGGTTTTCTTTCACTGCCACCATTGCGGCCTGACACAGTTCCGTATGAATGTTGATTTTCGCGATACCCAACGAAATTGCAGTTTTAATGTCGGCATCACTGATCCCCGATGCGCCATGCAAAACCAGCGGAACAGAAACAGCATCGCGTACGCGTTTGACGACCTCAAAGTTCAATTGTGGCTCTGACGTATAAACCCCATGCTGGTTGCCGATGGCGACAGCCAATGAGTCACAGCCCGTACGTTCAACAAATTCAGCCGCCTGGTCAGGATCGGTATAGTGATAGCCCGCCAGCGCTTCCTCATAAACGGTTTCATTACCGACATGCCCTAATTCCGCCTCTACCGGAATACCCAGCGGATGAAAGAAATCAACAGCCTCTTTGGTTAAACGAATATTTTCTTCGAAATCAAACGCGGATGCATCGCGCATTAAGGAGTTCATTCCATGAGTCCAGGCGTTATGGATAATTTCCATACTCCGGCCATGATCCCAGTGGGTAATTACCGGTACCGTTGCTTTTTGTGCCATCGATACCATCATATGCGAGAAATCTTCGAATGAGGTATTTCCGACAAATCCCGTACCAAAGGAAATAATAACCGGTGATTTTGCTTCTTCTGCTGCGTCGATAACACCCATTAACATTTCAGCATTCCATACGTTAAAATGGGCAATTGCATAATGTTTATTGGTGGCATCGTTTTCCCAAAATCTGATATCTGCTAGCATATTCCGTTCTCCCGTAGTAATTAATCGCTAAGTTTAATAACGCCTTTAATAATGTCGCGTTTGTTGTTAACCGACTCTTCAAATGCCTGTTGTACATTCTGGTAATCGTAAATATGCGTTACCATCGATTTCACATCGAATCGCCCTGATGAAATAGCTTCAATCGTGACCGGATAACGGTTGGCATAGCGGAAAACCGTCTGGATGGTGACTTCCCGATTGATTTTGAGAAAGTTGATGGCCGAATCGCCGGGTACTGTGCCGACAATCATAATTTTTCCACCGCGCATCACCAGATAGGGAGCTTGTTTTACCGTTACCGCAGAACCCGCTGTTTCAAAAACAATATCTGCGCCCATGTCTTCGGTAAATTGCTGACAGCACGCAATAGTGTCTTGTTTAGCGCCATTGATGACCATTGCCGCGCCAAGCTGTTCCGCCATTGCCAGACGTTTTTCCAGCACATCGACCACGGCAATTTCCGTTGCCCCGAGGCACTTGCACGCTTGCAAAGTCATTAAACCAATACATCCCGCGCCCAGAATGACAATCTTTTTGCCAGGTTTAACATCTGCCAGCATGGCGGCGTGCATCCCGACCGCCGCAGGCTCCACCAGCGTCCCTTCCATCGTGTCCATGTTGTCAGGCAGTTTGTAAGTAAAGCTCTCCGGATGACACAGATAGTGCGTTAATGCACCACGGTAGTTCGGTTGCGTCGCCATAAAATCGACATCCGGGCAAATGTTGTATTTGCCTTCCAGGCAGTAACGGCAGTGGCCACAAGGAACGCCAGGTTCGATATTTACCCGATCCCCTGGTTTAAATTTACGCACACGGCTTCCCACAGCCACAATCGTCCCCGCACATTCATGGCCCAGGCCAATTTCCTGATTTGGGTCTTTAGGTGGAATAAACGGCCCTGATTCAAAACCATGTACATCTGAACCGCAAATACCGACATATTCCACTTTAATCAGCACTTCATCTTCTTTGGGTACGGGTATATCTGCAGCAATAATTTTCATGGTGCCAGGTACTTGTAATATTGCTTTTGAATTTTTCATTTCTCCCCCTAAAAATTATTTATTAGTCACAGCTTCAATACTTAGACTTTCAACCGAGACACCTTTGGTTTCAATTCCAATGGTGGCGATAGCAATTGCAACAATAATTGAAACAGCGCCAAGCAGGATAAATACCCCAGTAACACCATAGCTGCTTAGTAACACTGCGACGGCATAAGGTGCGGCAATACCACTGATCCGCCCTACTGCATTCGCCAGGCCCGAGCCACGCAATTTGGCTTCTGTCGGCCAGATTTCAGGTACATACACTGCCGAGGCATAGCAAACGTACATATAGACGAAAGTAATCAGGAAGAAACCAATCAACGTTATGAGCAACATACTGGTTTGCAGTGAATAGATATATCCGAGCACCGCAATCAGAATTAACAGCCCAACACCCATTGTTTTGCGCGGAATTTTATCCATCACCAGCATGGCAATAAAAATGCCAAACGGCGCGCCAAACATACTCATAGTATTTAAGACAATGGAGTCTTTTAAATTAATTCCCTGGGTCATGAATATCGTTGGCAACCAGTTAATTAACGTGTACTGCACAACGTTCATGGCAATAAGTACACAAGAGCCTAAAATAACGCGTCTCAGTAATACTCCCGTCAGTAAGGCAGAATAAGGCACCGCTTGTGGTGCTTTACCGTCATCAGCAATAACCACTGGTGGTAAGGGTTTACCCGTCTGGCGAATGACCCCTTCTTCAATGTTCCGCATGACTTGCTCTGCTTCCTGATACCGTCCGCGCGATTCCAGCCAGCGCGGTGATTCAGGAAAGTAACGCCAGGCCAGCGCGGTAGCGATAAGCGACAATATTGCGGGAATGAGCAGTTGTACTCGCCAGTTCCACTCGGCACTAATTAGCGGTGTAAGTCCCATCGCAATCAATGAACAGAGCGGATATGACCAGTTGCCAATAAATGAAACCCGACTGGACCACGTTCCACGATTTCTACCGGGCATATATTCGGTGAAGCCGGCAAACAGAGTAACCAGTAATGCCCCCAGCCCGACACCCATCACAAAGCGGCAGGCAATCAAGAAATCCATATTCGGCGAGAAAGCGCCAATAACCATAGCGACAATATGAATGGCCTCATAGAGGATGAACGCGTTTCTGCGTCCGGTTTTGTCTCCGATAATGCCGCCCACCAGCGCACCGAGAAACATTCCGGCGGTCGTAATTGCCGAGAATGTGGCGGTGGTGGAGTTATCTGTCC
Source organism: Escherichia sp. E10V10 (assembly GCF_004211985.1). Taxonomy (NCBI): domain Bacteria; kingdom Pseudomonadati; phylum Pseudomonadota; class Gammaproteobacteria; order Enterobacterales; family Enterobacteriaceae; genus Escherichia; species Escherichia sp. E10V10. The sequence goes on along the minus strand of NZ_RHJO01000001.1, from coordinate 729,703 downwards.
AGCCCAACGCTTTCAGCTGCGCGAGGATCAAGCCACCAACAGCATTACTCCAGCAGACAAGCAAGCCAAAAGCGACGACGGCAAACATTGATGAATGCCAGCGACAATCCGGTAAGCGATCCAGCCGGGCGCCGCAATGCGGTTTTGTTATCTGTTCCATGCGATAACGTTCCTTCAGGAGAGTAGTTATTCATCAAAGTCGTACGTCATAATCACTTTGATTGCGGTTTTATCGACCATCGCATCAAACCCTTCGCGCCATTGCGAAAGGCCGATACGATGCGTGATCATCGGTTTGACGTTGATAGCGCCGCTGGCTAATAGCCGGATAGCGTTACGCCAGGAGGTGGAGTCATAGGCCATATGCCCAATGATGCTTTTGTTCCATGCGGTAATATCGTTGATGGAGAAATCAAGAGGTTTGAAGCCCATTCCAACGCGTACCACTTCCCCATTCGGGCGCAGCATTTCGATGGCTTGTTTCAGTGCGATATTGGCACCGGAGCATTCAATCACCAGTCCGAGATTGTCTTTGCCACAAATTTGCTGGCAGCGCGCCACCACATCTTCGGTAGAACCATTTACTACTGCCGTCGCCCCCAGTTCTTTTGCAACCGGGAAGCGGACCGCTACATCTTCTTGCAGACCAACGACGACGATATTTACCGCCCCCATAATCCGCGCCATTTGTACAGAGAACAGCCCGAGCGGGCCAGTGCCAATGACAACCACATCCTGACCAGGAAGGAATTTCGATTGCTGCGCGATGGATTTGTAGGCATTACAGATAGGGTCAAGTACGGCTGCGTCCTCATAATCGACGCCTTCGGGAATTTCCCACAGCGCATGGCGATGAATTTTGAGGATTTCGCCAGGAACCAGACAATATTTGGAAAAGCCACCGCCCCAGGTATTGTTATCCAGACCAAGATTCACTTTTTCTGTACAACACAGAAAATCACCTTGTTCACAGGCAGGACAAACGCCGCAAACATGACCACTGTTATCAGAGACGACGCGCTGCCCCACTTTCCAGTCTTTGACTTTTTCGCCAACCTGCGCAATTCGGCCTGCAAATTCATGGCCACGAATCGAGTTAAACTCATCTGAATCGCTATCAACGTTGTAGTGTTTCATGTCTGCGCCACAGATAGCTGCGGCTTTAATTTCAATCACCACATCTTCCGGGCCACAAACGGGCCGTGGGACATCAATCATCTTGTAGCCGCCAAAGGCCTTGCCAAACCGAGCCAGTGCTTTCATTTCGTCATCCTCTGTGTTTTGTTTTGCTTAGATGACCATCATACTTACCCACATAATTTTTGAGGTCAACATTAAATCTTTAAAACACAGATAATGATCTGCGATTTACAACTTAGATCACAAATACGCAGAAAACCTGAGAACGGGTTACAGATTGATGGAAGGCGGTACGCAAAAGAGGGAAATTCAGCAGTGATCCCTCTTAACGAAAGAAAGGATTCAGGGATGAAAAATTCAGGGAGTTAATACAGACGAGAAGCTCCGGAAAGGTTTAAAGCTACAAACGAAATCAACGAAGGGTTGGACAATTAATTTCAGGCAATCCCCTTTATTAATTACCGGTAAAGGGGATAACTCCATCACTTAAACATAGCAATTGGCTTCGCCGTAATACCAAAATCTTCTTTCAGCTGCTGCTTGCTCTTCATCACCATCTGACCATTGGTGTCGATGGTCATATGCTGCGCGTCGGTATTGTTTTGGGCTTGCCACAGCATGACCAGTTGCAGGCAGTTCTCTTTTTGTTGTTCGGTCAGCGCAACGCCATCTGGCCATTTTCCCAGTTCAACAGCGGTCGATAAACGCTGGTAAACCTCAGGCGTCATGCTGTTGATCATTTCATCAAGATTCATGATTTTTCCGCTCCTGTGGAATAAGTTGCTGAATCGTTTTTTCAACCGTTGATTTCTTCGCCATTTTCACCATCAGTGAAACGTAAAGAGGCTGAGTTAACACAATAACGTTCGCCTGTGGGTTGCGGCCCATCAGGAAAGACATGTCCAAGATGGGCATCACAGTTACCGCAACGAATCTCGATGCGTTGCATTCCATGTGACAAGTCTTTGATATAACGAATTGAATCTTCACTCACCGGTTCGTAGAAGCTCGGCCAGCCACAACCTGAATCATATTTAGACTGGGAGTGAAACAGAGGGGCATCGCAGATCAAACAGTGGTAAACGCCGTCACGCTTATTGTGCAGTAAACGGCCAGTAAATGGCGGCTCCGTCCCGTGATTCTGTGTCACGTAAAACTGCATCTCGGACAATTTGTTTTTCAGTTCGTCTGCCGAAGGTTTGTTAGCCATTTGCTCACATCTCACTTTAATCACGCTCACATTACGCGACCAATTCTAACAAAACATTAACACCAACTGGCAAAAATTTGTCCTAAACTTGATCTCAGCGAAATGGCAGCGCCTGAATCGTGATGAAAATCACATTTTTATCATAATTGCCCTTTAAAATTCCCGGCGCCGCCCTCATGTGGTTTCAGGCACAAAGGAAGAGTGAGGCAAGTCAGTCGCGTAATGCTTAGGCAGAGGATTGATTTGTCGCAATGATTGACACGATTCCGCTTGACGCTGCGTAAGGTTTTTGTAATTTTACAGGCAACCTTTTATTCACTAACAAATAGCTGGTGGAATATATGACTATCAAAGTAGGTATCAACGGTTTTGGCCGTATCGGTCGCATTGTTTTCCGTGCTGCTCAGAAACGTTCTGACATCGAGATCGTTGCAATCAACGACCTGTTAGACGCTGATTACATGGCATACATGCTGAAATATGACTCCACTCACGGCCGTTTCGACGGTACCGTTGAAGTGAAAGACGGTCATCTGATCGTTAACGGTAAAAAAATCCGTGTTACCGCTGAACGTGATCCGGCTAACCTGAAATGGGACGAAGTTGGTGTTGACGTTGTCGCTGAAGCAACTGGTCTGTTCCTGACTGACGAAACTGCTCGTAAACACATCACCGCTGGTGCGAAAAAAGTGGTTATGACTGGTCCGTCTAAAGACAACACTCCTATGTTCGTTAAAGGCGCTAACTTCGACAAATATGCTGGCCAGGACATCGTTTCCAACGCTTCCTGCACCACCAACTGCCTGGCTCCGCTGGCTAAAGTTATCAACGATAACTTCGGCATCATCGAAGGTCTGATGACCACCGTTCACGCTACCACCGCTACTCAGAAAACCGTTGACGGCCCGTCTCACAAAGACTGGCGCGGCGGCCGTGGCGCTTCTCAGAACATCATCCCGTCCTCTACCGGTGCTGCTAAAGCTGTAGGTAAAGTACTGCCAGAACTGAATGGCAAACTGACTGGTATGGCGTTCCGCGTTCCGACCCCGAACGTATCCGTAGTTGACCTGACCGTTCGTCTGGAAAAAGCTGCAACTTACGAGCAGATCAAAGCTGCCGTTAAAGCTGCTGCTGAAGGCGAAATGAAAGGCGTTCTGGGCTACACCGAAGATGACGTAGTATCTACCGATTTCAACGGCGAAGTTTGCACTTCCGTGTTCGATGCTAAAGCTGGTATCGCTCTGAACGACAACTTCGTGAAACTGGTATCCTGGTACGACAACGAAACCGGTTACTCCAACAAAGTTCTGGACCTGATCGCTCACATCTCCAAATAAGTTGAGATGATACTGTGATCTATAAAGAGCGACTTCGGTCGCTCTTTTTTTTACCTGATGAAATGAAGTTAAAGGACTGCGTCATGATTAAGAAAATTTTTGCCCTTCCGGTCATCGAACAAATTACCCCTGTCCTCTCCCGTCGTAAACTGGATGAACTGGACCTTATTGTGGTCGATCATCCCCAGGTAAAAGCCTCTTTTGCATTACAGGGCGCTCATCTTCTCTCGTGGAAACCTGCGGGTGAGGAAGAAGTTCTGTGGTTGAGCAACAATACCCCGTTTAAAAATGGTGTCGCCATTCGCGGTGGCGTACCGGTTTGCTGGCCGTGGTTTGGTCCGGCTGCACAACAAGGTCTGCCTGCGCACGGTTTTGCCCGTAACCTGCCGTGGACGCTGAAATCACATCGTGAAGATGCCGATGGCGTGGCGCTGACTTTCGAATTGACACAAAGCGAAGAGACGAAAAAATTCTGGCCGCACGACTTTACGCTGTTAGCGCATTTCCGCGTGGGTAAAACCTGTGAAATCGATCTTGAATCACATGGCGAATTTGAAACCACCTCTGCCCTACATACCTACTTTAACGTGGGTGATATTGCTAAGGTAAGCGTCAGCGGACTGGGCGATCGCTTCATTGATAAAGTAAATGACGCGAAAGAAGATGTACTGACCGACGGTATTCAGACCTTCCCTGACCGTACCGATCGCGTGTATCTGAATGCGCAGGATTGCAGTGTGATTAATGACGAGGCGTTGAATCGTATTGTCACCGTAGACCACCAGCATCATCTGAACGTCGTTGGCTGGAACCCAGGATCGGCGCTTTCAGTCAGCATGGGCGATATGCCGGATGATGGCTACAAAACATTTGTTTGTGTAGAAACAGCTTACGCCTCAGAAACTCAAAAAGTCACCAAAGAGAAACCTTCACATCTGGCGCAATCCATTCGCGTTACCAAACGTTAATTTGCGTGAGTTACTGTGCCGGATGCATGCATCCGGCCTTGCAGCAAATCACACCATATCCAGCGCAGTTTTTCCTTTTGGTGCCGGGTACGCTTTTTCCAGCATCGCCAGTTCTTCCCCTGAAAGCGTCAATTCCAACACTGCCGCATTTTGTTGGACATGTGCGACAGTTGCCGCTTTCGGAATCGCCATCACGCCCTGATGGCTGATCACCCACGCCAGCAAAACTTGCGCGGCAGTGGCATTGTGAGCATGAGCTATTTCGTTGACCACTGCGTTTTTTAGCAAGCCATTACGTAAGCGCCCGGCCTGCGCCAACGGACTGTATGCCATCACTGGCATATGTTGTTGCTGACACCAGGGTAGCAGATCATATTCAATACCGCGCGAACCGAGATGATAAAGCACCTGATTGGTAGCGCACTGATTTCCCCCTGGCACCTGCCAGAGTTCCTGCATGTCGGTATAATCAAGATTAGAAACGCCCCAGCGACGAATTTTGCCCTGGGCGATCAGTTTTTCCATTGCCGCAACAGTCTCTTCAAAAGCGAAACTGCCAGACCAGTGCAATAAGTAGAGATCGAGATAATCGGTATTGAGACGACGTAAACTGGCTTCGCAAGCGTTAATGGCTTTTTGCCCGCCAGCATTCCACGGATAGACTTTGGAGACGAGGAAAACCTTATCACGCAGGCCGGATAATGCTTCACCAACCACCTTTTCGGCACCGCCATCGGCATACATTTCGGCGGTATCAATGAGAGTTAAACCAAGATCAATGCCCGCACGCAGTGCATCAACTTCGGTTTTACGCTGGCTGACCTCTTCGCCCATATACCATGTTCCCTGCCCTATGGCTGGCAGTGAGACATCGCCACTAAATTGAATCGTTTTCTGTTGCATCGCTTCCTCCCAGTTTTTGCACCACCGTAATGCAAAACAGGGCATTACGCCCTGTTTTTATGCACAAAATGCCCTGGAAAAATGCATTATCAGAATTTGTAGGTGATCCCGGTAGAAATCAGGCCAGTCCAGGATTTATCCACCATCGGGCTGTCAGTAACTTCGTCAGACAGGCGGGTATAGCGCGCGGAGCCATAAACGTTCCAGTCGCCGAGGAAGTTGTAGCTGGCACTCAGCTCCAGATACGGGCTCCAGCTGTCATTCGGGTTATAGCCACGCAGACCGCTGCGAGCGGACTCTTTACGCGATACGCCATAATAGTATTCGTTATGGTTTTCGCTGTTCCACTGAACACCGATACCCGGGGTCAGAGTCAGACCACCATTGGTGTAACGGTATAACCAGGCAGTATCCCAGACAATGCCGTTGCTGTTATCCAGGGTGTCACCAGCCAGGGTGGTACGCAGGTAACCATACTGGGTAAAGTGAGCGTAAGACAGACCAGCCATCATGGTGCTCTTACGGTCATCCAGGTGACGCATTTGGTGATCGCCACTGTCTTTGGCTTTGAAGTAGAGCGGCGACCAGTAAGCGGTAATTGAGAGTTTATCCGTTGCATCATTCCACAGGTAGTAACCACCACCTAAGCCACGGAACCAGAAGTTATCGCCTTCGTAGTTGATTACCGGTACTGGGTAAACATCGGTATCGTAATCTTTATAAGGGTGTTCAACGACACCTACGCCTGCGCCCAGGGAAAAATTACCTTCAGCGTGTGCTACGCCTGCAGACGTTGCGATAAGCACTCCAAGTGCCAGAAGTTTGAGTTTGGTCACAATTAATTATTCCTTAAACAAATGTTTAGCGGGCGACAAAGTTTACCCGTCAATACAACGAAACCCAAACTTTTTGCGTTTTCATTTCAAAAGGTAACTGTTTAATTTTCCTGACGCTGATGACGCCGTGCTTACAGCTGAATGAATTCTGCGTTTCTGGCGGCATTATTCTTTACATTAGTTATGCAATTTTTATGGATGAGTTGTTGATATGCCATTGAAATTCAGAAAGCCGTGCAGGCAAGTTTCTCAATTGCCATCTACGCTTAATTTTGAAGGTGTATCACCGGGCACGTTGTTCTCATGGTCGGCAGGATGGCATGAGAGTTGCTGTGTTTTAGCAAGAGACGTCGTTCAGTTTACCTCTTCCGGGAGCCTCTACTATTCATATGAACGGCTCTTAACCTGTGCTAAAAAACGAAAGGACGGCATACCATGAATATATTCGATCACTATCGCCAGCGATATGAAGCTGCCAAGGACGAAGAGTTCACACTGCAGGAGTTTCTTACCATTTGTCGGCAAGATCGCAGTGCTTATGCCAACGCGGCAGAGCGGCTATTGATGGCTATTGGTGAGCCTGTCATGGTCGATACAGCCCAGGAGCCCAGACTTTCTCGACTCTTTTCTAACCGGGTCATCGCACGTTATCCGGCATTTGAAGAGTTTTACGGCATGGAAGACGCGATTGAACAGATTGTCTCTTATCTGAAACACGCGGCTCAGGGGCTGGAAGAGAAGAAACAAATCCTGTATCTGCTGGGGCCTGTGGGTGGGGGTAAGTCGTCACTTGCTGAACGACTGAAATCATTAATGCAACGCGTGCCTATTTATGTATTGAGCGCCAACGGTGAGCGAAGCCCGGTTAACGATCATCCGTTCTGTCTGTTCAATCCACAGGAAGATGCGCAGATCCTTGAAAAAGAGTACGGCATTCCACGCCGCTACCTTGGCACCATTATGTCGCCGTGGGCGGCAAAACGTCTGCATGAATTTGGTGGCGACATCACTAAATTCCGCGTGGTCAAAGTGTGGCCGTCTATTCTGCAACAGATTGCCATTGCCAAAACGGAACCGGGCGATGAGAACAACCAGGATATTTCCGCGCTGGTGGGGAAAGTGGATATTCGTAAACTCGAACACCACGCCCAGAACGATCCGGATGCCTACGGCTATTCCGGTGCGCTGTGCCGCGCCAACCAGGGGATCATGGAATTTGTTGAGATGTTCAAAGCACCGATTAAAGTGCTGCATCCCCTGTTAACCGCTACTCAGGAAGGTAACTACAACGGGACGGAAGGTATCTCCGCCCTGCCGTTCAACGGGATTATTCTCGCCCACTCGAACGAATCTGAATGGGTGACTTTCCGTAATAATAAAAACAACGAAGCTTTCCTCGACCGTGTCTATATCGTGAAGGTGCCGTATTGCTTGCGTATTTCCGAAGAGATCAAAATCTACGAGAAATTACTTAATCATAGTGAATTGACCCACGCGCCATGCGCGCCAGGCACGCTGGAAACATTGTCACGTTTTTCCATTCTTTCGCGCCTGAAAGAGCCAGAAAACTCCAGCATTTATTCGAAGATGCGCGTTTATGATGGCGAAAGCCTGAAAGATACCGATCCGAAAGCCAAGTCATATCAGGAATATCGTGATTACGCGGGCGTCGATGAAGGGATGAACGGTCTGTCTACGCGTTTCGCGTTTAAGATCCTCTCCCGCGTGTTCAACTTCGATCACGTGGAAGTGGCGGCTAACCCGGTTCATCTGTTCTACGTTCTTGAACAGCAGATTGAACGCGAGCAGTTCCCGCAAGAGCAGGCCGAACGCTATCTGGAGTTCCTGAAAGGTTATCTGATCCCGAAATATGCCGAGTTTATCGGCAAAGAGATCCAGACGGCCTACCTTGAATCCTATTCTGAATATGGGCAGAACATTTTCGACCGTTATGTCACTTATGCGGATTTCTGGATTCAGGATCAGGAGTATCGCGACCCGGATACTGGTCAATTGTTTGATCGCGAGTCGCTGAACGCCGAGCTGGAGAAAATAGAAAAACCGGCGGGGATTAGCAATCCGAAAGATTTCCGTAACGAGATCGTCAACTTTGTACTGCGTGCCAGAGCGAATAACAGCGGACGCAATCCGAACTGGACCAGTTACGAAAAACTGCGCACGGTCATTGAGAAGAAAATGTTCTCCAATACCGAAGAGTTGTTGCCGGTCATTTCGTTTAACGCCAAAACCTCAACCGACGAGCAGAAGAAACACGACGATTTTGTCGACCGTATGATGGAAAAAGGCTACACCCGTAAACAGGTGCGTTTACTGTGCGAATGGTATTTGCGCGTACGTAAATCGTCTTAACAACTACGGCCCGGTGCGCATGCGCCGGGCCTACAACGACAGCGAACCGTGGGCCAGACAGGCGGCAACACAGGCGTAGCATACAGTTGGCAAATGCAGTACGGGGGGCATATGACCTGGTTTATTGACCGGCGTCTGAACGGCAAAAATAAAAGCATGGTGAATCGCCAGCGTTTTTTACGCCGTTATAAAGCGCAAATTAAACAGTCGATCTCCGAGGCCATTAATAAGCGTTCGGTGACCGATGTCGACAGCGGCGAGTCCGTTTCCATTCCAACGGAAGATATCAGCGAACCAATGTTTCATCAGGGGCGTGGCGGCTTGCGCCATCGCGTTCATCCGGGCAACGACCATTTCGTACAGAACGACCGTATTGAGCGGCCTCAAGGCGGCGGCGGTGGTTCTGGTAGCGGTCAGGGCCAGGCCAGCCAGGACGGTGAAGGTCAGGATGAATTCGTCTTTCAGATTTCGAAAGATGAGTATCTCGATCTGCTGTTTGAAGATTTGGCCTTACCAAATCTGAAACAAAACCAGCAACGCCAGTTGACCGAATTTAAAACACATCGCGCGGGTTATACCGCAAATGGCGTTCCGGCCAACATTAGTGTGGTGCGTTCATTGCAAAATTCACTGGCGCGACGTACCGCGATGACCGCGGGCAAGCGGCGGGAACTGCACGCGCTGGAAGAAGATTTAGCGATAATCAGCAATACTGAACCTGCGCAACTGCTGGAAGAGGAACGCTTGCGCAAAGAAATTGCCGAACTGCGAGCTAAAATTGAACGTGTTCCTTTCATCGACACTTTCGATTTACGCTACAAAAATTACGAGAAACGGCCCGATCCCTCCAGCCAGGCAGTAATGTTCTGCCTGATGGACGTTTCTGGCTCGATGGATCAATCCACCAAAGATATGGCCAAACGTTTTTATATACTTCTGTATCTGTTCCTGAGCAGAACATACAAGAACGTGGAAGTCGTTTACATTCGCCATCATACCCAGGCGAAAGAAGTTGATGAACATGAGTTTTTCTACTCACAGGAAACGGGCGGCACCATTGTTTCCAGCGCGCTGAAGCTGATGGATGATGTGGTAAAAGAGCGTTATAACCCGGCGCAGTGGAATATCTATGCTGCACAAGCATCGGACGGCGACAACTGGGCTGATGATTCTCCGCTGTGCCATGAGATTCTGGCGAAGAAATTACTGCCAGTTGTTCGTTATTACAGCTATATCGAAATTACTCGTCGTGCTCATCAGACATTGTGGCGAGAATATGAGCATCTGCAATCTACTTTCGAAAACTTTGCGATGCAGCATATCCGCGATCAGGATGATATTTATCCGGTATTCCGTGAACTGTTTCATAAGCAAAACGCAACTGCTAAAGACTAGTACCATCAGCCAGGTCATTATTGCCTGGCTGATTTTTAGCTTACTGTAAATTATTTAATTTATTATATACGTTAGCTTACAATTGCTTTAAATATGACAGCATCACCTTTACACAATTTAGTTCCAGAAAACAATCATTCGGAAAAATGATTTGATTAACACGTATTTTCCCGGGGTTATTCTTTAATTATTTTTTAGCAATAACGAAAATTGATCATGATCAAAACCACATATCCCGACCATCAATAAAATCAGCACTCACATTGCTCTCCTTTTTATGATTTCTATGTGTACACAAAAGCTAAAAGCACAAAGCTTTTTTATTTTCAGTTTGCTACTGACATTGATTTTATTTTGCATCACCACCTTATATAACGAAAACACCAATGTAAAACTCATCCCGCAGATGAATTACCTGATGGTTGTTGTGGCTTTGTTTTTCCTTAACGCCGTCATTTTTCTATTCATGCTAATGAAATATTTCACTAACCGTGAAATTTTTCCAACACTCATTTTAAGCCTTGCATTTTTAAGTGGTATTTTCTATTTAACTGAAACCATTGTCATTATTCATAAACCTATCAGTGACAGCACACTTATTCAGGCTAAATCAAATGATGTTTCCATATTATATCTGTTTCGCCAGCTAAGTTTCATTTGCTTAACAGCGTTAGCTCTCTTCTGTTATGACCGAAACAGTATTCTAACGAACAACAAGAAAAAAACCTGCATCCTGTTGTTGGCACTGATACCTTTCATGTTGTTTCCCTTACTGGCACACAACCTGAGCAGTTATAATCCTGACTATTCCTTATACGTCGTAGATTACTGTCCGGATAGCCATTCTGCGAGCTGGGGAATTAACTACACAAAAATTTTGGTTTGTCTGTGGGCATGTTTACTGTTCTTTATTATCATGCGCACACGATTAACCAGCGAACTTTGGCCGTCAATAGCGTTATTATGTCTGGCATCGCTCTGCTGTAACTTACTTTTGCTGACTCTGGATGAATATAACTACACCATCTGGTACATCAGTCGTGGTATTGAAGTTTCCAGCAAACTGTTTGTTGTTGCTTTTCTGATTTATAACATTTTTCAAGAACTGCAACTCTCCAGCAAACTGGCGGTTCATGATGTGTTGACCAATATTTATAATCGCCGTTACTTTTTCAACAGCGTAGAGTCATTATTGTCGCAACCTGTTGTGAAGGATTTTTGTATCATGCTGGTAGATATTAACCAGTTCAAACGCATCAATGACCTATGGGGACATCATGTGGGCGATAAAGTGCTGGTTTCAATTGTCGATATTATCCAGCAAAGTATCCGCCCCGATGACATTTTAGCCCGTCTTGAGGGGGAAGTATTTGGGCTGCTATTTACCGAACTCAATGCTGCCCAGGCAAAAATTATTGCTGAACGTGTGCGTAAAAATGTCGAACTCCTGACCGGCTTTAGTAACAGGTATGCTGTTCCTGAACCAATGACTATCAGCATTGGCAGTGTTTTTTCCACCGGAGATACGCACAATCTTTCACTTGTCATGACAGAAGCAGATAAAGCCTTACGTGAGGCGAAAAGCGAGGGAGGCAACAAAGTGATTATTCATCGTCTTTGAGTGCAAAAATATTCACAGCCATGCTTTTTGCGTGGCTTTTGCATACAATTAATATCTAATACCACTAAATTTCTCCTCCCCAACGGCACAGAGATGAGTATAATTAGCGCCCCTGTGCCAGGCCGCAATCGAACTTTAACTGGTTTTCTCATTTCACTAACCGAAGGAGTGCCATTTATCATGAAATTGCACCATAGAATGCTCCGGCATTTTATCGCCGCAAGTGTCATTGTGCTGACATCTTCCTTCCTTATTTTTGAACTTGTCGCCAGCGACAGAGCGATGAGCGCCTACTTGCGCTATATCGTCCAGAAAGCGGATTCCTCCTTTCTCTATGATAAGTATCAAAATCAGAGTATTGCCGCACATGTCATGCGCGCACTTGCTGCTGAGCAGTCAGAGGTGTCACCAGAACAGCGACGTGCTATCTGCGAGGCTTTTGAAACGGCCAATAATACTCATGGATTAAATCTGACGGCCCATACTTATTCTGGCTTGCGCGGGACATTACAGAGCGCATCCGATGACTGTGACACAATTGTGGAAGCAGCGGCGCTATTACCCGCATTTGATCAAGCAGTGGAAGGCAATCGCCATCAAGATGAATATGGTTCCGGTCTTGGGATGGCTGAAGAGAAATTTCACTATTATCTCGATCTCAATGACCGCTATGTCTATTTTTATGAGCCGGTCAATGTTGAATACTTCGCCATGAATAACTGGTCGTTTTTGCAATCTGGAAGCATTGGCATTAACCGTAAAGATATTGAAAAGGTGTTTACCGGTCGCACCGTGTTATCGAGCATTTACCAGGATCAGCGTACCAAACAGAATGTGATGAGCTTGCTGACGCCGGTTTATCTCGCGGGTCAACTTAAAGGGATTGTGCTGCTGGATATCAATAAAAACAACCTGCGGAATATCTTTTACACTCATGACCGCCCTCTCCTCTGGCGTTTTCTCAATGTTACGCTTACCGATGTAGATTCGGGTCGGGACATTATTATCAACCAGAGTGAAGACAATCTGTTTCAGTATGTCAGTTACGTCCATGACTTACCTGGCGGAATTCGCGTTACATTATCCATTGATATTCTTTACTTTATTACATCTTCATGGAAAAGCGTTGTCTTCTGGCTGCTGACGGCATTGATATTACTGAATATGGTGCGCATGCACTTCCGCTTGTACCAAAACGTGACTCGCGAAAATATTAGCGATGCGATGACCGGATTGTATAACCGCAAAATATTGACTCCTGAGTTGCAGCAACGCTTGCAGCGCCTGGTTCAGGCAGGTTCTGCAGTCATGTTTATTGCTATTGACATGGACAAGTTAAAGCAAATTAATGACACACTCGGCCACCAGGAAGGTGATTTAGCGATTACTTTATTGGCACAGGCGATTAAACAGTCGATTCGTAAAAGCGATTATGCTATCCGTCTCGGCGGTGATGAATTTTGCATTATCCTGGTCGATTCGACGCCACAAATTGCTGCGCAATTGCCTGACCGTATCGAAAAACGCCTGCAACATATCGCGCCGCAAAAAGAGATCGGCTTCTCTTCCGGTATTTACGCGATGAAAGAAACCGATACGATTCACGATGCTTATAAAGCTTCCGATGAACGTCTGTATGTCAATAAACAGAACAAAAACAGCAGTTCATGATAATCTTCTGTGGTTGTTTAGTTATAAATCCAGGAGCGTGAAATGACTGAAGTGGCTAAAGGAAGCGTGACGCATCAGCGCTTAATCGCTTTATTATCACAAGAAGGCGCTAACTTCCGCATCGTCACCCACGAAGCTGTGGGCAAATGTGAAGCGGTGTCAGAAATTCGCGGCACCGCTTTGGGCCAGGGCGCCAAGGCGCTGGTGTGTAAAGTCAAAGGTAATGGCGTTAATCAACATGTATTAGCGATACTCCCTGCCGATCAACAGGCCGATCTGAGCCAACTCGCCAGTCACATTGGCGGGTTACGCGCCTCGCTTGCCAGCCCGGCAGAGGTCGATGAACTCACTGGCTGCGTTTTTGGCGCCATCCCGCCTTTCAGCTTCCCCCCCAAACTCAAACTGGTCGCCGACCCACTACTCTTCGAGCGATTCGATGAAATTGCCTTCAATGCGGGCATGCTGGATAAATCAGTTATTCTTAACACCGCAGATTATTTACGCATTGCGCAACCAGAGCTGGTCCATTTCCGCCGTACTGTATAACTAGCTGGTCCGTTCAAGTAGCAAAACGGACAGTACCAGCACAACCGCAATGGCAAAAAACGATGACGTGATAATCAGTGTCTCAATGAACATTTGATCGTTCATGGTTTTACCCCTGGAGATAACTGTTTTCACGTTATTGTTAGCGTACGCAAATGGCAGTTTGATGACAATTCTCCCTATTTTTTATGCAAAAAGTGTAATTAATGTCTGATTCCTGCCCTCAGCAAGCGTAAAGTACGGGGGATAATTATTTTTTGGCAAGGAAACCACGATGGTTGATGTCACTTTGTTAATCCTCCTCGGATTAGCTGCGCTGGGCTTTGTCAGCCACAACACCACTGTCGCAGTTTCAATTCTGGTGTTGATCATTGTCCGCGTCACACCGTTGAGCACCTTTTTCCCCTGGATTGAAAAACAAGGGTTGAGTATCGGGATAATTATTCTCACCATCGGTGTTATGGCCCCAATCGCCAGCGGGACGCTGCCACCGTCGACACTTGTTCACTCGTTTCTGAACTGGAAATCATTAGTCGCGATTGCCGTAGGCGTGATTGTTTCCTGGCTTGGCGGACGCGGCGTCACGTTAATGGGTAGTCAACCACAACTGGTAGCCGGATTGCTGATGGGTACGGTTTTGGGCGTAGCGCTTTTTCGCGGTGTGCCCGTCGGCCCGCTTATTGCTGCTGGCCTGGTTTCGCTGATTATTGGTAAGCAGTAATTTTTGCCGTAGCCGCCATAAGCATAAAAACAAAGTGCTATAGTGGCGTGGCAATGTTGCGTGAAAGGGAGAACAAACACGATGAATATTCAGTGTAAACGCGTCTATGATGCGGCTGAACAAGGCGATGGTTATCGCGTACTGGTCGATCGTCTCTGGCCGCGTGGTATCAAGAAAACAGATTTAGCACTTGATGAATGGGACAAAACCATCACGCCTTCAACAGAACTACGCAAAGCCTTTCACGGCGAAGTGATCGATTTTGAAACCTTTCGCGAACAATATCTTGCAGAACTGGCGCAGCATGAGCAAGAAGGGAAACGACTGGCGGATATTGCCCGCCAGCAGACACTAACCCTACTCTATTCGGCAAAAAATACCACGCAAAACCATGCACTGGTGCTGGCCGATTGGCTACGCAGTTTGTGATTCCAGCCCGGCATCCGGTTGTTATTTTCTATCAGCCGGATGATCCCTCCGCCATAATGCCCATTCATCAATCGTTTCACCGCCCGGTAATTTGCAATTGTTGCTGACTCCTTGCGCTGTTTGTACCGGAATAAGCGTACCTCCCTTTTGCTGGCAGTAGACCGATGCAGGATTAGCCATTCCAACATGTGGCGGTTTAGGCGCATCGGGTTGAGAAGCGGTTGAACACCCCGCCAGGACTAGCAGGCAAGGCAAAGCAAAACGGATAATTTTCATATAGTGATCTCACTCGTTTATCTACACTTTAGAGTATCGCGGTATCGTTATGTTTTGCAGCACTATTTCTTTTACATTCATTCAAAATATATTACGTCTGGTTTCATCTTTGTTGATGATGTTTTATCATGCCTGTAAAGATTAAATATTCAGCATTTACCTACCACCTCCTGGAGTTCTTTCGTGTCAGATCAGATCATTGCCCGCGTCTCGCAGTCACTCGCCTCGGAACAGTCTCTGGAAAGTCTGGTCCGGCAACTTCTGGAGATGCTAGAAATGGTTACCGACATGGAGTCGGCGTATCTGACAAAAGTGGATATTGACGCACGCCTGCAACACATTTTGTATGCCCGTAATAGCCAAAAAATGCACATCCCGGAGAATTTTACCGTTTCCTGGGATCACTCATTGTGCAAACGCGCAATTGATGAGAACTGTTTTTTCAGCGATGAAGTCCCTGACCGTTGGGGCGACTGCATTGCGGCACGCAATCTTGGGATCACGACATTTCTGAGCACACCGATTCACTTACCGGATGGCTCATTCTACGGCACGCTTTGCGCCGCCAGCAGCGAGAAACGCCCGTGGAGCGAACGTGCAGAGCAAGTTTTGCAGTTATTCGCCGGGCTTATTACACAATACATCCAAAAAGAGGCGCTGGTTGAGCAATTGCGTGAAGCTAATGCGGCGTTGATTGCGCAATCCTATACTGACTCTTTGACGGGAGTGCCGAATCGAAGGGCAATTTTTGATAATCTGACGACACTTTTTTCTCTCGCGCGGCATCTGAAGCGTAAAGCAATTATTGCCTTTATCGATCTGGATAACTTCAAATTAATCAATGACCGTTTTGGTCATAATAGCGGCGATCTGTTTCTTATTCAGGTTGGCCAGCGCCTTAACACACTACATCAGAATAGCGAGATTATTGGTCGTCTCGGCGGTGATGAATTTTTGGTCGCTTCGCTAGCCGATGAAAATGCCGATATCCCGTCATTGCGTGAGCGTATTCAGCAGCAAATACGCGGTGAATATCACTTAGGTGATGTTGACTTGTTTTATCCTGGCGCCAGCCTTGGCATTATTGAAGTGGATCCTGAAACAACCGATGCCGACAGCGCCCTGCATGCCGCCGATATTGCAATGTACCAGGAGAAAAAACACAAAGAGAAAAAGCCTTTTGTCGCGCATTCAGCTCTGGATTCCTGAGGCGTATTCACATCCTTTTGATTGGTGATAACATGCGAATCGGTATTATTTTCCCTGTCGTAATCTTTATTACGGCAGTCGTATTTTTAGCGTGGTTTTTTATTGGCGGCTATGCTGCCCCAGGAGCATAAAGATGAAAAAAACAACGATTATTATGATGGGTGTTGCGATTATTGTCGTCCTCGGTACCGAGCTAGGGTGGTGGTAACACTGCACCTGTAAAAATAGCAAAGGCTGCGAAAAAGCAGCCTTTGTTTTATTTCAGCGTTAGCTTTTGACTTTTCTGTAGATAAACAGCACGACAAGCGCACCGATCACCGCAACCACGAAGCTGCCAAAGTTAAAGCCATCGACTTTACCAAAACCAAACAGTGTACTGATCCATCCGCCGACCACGGCGCCGACAATCCCCAACAGGATAGTCATGAAGAATCCACCACCATCTTTACCTGGCATAATCCACTTAGCCAGAATACCAGCAATAAGCCCAAAAATAATCCATGACAGAATGCCCATTTTATCCTTCCTTATCTGTTTTGTATTAGCAAGTTGGTCGCTAATAAAAAGCATAGCACAACATCAAAGAAGTAAAAATTGTGATGGGCATCACGCATATTTTTTTTGCGATGACGCATAAAATGGCGCAATTTTCTATCAGGTAAAATTACCAGCCACAAACATCATGTTCGTTTTCTGTGTCATAAGAGCGCACCGTGTTAACAAGATCTTTTAGCACTTCCGCCGCAACTTCTGGCACCAGCAATGTCATCGGTGTCTCTGTTTCATAATCAACAGAAACACCATTACTGTTATTGGTGACGGTTACGGTATACGTTGCTTTGCCCATAATTCATCTCCCGGTATGAATGACTTTCCGTTGTTTTGCGCCTTCCATCAGGACTTCAGGGGCAACGAAGAAGTCGATGTTGAAATAAGTATCGTCAGTCATGGCTTCAATGTTGTGCCATTTTTCCGGCGGGAACACCGCAAATTGCCCTGCTTCGATAAGGATCACCTGATCAGGTTCTGTGCTGTGTTCATCAGCATAGCCGAGATATTTGACCGCCCCATGCATAACGGACAATCGAGGGTAAACCCCGGGACGAGTTCCTTTATCAAGATGACGTTCGAATATTCCGGCAGGTGCGGTTTGTTTATTCCAGAAAGGTGTTGAGCGTGTATGAATGTAATTCTGTGGGATTTGTAGCATCCTTCTCCCTCCTTCGGTAAATGCGCTGAAAACCGTTTACTCCAGCCGTTTCAGGGTACGCCTGATAATTTGCATTTTAAATACCATTTATTGGTTACTTTTTAGCACCGTGTCAACGTCCAGGCGCGGTGGCGTTCAGGAGGGAAGCCCGCGGTATCGCGGGCGGAAAGTATTAAGATTGCAGCGTCGCCAGTCGAGCGGCAAAACCGACAAACATCAAACCAATCAGAGAGTTGCCTAGTTTTGCCAGTTTCTTTTTAGTGCGAATGTACTGCGTGACAAAGGCGCCGGAAATAATCAGGAAGCTCAAATAACAGAAGCTGACTATCTCAAGTGTCATCGCCAGAATAAAGAACGAAATACCCGTATGTGGCGCATTAACGTCGATAAATTGCACGAAAAATGACACGTAGAATAAAATAGCTTTCGGGTTGGTCAGGCTCAATATTAAGGCGCGCTTGAAAATAGCGCCATATTGCGGTTCATCCGATTTGGCCTCGCTATTGTTGCCCTTCAGGGTGGCGTAAAGAATTTTACCCCCAAGATAGAGCAAATAAAACGCGCCAAGATAACGTACGATGTTGAATAATATCGGTGTGGTCTTAATCAACGTTGCCACACCTGCCCACGCCAGAAACATTAATACCGCATCACCAATAAATACGCCGCAGGCTGCAAGATAACCACCTTTCACTCCACTGCTGACGCTATTTTTAAGCACAAACAAAGTATTCGGCCCAGGCACCAGCACGATAAAAATGGCCCCAACCAGATAGGTCCAGTAATTCAGAACCCCATATTCAGCGAACACGTTAACCTCTTTAATTTTCTTTGGGAAATGCGCGAATAAAGGTGAATATGCTAACCAATCTGTAGTGGCTTAGAAAGGAGAAAATCAGGTTTTAACCTGATAATAACCCGATGATTGAATCATTAATCAGGCGTGGTCCAGTGAAAAATTCGGGTAGTGCTCGGCAAAATACTGGCGTAAAAACTCTACCGTTATCCGCACCTTCGCTGATGTTGCCAGCCTGGATACATACACCGCCCAGACATTCGCGGGCTGATAATACTCCGGTAGTACCTGCACCAAATGGCCACTGGCAATATTTTCGCTGACATCCCACCAGGAGCGCAGCGCAATACCCTGACCATCGAGACACCATTGATGCACTATTTCACCATGATTAGACGACAACGGGCCGGTGACTTTAATGGCGTGGTTTCCTTCTTTATTGCGCAATTGCCAGACACCAAATGGATGATCGCGCTCTTTTATAACCAGACAAGGTAACGCTGAAAGGTCCGTGAAATGTTTCGGCGCACCATGTTGCGCAATAAATTCCGGCGACGCGCAGAGGATACGGTAATTGGTCGCCAGTTTGCGGGCGATTAAGTTAGGTGCAATGTCATCACCAATACGAATATCGAGATCGACGCCTTCATTAACCAGGTCGACCAGTCTGTCTTCCACGTCAAAGCGTAATTCCAGTTGCGGATAAGCCTTTGCCAGCGCCGATAATGCCGGAGCAACAACTCGCCGTCCAAACCCAAAACTACTGATAACACGCAACATCCCTTGTGGCACGAGGCGCACGTCGGAGAGTTCATCCATCATCTGCCCGACATCCTGCAATATGCGCTGCGCCCACTCATAAATCCGCTCACCTTCTTCGGTGATCGTCACGCGACGAGTGGTGCGGTGTAATAACACCACGTTCAGCGTTTGTTCCAGTAAGGCGATACGCTTGCTAACGAAAGCCGGAGAAACACCCATTTCTTCTGCAACAGCAGCAAAACCAGCCCGGCGAGCCACCAGCATAAAGACGCGCAAATCGTTCAGCAGCGGTAAATTATTCATGATTCGTGTTTTATGTTTCACCAGTTGCGGGGATTAATTCCTTTTCAGTCAATTATAGGATGAGGGTATTGTCAATTTTGATGGTCAGGAAGTGAGAACCCAATGATGAAAACGTTTCGGATCGCTGCAATACCCGGAGATGGAATCGGCAAAGAAGTCCTTCCTGAAGGGATTCGTGTGTTACAGGCTGCCGCTGAACGCTGGGGCTTCGCCTTAAGCTTTGAGCAGATGGAGTGGGCAAGTTGCGAATATTACAGCCATCACGGCAAAATGATGCCGGACGACTGGCATGAACAACTCAGCCGTTTCGACGCTATCTACTTTGGTGCCGTCGGCTGGCCGGATACCGTTCCGGACCATATTTCGTTATGGGGATCGCTGCTGAAATTTCGCCGTGAATTTGACCAATACGTTAACCTGCGTCCGGTCCGCCTCTTTCCTGGCGTACCTTGCCCACTGGCGGGGAAACAGCCTGGCGATATCGATTTTTACGTAGTGCGCGAGAACACAGAAGGCGAATACTCGTCTCTGGGTGGACGGTTAAACGAAGGAACGGAGCATGAGGTTGTCATCCAGGAATCGGTATTTACCCGCCGTGGCGTCGACCGTATTTTGCGTTATGCCTTTGAACTTGCACAAAGCCGCCCACGTAAGACGCTGACTTCCGCCACCAAATCTAACGGTTTAGCCATCAGCATGCCGTACTGGGATGAGCGCGTGGAAGCAATGGCAGAAAATTACCCGGCGATCCGCTGGGACAAGCAGCATATTGATATTCTCTGCGCGCGCTTTGTGATGCAACCAGAACGTTTTGACGTGGTGGTGGCATCCAATTTGTTTGGCGATATCCTTTCCGATCTTGGCCCGGCCTGCACCGGAACCATCGGCATTGCCCCATCCGCCAACCTGAATCCGGAACGTACTTTTCCGTCGCTCTTCGAGCCTGTCCACGGTTCCGCGCCGGATATCTACGGGAAAAATATTGCTAACCCTATCGCCACGATTTGGGCCGGTGCAATGATGCTCGATTTCCTCGGCAATGGCGATGAGCGTTTCCAGCAAGCGCATAACGGTATTCTGGCAGCGATTGAAGAAGTGATTGCTCACGGGCCGAAAACACCCGATATGAAAGGCAATGCCACCACACCACAGGTTGCCGACGCGATTTGCAAAATTATTTTGCGTTAAGGTCAAACCAGTTTATTTGAACCGCGTCACTGACGCGGTTTTTTTATTCATTCTCTTCAGTAAATAACCTGCGTCATTTCACCTTTTATTGTTTCCGTTTCGTGTTTTATGGCTTTCCGTATTCTTAATTGTTTAATTTATGTAACATGCAAATAATCAATTTGTTAAACACAACATGCAATTCATTACCCTGCACATAATTACAACTGGCAAAAGCCAGAGACGGGCTTTTATGCCCAGGAGATGACTCATGATGAGCAATGTTAAGAAAAAAGATGTGCCGCTGATAAGCATCAGTCTGGTGGCCATTCTTTTCATCGCAGCTGCATTAAGCCTTTTCCCACAACAATCGGCCGACGCGGCCAACGCAATATTCACATTTGTCACGCGTACGTTAGGTTCCGCCGTACAGGTATTGGTTTTGCTGGCAATGGGACTGGTGATTTATTTAGCCACCAGTAAATACGGCAATATTCGTCTTGGCGAAGGAAAACCGGAATACAGCACGCTCTCCTGGCTGTTTATGTTTATTTGTGCCGGTTTAGGTTCTTCTACGCTTTATTGGGGGGTTGCTGAGTGGGCCTATTATTATCAAACGCCTGGTTTAAATATCGCGCCGCGTTCACAACAGGCACTCGAATTTAGCGTTCCCTACTCCTTCTTCCATTGGGGAATCAGCGCGTGGGCAACCTATACGCTGGCCTCATTAATCATGGCTTACCACTTCCATGTGCGGAAAAATAAGGGGCTGAGCCTTTCCGGCATTATTGCTGCTATTACCGGCATTCGCCCGCAAGGTCCGTGGGGAAAACTGGTCGATTTGATGTTCCTGATCGCCACTGTCGGCGCACTGACTATTTCCCTGGTCGTCACCGCCGCAACTTTTACTCGTGGTCTTTCCGCGCTGACCGGTTTACCGGATAACTTCACCGTGCAGGCATTTGTGATCCTGCTTTCCGGCGGCATTTTTTGCCTTAGCTCGTGGATTGGTATCAACAACGGTTTGCAACGTCTGAGCAAAATGGTCGGCTGGGGCGCCTTCCTGCTGCCATTGCTGGTTCTGATTGTCGGCCCAACCGAATTTATTACCAACAGCATCATCAATGCCATCGGCCTGACCACGCAAAACTT
Organism: Escherichia sp. E10V10; assembly: GCF_004211985.1. Classification (NCBI taxonomy): domain Bacteria; kingdom Pseudomonadati; phylum Pseudomonadota; class Gammaproteobacteria; order Enterobacterales; family Enterobacteriaceae; genus Escherichia; species Escherichia sp. E10V10. The sequence continues at coordinate 707,681 of NZ_RHJO01000001.1, read as the reverse complement.
CCTGCAAATGAGTTTATTTACCGATCCGCTTGGCGATGGTTCATTTACCCGCAACTGGACCGTTTTCTACTGGCTGTGGTGGATCTCATACACGCCCGGCGTGGCAATGTTTGTCACCCGCGTTTCGCGTGGCCGTAAGATTAAAGAAGTTATCTGGGGACTGATCCTCGGCAGCACCGTCGGTTGCTGGTTCTTCTTCGGTGTAATGGAAAGCTATGCCATTCATCAGTTTATCAATGGCGTAATCAACGTCCCACAGGTGCTGGAAACACTGGGCGGTGAAACTGCCGTTCAACAAGTTCTGATGTCGTTGCCTGCAGGTAAATTGTTCCTCGCCGCATACCTGGGCGTGATGATTATTTTCCTTGCCTCGCATATGGATGCGGTGGCCTACACCATGGCGGCGACCAGTACGCGAAATCTCCAGGAAGGTGACGATCCTGACCGTGGGCTGCGTCTTTTCTGGTGCGTGGTGATCACACTGATCCCGCTTTCAATTCTGTTCACCGGCGCGTCGCTGGAAACGATGAAAACCACCGTCGTGCTCACAGCCCTTCCCTTCCTCGTCATTTTACTGGTGAAAGTCGGCGGATTTCTTCGCTGGCTGAAACAGGATTACGCCGACATTCCGGCTCATCAAGTTGAACATTATCTCCCGCAGACACCGGTTGAAGCCCCGGAAAAAACGCCAGTGCTCCCTGCGGGAACCGTATTCAAAGGCGACAACTGAGCGCCATCATCCTAACGATAAAGGTATCCCTATGAGCAATCTGAGCCCTGACTTTGTACTACCCGAAAATTTTTGCGCTAACCCGCAAGAGGCGTGGACCATTCCTGCCCGTTTTTATACCGATCAGAACGCCTTTGAACACGAAAAAGAGAACGTCTTCGCTAAAAGCTGGATTTGCGTCGCCCACAGCAGCGAACTGGCGAATGCTAATGATTACGTGACGCGTGAGATCATTGGCGAAAGCATCGTGCTGGTACGCGGTCGTGATAAGGTTTTGCGCGCGTTCTATAACGTTTGTCCGCACCGTGGTCATCAGTTGTTGAGCGGTGAAGGAAAAGCAAAAAATGTGATTACCTGCCCATATCACGCATGGGCATTCAAACTCGATGGCAACCTGGCCCACGCACGTAACTGTGAAAACGTCGCTAATTTCGACAGCGACAAAGCGCAACTGGTCCCGGTGCGTCTGGAAGAATATGCCGGATTCGTCTTCATCAACATGGACCCTAACGCCACCAGCGTGGAAGATCAGTTACCTGGTCTGGGAGCGAAAGTGCTGGAAGCCTGCCCGGAAGTCCACGACCTGAAACTGGCGGCCCGTTTTACCACCCGCACGCCTGCCAACTGGAAGAACATTGTCGATAACTATCTCGAGTGCTATCACTGTGGTCCGGCGCATCCAGGTTTCTCCGACTCCGTTCAGGTTGATCGTTACTGGCACACCATGCACGGTAACTGGACACTGCAATACGGTTTCGCCAAACCATCCGAACAGTCGTTTAAATTTGAAGAGGGTACGGATGCGGCATTCCACGGTTTCTGGCTGTGGCCGTGCACTATGCTGAACGTCACACCGATCAAAGGGATGATGACGGTCATTTATGAATTCCCGGTGGATTCTGAAACCACCCTGCAAAACTACGATATTTACTTCACCAATGAAGAGTTAACCGACGAGCAAAAATCGCTGATTGAGTGGTATCGCGATGTGTTCCGTCCGGAGGATTTACGTCTGGTTGAAAGCGTACAGAAAGGGCTGAAATCGCGTGGCTATCGTGGTCAGGGGCGCATCATGGCCGACAGTAGCGGTAGCGGGATTTCCGAACACGGTATCGCCCATTTCCATAATCTGCTGGCGCAGGTGTTTAAGGACTAATGACATCGGCGGCGGTCTACTCCGCCGCCGGGCTGATTTTTGATGGAGTACAGCAATGTCAGACTATCAAATGTTTGAAGTACAGGTGAGTCAGGTGGAACCGCTTACCGAACAGGTGAAACGCTTCACGCTGGTGGCAACCGATGGCAAACCATTACCTACGTTCACCGGTGGAAGTCACGTCATTGTGCAGATGAGCGATGGTGATAACCATTACAGCAATGCGTATTCACTGCTGAGTTCGCCTCTCGATACAACTCATTATCAGATTGCCGTTCGATTGGAAGAAAACTCGCGCGGTGGTTCGCGCTTTTTGCATCAGCAGGTGAAAGCAGGCGATCGGTTGACCATTTCGACACCTAATAATCTGTTTGCGCTAATTCCCTCGGCCAGAAAGCATCTGTTTATCGCGGGCGGTATTGGTATCACCCCTTTCCTGTCGCACATGGCAGAGTTGCAACACAGCGACGTCGACTGGCAGCTACATTACTGCTCGCGAAATCCAGAAAGCTGCGCATTTCGTGATGAGCTAGTCCAACATCCGCAGGCTGAGAAAATCCATTTGCATCACTCATCGACCGGAACGCGACTTGAATTAGCGCGATTATTGGCGGATATCGAACCTGGCACACACGTTTATACCTGTGGCCCCGAGGCGCTAAATGAAGCGGTAAGAAGTGAAGCTGCCCGTCTGGACATCGCCGCCGATACGCTGCACTTTGAGCAGTTTGCAATTGAAGACAAAACCGGCGATGCGTTTACACTGGTGCTCGCCCGTTCCGGTAAAGAGTTTGTGGTGCCGGAAGAGATGACCATTTTGCAGGTCATTGAAAATAATAAAGCGGCAAAAGTTGAATGTTTATGTCGTGAAGGGGTATGTGGGACCTGCGAAACGGCGATTCTGGAAGGTGAAGCTGACCATCGGGACCAGTATTTTAGCGATGAAGAACGCGCCAGCCAGCAAAGTATGTTGATCTGTTGTTCACGCGCGAAGGGTAAACGCCTGGTGTTAGATTTGTAGTTTGTCTGAAGCCGGACGCGCCCTGTCCGGCTCAGGAAGGTTTTACTGCGGATATTCCTGCAATAAATTGTGCAATGCTTCTGCCATCAGCTCACCGCGCCAGCCGGAAATCAGCTCCGGCAAATTGTTCTGCGGTTTCAGTTTCCAGTGCCAGTTCAGCAGTTGGTTGATTTGCCGACGCGATGCCAGCAATTCGACGCTGATCTTGTGTGTTTCGCTCACGTCAGTGATCAGCGACTTAATCGCTTTAAACGCCTTGCGATAACCGGGCATGTCCATCAGGTTTGACATTGGCTGCGGTAACGCCTCCTCCGGTAATGCCTGCGCTTTCTCCACCAGCGCAAGCAGCGTTTTTCCGTGGAAGCGGATTTCGCTACCGGATAAACCCAGACTGTCCAGCTCGCCCAGACTCCCCGGCATATAACGCGCAACCGACCACAAATGCTCTTCACGCACGACAAAGTTAACCGCCAGATCGCGCTCCCGCGCCTTGCGCAGGCGCCAGTCGGCTAACAGTTGCAGACAGGCCAGTTGGCGTGTGCGTAACTGCCAGGCATTGGTGATATCACGCCATGCATCTTCCGGCGCAACGACTTCCTGACGACGCATTTGCATCAGGCGGCACTCATCCAGCGCCGCAGGTAACCAGCCAGAGGCTTCCGTTTCTACCATTAGCTTTGCGGTGATCGGTAATAAATACCAGACGTCCGCCGCTGCGTATTCACACTGACGTTCGGTTAGCGGTCTTGCCAACCAGTCGGTGCGCGATTCGCTCTTGTCGAGCGTAACGCCGGTGTACTCTTCCACCATGGAAGCAAATCCCCACGACATCGGGCGTCCGCAGAAAGCAGCGAGGATTTGCGTGTCAATCAGGGGTTGTGGTAATTCGCCAAAGACATTGAGGAACACTTCCAGATCCTCACTGCCCGCATGGAGAAATTTGGTAATGGACGGATCACGCAGGATCGCTTTCAGCGGTGACCAGTCGGTGATCCCGAGCGGATCGATTAGCGCCAGATGCTCGCCATCGAAAAGTTGAATCAACCCCAGCTGCGGGTAATAAGTGCGCGTACGAACAAATTCAGTATCCAGGGCTATCGCCGGAAAGGCACGGACGGCTTCACACAAAGAAGCCAGCGCATCGTCCGTGGTAATCATTTGGTAATTCAAATTGTATTCTCTTTAGTGGGCGTCAAAAAAAACGCCGGATTAACCGGCGTCTGACGACTGACTTAACGCTCAGGCTTTATTGTCCACTTTGCCGCGCGCTTCGTCACGTAATTCTCGTCGCAAAATTTTTCCGACGTTAGATTTCGGTAACTCATCACGAAACTCCACCAGCTTCGGTACTTTGTAGCCCGTGAGCTGACGGCGACAAAAGGTCACCAGTGACTCTTCGGTAAGCGATGGATCTTTTTTCACTACGAAGATTTTCACCGCTTCACCACTGGAGCCGGAAGGTACGCCAACCGCCGCGACTTCCTGTACGCCAGGATGCTGCATGACGACATCTTCAATCTCGTTGGGATAAACGTTAAAACCGGAAACCAGAATCATGTCTTTTTTGCGGTCGACAATACGCAGGAATCCTTCTTCATCCATCACCGCGATGTCGCCAGTGTGTAACCAGCCATTTTTGATGATCTCATCGGTAGCATCCGGACGCTGCCAGTACCCCAGCATCACCTGCGGTCCTTTGACACAAAGCTCACCCGGTTGACCCGGTGGTACTTCGTTGTCGTCGTCATCCACCAGTTTGGCTTCCGTCGATGGCACCGGCAAACCAATGCTACCGCTATGATAATCAATATCATACGGGTTAACGCTGACCAGCGGCGCGCACTCGGTCAGGCCATAACCTTCCAGCAGATACTGTCCGGTCAGTTTCACCCAGCGTTCTGCCACCACTTGCTGAACAGGCATCCCACCGCCAGCGGAAAGATGCAGACTGGAGAAATCCAGCTGCTGGAACTCTTTATTGTTCAGCAACGCATTGAACAAGGTGTTTACGCCGGTGATAGCGGTAAACGGATATTTCGCCAGCTCTTTCACCAGCCCCGGAATATCACGTGGGTTAGTAATAAGCAGGTTCTGCCCGCCGAGTTCGATAAACAGCAGACAGTTAATGGTCAGTGCAAAAATGTGATAGAGCGGCAGTGCCGTTACTACCAGTTCTTTACCTGGATGCAGCAACGGCCCATAGGTGGCGTTGACCTGTTCCAGGTTCGCCAGCATATTGCGGTGAGTCAGCATCGCGCCTTTCGCCACACCTGTGGTGCCGCCGGTGTATTGCAGGAAAGCTAAATCTTCCGGCACCAGTTCAGGTTTGACGTACTGCATCCGGTAGCCGTTATGCAGGGCGCTACGAAATGAAATGGCATCTGGCAGATGGTATTTCGGCACCAGACGCTTGATGTATTTAACAACGAAGTTAACCAGTGTGCCTTTCGCTGTGGAAAGCTGATCGCCCATACGGGTCAGGATAACGTGCTGAACGGCGGTTTTATCGACCACCTTTTCCAGGGTGTGAGCAAAGTTGGACACAATGACAATCGCCGATGCGCCGCTGTCATTAAGCTGATGCTCAAGCTCGCGCGGGGTATACAACGGGTTGACGTTTACGACAATCATCCCGGCGCGCAAAATGCCGAACAGCGCCACTGGATATTGCAATAAGTTAGGCATCATCAGCGCAACGCGATCGCCCTTTTTAAGCCCCAACCCTTGTTGCAAATAAGCGGCAAACGCGCGACTGCGTTCTTCCAGCTTGCGGAAGGTCATGACCTCCCCCATATTCATAAACGCGGGCTGGTCGGCGTAGCGCGTGACCGACTGCTCAAACATATCTACCAGAGATTGATAACGGTCAGGGTTGATCTCCGTCGGAACGTCCGCGGGATAACGGTTAAGCCAAACCTTCTTCAATTCTTCACCTCTAAAATGCGTGTTCGTCGTCATCGCAACCCCAAGTGATAAACATGTTGTTAACATAATATTAACTCATCTTACCAGCTTGATAATTACCCAACGAAAAGGTTGCGAAGCGCGTCACTATTTATTTTTATCTTTACTGTAAGAATGCAGAAACAGCGGACCAGCCGCTGTTTCTTTTTCTTTAAAAACAAGCAATTATTCAGTTACAACTGTTTGTACTCTCGCGGGACCTGGATTATACCAGCCCCATCCACCGTAGCCATAGGGCCAGCCTCGCCCACCATAAAACCAGGGATCAATCGGCTGTGGCGGCATAATCACCTGCTGGGTTAAATGCCAACGTTTGTAACCCGTTGCCTGCATTACCATAAATTTATATGGCGTGTTGCCGATTTTTCCGTCAACCGTACCGGTGATTGGCCCGACAACTGTCACCAGCTGGCCTCGGAAATCGACCGGATCAAGAAAACCATTCACATCGGCATAAATGCGCCCACGCGACGGTTCTCCCAGCGTCGGTCTTGCTCCGCTGTCGAGTGGTACAGTGGCAATTTCCAGGCGGGTTTTCCCTTGCTGGTTTTGCACCGCAACCACTTTACCGCCAAATCGCGCTTCCTGACCAACGTACAGCTGCGGCGCATTCATCACCCGAACTAAATCTTGTTGCGGCGTTGGGCTACTGCCTTTAATGGCGTCCGGCACAGTGACACAACCGCTCAGTATTAGCGCAAACGTACCTGCCAGTATGCCTTTGATAACATTGTTTTGAACCGCCATGATGCGACTCCTTTTTTCTCAGGGCATACTCTTAAGATTCATTCTTTGCCCGGAAGTTTCTTCCACGCGACGTTGTTACGCAAATAAACCGGCTCGGCATGTTCCACCGCCACCGTTTTACCCTCGGCAAACATCTGACAGGCAATCGGCAGCATATCTTCTGCAGCGGGCAGTAACACTTCGCCATCGCGCAAAACCAGCCCGCTTTCTTTACCGAGATCCGGCCAGGCTTGCCAGCCTGTACCCACGGTCGCCCATTCACCGGAAAGCTGTTGCATCCGTTCATGAACGAGTTCTGGTTTGAGTACGGCTTCGGTTTCTTCACCGTGCCAGACACCGTTTTCATCACGCTGATATTCAGCCCAGTAAACTTCGCCCATTCGCGCGTCAATGGCTGCCAGCACGCGGGTTGCGCCGTTTTTGCGCCACGCCCCTTGCGCCATTGTCATTAGTGTGGAGACGCCAATCATCGGTAATTCCGCGCCAAGCGCCAGCCCTTGCGCGATGCCAATACCAATGCGCACGCCAGTAAAGCTACCGGGGCCGCGCCCGTAAGCCAGAGCGTTTATGTCAGTCAGGGAAGTTCCGCTGGTGGTCAGGATATCCTGCACCATCGGTAAGATTCGTTGAGTATGTTCACGAGGGCAAAGCTCAAAATGAGCGTTGACAGTACCGTCGTTCCACAGGGCGACAGAGCAGGCCTCTGTCGCGGTATCGATAGCCAGAATTCGCATGGGTCTTCGTGCTTAGATCAATAAAAAGGCGCGCATCATACCATACTCCATCACAAATTACCTGGAGGATGGTATCGCAAGGAAACGAACCGCACGGGCAATATCACGGGTACGCGGCGCGGGCGGCAGGCTGGCAAGGAAAGTGGCGCCATAAGGGCGCATCACCAGCCGATTGTCGCAAATCACCAGCACGCCGCGATCGTCGGCGTCGCGAATTAGTCGCCCTACTCCCTGTTTGAGAGTAATGACGGCATCTGGTAGTTGCACCTCATCGAACGGGTCGCCACCGCGCAAACGGCAATCTTCCATGCGCGCTTTTAACAGCGGGTCATCCGGCGAGGTAAACGGCAACTTGTCGATAATCACCAATGACAATGTATCGCCACGCACGTCCACCCCTTCCCAGAAGCTGCTGGTCGCCACAAGAAGCGCATTACCGGCGCTGACAAATTGCTGCAACAGTTGCCCTTTGCTGGTTTCCCCCTGCAACAATACGGGAAGCGTCATGGTAGCGCGGAACTGCTCAGCCAGATCGCGCATCATGGCGTGCGAGGTACAAAGCATAAAGCAACGACCGTTGTTAGCTTCGATGATCGGTCGCAGCATTGCCGCTAACTGGCGAGCAGAACCTGGCTGGTTGGTTTGCGGCAGGTTGCGCGGCACACAGAGTAACGCCTGGCGGCTGTAATCAAAGGGGCTTGGCAACAGCAACGACTCTGCCTGTTCGATACCAAGCCGCGAGGTGAAATGATGCAGATCGTCATTCACCGACAACGTTGCCGAGGTAAAGATCCAGCTTCCGGGCTTTTGCGCCATTAGCTCTTTGAATTTATCCGCCACGCTGAGCGGCGTCAACGCGAGAGTGAAATGGCGCGAAGTGCATTCGTACCAGTAGCTGTAGCCTGGTTGGTTGATCTCTTTTAGCCGCTTCAGGCGTGTACGATATAACGTGGCGCGTTCAAATGCCGCATCCAGCAAGGCGGAACGCCCCAGCGACAATTTCGCCACGTCGTAACAGAGTTCAAGGGTGTCATCGAGCAGTAAAAACGCCCGCTGAATTTGCGGATTGGCTAACAGTTCGCGCAGATTACCGCGATAACCTGGCTCGCCGAGTTGCAGACGAAAATCCTGCGCACTCTGGGCAAGACGGTCGGCGCATTTTTGTAACTGTTGAGTGTCTTTTAATTCGGTGCGATAGGCGATGGTGATGTCTTTTGCCAGATCGAGCAGTTGTCGGCTGGAGAGCGACTGCCCAAAGTACTGGCTGGCAATGTCCGGCAGCTGGTGGGCTTCGTCGAAGATCATCACGTCTGCTTCTGGGATCAGTTCGCCAAATCCGCTCTCTTTCACCACCATATCCGCCAGAAACAGATGATGGTTCACCACCACCACATCAGCATCCATCGCTTTTTTACGCGCTTTAACCACAAAGCAATCTTTATACATTGGGCAGTCGCTGCCAAGACAGTTGTCGTTGGTGCTGGTGACCAGCGGCCACGCCTGTGAATCTTCCGCCACGCTAATGCAGGTGCTGATATCGCCATCGACTGTTTGATTAGACCAGGAGCGCAGGAGGATCACATCGCTTAAGGTTTGTACTGGCAAATCTCCGCCCGCCAGCGCCTGCTGTTCAAGTCGTTCGAGGCAGAGGTAGTTTGAGCGCCCTTTCAGCAACGCCACGTTGCCCGTGTATTTCAATGCCTTTGAGACCGTTGGCAAATCGCGGCTGTAGAGCTGATCCTGCAACGCTTTTGAGCCGGTTGAGATGATGACTTTCTTTTTCGCCCGCAGTGCAGGGGCAAGGTAGGCATAGGTTTTACCCGTACCGGTTCCTGCTTCCACCACCAGCGGCTGGCTTTTTTCAATCGCCTGGGTCACAGCGACTGCCATCTGTCGCTGCGGTTCACGCGGCTTAAAACCAGGTATCGCTTTCGCCAGTTGACCGTCTGGTGCAAAATCGTCCGTCACACTACCCCCTGTTGATTTGAACAGGGATTATGTCAGGCCAGGCTGGTTTTCGCTAGTTGAAGTGGTGACGGCAACCTCACATTGTGGCAGTCTTTGCAGCACAAAAATGGAAAGTTAATGAGGACATAATGATGACTATCGTTCGTATCGACGCTGAATCCCGCTGGTCTGATGTGGTGATCCACAACAACACGCTCTACTACACTGGCGTACCAGAAAACCTCGATGCCGATGCTTTTGAACAAACCGCCAACACGCTGGCGCAAATTGACGCCGTGCTGGAAAAACAGGGCAGCAATAAATCGAGCATTCTGGATGCCACCATTTTCCTTGCCGATAAAAACGACTTTGCGGCAATGAATAAAGCATGGGATGCCTGGGTTGTAGCGGGTCACGCGCCGGTGCGCTGCACGGTGCAGGCGGGGCTGATGAATCCGCAGTACAAGGTTGAAATTAAGATTATCGCTGCGGTTTAATTCCAGAAAAAGAATTCTATCAAAGTAAAAATCAGACGATAATTGTTCGAAAATACTGGTCGGTTATAAACAAATCGGCCAGTGCTTAAGAGGATACTTTAGATAAATAATGAAATCCGTCAGGTAACTTATTTTTATGATTTCAACTGCATCTATACAAAAATGATATTAATCACCCAAATTAAACCATTCTGTTAACTCCCCGAGCCGTTTACTCTGACTTTTCTGCCCTTAACAATCTGGCTGGAGCGCGGCGATTCACCGTTAATTTTTTGCCATATCACTAGAAAACCCGCCATGACCTGCTACCTTTAAAATACCTGAATGTCAACAGGTTAACTACTGATATATCGTTATAATCCCTTTGATATTAGATGCAATTTAAGGTCATATATAGCCTTATCAAAAACGTGGTTAATTTAAGGACAAGAATATGCCTGCTGCAATAGATAAAGCCCTGGATTTCATTAGTGCCATGGATGTATCAGCATCAACACCAAGCTCGATGAATGAAAGTACGGCGAAAGGAATATTTAAATATTTGCATGACCTGGGAGTCCCCGCGAGTACCGCCGATATTACTGCGCGAGCTGAACAGGAAGGCTGGAATCCTGGATTCACGGAAAAAATGGTGGGATGGGCAAAAAAGATGGATTCTGGCGAACGCGTAGTGATTAAAAACCCTGAATACTTCTCGTCTTATATGCAGGAAGAACTTAAAGCCCTTGTGTGAGTTAAAACTCCAGCTTTAAAAATCAATCCGGACGCTTTCATTGACCTCAGAAAAGCGTCCTTTTTTCTCGTCATCATAAACACAGCCCAAATTAATCAACAGATATGGCCCCGTGATTTTTGTTTCGACGCGGTGGACCATTGTCATAACGCGCGCCGTCCAGGCACATACCGTCAAAAATGGCACGATGTAAGTTCATGCCGGAAATTCCCAGCCGATGAGGCTATCCGTATCAAGATACAGGACGTCATCCGTGACGAAATCGATACGGATCATTTTGTGTTACTCGTCTTCATCCTCAAAACGCGCCACTATTTGCTCGCCGGTATGGTTGGCGCGCAGCTCTTCTGCCACCAGCGCGATTGCCTGACCGCTGCTCATCCCCTGTGCCATCAGTTCCTGAATACGCTCAACGGCTTTTTGCTGCTGTTCATGGGTGAGTGAAGGTAAACCTGCAAACATTGTTAACTCCTGCTAAATTGTTGGCGCTAATTATTTCATGCTACCCGGCACATAGCCAGTAGAGTCAGGACTGATGAAGACGTTATCTCCCGCTGTGATTACTTTACCCTGGCGTCAGGACGCCGCTGAATTTTATTTTGCCCGCTTAAGCCACCTGCCGTGGGCGATGTTGTTGCACTCCGGCTACGCCGACCATCCGCATAGTCGCTTTGATATTGTGGTGGCTGACCCCGTTTGCACTTTAACCACTCACGATAATGAAACCCGGGTATGTGAAGGAGACATCCGCACAACGACCACTGACGATCCGCTCAAAGTGCTCCAACAGGCACTGAACCGTGCAAACATTCACCCGTCGCATAGCAATAATTTGCCATTTCAGGGCGGCGCGCTTGGGCTGTTTGGCTACGATCTGGGTCGTCGGTTTGAGTCGCTGCCAGAAATTGCGCAACGAGATGTCGACTTGCCTGACATGGCGGTTGGTATCTACGACTGGGCGCTGATCGTCGACCACCAGCGTCAGCGTATTTCGCTACTCAGCCATCGTGATGTCAATGCTCGTCTGGCGTGGCTGGACAGCCAGCAAATAGCACCACAGCAAGATTTCAAGTTAACATCCGCCTGGCAATCCAATATGAACCGCGAGCAGTATGGCGAGAAATTTCGCCAGGTGCAGGAATATCTGCACAGCGGCGATTGCTATCAGGTGAATCTCGCCCAGCGTTTTCACGCGACCTATTCTGGCGATGAATGGCAGGCGTTCGTTCAGCTTAATCAGGCCAACCGCGCACCGTTCAGTGCCTTCCTGCGTCTGGAACAAGGTGTGATTTTAAGCCTTTCACCAGAACGGTTTATTCTTTGTGATGGTGGTGAGATCCAGACCCGCCCGATTAAAGGCACGCTCCCACGCTTGTCCGATCCTCAGGAAGATAACAAACAAGCTGAAAAACTGGCGAACTCACCGAAAGATCGCGCCGAAAACCTGATGATTGTCGATTTAATGCGCAATGACATCGGCCGAGTTGCCGTACCAGGCTCAGTAAAAGTGCCTGAACTGTTTGTGGTAGAGCCCTTCCCTGCCGTGCATCATCTGGTCAGCACCATAACGGCACGCTTGCCAGAGCAGTTGCATGCCAGTGATCTGCTGCGCGCTGCTTTTCCCGGAGGCTCAATCACCGGCGCGCCAAAAGTGCGGGCAATGGAGATTATTGATGAACTGGAACCGCAGCGACGCAATGCCTGGTGCGGCAGCATTGGCTATTTAAGCTTCTGCGGCAATATGGATACCAGCATTACTATCCGCACTCTGACTACCATTAACGGACAAATATACTGCTCTGCAGGCGGTGGAATTGTCGCCGATAGCCAGGAAGAAGCGGAATATCAGGAAACTTTTGATAAAGTTAATAAGATATTACGCCAACTGGAGAAGTAAGACGTGGAATACCGTAGCCTGACGCTTGATGATTTTTTATCGCGCTTTCAACTTTTGCGTCCGCAAATTAACCGGGAAACCTTAAATCATCGTCAGGCTGCCGTGTTAATCCCCATCGTCCGCCGACCGCAACCGGGCTTACTGTTGACTCAGCGTTCCATTCATCTGCGCAAACATGCTGGACAAGTCGCATTCCCTGGAGGTGCAGTCGATGACACGGACGCGTCAGTTATCGCCGCTGCGCTGCGTGAAGCCGAAGAAGAGGTCGCCATACCGCCTTCAGCCGTTGAGGTTATCGGCGTGTTACCCCCTGTCGATAGCGTCACGGGCTACCAGGTCACTCCCGTGGTCGGCATTATCCCGCCTGATTTACCGTATCGCGCCAGTGAAGATGAAGTCTCCGCAGTATTTGAAATGCCGCTCGCCCAGGCGTTACATTTGGGCCGTTATCATCCTTTGGATATCTACCGCCGTGGCGATTCGCATCGGGTATGGCTTTCCTGGTACGAACAGTATTTTGTATGGGGAATGACCGCAGGCATAATTCGTGAACTGGCGCTACAAATTGGTGTGAAACCCTGACTATACTTATCTTTACATCTACAAAACACTACTTGAGACAATCATCGCAATATTAGTTAAATCGCGGTTTTTGATTAGTTTAATTCATGTGAATAGTTAAGCCTGTCGCCGCGTTCCCTCTTACACTATGCGCTGTTATTAGTTCGTTACTGGAAGTCCAGTCACCTTGTCAGGAGTATTATCGTGATTAGTCTATTCGACATGTTTAAGGTGGGGATTGGTCCCTCATCTTCCCATACTGTAGGGCCTATGAAGGCGGGTAAACAGTTCGTCGATGATCTGGTCGAAAAAGGCTTACTGGATAGCGTTACCCGCGTTGCCGTGGACGTTTATGGTTCACTGTCGCTGACGGGTAAAGGCCACCACACCGATATCGCCATTATTATGGGTCTTGCAGGTAACGAACCTGCCACCGTGGATATCGACAGTATTCCCGGTTTTATTCGCGACGTAGAAGAGCGCGAACATCTGCTGCTGGCACAGGGACGGCATGAAGTGGATTTCCCACGCGACAACGGGATGCGTTTTCATAACGGTAACCTGCCGCTGCATGAAAACGGGATGCAAATCCACGCCTATAACGGCGATACCGTTGTTTACAGCAAAACTTATTATTCCATCGGCGGCGGTTTTATCGTCGATGAAGAACATTTTGGTCACGATGCCGCCAACGAAGTCAGTGTGCCGTATCCGTTCAAATCCGCCACCGAGCTGCTTGCGTACTGTAATGAAACCGGTTATTCCCTTTCCGGTCTGGCAATGCAGAACGAACTGGCGTTGCACAGCAAGAAAGAGATCGACGAGTACTTCGCTCATGTCTGGCAAACCATGCAGGCATGTATCGATCGTGGGATGAACAGCGAAGGCGTATTGCCTGGCCCGCTGCGTGTTCCGCGCCGTGCGTCTGCCCTGCGCCGTATGCTGGTTTCCAGCGATAAACTGTCTAACGATCCGATGAATGTCATCGACTGGGTAAACATGTTTGCGCTGGCAGTTAACGAAGAAAATGCAGCGGGGGGGCGTGTGGTAACTGCACCGACTAACGGTGCCTGCGGCATCGTTCCGGCAGTGCTGGCATACTATGACCACTTTATTGAATCGGTCAGCCCTGATATTTATACCCGCTACTTTATGGCGGCCGGAGCGATTGGCGCACTGTACAAAATGAACGCGTCTATTTCCGGTGCGGAAGTCGGTTGCCAGGGCGAAGTGGGCGTTGCCTGTTCAATGGCTGCGGCGGGTCTTGCAGAACTGTTGGGCGGTAGCCCTGAACAGGTTTGCGTGGCGGCGGAAATTGGCATGGAGCACAACCTTGGTCTGACTTGCGACCCGGTTGCGGGTCAGGTTCAGGTTCCGTGCATTGAACGTAACGCTATTGCATCAGTGAAGGCGATTAACGCCGCGCGGATGGCTCTGCGTCGTACTAGTGCACCACGCGTCTCACTGGATAAAGTCATCGAAACGATGTACGAAACAGGAAAGGATATGAACGCTAAATATCGCGAAACCTCACGCGGTGGTCTGGCGATTAAAGTCCAGTGTGACTAATACTTTATCCTCGCCCATCTGCAACGGATGGGCGAATTTACCCTCGCTTTCTCGTCTGCTGTAATTTTCCCCACTACACTTCCACTGTTGCGTCAGGCGTTTGTCGCCATACGCTTACCGGGTGGCCCGCATGCAAAAAGCACAACGGATCATTAAAACCTATCGCCGTAATCGAATGATTGTTTGTACGATTTGCGCACTCTTTACGTTTGTGGCAACACTGAGCGTGCGATTTATTTCACAGCGGAACTTAAATCAGCAGCGGGTAGTGCTCTTTGCCAATCACGCCGTTGAGGAATTAGACAAAGTCCTGCTTCCACTTCAGGCGGGTAACAACGTACTGCTTCCCCTGATTGGACTCCCCTGCTCAGTCGCCCATCTCCCCTTACGAAAACAGGCGGCAAAACTGCAAACTGTACGGTCAATTGGCCTGGTGCAAGACGGCACGCTTTATTGTTCCAGCATTTTTGGTTATCGCAATGTTCCTGCTGAAGATATCCAGGCTGATTTACCCGCGCCGCAGCCCCTTTTACGCTTAACTACCGACCGCGTATTAATAAAAGACAGCCCGGTATTGATTCAGTGGACGCCTTTACCGGGCAATGGTCGAGATGGCGTGATGGAGATGATCAACATCGACCTGTTGATGGCAATGTTGCTGGAGCCGCAATTGCCGCAAATAAGAACGGCCAGCCTGACGGTAGCCGATCGCCATTTACTCTATGATGATGGTCTGGTTGATTCTTTACCTCCGCTTAATGGCAATGAACGTTACCAGGTTTCATCGCAGAATTTTCCTTTTATCATCAGCGTTAGTGGACCTGGTGCGACAGCGCTGGCGTTGCAATATCTTCCCAGCCAGTTTCCACTAGCGGTACTGTTGAGTTTACTGGTGGGGTACATCGCATGGTTGGCCACGGCCCATAGAATGAGCTTTTCACGCGAGATAAATCTCGGGCTGGCGCAGCGCGAATTTGAGTTATTTTGTCAGCCTCTACTCAACGCGCGCTCGCAGCAATGTATTGGTGTAGAGATATTGCTGCGCTGGAATAATCCGCGTCAGGGATGGATCTCGCCGGATGTTTTTATCCCCATTGCGGAAGAACATCACCTGATAGTGCCACTTACCCGTTATGTGATGATGGAAACCATCCGTCAACTCCACGTTTTTCCAATGAGCAGCCAGTTCCACATCGGCATTAACGTCGCCCCCAGCCATTTTCGCCGTGGCGTATTGTTAAAAGATCTCAATCGTTACTGGTTTAGTGCTAACCCGATTCAGCCACTAATCCTCGAAATTACCGAGCGCGATGCCTTACTGGACGTTGATTATCGGATTGCCCGCGAACTGCATCGTAAAAACGTCAAGCTGGCGATTGATGACTTCGGCACCGGCAACAGTTCGTTTTCCTGGCTGGAAACGTTACGTCCTGACGTGCTGAAAATTGATAAGTCATTTACCGCAGCTATCGGTTCTGACGCGGTTAACTCAACGGTGACCGATATCATCATCGCGCTGGGGCAAAGACTGAATATTGAACTGGTGGCGGAAGGCGTAGAAACGCAAGAACAAGCGAAGTATTTGCGCCGTCATGGCGTGCATATTTTACAAGGGTATTTGTACGCGCAGCCCATGCCGCTGCGTGATTTCCCGAAATGGCTGGCGGGCAGCCAACCGCCGCCCACCAGGCATAACAGACACGTTTCGCCCGTTATGCCATTGCGTTAGTGCTATTCGTCTTCATCGTGCGGCGGTTGCTCTTTAACAATGCGAACCAGATCAACACGATAATCATTGGCTTCTACGATGGTGATATGCAGCGGTCCAACATCGATCACGTCGCCTGCGCGAGGAATGTGACCATTTGCCGAAATTACCAGACCTGCAACCGTCGCAATATCATCATCATCGGTAAGGTGCTCAACATCAAGCGCCTGCTGTAAGGCATGTAAGTCTGTACCACCTTTTACCAGCCAACCGTCGCCATCGATAACAATTTCCGGCGTTTCATCTGCATCCGGGAACTCACCAGCAATAGCTTCCAGTACATCCAGCGGCGTAACCAGACCTTGCACCACACCAAACTCGTTGGTGACGATAACAAAACTACCACGAGCACGACGCAACACGCCCAGCAGGTTGATCGGGTCGAGGGTTTCCGGAACGATTATCGCCGGAGAAGCAGAAGCAATTGCCGTCACGTCGACACCGACTTCCAGCGCCACCAGCAGTTCTTTGGCACGCACGATACCGATGATTTCATCCAGTTCACCACGACATACCGGAAACAGGCTGTGCGGTGAAGAGAGCAGTTGCTGGCGGATTTCATCAACGCCAAGGTTAGCATCTACCCAACTGATCTCGCCGCGTGGCGTCATAATGCCGCGCAGAGAACGTGACGCCAAAGTCAGAACGCCGTTAATCATATAACGCTCTTCTTCGGCAAAGGCACCTTCTGGAACCGGAATTGGCACCGGGTTATCGGCATCGTGTTGAATATTTGCCTGACGTTTACCCCCCATCAAACGCAGAATGGCATCGGCGGTACGCGCACGCAGCGGTAAAGTCGACTGATGGCGAATAAAGTTACGGCGCGCAATCTGGTTAAACACTTCGATGATGATCGAGAAACCAATTGCTGCATACAGGTAGCCTTTTGGAATATGGAAACCAAAACCTTCAGCTACGAGGCTCAGACCAATCATCAACAGGAAGCTCAAACAGAGCACTACAACTGTTGGATGCTGGTTAACGAATCGCGTCAGCGGTTTCGATGCCAGCAACATAACTGCCATCGCAATCACTACCGCAGCCATCATTACCGGTAGATGGTTGACCATCCCTACGGCAGTAATCACTGCATCCAGCGAGAAGACAGCGTCAAGGATGACAATCTGTGTGACGACCACCCAGAAACTGGCATAACCTTTACCGTGACCAGCGTCATGATCGCGGTTTTCCAGCCGCTCATGCAACTCGGTTGTCGCTTTGAACAGCAAGAATATCCCCCCGAACAGCATAATCAGATCGCGCCCGGAGAAAGAAAAATCCATTACGGTAAATAGCGGTTTGGTCAGCGTGACCATCCATGAAATAAGCGATAACAGCCCCAGGCGCATAATCAACGCCAGTGACAGCCCCAACAAACGCGCTTTATCACGTTGTTTCGGCGGCAGTTTATCGGCAAGGATGGCGATAAAAACCAGGTTATCGATACCCAGCACGATTTCAAGGACGACAAGCGTGAGCAGCCCCGCCCAAATCGAGGGATCCATTAAGAATTCCATGACAAGCTCCTGCTTAAGGAATAGCTAATCGGCGCCAGAAATAATGCAGGCGAAACGAGAAAATACAAACAAAAGGTGCGGCAAAAAATGCCAGTAAGGCAGGCGCTATATGGCCTGATGCTGAAGTGACGTCGGTGACGATCCATACTGCGGGCTGCAGCCCTATACTCCTTGGTTGTTAAACGGGAGTTAAACATATCAGAGAGATCTCTGATTTGGCAAAGATTTACCTTCCTTTGCAAATGAATGTGACAACTTTTTTTACTCTTTCGGAATTTTGTCAATTCAAAGTTAATTTACGGATCTTCATCACATAAAATATTTTTTTCGATATCTAAAATAAATCGCGAGGCACAGGGGGTTTCCGGTTGTAGCCCTTATCTGAATCGATTCGATTGTGGACGACGATTCAAAAATACATCTGGCACGTTGAGATGTTAACAATAATAAGGAGGTAGCAAGTGACCATTGCTATTGTTATAGGCACACATGGTTGGGCTGCAGAGCAGTTGCTTAAAACGGCAGAGATGCTGTTAGGCGAGCAGGAAAACGTTGGCTGGATCGATTTTGTTCCTGGCGAAAATGCCGAAACGCTAATCGAAAAGTACAACGCTCAGTTGGCAAAACTCGACACCACTAAAGGCGTGCTGTTTCTCGTTGATACATGGGGAGGCAGTCCGTTCAATGCTGCCAGCCGCATTGTCGTCGACAAAGAGCATTATGAAGTGATCGCAGGCGTTAACATTCCAATGTTAGTGGAAACGTTAATGGCTCGTGATGATGACCCAAGCTTTGACGAACTGGTAGCACTGGCCGTAGAAACAGGCCGCGAAGGTGTGAAAGCTCTGAAAGCGAAACCCGTTGAAAAAGCAGCGCCAGCCCCCGCCGCAGCGGCCCCGAAAGCGGCTCCTGCACCGGCAAAACCAATGGGACCAAACGACTATATGGTAATTGGCCTCGCGCGCATCGACGATCGTTTGATTCACGGTCAGGTTGCTACCCGCTGGACCAAAGAAACTAATGTCTCCCGTATCATCGTAGTTAGTGACGAAGTGGCTGCGGATACCGTTCGTAAGACACTGCTCACCCAGGTTGCACCTCCCGGCGTAACAGCGCATGTAGTTGATGTCGCCAAAATGATTCGCGTCTACAACAACCCGAAATATGCGGGCGAACGCGTGATGCTGTTATTTACCAACCCGACAGATGTTGAGCGTCTCGTTGAAGGCGGCGTGAAAATCACCTCAGTCAACGTCGGTGGTATGGCATTCCGTCAGGGCAAAACTCAGGTGAATAACGCAGTTTCGGTTGATGAAAAAGATATCGAAGCGTTCAAGAAACTGAATGCACGCGGCATCGAGCTGGAAGTCCGTAAGGTTTCCACCGACCAGAAACTGAAAATGATGGATCTGATCAGCAAAATCGATAAGTAACGTATTGTGTTGATTATCACTCAGTTTTCACACTTAAGTCTTACGTAAACAGGAGAAGTACAATGGAGATTACCGCTCTTCAAATTGTGCTGGTATTTATCGTAGCCTGTATCGCAGGTATGGGATCAATCCTCGATGAATTTCAGTTTCACCGTCCGCTAATCGCGTGTACCCTGGTGGGTATCGTTCTTGGGGATATGAAAACCGGTATTATTATCGGTGGTACCCTGGAAATGATCGCGCTGGGCTGGATGAACATCGGTGCCGCTGTTGCACCTGACGCCGCCCTGGCATCAATTATTTCTACCATTCTGGTTATTGCTGGTCATCAGAGCATCGGTGCCGGTATCGCGCTGGCAATCCCTCTGGCCGCTGCAGGCCAGGTACTGACCATCATCGTTCGTACTATTACCGTTGCTTTCCAGCACGCTGCGGATAAGGCAGCTGAAAACGGTAACCTGACAGCGATTTCCTGGATCCACGTTTCTTCTCTGTTCCTGCAAGCAATGCGTGTGGCTATTCCGGCCGTCATCGTTGCGCTGTCTGTTGGTACCAGCGAAGTACAGAACATGCTGAATGCGATTCCGGAAGTGGTGACCAATGGTCTGAATATCGCCGGTGGCATGATCGTGGTGGTTGGTTATGCGATGGTTATCAACATGATGCGTGCTGGCTACCTGATGCCGTTCTTCTACCTCGGCTTCGTAACCGCAGCATTCACCAACTTTAACCTGGTTGCTCTGGGTGTGATTGGTACTGTTATGGCAGTGCTCTACATCCAACTTAGCCCGAAATACAACCGCGTAGCCGGTGCGCCTGCTCAGGCTGCTGGTAACAACGATCTCGACAACGAACTGGACTAACAGGTGAGCGAAATGGTTGATACAACTCAAACTACCACTGAGAAAAAACTCACTAAGAGTGATATTCGTGGCGTCTTCCTGCGTTCTAACCTCTTCCAGGGTTCATGGAACTTCGAGCGTATGCAGGCGCTGGGCTTCTGCTTCTCTATGGTGCCGGCGATTCGTCGCCTCTACCCGGAAAACAACGATGCCCGTAAACAGGCGATTAAACGTCACCTCGAATTCTTTAACACCCAACCGTTCGTGGCGGCGCCAATTCTGGGCGTAACCCTGGCGCTGGAAGAACAGCGTGCTAACGGTGCAGAGATCGACGATGGCGCAATCAACGGTATCAAAGTAGGTCTGATGGGTCCGCTGGCAGGTGTAGGCGACCCAATCTTCTGGGGTACGGTACGTCCGGTATTCGCAGCGCTGGGCGCCGGTATCGCGATGAGCGGCAGCCTGTTAGGTCCGTTGCTGTTCTTTATCCTGTTTAACCTGGTACGTCTGGCAACGCGTTACTACGGCGTAGCATATGGTTACTCCAAGGGCATCGATATCGTTAAAGATATGGGCGGCGGCTTCCTGCAAAAACTGACGGAAGGGGCGTCTATTCTCGGCCTGTTTGTCATGGGGGCATTGGTTAACAAGTGGACACATGTCAACATCCCGCTGGTGGTTTCGACTATCACCGGGCAGGATGGACAGACCCGTGTCACCACAGTACAGACCATTCTTGACCAGTTAATGCCGGGCCTGGTACCGCTGCTGCTGACCTTTGCTTGTATGTGGCTGCTGCGCAAAAAAGTGAACCCGCTGTGGATCATCGTTGGCTTCTTCGTCATCGGTATCGCTGGTTACGCTTGCGGCCTGCTGGGACTGTAAGACTGTTGTACACTACCGGGGCCTTTTGGCCCCGTTTTTTTATCTGGAGGATTAATGACAATCACGGACCTGGTACTGATTCTTTTCATCGCCGCACTCCTGGCCTTCGCGATCTACGATCAGTTCATCATGCCCCGCCGCAACGGCCCCACCCTGCTGGCAATTCCTTTGCTCCGGCGTGGTCGCATCGATAGCGTTATCTTCGTCGGATTGATTGTCATTCTTATCTATAACAACGTCACGAATCATGGCGCGCTAATAACGACATGGTTATTAAGTGCACTGGCTCTGATGGGTTTTTATATATTCTGGATCCGCGTTCCGAAGATCATCTTTAAACAGAAAGGTTTTTTCTTCGCCAATGTCTGGATTGAATATAGCCGAATCAAAGCGATGAACTTATCGGAAGATGGTGTCCTGGTTATGCAATTAGAACAGCGTCGGTTGTTAATCCGCGTTCGAAATATCGACGATCTGGAAAAGATTTATAAACTTCTTATTTCAACTCAATAGGTTATATCTTTAGCCAAAGCTATGTTAAGTGTATTTTTAATAACCAGACATAGCTTAGGCTATATTATTTCTTCGATCATTTGTTATTTATTTTAACGTTTCATTTATATATAAATCTAAATGAAAATCGTTATCAATGAAGTGATGAAATAATATATTCCAACAGTTGTTTTATATTCTCAAAATATGTTAAGGTTGCGCCCTCATTTGGGGAGTAGCCGATTTCCAGACTCCGGAAATGTACGTGTCAACATACTCGTTGCAAAACGTGGCACGTACGGACTGAACATTTTCAGTCAGGCGAGACCATATGCACATCAATCGCTATGCCTGCATGAGCGCGTCTTGTCGTTCATGTGTGCATGTTTGCGGGGGGCGAAGATGTGTTTTATGGATACCCCGGTCAGGACGTTGTCATGAATATCACTGCTACTGTTCTTCTTGCGTTTGGTATGTCGATGGATGCATTTGCTGCATCAATCGGTAAAGGTGCCACCCTCCATAAACCGAAATTTTCTGAAGCGTTGCGAACCGGCCTTATTTTTGGTGCCGTCGAAACCCTGACGCCGCTGATCGGCTGGGGAATGGGCATGTTAGCCAGCCGCTTTGTCCTAGAATGGAACCACTGGATTGCGTTTGTGCTGCTGATATTCCTCGGCGGGCGAATGATTATTGAGGGTTTTCGTGGCGCAGATGATGAAGATGAAGAACCGCGCCGTCGACACGGTTTCTGGCTACTGGTAACCACCGCGATTGCCACCAGCCTGGATGCCATGGCTGTGGGTGTAGGTCTTGCCTTCCTGCAGGTCAACATTATCGCGACCGCATTAGCCATTGGTTGTGCAACCTTGATTATGTCGACATTAGGGATGATGGTTGGTCGCTTTATCGGCTCAATTATTGGGAAAAAAGCGGAAATTCTCGGCGGGCTGGTACTGATCGGCATCGGCGTCCAGATCCTCTGGACGCACTACCACAGTTAATTTGTTCGCTGCCAGAGGTGAATATTAAAGTCCGTCTGGCAGTCGAATACTTCTTTTTCCGCCAACGTTTGCCAGACATCAGGCTTCGCACACCAGGCAAACGGCGTCATCTGCAACAATGCAACAGCTTCATCGCCGCGAAGACGCATCGGATACCGCAGTTCATCGCTCTGCTGTAATGCAAAACCTTCCAGTTGTTCAGTATGGGGGGCATGCAGAAGTACTTCGTCGTAAATCAGCCCTTTCAACTCCATTAAATGTCGTGGCCCTGGAGTAACGGTAATTACCCACCCTCCCGGTTTGACGACACGCGCTAACTCTTCTGCTTTGCATGGCGCGTAGATGCGAATAATGGCATCCATACTGGCATCGGCAAAAGGCAGGCGGTGGCTGGAAGCGACACAAAAGGTAACCTGCTTATAGCGTTTCGCCGCAGCTTTAATTGCGACCTTAGAGACATCAAGACCAAAGGTTGTCACTACTGGCAAGGCTTCGGCAAAAGCATGAGTGTAATACCCTTCCCCGCAGCCAATATCCAGTACCGCTGTTGCGTGCTCATTAAGACATCCACGCAATTGAGCGACTATCGCATCACGAAGCGGCTGGTAATGACCGGCATCTAAAAACGCACGTCGCGCCTGCATCATTTCCGCGCTGTCTCCCGGATCGCGGGATCGTTTATATTGAACGGGCAGCAGATTGACATATCCCTCTTTCGCCATATCAAATTGATGCCGCTGAGGACAGATATAGCTATTTTTTTCAAGAGATAAAGGCTGATGGCAAAGTGGACAGGAAAACGACATGAAAACTCCGGCGGGATACTAAATGCCGCAAGTGTAACGCGAATCGCGCTGCGGGCAAATATTCGAAGGTCGTAAGCGAGCATTAAACAAAGTAAAAAGCCTCGCTTTTCGACGAGGCTTTATAGCGAGATTGAAGTGCGTTAACACTTCAGATCAGTGAATTCGATCAGATAGCGGTTACGTTAACAGCTGCCGGACCTTTCTGGCCGTCCTGAATTTCGAACTCAACGTTCTGGCCTTCGGCCAGAGTTTTGAAGCCATTACCCTGGATAGCGG
Organism: Escherichia sp. E10V10; assembly: GCF_004211985.1. Lineage (NCBI taxonomy): Bacteria > Pseudomonadati > Pseudomonadota > Gammaproteobacteria > Enterobacterales > Enterobacteriaceae > Escherichia > Escherichia sp. E10V10. The sequence goes on along the minus strand of NZ_RHJO01000001.1, from coordinate 684,099 downwards.
AGAAGTGTACGAACACATCTTTGCTGCCATCAGCCGGAGTAATGAAGCCAAAACCTTTAGACTCGTTGAACCACTTAACCTGACCTTTAATCTTTGCCATTTGAAAAATTCCTTAGATTGTTTTCTTCGCCCGCAGGCATTACAGAGATAAAACTGACACATTACTGCTTGAGGCACTAATATAAGGTTCGGCAGAGAAGCGGTATTCAACGACAACGTGTTTACTCAGGACTTCTTTACTGAAAATGCCACACATAAACAGAACTGTACCTCGTTTAACCCAAAGCTGTTATCACATACAACGTTAATTATGGCAAGCCATTTTTAAACATGTCTCGATCAGCTGCACAAATCTCGATGCGCCTTCCACTTTTTTTGCACATTTATGCAACGGAATGCGTGTCGATATATCGAGACACTAAAGCATACCAGTACAAACAGATGCCTGAACTGATGTGGTTTCTAACATAGTTCAATAAGTTCTAATCTTCCAGTTCAGAAATACAATTTAATTACACAATGTGTGTGATATCACTTTTTATACTATGTAATGATAAAGTGTTATATAACTTTATCTCATAAAACAGTCAGTTAACAACATACATAGATGCAATGCCGATGCAATATTCAAAGCATGTTAATAATGTAAAATAAGAAAAAATGATGAATGATAAAAAAATGAGAAGAGAAACGTTTCGCTTATAAACAATGCTGTAATTAATCAATATTCCGATGCAAACATCCCAATCAGCAAGTACAAAAAATAACTTTTTCTGATGTCAAAATAAATGAATTAATAACAGAGAAAATAATCAAAATCCAATAAAGGATTAATTTTAATCAATTGCATCATTATAGTGCATGTAAGAATGATGAGATGAGTAACCCATCAACACAGGGTTACTCAAATTGCAGGAAGGATTACCGTTCTGCTACCAGACGAATAATATCTTCATCTTCACTCGTTTTTTGGTTCTCAGTAACCTTTTCATTGGCTTTTTCAGGTTCGTTAGCTTCGCACAAGCGGCGTAACAGTACATTCTGCCGTTTTTGCTGATCCAGCAATGCCTCAAGCAGTTCAATCTGTTCGTTAGTCCGGGAACTGGCACGGTTGATGAAAAACCACAAGATGAGCCCAATAATAAGAACTACTACCGATACGACCAAAGACGCAATGTTCATCACGCCTGAATTTACAACTTCGTTCATTTAACCACCTCTAAGTAGAGGCACCATTTTACCACTGCTACGCAGGAAGGAAATCTACTGATGAAAAAATGATATCACCATGGGATGAACTGATTGATGGCACAAATTCCGCTGAAAAATTGCACATCCTGATCGCACATTATGTTGAATACCTGCATCCATAACAGCAAGAAAGCCAGCACAGCGGCAACCAGAACGACCCATCGAAACTTTTTCACTCCAATCTCCGTTTAACCTCTCTTCTGCCTTTACACTATCATGCGTTAGTTAAACAACGTCTAACCATGTCGATATTCGTGCTTTTTCGGAATGATACGCTTGCTTCAGTCCATATTGCCGCTACGATTAAGCAAACAAAAAGAGAAGAGGTCGTAATGCGATTCATCATTCGCACAATTATCTTGATAGCACTGGTATGGACAGGATTATTACTCAGCGGATATGGCGTTCTGATTGGAAGCAAGGAAAATGCTGCCGGGTTAGGACTGCAATGCACATATCTCACCGCCCGAAGCACAAGCACGGTGCAATATCTGCATACTAAAAGTGGATTTTTGGGGATTACAGATTGCCCGCTGCTACGTAAAAGCAATATCGTCGTCGATAATGATTAATAGATAACGGTACAAATATCCACATCAAAACTAATGGATATAAAGTACTTTCATCTTCTGCTCGAACGATATCACTATTAACATTATTTAATCCACGCTAAATGAAGAACCTGTCTGAATTTTATGCAGGCAGGTTCTTATTTTAATCAGAATGGATAGTCGTGATACCCCATTTGTGCGGATATTTTGCGCGCTGCCGTATGCAACATAGCCACATACTCCTGCAAACGTTCTTCAGAAAAACGCAGCGTCGGGAAGGAAATACTCAAGCCGGCAATCACCACACCAAAGCGGTCAAACACCGGAACGGCGATGCAACGCAGTCCTTCTTCCTGTTCTTCGTTATCTTCGCCGTATCCCTGCTCACGGACCTGATCTAACACGGGTAATAACGCCTCTGTGCTGGTGATGGTCCGATCGGTGCTGCGTTTATATTCCACGCCTTCAAGGATTTGCTTCACTTCATCGCGATCGCGCCAGGCCAGCAGCACTTTACCAATCGCAGTGCTGTACAGAGGATTACGACGGCCAATCCGTGAATACATGCGCAAATTGTACATAGAGTCAATTTTGTGGATGTAAACAATGCTGTCTTCATCCAGTGCGCCAAGATGAATGGTTTCTTTGGTCAAACGGGAGATCTCACGCATCTGGATATCTGCACTGCGAATAAGATCGACGTTTTGTAACGCACGAGCGCCCAGCTCAAATAATTTTAGAGTCAGAGAGTATTTCTCCGACTCCCCTTCCTGTGCGACATAGCCCAGGGTTTTCATGGTCTGTAAAAAGCGATAAACGGTGCTTTTTGACATCATGACACGCTGTGACAGCTCGGTTATCCCTATTTCGCGCTCTTCGCCCAGCGCCTGCAAAATGCCAAAAACCTTCAGTACGGAAGATACAGAATCAGGTTGTTTATCCAGATCTGCGTTAGCCATTTATCACCTCATTGCGAGTGTTTTATAAAAATCAGAACTGTTTTTTATTATAATTTCGCGCCAGGGTGGTCGCAATCCATCTTTTGCCGGTTAGTTACAATTCTGCGACATTCGCCGTGAATATCAGTGCTAAAATCATACCCCTGTTGATTATTACCAAAAGATATAAAATTCCTATGCCAAAAGTTCAGGCCGATGGCCTGCCGTTGCCTCAGCGGTACGGCGCAATTTTAACCATTATTATTGGTATCTCGATGGCGGTTCTCGACGGCGCTATCGCTAATGTCGCCTTGCCAACCATTGCAACCGATCTCCACGCCACACCAGCCAGTTCCATCTGGGTGGTGAATGCCTACCAAATCGCGATTGTTATCTCCTTACTCTCGTTCTCTTTTTTGGGCGATATGTTTGGCTATCGACGAATTTATAAATTCGGTCTGGTGGTTTTTCTGCTCTCATCGTTGTTCTGCGCTCTTTCTGATTCACTGCAAATGCTAACCCTGGCGCGTGTAATACAAGGTTTTGGCGGCGCGGCGTTAATGAGCGTCAATACTGCACTCATCCGCTTAATCTACCCACAACGTTTTCTGGGGCGAGGGATGGGAATTAACTCTTTTATCGTCGCCGTCTCCTCCGCTGCCGGGCCGACGATCGCCGCCGCAATCCTTTCAATTGCGTCCTGGAAGTGGTTATTTTTAATTAACGTACCATTGGGTATTATCGCCCTACTCCTTGCGATGCGTTTTCTGCCGCCAAATGGTTCTCGTGCCAGTAAGCCGCGGTTTGATCTGCCCAGCGCCGTGATGAATGCGCTGACATTTGGCCTGCTTATTACCGCGTTGAGTGGTTTTGCTCAGGAGCAATCACTGACGCTGATCGGTGCTGAACTGGCGGTAATGATTATTGTTGGTATTTTCTTTATTCGCCGCCAGCTTTCCCTTCCTGTTCCACTGCTACCGGTGGATTTACTGCGTATTCCGCTGTTTACACTATCAATTTGTACCTCCATTTGTTCTTTCTGCGCGCAAATGCTGGCGATGGTTTCCCTGCCTTTTTATCTGCAAACCGTACTTGGGCGTAGTGAAGTTGAGACAGGTTTGCTCCTGACCCCGTGGCCGTTGGCAACGATGGTAATGGCTCCGCTGGCAGGTTATTTGATAGAGCGCGTCCATGCAGGATTGCTTGGTGCTTTAGGGCTGTTCATCATGGCCGCGGGACTTTTTTCTCTGGTCCTGTTGCCAGCTTCGCCTGCCGATATCAATATCATCTGGCCGATGATCTTATGCGGTGCAGGCTTTGGGTTATTCCAGTCCCCCAATAATCACACCATTATTACCTCCGCCCCGCGTGAGCGTAGCGGTGGTGCCAGTGGAATGTTGGGTACAGCGCGTCTGCTTGGTCAGAGTAGCGGTGCAGCTCTGGTGGCGCTGATGTTGAATCAGTTTGGTGATAATGGTACGCACGTCTCGCTGACGGCTGCGGCTATTCTGGCAGTGATCGCCGCCTGTGTCAGTGGTTTACGCATTACCCAACCGCGCGCACAAGGCTAAAAAAAAGCGCGTCAACCAGGACGCGCTTTTTTATAATTTACTGCAAATTACTTCAGGTATTCACCGGTACGCAGGGCTTCAATACGTTTATCCAGCGGCGGGTGAGTCATGAACAGCTCACTCAGCGATTTGGACTTACCATTGATACAAAATGCCATCATGCTGGTTGCTTCCTGCGGCTCATAGCTGGTTTTCAGACGCTGCAGCGCAGCAATCATTTTCTCACGACCAACCAGTTTGGCTGAACCTGCATCGGCATGGAATTCACGGTGACGCGAGAACCACATGGTGATAATGCTCGCCAGAATACCAAATACCAGCTCCAGAACCGTCGCAACCGCAAAGTAGATCAGCGGGTTACCGTTGCTCTCTTCACCTTCATCACGGTTACCGCCCATAAAGCCCGCGGCAAGCTGCGCCAGAATACGTGAAATAAAGATAACGAAGGTGTTTACCACGCCCTGAATCAGCGTCATGGTAACCATGTCACCATTAGCAATGTGGCTAATTTCGTGGGCAATTACCGCCTCGGCTTCATCCGGGCTCATGTTCTGCAGCAAACCGGTGCTGACAGCAACCAGAGAGGCATCACGACGAGCACCTGTCGCAAAGGCGTTGATATCCGGCGCATGGTAGATGGCTACTTGCGGCATAGCAATCCCCGCCTGACGGGCCTGGGTTGCTACAGTATTGACCAGCCAACGTTCCCTTTCGTTACGCGGTTGCTCGATCACTTCCCCGCCAACAGATCGTAATGCCATCCATTTGGACATCAGAAGCGAAACGAAGGAACCACCGAAACCGAACAGCAAGGCCATAATCATCAGCCCCTGAACGCTGCTCGACTGTATCCCTGTCAGGCTCAGTACCAGCCCGAAAACGACCATGACGGCCAGGTTCGTTAGCAGGAAGAGCGCGATTCGCATCATAATTTTCTTTTTACCTCAGTTTAACAAAACGCAATATGCGATACCCACATCGTATGGGTTACGCGACTATTTTCAAGTCTGGATAGAGCGTAAGTCACCAGAAAGACACAACTTTACATTTTGTAGCATCTGATTTACGGCATCTTGCCACTGTTAAAAAATCAGGCACAATTTCTTGTGCCTGATTGATGTTACTTGACGGGAGCGGGCTGTTCCGCTGGTCTGGATTTTTCCAGCTTCGCCAGATCGAGTGCGATATTCACTGTCTCGTCCAGATACGGATCTGGCTCCTTGTAATCTTTTGGCAAATCATCCAGTTTCTTCAACTCCGGTTTGCCTTCGCGTTTAAAGCGATCGTTCAATCGTGCCAGACGCATCGCATCATCTTCATTGTTCTCTTTCTCACGCACAGCGTAATTCAGAGAAACAATATTGCGTTTGTCCTTCATGGCATTGAAACGAGCAATATCCTTCATGATGTTCCGAAATTCAGGATCCTTCGCGATGCGCGCATTATGTTCCTTCAGCAATTCCGGCTCAAACGCCGATAAATCGCCTGATTTCACATAGGTTGCAGCATCAATGCTATCCCACGGCAGCGCGTTATCTTCGAATTTCTCTCCCGTTTCCGTCTCTTCATTGCCCGTCGGCATGATGATATCCGGCGTGACGCCCTTACGTTGGGTACTGCCACCGTTAACGCGATAGAATTTCTGGATTGTATACTGCACTGACCCCAGCGCCGGCCATTCAGGACGTAACATCTGATCGTAGATACGATTCAGAGAACGATACTGCTGGACAGTGCCTTTGCCGAATGTTGGTTCGCCCACAACCAGCGCGCGACCGTAATCCTGCATCGCGGCGGCAAAGATTTCTGAAGCCGAAGCACTGAATCGGTCAACCAATACCACCAGCGGGCCTTTATAGAACACCTGGCCGTCGGTATCACTGTCCTCGCGGACTTTACCATTGTTATCACGGACCTGAACAATCGGACCGGAAGGAATGAACAAACCAGAGAGCGATACTGCCTCGGTCAGCGCCCCGCCGCCATTGCTACGCAGGTCGATGACGACGCTGCTGACATTCTGTTTTTCCAGCTTCTGCAACTGAACTTTGACATCGTCTGTCAAGCCAACATAGAAACCGGGAATATCCAGTACGCCCACTTTTTCTTTGCCGACGGTCTTCACGGACATTTTAACTGCGCGGTCTTCCAGACGAATGCGTTCACGCGTCAGTGTTACCGTACGGGTTTTAGTCCCTTTACCGGCAGGTAAAATTTCTAAACGAACTTTACTGCCTTTCGGCCCTTTGATTAAGGCAACGACATCATCAAGACGCCAGCCAATCACGTCAACCATCGGCTTGCCGGTTTGACCAACACCGACAATTTTGTCACCAACGCTGATAGCTTTACTCTTCGCTGCCGGGCCACCTGCCACCATCGAATTGATAACGGTGTAGTCATCATCCATTTGCAGCACCGCACCAATACCTTCCAACGACAAGCTCATTTCAGTATTGAACTGTTCGGTATTACGCGGGGAAAGGTAATTGGTATGCGGATCAATTTCGCGCGCAAACGCCGTCATTGCCAGCGAGAACACATCTTCGCTGTTAGTTTGCGCCAGACGGCGAATGGCAAATTTGTAGCGACGAGTCAGGGTTTCACGAATTTCTTTATCCGTTTTTCCTGTCAGCTTCAGACTTAACTCGTCGAATTTGACTTTGCTGTCCCACAGCGCGTTCAACTCGGCCTCGTTTTTCGGCCAGGGCGCTTTGCTGCGGTCCAGGTTATAAGTGTCGTTGCCGGTAAAATCCATCGGTTTTTCCAGTACCGATAAGGCGTACTGGTAACGTTCAAAACGGCGTTTTTGCGCCAGATTGTAAAGATCGTAGAAAACGTCAAGTTTACCGGAGCGCAGTTCATCGCCCAGCTCATTTTTCTTTTTCGCGAACTGTTCAACATCGCTTGCCAGCAGCACATTGTGGCTGTAATCAAGCAGATTCAGGTAGCGGTCAAAGATTTTGGCCGAGAATGCCTGATCGAGGTCGAACTGGCGATAATGGGAGCGGGTAAAGCGCGACGTTACGCGCTCACTCACCGTCGCATGCTGCGTCTCTTCCTTTAATACCGGAATCTGATCAGCACGCGTAATATCTTCTACTGCGAAGGTCTGGCCTGCTATTGCAAGCAGGCCAGCTAACGCGGTAAGCCTAAAAAACATGTTCATGCCTGGCCCGGCCTCCGTTTCAGAACACCAGGTGTTCTGCGCGCACAATCAAAGACATACCCGAATTCAGCTGGACGCGGACGCCGTCTTTGGTGATTTCTAATACGGTGGCATCCATCGCATTTTGACCAGCTTTCACCTTCAGGGCTTGTCCGACAGTCAGAGCTGAAATGTCAGAAACTGGGGTGTGCTGTTCTTCGCGAGGTGCTTTTACTGTTTTTGGCGCTTTCTCAGCCGGTTTCTGCGCGCGAGGTTTGCGCTCGGCGCCTTCTTTACGGCGTTGCGCAGCAGGACGTGGCTTGCGTTCGCGGCGTGGTGCGTCTTCTTTCTCACCTGCAGCTGCGGCAGCTTCGCGTTTTTTCGCCTGCTGTTCGGCACGCTGCGCCTGGACGCGCGCTTTCGCTTCTTCAAGCTGCTTGCGAGCATGTTCTACATGCTGCTCGTCCAGCTCACCGCATGGGTTGCCGTCGAGATCGACACGCGTCGCGCCTGGTTTAACGCCATACAGATAGCGCCAGCTCGAAGTGTAGAGACGTAAAGCGGATCGCAGTTGCGTTTTGCTAAGGTTCATTTCCCCAGCAACGCGATCGACCAAATCCTGAAAAATACCGATTTTCAGCGGACGCGCTTCACCTTCCGCACTGAAACAGTGGGGAAAACGTTCGGCCAGAAACGCGATTACTTCTTTACTGCTATTCAACTTAGGTTGATTTTCCATGAAATTTCCTGATTACAACGGACGTAGCCAACAAGCGCAGGCATGAACAGGCGTCATTATAATGACGTCATCAGTAAATGCTACGTTATCCGTTGATTATCCTGCGACGCTCGCAAAGAATTTTTTGTAATCCGTCGTTGCAAGCACCTTTTCAAGCTGCGCCACAAGCTGACGTAAGCCTTGCTCGTCCTCGTCTGTAAAGCGACCGAAGACAGTACTGTCGATATCGAGAACGCCAATAATCTGATTTTTCACCACCAACGGCAGAACGATTTCAGAATTACTCGCCGCATCACAGGCGATATGCCCATCAAAGGCGTGAACATCCTCGATTCGCTGTACTTCATTGCGGGCAACTGCAGTGCCACACACGCCACGCCCTACCGGGATTCGTACGCAGGCAATTTTGCCCTGAAACGGCCCGAGTACCAGCGTATCGTCCTCAAGTAAATAAAACCCAGCCCAGTTTACGTCAGTCAGACGCTCGTATAACAAAGCACTGGTATTCGCCAGCGTTGCCAGAAAGCTGGTCTCTCCCGCCATCAACGCATTAAAGTCGCGGTTTAAGTCCGCGTAAAATTCTGTTTTGTTCATTATATAATCACTTAGTTGTCTTACCTGGAACTGCCAGCCTATTAAAATAAGCATTAAATGCGTTAATGCTCAAGATCATTCCCATCATGGGTTAAGATAAATGTTAATTCTTATCACATTTGGCATGTCATGGCTCTTAACACCCCACAAATTACGCCGACAAAAAAGATAACAGTGAGCGCAATTGGCGAGGAACTACCGCGTGGTGATTATCAACGTTGCCCGCAATGTGACATGCTGTTTAGCCTGCCCGAGATAAATTCTCACCAAAGTGCCTATTGCCCGCGTTGTCAGGCGAAAATTCGCGATGGGCGTGACTGGTCGCTCACAAGGCTGGCAGCAATGGCTTTTACTATGTTGTTGCTTATGCCTTTTGCCTGGGGCGAACCTCTATTACATATCTGGCTGTTAGGTATCCGTATCGACGCCAATGTAATGCAAGGCATCTGGCAGATGACCAAACAGGGCGATGCGATAACCGGCGCAATGGTGTTTTTCTGCGTTATAGGTGCACCTCTCATACTGGTGACTTCTATTGCTTATTTATGGTTTGGCAATCGACTGGGAATGAATTTACGCCCGGTGTTGCTGATGCTGGAGCGACTAAAAGAGTGGGTAATGCTGGATATCTATCTGGTCGGCATTGGCGTTGCTTCTATAAAGGTACAGGATTACGCCCATATCCAGGCGGGCGTCGGGCTATTCTCTTTTTTCGCGCTGGTGATTTTAACAACAGTGACATTGTCACATCTTAATGTTGAACAGCTGTGGGAGCGATTTTATCCGCAGCGCCCTGCCACGCGTAGGGATGAGAAATTACGCGTTTGCCTGGGTTGTCACTTTACCGGCTATCCCGATCCGCGCGGTCGTTGTCCGCGTTGCCATATCCCACTTCGCTTGCGTCGCCATCATAGTATTCAAAAATGCTGGGCGGCGCTTTTGGCTTCAATTGTCTTATTGTTACCTGCCAACCTGCTGCCTATTTCGATCATCTACCTGAACGGTGGACGACAAGAAGATACGATTCTTTCCGGAATTATGTCGCTGGCAAACAGCAATATTGCAGTTGCCGGCATTGTTTTTATCGCCAGTATCCTGGTGCCGTTCACCAAAGTCATCGTCATGTTTACTTTACTGGTAAGCATTCATTTTAAATGCCAGCAAGGCTTACGCACGCGGATTTTGCTATTGCGGATGGTGACCTGGATTGGCCGCTGGTCGATGCTCGATCTGTTTGTCATTTCATTAACCATGTCGCTGATTAATCGCGATCAGATCCTCGCTTTTACTATGGGACCCGCTGCGTTTTATTTCGGCGCAGCGGTTATTTTGACTATTCTTGCTGTGGAATGGCTGGACAGCCGCTTACTTTGGGATGCACATGAGTCAGGAAACGCCAGCTTCGACGACTGAAGCGCAAATTAAAACTAAACGCCGTATCTCACCTTTCTGGCTGTTGCCGTTCATCGCGCTAATGATTGCCGGTTGGCTGATTTGGGGTAGTTATCAGGATAGAGGCAATACCGTCACCATCGACTTTATGTCGGCAGATGGCATTGTTCCAGGTCGCACGCCTGTTCGTTATCAGGGCGTTGAAGTCGGCACGGTCCAGGATGTCAGCCTCAGCGACGATCTACGTAAGATTGAAGTCAAGGTCAGCATCAAGTCCGATATGAAAGATGCCCTGCGCGAAGAGACGCAGTTCTGGCTGGTGACGCCGAAAGCCTCACTGGCAGGTGTTTCCGGGCTGGATGCGCTGGTCGGCGGTAACTATATCGGCATGATGCCGGGCAAAGGTAAAGAGCAGGATCACTTTGTGGCGCTCGATACCCAGCCAAAGTATCGGCTGGATAATGGTGATCTGATGATCCACCTGCAAGCCCCCGATCTCGGTTCATTGAACAGCGGTTCGCTGGTCTATTTCCGCAAAATTCCGGTGGGACGCGTCTATGACTATGCGATCAATCCCAATAAGCAAGGCGTGGTGATTGATGTCCTGATTGAGCGGCGTTTCACCGATTTGGTGAAAAAAGGCAGCCGCTTCTGGAACGTTTCTGGTGTTGATGCCAATGTCAGTATCAGTGGCGCGAAGGTAAAACTGGAAAGTCTGGCTGCCCTGGTTAACGGTGCGATTGCCTTCGATTCACCAGAAGAGTCGAAACCTGCCGATCCGGAAGATACCTTTGGTCTGTATGAGGATCTCGCACACAGCCAGCGTGGGGTGATCATAAAGCTGGATCTACCAGGTGGAGCCGGATTAAACGCCGATTCAACGCCGCTCATGTACCAGGGGCTGGAAGTCGGGCAACTGACCAAACTGAATTTAAACCCAGGAGGCAAAGTCACCGGGGAAATGACCGTTGATCCCAGCGTCGTCACCCTGCTTCGTGAAAATACCCGCATCGAATTACGTAACCCGAAGTTATCTCTCAACGACGCCAATCTCAGCGCCCTGTTGACCGGCAAAACGTTCGAACTGGTACCGGGTGATGGCGAGCCACGCAAAGAGTTTGTCGTTGTGCCTGGCGAGAAAGCTTTACTGCATGAACCCGATGTTCTGACGCTTACCCTGACTGCACCAGAAAGCTATGGAATTGATGCCGGTCAGCCGCTCATTCTTCACGGCGTACAGGTAGGTCAGGTTATCGACCGTAAACTCACCAGCAAAGGTGTGACATTTACCGTCGCTATCGAACCCCAGCATCGCGAACTGGTAAAAGGCGACAGCAAATTTGTCGTTAATAGTCGTGTCGACGTGAAAGTGGGTCTGGATGGTGTCGAGTTTCTCGGTGCCAGCGCCTCAGAATGGCTCAACGGCGGGATCCGTATTCTGCCCGGCGACAAAGGTGAGATGAAAGCCAGTTACCCACTGTATGCCAATCTGGAAAAAGCCCTCGAAAATAGTCTTAGTGATTTACCTACCACGACCGTGAGTTTAAGTGCGGAGACACTGCCGGATGTGCAGGCAGGGTCGGTAGTGCTGTACCGTAAATTTGAGGTCGGTGAAGTGATTACCGTACGTCCACGGGCCAATGCGTTCGATATCGATTTGCATATTAAACCGGAATATCGCAACCTGCTGACCAGCAACAGCGTGTTCTGGGCTGAAGGCGGCGCGAAAGTTCAACTTAACGGCAGCGGCCTGACCGTTCAGGCGTCACCGCTTTCGCGGGCGTTAAAGGGGGCCATCAGCTTCGATAATCTCAGCGGTGCCAGCGCCAGCCAACGTAAAGGCGATAAGCGGATTCTGTATGCTTCCGAAACAGCAGCTCGTGCGGTTGGCGGGCAGATTACGCTCCACGCTTTCGATGCCGGAAAACTGGCGGTCGGTATGCCAATTCGCTATCTCGGTATTGATATCGGGCAAATCCAGACTCTGGATCTGATCACCGCGCGCAATGAAGTACAGGCAAAGGCGGTGCTCTATCCTGAATATGTCCAGACCTTTGCGCGCGGTGGTACACGCTTCTCAGTGGTCACACCGCAAATTTCGGCAGCAGGCGTTGAACATCTTGATACGATCCTCCAGCCGTATATCAACGTCGAACCAGGTCGGGGCAATTCTCGCCGTGACTTTGAATTGCAAGAAGCCACCATTACTGACTCTCGTTACCTTGATGGCTTAAGCATTATTGTTGAAGCGCCGGAAGCCGGTTCGTTAGGTGTTGGTACGCCAGTACTGTTCCGTGGTCTGGAAGTAGGTACAGTCACCGGAATGACGCTGGGGACATTGTCAGATCGCGTGATGATTGCGATGCGCATCAGTAAACGTTACCAGCACCTGGTACGTAACAATTCCGTCTTCTGGCTAGCTTCGGGCTACAGTCTGGACTTCGGTCTGACGGGCGGCGTGGTGAAAACCGGTACCTTTAACCAGTTTATCCGTGGCGGGATCGCCTTCGCCACGCCTCCAGGTACGCCGCTGGCACCGAAAGCCCAGGAAGGCAAACACTTCCTGTTGCAGGAAAGTGAACCGAAAGAGTGGCGTGAATGGGGAACAGCACTCCCCCGATAAGCCACATTGCTCCGGCGTGCCTGCGCCGGAGCGTTTATGCTAAACTGCGCGCCTGTTTTTTTGCCAGTGGTACATGCTCGTGGGCCAACACACCGTTTATTTCCCGGACGCCTTTCTGACACAAATGCGCGAAGCCATGCCTTCGACGCTCTCTTTTGATGATTTTCTCGCCGCCTGTCAGCGCCCGTTGCGCCGCAGCATTCGCGTAAATACCCTGAAAATCTCCGTTGCTGATTTCCTGCAATTAACCGCCCCTTACGGCTGGACGCTAACGCCGATTCCGTGGTGTGAAGAAGGTTTCTGGATTGAACGCGATGATGAAGAAACATTGCCGTTGGGCAGTACCGCCGAGCATTTAAGCGGCCTGTTTTATATTCAGGAAGCCAGTTCAATGTTGCCCGTTGCCGCATTGTTTGCCGACGATAATACCCCACAGCGGGTGATGGATGTCGCCGCCGCGCCTGGTTCAAAAACCACGCAAATTGCCGCTCGCATGAATAACGAAGGGGCGATTCTTGCCAATGAGTTTTCCGCCAGCCGGGTAAAAGTGTTACATGCCAATATCAGTCGCTGTGGTATCCGTAACGTGTCTCTGACTCATTTTGATGGCCGCGTCTTTGGTGCGGCGTTACCAGAAATGTTCGACGCCATTTTACTGGACGCCCCCTGCTCTGGCGAAGGCGTGGTGCGTAAAGATCCCGACGCACTGAAAAACTGGTCACCGGAAAGCAATCAGGAAATTGCTGCCACCCAACGGGAACTAATCGACAGTGCCTTTCATGCTTTACGTCCTGGCGGTACGCTGGTTTACTCGACCTGTACCTTAAACCGGGAAGAAAACGAAGCCGTTTGCCTGTGGCTGAAAGAGACTTACCCCGACGCAGTAGAGTTTTTACCGCTTGGCGATCTCTTCCCTGGCGCGGACAAGGCGCTCACCGAAGAAGGCTTTTTGCACGTTTTCCCACAAATTTACGACTGCGAAGGCTTCTTCGTTGCCCGGTTACGCAAAACACAGTCGATTCCCGCCTTACCCGCACCGAAATACAAAGTGGGTAATTTCCCGTTTAGCCCAATCAAAGATCGCGAAGCCGCACAAATTCGCCAGGCGGCGACTGCCGTTGGCTTACAGTGGGATGAAAATCTGCGCCTCTGGCAGCGCGATAAAGAACTCTGGCTGTTCCCGGCGAGTATTGAAGCCCTGATCGGTAAAGTCCGATTTTCCCGTCTGGGAATTAAGCTTGCCGAAACGCATAACAAAGGTTATCGCTGGCAGCATGAAGCGGTTATTGCCCTGGCATCCCCGAACCATACGAACGCTTTCGAACTGACGCCTCAGGAAGCGGAAGAGTGGTATCGCGGGCGCGATGTTTACCCGCAAACCGTGCCAACTACGGATGATGTGCTGGTAACCTTCCAGAATCAGCCAATAGGTTTAGCCAAACGTATTGGCTCGCGACTGAAAAACAGTTACCCGCGTGAACTGGTGCGCGATGGGAAACTTTTTACCGGTAACGCCTGATAGCGCACAAAAAAAGTGCACTTTTTGACTGGCACATTCGCCTGCCTCAACTACGCTGAAAAATGGTGCGATCGGACTGGTCGTACCACAACCGGCAGATAAATGGAGAGCACGAAGATGAAAACCAGTGTGCGCATAGGCGCTTTTGAAATCGATGACGGCGAGTTACACGGCGAATCGCCAGGTGATCGAACATTAACAATTCCTTGTAAATCTGACCCCGATTTATGTATGCAACTTGATGCCTGGGACGCCGAAACCAGCATTCCAGCTCTACTAAACGGCGAACACTCTGTCCTGTACCGTACCCGCTACGATCAAAAGTCTGATGCCTGGATTATGCGTCTTGCATGATCCAAAAAGAACCCGTCGGCATGGCGGGTTATTTATTCTGGTTATTTCCCCGAAGTAAAATCCTCTCCTAAACTTAACGGTACGGCACCACACTTCGAGGATGAAATGTTCGCGCTGGTACTTTTTGTTTGCTATCTGGATGCTGGCTGTGAAGATATTGTTGTTGATGTTTACAACACGGAACAGCAGTGTGTCTACTCAATGGACGATCAACGGATCCGCCACGGCGGCTGCTTTCCTGTTGAGGATTTTATTGATGGGTTCTGGCGGCCCGCGCAGGAGTACAGTGACTTTTAATTACTGGAGTTGTTCCACTGTGAGTGTCCCTCCGAAGACGGCGCCGGTGTCTATATAATGCAAGTTTCCAATATCTACGCGATGAGGTAACGGCGTATGACCAAACCAGAAATGGTCAGCACCGGTAATTCCCTGCCCTTTTTGGCCTTCACGTAATCGCGAACGACCCCACAATACCTGGTGCAAATCGACGTCCTTTTGCCATTGATAAACATCGTCAGGATAATCAGCATGGACAATAACGTGTTTGCCAGTGCGACTGTTTAATTCAAGAATAAAAGGTAAATGCTGGCATTTGGTGAGCGCCCTTTCTGCTTGCTTCTGTTGCTTATCTGCCAGCGCAGCAAACCAGTCGCCACCGTTCATATACCATAAAGACATCTGCTGCGCGGCCAGCGCATCTATCGCCATCTGCTCATGATTGCCTCTTACCGCTCTGACCCAGCGTTGCTCCAGTAGTTGAAGACAACGTAAACTCTCAGGACCACGATCAATAACATCACCTACCGAGATCAATAAGTCTTGCCACGGGTCAAAACGGCAATGCCATAATTTGATACGCAGTAGCCCAAGGCAACCATGAATATCCCCCACCAACCAGATATGTCGCCAATGGCTGCCATCAATTTTCTGATAGGTGCGGCCTGCCTCTTTCATCAATTTTTTACTCCCGCGCAGAAGGTCACATTATTTTAACATAAATGTTAAAAAAGGCTGGACTGAAGCAGTAGAGTGTGTGTTATGGTTGATTGTGAAGTCAGCACAGGGAAAACAGTGATGTATTCATCCGCTGGCTTAATAGATAAAAAGAGACCGAATACGATTCCTGTATTCGGTCCAGGGAAATGGCTCTTGGGAGAGAGCCGTGCGCTAAAAGTTGGCATTAATGCAGGCTTAGTTGCCTAGCCCTTTAAGAATAGATGACGACGCCAGGTTTTCCAGTCCACACGAAAAGTGGTCAGAAAAAAGCGTCTTAATCATCGTTTTAAAAGTAAAAAAAACGCCCGATCTGATAAAAGATCCTGGGCGTTTTTTTTGGCAAATCAAAAGACTAATTCAGGTAATCAGCAAAGTTTTTCAGCTCGTTCTATAAATGGCATCAGGCTCATTTTTTCACCGGGTTTGTTGGGATCTTCAATCTGGATCACTGAAATAGGCTGGGCCTTAGTCTTCCCACTGGAAACCTCTTTTTGCGCAACATCGTTCAAAGGGTATTGCACCAGGGTGCTGGGGTTAATGACATACAGCGCATTACCCGCTCGGCATGTCAACATCACTTCTTCGCGATTAAACGCCCATTTGTCTTTACCAATTTCAAAACGGCTGACGGTAATCACCTGAGGAGCCGCCAGCGCCGCAGTGGAACTGGTGAGCAACAAAAACGCCAATATACTTTTTTTCATCATTTATCATAATCCATCAAAACGGTTCCAGAGTCGCTAGCAGGCTGATAATCACCAGTACCACCGCGCCTATCGCCCATTCGAGTTGAGTCATCCATACAAACCAGGGAACAGCCCGGTCTTCATCATGCCGCATTCTCGGGACCAGAACATAACGATTTGCCAGCGCGATAACCACCATAATCATAACCAGTATGATTTTGAGCAATAAGAGCTGGCCCCAGTAAGAGGCAAGCGTGGGGGGAAATCCCGTGATGAGTAATGCATTGAGCACACCACTCACTAGCACGCCAATGACAGCAAAATGTCCGCACCAGGAAAAACGCATCAGCGCATGAATGGCCGGGCGTTTCCAGCGCCCTTTCACCAGCCGCATACACCAGACAACCGGCAGTAGCCCTCCAAACCATGCGGCAGCACAGATAAGATGTACGGCGTGATTGGTCTGATGAATTTTTGCGGTTAATCCTTCATTTAATGTCGCGTGTCCCATACCCGCCATCAGGATAAATTGCGCGGTAGTCAGCATAAACAGTAACCGCAACATATTCCGTGGTTGCATCAGAACGACGGTCAACGTAACGAGAGCGAGAACGATTTGCCAGATCCAGACGCCTCCGAAGTGCGTTTGTAACACCGACTGCCAGATGCTCAGCAAAACTACATCTGGCCATCCCGCCCCCATCAACCCACCCTGAACGGCGAACATCGCTGCGGCACTGATCAAACTCCATGCGGCTGCGTGCTGTTGTAAACGCAAAAAACGCTTCGTCAATAATCGACGAATCGTCACTGGTGCCAACCATGCCCCGTACATCGCGAAGCCAAAAACCAGCATCAGAGAGATAAAATGGATAAATCGCAGTGTGACCCAGGTAAGCGCTAACATGCTTTATTTCACAGTAAATGTGTACTGCCCTTTGGTTTTATGCCCGTCCACCGAAACAACATGCCAGTCAACGGTATAACTTCCGGGATTCAGGGCGTCGGCAAGCGGAACGATCAATTGCTTTTTGTCTTGTTCATTACGCTTCGCGGGTAATGTTTTAACATTTTCATTCTTCGGGCCGATGATTTTGGCCCCACTGAATCCAGGTTCAATATCTTCAGAGAAATTTAAAGTAACGGCCTGTGGGGCAGCGGTGACCGCCGCATTCGCCGAAGGATACTGGTGAGTCAGGTGCGCATGAGCCCAGACGGAAGGGGCCGCCAGCAAACCGGCAATGATTGCCAGCGTATAACGAAGAGAACGCGCAGTTGAAACCATATTATCTATTCCTTTTTGTAATGAGTTTTTTACAGAGCATAACCTTGTCTAATGAGAGAGTCGAGGATCATCAATTCAGGCTTGCCATCCTGGCTGACTCTTAGTAACTTTTGCCCGCAATTAACGAGGAGACACCGTATGTTGAAGAATCTGGCCAAACTGGATCAAACTGAAATGGATAAAGTAAATGTCGATCTGGCCGCTGCCGGAGTGGCATTTAAAGAACGGTACAATATGCCGGTGATTGCTGAAGCGGTTGAACGTGAACAACCGGAACACTTGCGTGGCTGGTTTCGTGAGCGCCTTATCGCCCACCGTCTCGCCTCTGTAAATCTGTCACGTTTACCTTACGAGCCCAAACTTAAATAAACCTTATATTAAGTTACACTTTCTTACATGGCACCTGCTAAATTATACGTATTTTCTCATACACGCCATTATTCGCAGACACTATGAAAAGGAAGTCATCATGTCGTACTGGAAAGTTGCAGCAGCACAATATGAGCCTCGTAATGCTTCACTCACCGAACAGGTAGCCCATCATCTGGAGTTCGTGAGGGCTGCCGCCAGACACCAGTGCGAACTTTTGGTTTTTCCCTCACTTTCTCTACTGGGATGTGATTACAAACGACGTGCGCTTCCGTCTCCGCCCGATCTCTCGCTTTTAGACCCGCTTTGTTATGCAGCAACAACCTCGCGAATGACCATTATTGCTGGCCTTCCCGTTGAATATAATGAGCGTTTTATTCGCGGTATTGCCGTATTCGCCCCCTGGATGAAAACGCCAGGAATTTATCATCAAAGTCATGGCGCATGCCTGGGTCAACTTTCTAAAACCATCACTGTAGTGGATGGACAACCGGAAGGTATTGATATGGATCCGAGCTGTTCACTCTTCACCACAGGCCAGTGCATCAGCGAGCCTGATTTGTCGGCTTCCACTCGACGCTTAGAGTTTTTCTCACATCAATACTCCATCGCCGTACTAATGGCGAACGCCCGCGGGAACAGCGCGCTGTGGGATGAACATGGCCGCCTTATCGTCCGCGCCGATCGCGGTTCGCTTTTGTTGGTTGGCCAGCGCTCTTCGCAGGGTTGGCAAGGCGATATCATTCCATTACGCTAGGCGTTTTCTTCCTGGAGCATGACCATGTTGCGCATTATCGATACAGAAACCTGCGGTTTGCAGGGAGGGATCGTTGAAATTGCCTCTGTTGATGTTGTTAACGGGAAAATCGTCAACCCTATGAGCCACCTTGTGCGTCCCGACCGTCCCATCAGTCCACAAGCCATGGCGATTCACCGTATCACAGAGTCCATGGTTGCCGACAAACCGTGGATTGAAGAAGTTATCCCGCACTATTACGGTAGCGAATGGTATGTCGCCCACAATGCCAGTTTTGACCGCCGGGTATTGCCAGAAATGCCCGGTGAGTGGATTTGCACCATGAAACTGGCTCGTCGTTTGTGGCCAGGAATCAAGTATAGCAATATGGCACTGTATAAATCGCGCAAGCTGAATGTCCAGACACCATCGGGTCTGCATCACCACCGCGCGCTGTATGATTGCTATATTACCGCAGCCCTGCTTATCGATATTATGAACACATCAGGCTGGACGGCGGAGCAGATGGCGGATATCACCGGGCGGCCGTCGTTGTTGACGACGTTCACGTTTGGCAAGTATCGCGGTAAAGCCGTATCAGACGTTGCAAAGCGCGATCCGGGCTATCTGCGCTGGTTGTTTAACAACCTTGACAGTATGAGCCCGGAGTTACGTTTAACCTTGAAGCATTATCTGGAGAGTGTTTAACCCGCTGATTGGCCTGGTAATGTCCCCTGCGCCAGGGCTATCAGAAAAGCATATTCCATCGCCACACCTTCGTAGGATTTAAAACGTCCGGATTTACCGCCATGCCCTGAATCCATGTCGGTACAAAGCAATAATAGATGGTTATCAGTTTTAAGCTCGCGCAGCTTAGCCACCCATTTTGCCGGTTCCCAGTATTGCACCTGTGAATCGTGTAATCCGGTCGTTACCAGCAGATGCGGATAAGCCTGAGCCGTGACATTGTCATACGGGCTGTAGCTTTTCATATACTCATAATATTGCGGATCCTGCGGATTTCCCCACTCTTCAAATTCGCCGGTAGTAAGAGGAATCGACTCATCAAGCATCGTTGTTACAACATCAACAAACGGTACCTGGGCAATCACGCCGTGGAATAACTCGGGGCGCTCATTAATTGCAACGCCCATCAACATACCGCCAGCACTGCCCCCCATCGCATAACAGAGTGAAGGTGAACCGTAGCCCAGTTTTAACAATGCGTCGCAGGCATCGAGATAGTCATTAAAGGTATTTTTCTTTTTCAGGAATTTACCGTCTTCGTACCATTGCTGCCCCAGCTCGCCGCCGCCACGGACATGGACAATGGCGTAGACAAAACCGCGATCCAACAAACTCAGGCGGCTAAAACTGAAATCGGCATCAATGCTTGCGCCGTACGAGCCATATCCATATACCAGCAGCGGGTTGTGGCCTTTCTGGAAATGCTTGCGATGGTAGACCAGCGAAACAGGCACTTCGACGCCATCACGAGCGGTGATCCACAAGTGTTCGCTGCGGTAATTCGCCGCATCGAAACCAGGGACTTCCGTTTGTTTTAATACCCGACGCTCTCCGGTATCCATATCCAGTTCAAACAATGTATCTGGCGTAGTCATGGAGGAATAGCCATAACGCAATCGTGAGGTTTCAGGTTCCGGGTTATAGGCAATCCAGGTAACGTAAGCCGGATCATCAAAGGCAATGCCGATAACCTCCCGCGTTTTGCGGTTGATTTGCCGCAGACTGGTTAACCCACGCTGACGCTCTTCAACCACCAACCAGTCAGTAAACAGCGTAAAGCCTTCGAGCATGATGTTATCGCGCGGTGGGATTAACTCTTCCCACGCTTGCTCATCACGCATACGGGTACGGTATAAGCCAAAATTTTTGCCGTTACGGTTGGAGCGCAGATAAAACCGATGCTGGTAGTGATCAAGACTGTATTCGTGATCTTTGCGACGCGGTAAAAAGACAAACGGCTCGGCATCGGCCAGCTCTGCATCCAGCAGCCGAACTTCACTGGTAGTTGCGCTGGCAAGGTGAATAACCACATAGTGTTTCGACGTCGTTTTATGTAGGCTGACGTAAAAGGTATCGTCTTTTTCTTCGTAAATCAGTTTGTCTTCAGATGCTGGAGTGCCAATGGCATGCCGCCAGACCTGATACGGCAACAACGTCACCGGATGCTTGCGAACATAATAAAATGTCCAGGAGTCATTCGCCCAGACAAAGCTGGGTTCCACGTTGTCCAGCAGTTCAGGATACCAGTTGCCCGTTTCCAGATTGCGAAAACGGATACCGTACTGGCGTCGGGAAAGAAAATCTTCTGCAAGTGCCATAATCGTGTTATCGGGCGTAATCGCCATTCCGCCCATTGAATAAAATTCACTGTGCGCCGCCCGTTTGTTCGCATCGAGCAGAGTCTCCCATTCGTCCCACTCTTCACTGAACGCCGACTGACGCTGGTAGATTGCATATTCACAACCAGGTTCATAAATTTGCCGGTAGCGATAGCCATTTTTGACGTAAGGTGCAGAGACTTCTCTTTGCGGTATGCGGTCAATGATTTCTTTTAATATCCGATCCTGCAAAGCTTGTTGCGACGCCATGACCTGATGACCGTAGCTATTTTCTTGTTGCAGGTAATCCAGCACTTCCGGCTGCGAGCGTGTGTCGTCCCGCAGCCAGTAGTAATTATCGATGCGCGTGTCGCCATGAAGCGTCATGGCATGGGGGATGCGGGCGGCTTTTGGTAGCATGTTATTGTTCTTTCTGGTTGAAACATCTTATAAGGGTGGCAAAACTCACCCGGGATGCAAGCGAAACAGGGCGGTCATTGTATAGATGATGACAGGTAATGGCGTGAAAATCGAAAGGATGTCGCCAGCGAAAATTAATTCGCTCAAATAGCTGTGCGGTTTTGTATAGCCCGATAAACAGGCATATCAGGCTATACGGAGTGAGATATTATTCAGACAAAGTGCGTTTTTGCTGTTCGAGATCGCGTTCAATTCCTTCACGGACTTCCTGGGGAATTTTCAGCGCATCCCCCAGTGCATTCAGGTAACTGCGCTCCATAAAATGGTCAATATCAATAGCCGCACAGCTCAGGAAATAGATCTCCAGTGCCTCTTCTTCGTTGCGAATCCCCTGGGCCAGGCGCTGCGGATCCAATGGTTGCTCGATTGCCTGTTCGATCAGTACACGCCCCTGCTCTTCAACACCAGCTTCACGCAATTGCTGGTCGATAGCCGCGCGTTCTTTACTATCGATATGACCATCGCTTTTGGCAGCAAAAACCAGGGCGAGGATTAAACGTTCTGTACGTTCATCCAGCGGCGTACTTTGAGTGCCGAATTGCGGTTCGTTCTGATGTGCCGCACGAATTTTATCTTTGTATTTGTTCCACAGTACTGTACCGGCGACCGCTCCGCCACCGACCAGCAACGCGTTTGTACCGTATTTCGTTAATAGTTTACGCGCTGATTTATTCGCAACCAGCAGCCCTGCCAACCCGCCTAATGCGCCGGGTACTAAAAGTTTTCCCAATCCCTGATCTGTAGACGAAGAGGAAGAACTGCTTTGCCCAAGAAGGGATTGCAGTTGATTTAACCAGTTAGCCATTTTTGCTCCTCAATTCACCATTTTAATGGCAATAGCATAGCGAATGAGGATGTCAGAAAGTGTATATAGAGACAAAAGATGCGCAAAAAAGCGGGACGGGAGGCAGTCCTCACAGGAAATTCACGTCAGGTAAGGTGCCGGGTGATGTGATTAATTTGAGGCTTGTAGATTTGATTGTGATTGTCTTATGCGAACCTGGCGTTTCTTATCAGGATTCTGGGGAGTTAGTGCATTGTTGGGCGGATAAGGCGCTCGCGCCGCATCCGCCAGCGGTAAACCGAATTATCAGAAGCCATTAGCGCCGCTGATATCCCGCCATTCCCGCTTTACAATCCACATTAACCAGATAATGAATATCGGCACTTTTACCACGCACGGTCAGCGGTACCGACCATTTATCATCTTTCCCCTGAATATCCTGCAAACTAACCCACGCCACCGGATCGGCCTGACCGACGATTTTTTGATCGTCGGCCCAGCGCGCCACGCGGTTTTGCTGATAATCTCGTTTTACACTCGCAGCGATTCCGGCTGCATCTAAACCTTCACATTTCGGGAAAGTTACCGACTTGCTGGTTTCGTTATTGGCAGCGAAAACTGATGCACAGGCGGAAACCAACAACAGCCCCAACAACGCTCCTCTTTTTTTCATGTTTTTCTCCATAGCACAATGATTCAGGAGAAAGCATGGTACAAATTATCAGGAGCGCAAGTTGCTTCAGGCGGCGTGAGTTTCACCTTCCCCATCCGTGTCAGTATCGACCACCTGAGGAGAAGGTAATTTGCCGGTTTTCAGAATGGTACTAAGCACATCTTTTTGTTCTGCCAACCACAAAGAAAGCGCCTCACGCTGCTCGTCTTCCATTGTCACCGGAGAATTCGCCAACCATGTGTCGAGTAGATCCGCTGTATCGAGCATTTTGTCATAAGCATCGGCTTCCTTTTTGCTGGTAAACGACATCTTCTCTTCGCCCTCACGAATGACTACGTATTTAATTTCAACCGCCATTTGCAGCCTCTCACCATAACTGTAATTTTATACAGTATATTTCTTTTCAGTCGAGAAATCAACGCAAGCAATCAAGCAATAAAGACACGCGCAAACGTTTTCGTTTATACTTCACGCGGAATTAATCAGGGGATATTCGTTATGACGTTATTAGGCACTGCGCTGCGTCCGGCAGCAACTCGCGTGATGTTATTGGGCTCCGGTGAACTGGGTAAAGAAGTGGCTATCGAATGCCAACGCCTCGGCATAGAGGTGATTGCGGTCGATCGCTACGCCGACGCGCCCGCCATGCATGTCGCGCATCGCGCCCATGTCATTAATATGCTGGATGGCGACGCATTGCGCCGTGTTGTTGAACTGGAAAAACCACATTATATCGTGCCGGAGATCGAAGCTATTGCTACCGATATGCTGATCCAGCTTGAAGAGGAAGGGCTAAATGTTGTCCCCTGCGCGCGTGCAACACAATTGACGATGAACCGCGAAGGTATTCGTCGTCTGGCTGCGGAAGAGCTTCAGCTTCCCACTTCAACTTATCGTTTTGCTGATAGCGAAGACCTTTTCCTCGAGGCGGTCGCCGCCATTGGCTACCCCTGCATTGTTAAACCGGTGATGAGTTCTTCCGGCAAGGGGCAGACGTTTATTCGCTCTGCCGAACAACTGACTCAGGCATGGGAGTACGCCCAGCAAGGTGGTCGCGCCGGAGCGGGTCGCGTGATTGTTGAAGGCGTCGTTAAGTTTGATTTCGAAATTACCCTGCTGACCGTCAGCGCGGTAGATGGTGTTCATTTCTGTGCGCCTGTAGGTCATCGCCAGGAAGACGGTGACTATCGTGAATCCTGGCAACCGCAGCAAATGAGTCCACTGGCCCTCGAACGTGCGCAGGAGATTGCCCGCAAGGTGGTGCTGGCACTGGGTGGTTATGGACTGTTTGGTGTCGAGTTGTTTGTCTGTGGTGATGAGGTGATTTTTAGTGAAGTCTCCCCTCGCCCGCATGATACCGGGATGGTGACGTTAATTTCTCAAGATCTTTCTGAGTTTGCCCTGCATGTGCGTGCTTTCCTGGGACTGCCGGTGGGCGGGATTCGCCAGTATGGTCCTGCCGCTTCAGCCGTTATCCTGCCGCAACTGACCAGCCAGAATGTCACGTTTGACAACGTGCAGAAGGCCGTTGGCGCAGGTTTGCAGATTCGTTTATTTGGTAAGCCGGAAATTGATGGTAGCCGTCGTCTGGGGGTTGCGCTGGCTACAGCAGAAAGTGTTGATGAAGCGATTGAACGCGCGAAGCACGCCGCCGCACAGGTAAAAGTACAAGGTTAAATCTGGCAAAAACGCGACAAAAATGCCCGATCCACGATCGGGCATTTTGACTGTTACAGCTTCGCGCCTTCTACTGCTTCACGCGCCAGCTTAGTAATGCGCTCGTAATCGCCCGCTTCCAGCGCATCTGCCGGAACCAGCCAGGAACCACCAATGCACAGTACGCTTTTCAGCGCCAGGTAATCACGGTAGTTAGCCGGAGAAATACCGCCAGTCGGGCAGAAACGAACCTGAGAGAACGGACCTGCAATTGCCTGCAGTGCTTTCACGCCGCCATTAGCTTCTGCCGGGAAGAATTTGAACTCTTTCAGGCCGTAGTCCATACCCAGCATCAGTTCGGAAACAGTGCTGATACCTGGAATCAGAGGAATAGTCCCTTCTGTCGCCGCTTTCAGCAGTGGTTCAGTCAGACCTGGGCTGATTGCGAACTGTGCTCCCGCTTCAGTCACTTCTGCCAGTTGCTGCGGATTCAGCACCGTACCGGCACCGACAATCGCTTCCGGCACTTCTTTGGCGATAGCGCGGATAGCATCAACTGCACACGCCGTACGCAGAGTCACTTCCAGAACGCGCACCCCACCAGCAACCAACGCTTTTGCCATTGGCACCGCGTGTTCCAGTTTATTTACCACGATAACCGGTACAACCGGGCCGGTGGTCAGGATTGATTCTGCACTTGTTTTCCAGTTTTTCATCAGAGTTTTCTCTCGCCTGATTACAAATTTTGTCGTCTTAAAAAGTGATACAGGTTGCGCCCTGTTCGGCACCGGACAGTTTTTCGCGCAAGGCGCTGAATAATTCACGTCCTGTTCCCACGCGTGAAGCGCTCAGGTCAGGAATGTGCGGTTCGCGAGCAGCCAGTTCAGCTTCGTCTACCAGCAGCGTCAGTTCGCCTGTCTGTCCATTCACACGAATGATGTCCCCATCGCGCACTTTTGCCAGCAGCCCACCATCGTAGGCTTCTGGTGTTACGTGGATAGCTGACGGCACTTTACCTGAAGCACCAGAGAGTCGTCCATCGGTAACTAACGCAATTTTGAAACGCCGGTCCAATAATACACCAAGTGGCGGCATGAGTTTATGTAATTCTGGCATTCCGTTCGCTTTTGGCCCCTGATGGCGGACAACAACCACACAATCACGGTCCAGCATACCTGCTTCAAAAGCAGGCATAACGTCATGCTGGCTCTCGAAAACAACAGCAGGCGCTTCAATCACCTGGTTTTCAACCGGCACTGCAGAGGTTTTCATGACGGCACGGCCCAGGTTGCCGCTTAACACTTTTGTCCCGCCATGATGCGAGAAAGGTTGTTCAAAGGAAGCAATCACATTGCTGTCGAGCGATTTGTCTGCACCTTCGCGCCAGTCCAGCTCGCCGTTATTCAGCCATGGTTCGAGGGTATAGCGCGAAAGACCAAAGCCCGCCACCGTATTGACATCTTCATGCAACAGGCCCGCCTTGAGCAGTTCACGCACCAGAACCGGTACACCACCCGCCGCCTGGAAGTGGTTAATATCGGCCGGACCGTTTGGATACAAACGCGCCATCAGAGGTACGACATCAGAAAGGTCAGAGAAGTCATCCCAGTTGATCTGAACACCGGCCGCACGCGCCATCGCCACCAGGTGCATGGTGTGGTTAGTAGAACCACCGGTCGCCAGCAGTGCAACAATACCGTTCACCACCACTTTCTCGTCGATCATCTTACCGATCGGCATCCATTCATTGCCGTTGCCGGTCATGCGTGTAACCTGGCGCGCAGCGGCTGCGGTTAATGCATCACGTAACGGGGAGTCTGGATGAACAAAAGAAGAGCCCGGCAACTGCATCCCCATAAACTCCACCACCATCTGGTTGGTGTTGGCAGTACCGTAGAAAGTACATGTACCAGGGGCATGATAAGACGCAGCCTCTGACTCCAGCAGTGCCATTCGATCCACCTTCCCTTCGGCATAAAGCTGGCGAATACGCACTTTTTCTTTATTTGGCAACCCGCTTGCCATCGGACCTGACGGCACAAATACCGCAGGCAGATGACCGAACGACAGCGCTGCCATCGTCAGCCCAGGGACAATCTTATCGCACACGCCGAGGAACAACGCGCCATCAAACATGTTATGGGACAGCCCCACAGCCGCAGACATCGCAATGACTTCGCGGCTTAACAGCGACAGTTCCATACCATCCTGCCCCTGGGTGACACCATCACACATCGCCGGAACACCACCCGCAACCTGGCCAACCGCATTAGCTTCATGCAGTGCTTTACGAATAATCTCTGGATAATGTTCATAAGGCTGGTGAGCGGAGAGCATGTCGTTGTAGGAGGTGATGATAGCGATATTGTTACGCAACATGCTTTTCAGGGAGGCTTTGTCTTCTGGCTGGCAAGCGGCGAAACCGTGAGCCAGGTTACCGCATGCCAACTGCGAACGATGAACGGTCGAAGTTTTCGCTTGTTCGATCCGGGCGAGGTAAGCAGAACGAGTCTCGCGCGAACGTTCAATGATTCGATTTGTTACGCGTAACAATTGTGGATTCATAAAGGCTCCTGAAATTGAGTTGTCAGAGCAGGATGATTCACAACGCGTTTCATTCAGAGGATTTATGAGTGAAACGCCTGTAACCGGAGCTCATAGGGCAGAAACGTTTCAGTCAGTGTAATAAAAAAAGCCTCGCGGGTGAATCCGCACGAGGCCTGAAAGTGTAAAAATTGTTCTACAATCTGTGCAAGATCATGTTACCGGTAAAATAACCATAAAGGATGAGTGCAGATATTACTCAAACTCATTCCAGGAACGGCCATCACGGGTAATCATCGCCACCGAAGCAACCGGTCCCCAGGTTCCGGCCTGATACGGTTTCGGCGCATCGTTATCCATCGCCCATGCTTCAGTAATGGAGTCCACCCATTTCCAGGCTTCTTCCACTTCATCACGACGTACAAACAGCGCCTGAATACCGCGCATGGTTTCCAGCAGCAGACGTTCATAAGCATCTGCCAGATGCGTCTGATTAAAGGTTTCTGAATAGCTCAGATCCAGCTTGGTGATTTGCAGGTTATGTTTGTGATCAAGACCAGGAACCTTGTTCAACACTTGAATATCCACGCCTTCATCAGGTTGCAGACGGATAGTCAGTTTGTTCTGCGGCAGGTCCTGCCACGACTCTTTAAACAGATTGAGCTCTGGCGTTTTGAAATAGACCACCACTTCAGAGCATTTGGTCGGCAAACGTTTACCGGTACGCAGGTAGAACGGTACGCCAGCCCAGCGCCAGTTGTCGATATCGACACGGATAGCCACGAAGGTTTCCGTGTTACTGCTTTTGTTCGCGCCCTCTTCTTCCAGGTAGCCCGGCACTTTTTTGCCCTGGGCGAAGCCCGCAGTGTATTGCCCGCGTACGGTTTTTTCGCGTACGTTGGAGCGGTCAATGCGGCGCAGAGACTTCAGTACTTTCACTTTTTCATCGCGGATGCTGTCTGCGCTCAGATCAGACGGCGGAGACATCGCAATCATGCAGAGAATTTGTAGCAGGTGGTTCTGGATCATGTCGCGCATCTGACCGGCTTTATCAAAATAGCCCCAGCGCCCTTCGATCCCCACTTCTTCTGCCACGGTAATCTCAACATGATCAATAGTGCGGTTGTCCCAGTTGTTCACAAATAGGGAGTTAGCAAAACGCAGCGCCAACAGGTTCAGCACCGTTTCTTTACCAAGGTAATGGTCGATACGGTATACCTGGCACTCCTCGAAATATTCACCGACCTGATCGTTGATTTCCTGCGAGGTCGCCAGCGACGTCCCCAGCGGTTTTTCCATCACCACACGCGCCGGTTTGCCGTTCAGTTTCGCCTCACCAAGCCCTTTGCAGATTGCGCCAAAAGTGCCTGGCGGCATGGCAAAGTAGTTAATGGTGATACGATTTTTTTGATCCAGCATCGCACCAAGACGACTGAATGCAGCGGTGTCATTGACATCGAGATTACAAAAATCCAGACGTGCACTCAGGGTGTCCCATAAACCTTCATCAATAGTTTCTTTCATGAAGGTTTCCAGCGCTTCGCGGACTACTTTGGTATATGCCGCTTTATCCCAGTCAGCACGCCCTACGCCGATAATACGGGTATCCGGGTTGAGCTGACCGGCTTTTTCCAGTTGATACAGGGAAGGCAGCAATTTACGACGCGCAAGGTCGCCTTTCGCGCCGAAAATGACCAGGTCACAAGCCTGGGCTGTTTGCGTTACCGCCATGTCATTCTCCTTAAGTTAACTAACCCGGTACTTAAGCCTGGGTATACTTGTAATTTTCTTACGGTGCACTGTACTGCTTTTACGAGCTTGCGAAAACTGTAAACGCTTATCCACCTGTGCGATTACGGCAAAAGCGCGCAAAGTGCGGCAAAACTGATAAAAAAATCATCGTTTTCCATTGGGTAAAAATCTGACACTGATCATGTTATGAAAAAAAATGACAACTTTTTTATCCGCTTTTGTCATTAATACGACACACAGGCGTAATATCAGACCAAACTGCATTTCGATTTCTTTCAGTGTGGAAATCGTCATTACCGTGAGTCTCTTTACATCATGAATATGCTGGAAAAAATCCAGTCTCAACTGGAACATTTGAGCAAATCAGAACGAAAAGTCGCCGAGGTCATTCTTGCTTCGCCTGACAACGCGATCCATTCGAGTATTGCTGCTCTGGCACTTGAGGCCAATGTTAGCGAACCAACGGTGAATCGTTTCTGTCGCAGCATGGACACCCGCGGTTTTCCTGATTTTAAACTCCATCTGGCACAAAGCCTGGCAAATGGCACGCCCTATGTTAATCGCAACGTTAATGAAGATGACAGCGTTGAATCATACACGGGGAAAATATTTGAGTCGGCAATGGCCACGCTCGATCACGTCCGTCACTCGCTGGATAAATCTGCCGTCAACCGTGCCGTCGATCTCCTGACTCAGGCCAAAAAAATCGCCTTTTTCGGTCTGGGCTCTTCTGCCGCCGTCGCCCACGATGCGATGAATAAGTTTTTTCGCTTTAATGTTCCAGTGGTTTACTCCGACGATATTGTGTTGCAACGCATGAGTTGTATGAATTGTAGCGACGGAGACGTGGTTGTGCTGATTTCTCACACCGGGAGAACCAAAAATCTGGTTGAACTGGCGCAGTTAGCACGGGAAAACGACGCGATGGTAATTGCCCTCACCTCCGCCGGTACGCCACTCGCCCGGGAAGCAACGCTGGCAATTACCCTCGACGTACCTGAAGATACTGACATTTATATGCCCATGGTGTCTCGACTTGCGCAGTTGACCGTGATAGATGTGCTGGCAACAGGATTTACTTTGCGACGCGGCACAAAATTCAGAGATAACTTGAAGCGGGTCAAGGAAGCGCTCAAGGAATCGCGCTTTGATAAGCAGTTACTTAAATTGAGTGACGATCGCTAAATCGATTATCACTGTTCTATCCTTATACGATATTCGCATGTGTTTAAATTACAACCATAATGGTTTTAGTTTATGCGAATTCATGTTCAAGCAACACCTGGTTGTTTCAGTCAACGGAGTATTACATGTCCAGAAGGCTTCGCAGAACCAAAATCGTTACCACGTTAGGCCCAGCTACCGATCGCGATAATAACCTTGAAAAGGTCATCGCAGCGGGTGCAAACGTCGTACGAATGAACTTTTCTCATGGCTCGCCTGAAGACCATAAAATGCGCGCGGATAAAGTTCGTGAAATTGCCGCAAAACTGGGTCGTCATGTGGCTATTCTCGGTGACCTTCAGGGGCCAAAGATTCGCGTATCAACTTTTAAAGAAGGTAAGGTTTTCCTCAATATTGGGGATAAATTCCTGCTGGATGCCAACTTGGGCAAAGGTGAAGGCGATAAAGAAAAAGTCGGTATCGACTATAAAGGTCTGCCTGCTGACGTCGTGCCTGGCGACATTCTGCTGCTGGACGACGGTCGCGTACAGTTAAAAGTACTGGAAGTTCAGGGCCTGAAAGTGTTCACCGAAGTGACCGTCGGCGGCCCTCTTTCCAATAATAAAGGTATCAACAAACTCGGTGGTGGTCTGTCTGCTGAAGCGCTGACAGAGAAAGACAAAGCAGACATTAAAACTGCGGCATTGATTGGCGTAGATTATTTGGCTGTCTCTTTCCCACGCTGCGGCGAAGATCTGAATTATGCTCGTCGTCTGGCGCGCGATGCAGGTTGTGATGCGAAAATTGTCGCCAAAGTTGAACGTGCAGAAGCCGTTTGCAGCCAGGATGCAATGGACGACATTATCCTCGCTTCTGACGTGGTGATGGTCGCACGTGGCGACCTCGGCGTAGAGATTGGCGATCCGGAACTGGTTGGGATTCAGAAAGCGCTGATTCGTCGCGCGCGTCAGCTGAACCGCGCAGTCATTACTGCTACCCAGATGATGGAATCGATGATTACCAACCCAATGCCGACGCGTGCAGAAGTCATGGACGTGGCGAACGCTGTTCTGGATGGTACTGACGCCGTAATGTTGTCTGCGGAAACCGCCGCTGGTCAGTATCCATCTGAAACCGTTGCTGCAATGGCGCGTGTTTGCCTGGGTGCCGAAAAAATCCCGAGCATCAATGTGTCTAAACACCGCCTGGATGTTCAGTTCGACAATGTGGAAGAAGCTATCGCGATGTCCGCAATGTACGCGGCTAACCACCTGAAAGGCGTTACCGCGATCATCACCATGACCGAATCCGGTCGTACCGCGCTGATGACTTCCCGTATCAGCTCCGGTCTGCCGATTTTCGCCATGTCTCGTCATGAACGCACTCTGAACCTGACTGCGCTTTATCGTGGTGTTACGCCGGTCTATTTTGACAGTGCAAATGAAGGCGTGGTTGCTGCCAGCGAAGCAGTAAATCTGCTGCGCGATAAAGGCTACCTGATGTCTGGTGATCTGGTGATTGTCACCCAGGGCGACGTGATGAGTACCGTGGGTTCGACGAATACCACGCGTATTTTAACGGTAGAGTAAGTACGTTGCCGGATGTGGCGAAAACGCCTCATCCGGCCTACAGTTCAATGATAATTCAATAGATTTCTAATCTTCTGAAGCAAACTTGAACTTATCATCAGGCGAAGGCCTCTCCTCACGAGAGGCTTTTTTTATTTGATGGGATAAAGATCTTTACGCTTATACGGCTGGATTTCGCCCGGTTTGCGCGTTTTCAGCAATTTTAAAATCCAGGTGTACTGCTCTGGTCGCGGGCCAACAAAAATCTCGACTTCTTCATTCATACGCCGTGCAATGGTAGCGTCATCCGCCTCTAACAGGTCATCCATCGGTGGACGAACCTGAATCGTCAGACGATGGGTCTTGCCATCATAGATTGGGAACAGCGGAACGACACGCGCGCGACATACTTTCATCAGGCGACCAATTGCTGGCAGCGTTGCTTTATACGTTGCGAAGAAATCAACAAATTCGCTGTGTTCAGGTCCATGATCCTGATCCGGTAAATAATAGCCCCAGTAGCCCTGACGAACCGACTGGATGAAAGGTTTAATACCATCATTTCTCGCGTGCAGACGACCGCCAAAACGACGACGCACCGTGTTCCAGACATAATCAAAAACCGGGTTGCCCTGATTATGGAACATCGCTGCCATTTTCTGCCCTTGTGAGGCCATCAGCATAGCGGGGATATCAACTGCCCAGCCGTGCGGTACCAGAAAGATCACTTTCTCGTTGTTACGCCGCATCTCTTCGATGATCTCCAGCCCCTGCCAGTCGACGCGAGGCTGGATTTTCTCCGGCCCACGTATCGCCAGTTCAGCCATCATTGCCATCGCTTGCGGCGCGGTGGCAAACATCTCATCAACAATCGCTTCGCGTTCGGCTTCGCTACGTTCGGGAAAGCAGAGAGACAGATTGATCAACGCCCGACGACGTGAGCTTTTACCCAGTCTTCCGGCAAAACGCCCCAACCGCGCAAGAATTGGATCACGGAATTTCGCTGGTGTTAAGGCAATACCGGCCATTGCCGCCACGCCCAACCAGGCTCCCCAGTAACGAGGGTGACGAAAGGATTTATCAAACTCAGGAATATATTCGCTATTATTTTTTTTCGTTTCCATGCTTTTCCAGTTTCGGATAAGGCAATAATCAATCTGGTGGTAGTGTAACGGCGCAACTTGCCCCGCACCAAATAAAAAAGCCGGCACTGACTGCGTACCGGCTGCCAATGGGTATTAATCAATCAAACTGTAGCTGCGGTACAATCTCCTTGGCCTTCGCCAGGAAATCGGTACGATCTGAACCGGTCAGCCCTTCAGTACGCGGCAGTTTCGCTGTCAACGGGTTCACCGCCTGCTGGTTAATCCATACCTCATAATGCAGATGTGGCCCAGTTGAACGCCCGGTGTTACCGGAAAGCGCGATACGATCGCCACGCTTCACTTTCTGCCCCGGTTTAACCAGAATCTTACGCAGGTGCATATAACGCGTGGTGTAGCTGCGACCATGACGAATCGCGACATAATAACCCGCTGCGCCACTGCGTTTAGCAACTACCACTTCACCGTCTCCCACCGAAAGCACCGGCGTACCCTGCGGCATCGCAAAATCAACGCCTCTGTGCGGCGCAACGCGAGCGGTTACCGGGTTCAGACGACGCGGGTTAAAGTTAGACGAAATGCGGAACTGTTTTGCCGTCGGGAATCGTAAGAACCCTTTCGCCAGGCCAGTGCCGTTGCGGTCGTAGAATTTGCCATCTTCAGCGCGAATAGCATAGTAATCTTTGCCTTCTGAACGCAAACGCACGCCCAGCAGTTGGCTTTGTTCACGTTTGCCATCAAGCATCTCACGTGACATTAATACCGCAAATTCGTCACCTTTTTTCACTTTGCGGAAGTCCATCTGCCACTGCATTGCTTTAATCACCGCGCTCACTTCAGCACTGGTTAAACCTGCATTTTTGGCGCTGGCAACAAAACTTGTCCCAACGGTTCCTTTCACCAGATTGTTAACCCACTCCCCTTGCTGCATTTCGCTGGTCATTTTAAAACCATTCGCGGCGGTGCGGTCATAGGTACGGGTTTCGCGGCGAGACACTTCCCAGGTCAGACGCTGTAACTCGCCTTCAGCGGTTAATGTCCAGGAGAGTTGTTGACCAATTTTCAGGTTACGCAGATCTTTATCAGCAGCAGCAAGTTGGGTGATATCACCCATCTCAATACCATATTGATTAAGGATGCTACTTAACGTGTCGCCCGTAGAAACGACATATTCATGAACGCCGGCTTCACCAGCGATTTTGTCGTCCAGTTCGTCCTGGGGAATGGCTTCATCTTCTTGCGCGGCTTGATCAATCGGCTCACTGGCCTCAGGTAAGAGAGAACGAATTTCGTTCTGTTCAAGCTCAATGGTTTTGACAATAGGCGAGGCGTCTCGGTGGTAAACATAAGGCCGCCAGACAGCGACGGCCAGAGTAAGAACGGTAAGCGACCCCAACATAACGCGGTGTGGTCGCGGTAAATTATTAAACGCCAGGGCGACAGAGCGGGCTATCTGTTGCACGTAATCACTTCCTCATTAATCTCCTTTCAGGCAGCTCGCGTACTGGTTAGCTAATTGATTCAGGAATTCTGAATAGCTTGTTTTGCCCAGTTTGATATTCGTCCCAAGGGGATCCAACGTTCCCATACGAACGGATGTCCCTCGTGCGACGCTTTCAACGACCGCAGGCCTGAACTGTGGCTCAGCAAAAACGCAGGTTGCTTTTTGCTCAACCAACTGTGTTCTTATTTGATGTAAACGCTGCGCGCCAGGTTGAATCTCAGGGTTTACGGTAAAGTGACCAAGCGGTGTCAGTCCGAATTGTTTTTCGAAGTAGCCGTAAGCATCATGAAAAACGAAATAACCTTTTCCCTTGAGCGGCGCGAGCTCGTTACCAACCTGTTTCCTACTTGAAGCTAATTGTGCCTCAAATTCCATCAGGTTGGCGTCAAGTTTGGCTCGACTTTGCGGCATAAGTTCCACTAATTTTCCATGGATTGCAACCGCTGTAGCCCGCGCTATCTCTGGGGAAAGCCAAACGTGCATGTTGAAATCGCCGTGATGGTGATCTTCGTCACTTTTTTCCGCGTGGTCATGATCATCATCAGCGTCGAGAATGCTTTTCATCAGCAGCGGTTTTACACTCTCAAGCTGCGCAATGGTTACCTGCTTCGCTTCGGGTAATTTACTCACGGGATTTTGCATAAACGCTTCCATTTCCGGCCCAACCCAGACAACTAAGTCCGCGTTCTGTAAGCGTTTTACATCAGATGGACGCAGTGAATAATCATGTTCAGAGGCCCCATCAGGAAGTAACACCTCCGTCTCTGTTACTCCATCAGCAATAGCGGAAGCGATGAATCCAACAGGTTTAAGCGAAGCGACAACGGCAGCTTCTGCTACCTGAGTTGCACTGCCCCAGAGAGCAGCAGATAATGCTGCGAAAAGAAGCGTTTTTTTATGTAACATAATGCGACCAATTATCGTAATGAATATAAGAAGTGTGATATTATAACATTTCATGACTACTGCAAGACTAAAATTAACATGACAAGTCTGGTTTCCCTGGAAAATGTCTCGGTTTCATTTGGCCAACGCCGCGTCCTCTCTGATGTGTCGCTGGAACTCAAGCCTGGTAAAATTTTGACCTTACTTGGGCCGAACGGCGCAGGTAAGTCGACATTGGTTCGGGTTGTACTCGGGCTGGTAACACCAGATGAAGGAGTTATCAAGCGCCACGGAAAACTGCGCATTGGTTATGTGCCGCAGAAGCTGTATCTCGACACCACGTTGCCACTGACCGTAAACCGTTTTTTACGCTTACGCCCCAGAACACATAAGGAAGATATTCTGCCTGCACTAAAACGCGTTCAGGCTGGGCATCTTATTGACGCGCCAATGCAAAAGCTCTCTGGCGGTGAAACGCAGCGTGTACTACTCGCGCGCGCATTGTTAAATCAACCCCAGTTATTAGTTCTGGACGAACCCACCCAGGGCGTGGATGTGAATGGTCAGGTGGCGTTATATGACCTTATTGACCAGTTACGTCGCGAACTGGACTGTGGCGTTTTAATGGTGTCTCACGATCTGCATCTGGTAATGGCAAAAACCGATGAAGTACTTTGCCTTAACCATCACATCTGTTGTTCTGGCACACCAGAAGTCGTTTCCCTGCATCCGGAATTTATTTCGATGTTCGGGCCTCGCGGAGCTGAACAGCTGGGTATTTATCGCCATCATCATAATCACCGCCACGATTTACAGGGGCGAATTGTTCTGCGTCGGGGAAGTGATCGCTCATGATTGAATTATTATTTCCCGGTTGGTTAGCCGGGATTATGCTGGCCTGTGCCGCAGGTCCTTTGGGTTCTTTTGTTGTCTGGCGTCGTATGTCTTATTTTGGCGATACGCTGGCCCATGCGTCTTTACTTGGAGTGGCGTTTGGTCTGTTGCTGGACGTGAATCCCTTCTATGCAGTGATTGCCGTTACGCTGCTGCTGGCGGGCGGTCTGGTATGGCTGGAGAAGCGCCCACAGCTGGCGATCGACACGTTATTGGGAATTATGGCGCACAGTGCCTTGTCGCTGGGCCTGGTCGTTGTCAGTCTGATGTCTAACATTCGCGTTGACTTGATGGCATACCTGTTCGGTGATTTGCTGGCAGTGACGCCGGAAGATCTCATCTCCATCGCCATTGGCGTGGTCATTGTGGTGGCAATTCTGTTCTGGCAATGGCGTAATTTACTGTCGATGACCATTAGCCCGGACCTGGCATTTGTCGATGGCGTGAAATTACAGCGAGTGAAATTGCTGTTGATGCTGGTAACAGCATTGACGATTGGTGTGGCAATGAAATTTGTCGGGGCGTTGATTATTACCTCGCTGCTGATCATTCCGGCTGCTACCGCACGTCGTTTTGCCCGTACGCCGGAACAGATGGCAGGTGTCGCCGTTTTAGTGGGGATGATTGCTGTAACTGGCGGTTTAACTTTTTCAGCGTTTTACGATACGCCTGCGGGTCCGTCAGTGGTGCTATGTGCTGCGCTGTTGTTTATTTTGAGTATGATGAAAAAACAGGCCAGCTAATTTGTACCTAAACACAATTGTCGGATAAGACGCGAACGACGTCGCATCAAGCACATTGCCAGTGTCGGATGCGGCGCGAGCGCCTTATCCGACCTACGGTTCGCTATATCAGGTAGGCCTGATAAGACGCGAACGACGTCGCATCAGGCACACTGCCAGTGTCGGAAGCGGCGTGAACGCCTTATCCGACCTACGGTTCGCTATACCGGGTAGGCCTGATAAGACGCGAACGGCGTCGCATCAGGCATATTGCCAATGTCGGATGCGGCGTGAACGCCTTATCCGACTTACGGCTCTATACCTGGTAGGCCTGATAAGACGCGAACAGCGTCGCATCAGGCACACTGCCAATGTCGGATGCGGCGCGAGCAACCGAACCGACTTACGGCATTTCTGGCGGCGTAATTCCAAAGTGGTTCCACGCCCGCACTGTCGCCATACGCCCGCGCGGTGTACGCTGCAAAAAGCCTTGCTGAATCAGATAAGGCTCCAGCACATCCTCAATGGTTTCACGTTCTTCGCCAATAGCCGCCGCCAGGTTATCCAGACCTACAGGCCCACCAAAGAATTTATCGATTACCGCCAGCAGCAATTTGCGGTCCATATAATCGAAACCTTCAGCATCGACATTCAGCATATCCAGCGCCTGGGCGGCGATATCTGCCGAGATGGTGCCATCGTGCTTCACTTCGGCGAAATCACGCACTCGACGCAGCAGACGGTTGGCAATGCGTGGCGTACCGCGAGCGCGACGAGCAACTTCCAGCGCGCCGTCATCACTCATCTCAAGCCCCATAAAGCGTGCACTACGACTAACGATATATTGCAGATCCGGCACCTGATAAAACTCCAGACGTTGCACAATACCAAAACGGTCGCGCAACGGTGATGTCAGCGAACCTGCGCGCGT
Organism: Escherichia sp. E10V10; assembly: GCF_004211985.1. Lineage (NCBI taxonomy): Bacteria > Pseudomonadati > Pseudomonadota > Gammaproteobacteria > Enterobacterales > Enterobacteriaceae > Escherichia > Escherichia sp. E10V10. Next base: position 646,342 of record NZ_RHJO01000001.1, on the reverse strand, counting down.
GGTTGCACCAATCAGGGTAAACGGGGGCAAATCAATTTTAATGGAGCGTGCCGCCGGACCTTCACCAATCATGATATCTAACTGGTAGTCTTCCATTGCCGGATACAACACCTCTTCCACCACTGGTGAAAGACGGTGGATCTCATCAATAAACAGCACGTCATGTGGTTCAAGGTTAGTGAGCATTGCTGCCAAATCGCCTGCTTTTTCCAGCACCGGACCGGAAGTCGTGCGTAAATTAACGCCCATTTCATTGGCGACAATATTAGCAAGCGTGGTTTTACCTAAACCCGGAGGGCCAAAAATCAACAGATGATCGAGGGCGTCGCCGCGCAGTTTCGCTGCTTTGATGAAAATCTCCATCTGTGAACGAACCTGCGGCTGACCAACATACTCTTCCAGTAATTTGGGGCGAATGGCGCGATCTGCTACATCTTCCGGCAAAGTCGTACCGGCAGAAATCAGACGGTCTGCTTCAATCATCCTTTACCTCATAACGCGGCGCGTAGGGCTTCGCGAATTAATGTTTCACTGCTGGCGTCAGGGCGGGCGATTTTGCTCACCATGCGGCTGGCTTCTTGTGGTTTATAGCCCAGCGCCACCAGCGCAGCAACCGCTTCCTGTTCAGCATCATCGGTTGCCGGGCTGGCAGGCGACGTGAGCACCAGATCGGCGGCTGGCGTAAAGAGATCGCCGTGCAAACCTTTAAATCGGTCTTTCATTTCGACAATTAAACGCTCGGCGGTTTTTTTACCAATGCCCGGCAGTTTCACCAGTGCTCCCACTTCTTCACGTTCAACGGCATTAACGAACTGCTGTGCTGACATTCCGGAGAGGATCGCCAGCGCCAGCTTCGGGCCGACGCCGTTGGTTTTGATCAACTCTTTGAACAACGTGCGCTCTTGTTTATTGTTAAAACCGTACAGCAGTTGCGCGTCTTCACGCACCACAAAGTGGGTGAAAACAATCGCTTCCTGACCCGCTTCAGGGAGTTCATAAAAACAGGTCATCGGCATATGCACTTCATAGCCTACGCCGCCCACTTCAATTAACACCAGCGGGGGTTGTTTTTCAATGATGATGCCTCTGAGTCTGCCTATCACATGACGCTCCTGCGTAATGAATCAAAGATAATGCTGTATGATAAAAAAATGCTGGATAGATATCCAGCGAAGGATGAAGAAAACTTGCGAGGCGTCCCGATGATCTGAAAAATGGCGCAGTATAATTTATTCTACAGGTTATATTGGAAGCAAATATTTGAATATTACATATTCAGTGAGTTAATGCGTAAAAAAATATACATTTCGACTCCTGAAAAATAAACTTTTTTATGTTATTACGTGTATTCATATTTATTTCAATGGAATGACAACGTGAATATTAATTACCCTGCTGAATATGAAATTGGTGATATCGTCTTTACATGTATAGGTGCTGCCTTATTTGGCCAAATATCAGCAGCATCAAATTGCTGGAGTAATCACGTCGGGATCATTATCGGTCATAACGGTGAAGACTTCCTGGTTGCAGAAAGCCGGGTTCCCCTTTCAACCATCACCACGCTATCCCGTTTTATTAAACGTTCTTCTAATCAACGCTATGCTATAAAGCGATTAGACACAGGGCTAACAGAACAACAAAAACAACGAATTGTTGAACAGGTTCCCTCCCGGCTACGCAAACTCTACCACACCGGTTTTAAATACGAATCTTCACGCCAGTTCTGTTCAAAATTTGTCTTTGATATTTATAAAGAGGCGCTATGTATTCCGGTGGGTGAAATAGAGACATTTGGAGAATTGTTAAATAGAAATCCGAATGCAAAACTCACTTTCTGGAAATTCTGGTTCTTAGGCGCAATTCCGTGGGATCGTAAAACGGTTACGCCAGCGAGTTTGTGGCATCATCCGAGTCTAATGTTGATTCATGCGGAGGGAGTAGAAACGCCTCAGCCTGAACTGACTGAAGCGTGATAATTTAGCGCAGTCGCCCTCTCGCCAGGTTCAGCCGCGATTCACTCATCTGCATCGCATTCTGGCTGACATGGCAGTGGGTGATGGCAATCGCCAGCGCATCGGCGGCATCCGCCTGTGGATTAGCAGGTAATTTCAGCAAGGTACGCACCATATGCTGCACCTGGCTTTTTTCGGCGCTACCAATGCCCACCACTGTTTGCTTCACCTGACGCGCAGCATATTCAAACACCGGCAATTCCTGATTCACCGCTGCCACAATCGCCACGCCTCGTGCCTGCCCCAGTTTCAGGGCAGAGTCAGCGTTCTTCGCCATAAAGACTTGTTCGATTGCGAAATAATCGGGCTGGAACTGGGTGATGATTTCCGTCACGCCCGCATAGATCAGTTTCAGACGAGACGGTAAATCATCCACTTTGGTGCGTATGCATCCGCTACCCAGGTAGGACAGTTGCCTGCCCACCTGACGGATAACACCGTAGCCGGTAACGCGCGAACCCGGGTCAATACCGAGAATAATAGACATCACGCGTCTCCGTTTTGTTGTTTAGCCGGCCTCATCAGAGGGTCGCTGCAACCTCATCAGAGATCTCACCGTTATGGTAAACTTCCTGCACGTCGTCACAATCTTCCAGCATATCGATCAGACGCATCAGTTTCGGTGCAGTTTCTGCATCCATATCGGCTTTGGTTGACGGGATCATGGAAACTTCTGCGCTGTCTGCTTTCAGACCTGCCGCTTCCAGAGCGTCGCGTACTTTACCCATCTCTTCCCATGCAGTGTAGACGTCGATTGCGCCGTCATCATAGGTCACAACGTCTTCAGCACCAGCTTCCAGTGCTGCTTCCATGATGGTGTCTTCGTCGCCTTTCTCGAAGGAGATCACGCCTTTTTTGCTGAACAGATAGGCTACGGAACCGTCAGTGCCGAGGTTACCGCCACATTTGCTGAATGCGTGACGCACTTCAGCAACGGTACGGTTGCGGTTGTCAGACAGACATTCAATCATGATTGCCGTGCCGCCAGGACCGTAACCTTCGTAGATGATGGTTTCCATGTTCGCATCATCATCACCGCCCACACCACGTGCAATTGCGCGGTTCAGGGTGTCACGGGTCATGTTGTTAGACAGTGCTTTATCAATTGCTGCACGCAGACGCGGGTTAGCGTCCGGATCGCCACCGCCCAGCTTAGCCGCGGTTACCAGCTCACGAATGATTTTAGTGAAGATTTTACCGCGCTTAGCATCCTGCGCAGCTTTACGATGTCTGGTGTTGGCCCATTTACTATGACCTGCCATAAAAATATCTCCAGATAGCCCTGCCTGTTCAGGCAGCGTTAATAACAAACTGTTCAATCGCCTGCCGGTTGCTCCAGGACTTAGTGAGCGCCGCCGCAGCAGGCGCATCAAGCCACTTGTAAGCCAGATGTTCAGTGAAAACAATCTGGCGTTCGTGCGGGAGCGCAAGACAGAACCATGATTCCGTATTACGCGTCACGCCCGGCGCATAGCGATGACGTAAATGTGAAAAAATTTCAAACTCTACCGTGCGCTGACAGTCAATTAAGGTCAGTTGTTCAGCGACAACATCGATGGTGACCTCTTCCTTTACTTCGCGCATGGCAGCTTGCGGCGCGGTTTCACCCTCTTCCACACTGCCGGTTACCGACTGCCAGAAATCGGGATCGTCACGCCGCTGCAACATCAGCACCCGTTTCGTATCTTGTGCATAGATGACCACTAAGATCGAAACGGGACGCTTATACACTTTATCCTTCACGCTGCCTCTTCGTTGACTGCCTTCGCTCATCCCATTCACATAGTTATCTATGCTCATGGGAGTTCACTCAGTTGCCGCCTCGATGCAACGCGAATGATTTCGTGTATTAGAGTCATATCAGTTATTCTCAGCCTTCTTCACAACCTGAATGCTCAGCTCAGCCAGTGCAGTCGGGTTAGCAAAGCTCGGTGCTTCAGTCATCAGACACGCTGCCGCCGTGGTTTTCGGGAAGGCGATAACGTCACGGATGTTGTCGGTGCCGGTCAGCAGCATAGTCAGACGGTCAAGACCGAATGCCAGACCTGCGTGCGGCGGAGTACCGTATTTCAGGGCGTCGAGCAGGAAGCCGAATTTCTCGCGCTGTTCCTCTTCGGTGATCCCCAGAATGCCAAACACCGTCTGCTGCATATCACCATTATGGATACGCACTGAACCACCGCCCACTTCGTAACCATTGATGACCATATCGTAAGCGTTCGCCACCGCATTTTCCGGTGCAGCTTTCAGCTCTGCCGCCGTCATGTCTTTCGGCGCGGTGAACGGATGGTGCATTGCCGTCAGGCCGCCTTCACCGTCGTCTTCAAACATCGGGAAGTCGATAACCCACAGCGGCGCCCATTTGCTTTCGTCGGTCAGGCCAAGGTCTTTACCCACTTTCAAACGCAGTGCGCCCATCGCGTCGGCAACAATTTTCTTGTTGTCGGCACCGAAGAAAATCATATCGCCATCTTGCGCGGCAGTACGATCCAGGATGGCTTCGATGATTTCCGCATTAAGGAACTTCGCTACCGGGCTGTTGATACCTTCCAGACCTTTCGCGCGTTCGTTAACTTTGATGTAAGCCAGACCTTTCGCGCCATAGATTTTAACGAAGTTACCGTATTCGTCGATCTGCTTACGGGTCAGCGATGCGCCACCCGGAACACGCAGAGCGGCAACACGGCCTTTCGGATCGTTCGCCGGACCCGCAAATACCGCGAATTCAACAGATTTCAGCAGATCGGCAACGTCGGTCAGTTCCATCGGGTTACGCAGATCCGGTTTATCAGAACCATAACGGCGTTCTGCTTCCGCAAAGGTCATTACCGGGAAATCGCCCAGATCAATGCCCTTCACTTCCAGCCACAAATGACGCACCAGCGCTTCCATCACTTCACGCACTTGCGGCGCGGTCATGAAAGAGGTTTCCACATCGATCTGAGTAAATTCAGGCTGACGATCAGCGCGCAGGTCTTCGTCACGGAAGCATTTAACGATCTGATAGTAGCGGTCAAAACCGGACATCATCAGCAGCTGTTTGAACAACTGCGGGGATTGCGGCAGCGCGTAGAATTTACCTTTGTGCACACGAGAAGGCACCAGGTAGTCACGCGCGCCTTCCGGCGTGGCTTTAGTCAGCATCGGAGTTTCGATATCGAGGAAGCCGTGGTCATCCATAAAACGACGCACCAGGCTGGTGATTTTAGCGCGGGTTTTCAGGCGCTGAGCCATTTCCGGACGACGCAGGTCAAGATAGCGGTATTTCAGACGCGCTTCTTCGGTGTTGACGTGGTTGGAGTCAAGCGGCAGAACGTCTGCGCGGTTGATGATGGTCAGCGAGGAAGCCAGCACTTCGATTTCGCCAGTCGCCATATCGCGGTTGATATTTTTTTCGTCACGCGCACGTACGGTGCCCGTGACCTGAATGCAGAACTCATTACGCAGTTCAGAGGCCAGCTTTAACGCGTCTGCACGATCCGGATCGAAAAATACCTGCACGATACCTTCGCGGTCGCGCATATCGATAAAGATCAAGCTACCAAGATCACGACGACGGTTGACCCAACCACACAGAGTCACCTGCTGCCCCACGTGGGACAAACGGAGCTGTCCACAATATTCTGTACGCATGAGATATCCCTTAACTTAGCTGCTGGCGGATGTCCCCTGCTGTGCAGGTGACCTGAGTCGCAGCGTTAGCTGTATGTCACAACTGAATGAAAAAAGGCGGCTATTATACTGGAAATTCTGCCGCACCGTAAGAGCCTGGCCCGCGCTGGAACGCCTCGTTACCACTTTATATCGGGCCTGGATTCAGACTCTACGCCAGTTTGCTATAAAGGTGTTGTCCGAACTCATAAAAATTAACAAAATTTGTCGTTCCGCCATCGGCTAATCGCATTAAGGTGAGAGGCACGATTTTGTTTTATCTGGAGTGATCATGCTTGAACTTAATGCCAAATCCACAGCGCTAGTGGTGATTGATTTACAGGAAGGCATCTTGCCTTTTGCCGGTGGTCCGCATACTGCCGAAGACGTGGTAAATCGCGCCGGGAAGCTGGCGGCGAAATTTCGCGCGAGCGGTCAGCCCGTGTTTCTGGTGCGTGTTGGCTGGTCTGCCGATTACGCCGAAGCATTAAAACAGCCGGTCGATGCGCCCTCCCCCGCTAAAGTGTTGCCCGAAAATTGGTGGCAACATCCTGCTGCATTAGGCGCAACCGACAGCGATATCGAAATCATCAAACGTCAATGGGGTGCGTTTTACGGTACGGATCTGGAGTTGCAATTACGCCGCCGAGGTATCGATACAATAGTGTTATGTGGGATCTCGACCAATATCGGCGTTGAGTCCACCGCCCGCAATGCCTGGGAACTCGGTTTTAATCTGGTGATTGCCGAAGATGCCTGTAGCGCCGCCAGTGCCGAGCAGCACAATAACAGCATCAACCATATCTATCCACGCATCGCCCGTGTGCGCAGTGTGGAAGAGATCCTCAACGCGTTATGATTTACATCGGTCTACCGCAATGGTCGCATCCTAAATGGGTGCGGTTGGGGATAACCAGCCTGGAAGAGTATGCCCGCTACTTTAATTGCGTGGAGGGCAACACCACGCTATACGCCCTGCCGAAACCCGAGGTAGTCCTGCGCTGGCGGGAGCAGACCACAGATGACTTCCGCTTCTGTTTTAAGTTTCCGGCGACCATTTCGCATCAGGCAGCGTTGCGTCATTGCGATGATTTAACCAGTGAATTTTTGACCCGTATGTCACCGCTGGCTCCGCGCATTGGGCAATACTGGCTGCAACTGCCTGCCACATTCGGCCCACGGGATTTGCCTGCGCTTTGGCATTTTCTCGATTCTCTTCCCGGCGAATTTAATTATGGTGTGGAAGTGCGTCATCCGCAGTTTTTCGCCAAAGGGGAAGAGGAACAAACGCTTAATCGCGGATTACATCAGCGCGGCGTTAATCGGGTAATTTTAGACAGCCGCCCGGTTCATGCTGCACGTCCGCATAATGAAGCCATACGCGACGCTCAACGGAAGAAACCGAAGGTTCCGGTACATGCCGTACTAACGGCGACAAATCCGCTGATCCGTTTTATCGGCAGCGATGATATGGCGCAAAACAGGGAATTATTTCAGGTCTGGTTAAAGAAATTAGCGCAGTGGCAGCAGAACACCACGCCTTATCTTTTTCTGCACACGCCAGATATTGCTCAGGCACCGGAACTGGTACATACCCTGTGGGAAGACTTACGTAAAATGCTTCCAGAGATCGGAGCAGTCCCGGCTATTCCACAGCAATCTTCTCTTTTCTGAATTTGCCACCTATCATAGACAAGTGCCATCGGCCATTTTAAAGGGAGTTTGTATGGTAAGCGCGCTGTATGCCGTTTTAAGTGCGTTGTTATTAATGAAGTTCTCTTTTGATGTTGTTCGCCTGCGAATGCAGTATCGCGTTGCCTATGGCGACGGCGGTTTTAGCGAACTACAAAGTGCTATTCGTATTCATGGCAATGCGGTGGAATATATTCCTATCGCGATTGTATTGATGCTATTTATGGAAATGAATGGTGCTGAAACCTGGATGGTGCATATTTGCGGCCTCGTTTTGCTTGCAGGTCGCCTGATGCATTATTACGGTTTCCATCACCGTCTGTTTCGCTGGCGACGTTCTGGTATGAGCGCCACCTGGTGTGCGCTATTGCTGATGGTGCTGGCGAATCTTTGGTATATGCCCTGGGAGTTGGTTTTCTCCCTACGTTAGCGCACAATACGCCACTTTCTTTTTCCCGGATTTTTACGTTATGTCTCACCGCGACACGCTATTTTCTGCTCCTATCGCCAGACTGGGCGACTGGACCTTTGATGAACGGGTAGCTGAAGTCTTCCCGGATATGATCCAACGTTCCGTTCCCGGCTACTCCAATATTATTTCCATGATTGGTATGTTAGCTGAACGCTTCGTTCAACCGGGTACGCAGATTTACGATCTGGGCTGTTCTTTGGGCGCGGCGACGCTCTCAGTGCGTCGCAACATTCATCATGATAATTGTAAAATTATCGCCATCGACAATTCCCCGGCAATGATTGAACGCTGCCGTCGTCATATTGACGCCTATAAAGCGCCTACGCCTGTTGACGTTATTGAGGGTGATATTCGTGATATTGCCATTGAAAACGCGTCGATGGTGGTACTGAATTTTACCCTGCAATTTCTGGAACCTTCCGAGCGCCAGGCGTTACTGGATAAAATTTATCAAGGGCTAAACCCGGGCGGCGCGCTGGTGCTTTCGGAAAAATTCAGTTTCGAAGATGCCAAAGTTGGTGAACTGCTGTTCAACATGCACCACGACTTTAAACGTGCCAACGGCTACAGCGAGCTGGAAATCAGCCAGAAGCGCAGCATGTTAGAAAACGTAATGCTGACCGATTCCGTGGAAACCCACAAGGCACGCCTGCATAAAGCCGGTTTTGAGCATAGCGAGCTGTGGTTCCAGTGCTTTAACTTTGGTTCACTGGTGGCATTAAAAGCAGAGGACGCTGCATGATCGACTTTGGTAACTTTTATTCTCTGATTGCCAAAAATCATCTTTCACACTGGCTGGAAACCCTGCCCGCGCAGATTGCCAGCTGGCAGCGCGAACAGCAGCACGGTCTGTTTAAACAGTGGTCCAATGCGGTGGAATTTCTGCCTGAAATTAAACCGTATCGTCTTGATTTACTGCATAGCGTGACGGCAGAAAGCGAAGAACCACTGAGCGCTGGGCAGATTAAGCGCATTGAAACGCTGATGCGCAACCTGATGCCGTGGCGCAAAGGGCCGTTCTCACTGTATGGCGTCAACATCGATACCGAGTGGCGTTCCGACTGGAAATGGGATCGTGTTCTGCCCCATCTTTCTGATTTAACCGGGCGCACCATTCTTGATGTCGGCTGCGGCAGCGGCTATCACATGTGGCGCATGATTGGCGCAGGCGCACACCTTGCGGTGGGGATCGACCCTACGCAACTATTCCTCTGCCAGTTTGAAGCAGTGCGTAAACTTTTAGGTAACGACCAACGGGCGCATCTGCTGCCGTTAGGGATTGAACAACTTCCGGCACTGAAAGCCTTTGATACCGTCTTTTCGATGGGCGTGCTTTATCATCGTCGTTCACCGCTGGAGCATCTCTGGCAGTTGAAAGATCAACTGGTGAATGAGGGTGAACTGGTGCTTGAAACGCTGGTTATTGATGGCGACGAAAACACGGTGCTGGTACCAGGCGATCGTTACGCACAAATGCGTAATGTTTATTTCATCCCGTCGGCCCTGGCGCTGAAAAACTGGCTGAAGAAGTGTGGTTTTGTTGATATTCGCATTGCGGATGTGAGCGTCACCACCACAGAAGAGCAGCGACGCACTGAATGGATGGTTACTGAATCGCTGGCCGATTTCCTCGACCCACATGATCCGGGTAAAACGGTGGAAGGTTATCCTGCGCCTAAACGCGCGGTACTGATTGCGCGCAAGCCGTAAAGGTCTGGTATTACTGCCGGATGTGGCGTGAACGCCTTATCCGGCCTACAAAGCCTTGTTAATTCAATATATTGCAGGGACTATGTAGGCCTGATAAGCATAGCGCATCAGGCAGTTTTGCGTTTGCATAACCTCAGCGCCCGTTTCCGGGCGCTATTCACTTCTTATGCCTGAATAGCTGGCTGATCAAACGCCGTTAACTTCGGCGCATTACCCGTATATTTTTCGATATACACCAGCGCAGAGTTACCGGCACAGGCATTCGCCAGCTGCGAGCTGGGGATATCCGCCGTTAACACGTTCGCACTGCCGTTTTTACACAAGCCATTTTCCAGATCCGGCCATGCACCTTCATGCACGCATACCACGCCTTTTTTGATCCCGTCAGTCACCACAGCGCCTGTCAGGATCTGACCACGTTTATTCCAGACACGGACCAGATCGCCATTCGCAATACCAAAGCGAGCAGCATCTTCGGTGTGAATTGTGATCGGCTCACGATCGGCAACCGCATATTTTTTACGCAGCTCCGCATAGTTAAGCTGACTGTGTAGACGATGCGCCGGATGCGCGGTCAGAAGCTGCAACTGCTTCTCGTCGGCGGTACCTTTCCACTCATCAGGAGCCAGCCAGGTCGGGTGTGCCGGGCAATCCTTATAGCCAAATTTTTCCAGCGTTTTTGAATAGATTTCAATTTTGCCGCTTGGCGTACCCAGCGCATTTTTCACCGGATCGGCGCGGAAATCACCATAGCGAACATATTGCTCGCTCTTCTCGCTGCGGCGCATTTCAAGCAGTTTATTTTGCTGCCAGAAGGCATTAAACATTGGCATAGTCACGCGTTGCGCACGCGCACCTTTCTGAGCGGCATCATAGAAAAATTTCAGCCACGCCATTTCATCTTTACCTTCGGTATAGATCTCTTTACCGCCAGGTTTCAGTAATTCCGCAAGAGCGGCAAACACGTCAAAATCGTTACGCGCTTCAAATTGCGGAGCGACAGCCTGCTTCATCGGCACAATATGCTGGTTGCTGTAATCACCGGTCATCGTCAGGTCATTGCGCTCAAACGATGTGGTGATCGGTAATACGATATCTGCGTGTTTGGCTGCTGCGGTCCAGTAGCATTCAGAAACGACGATCATCTCCGGTTTCTGCCACGCTTTGATCAGACGATTAGTATCCTGGTGATGGGTAAAGTTACCGCCACCCGCCCACCAGATCATTTTGATATTTGGGTACGTTTGCTCTTTACCGTTGTGCTGATATTTCCCGCCAGGATTTTCCAGCGCATCGACAATACGGGCGACCGGAATCGCGGTCATTCCGCCATCATCAGCTTCCTCACTTGCCTGTCCGGCAATCGCCGCAGACATTTCTGGCAGTACGCCGCCAACTCGCGTCGGGTTGCCACCGTTGGAGTAATGATAAGAGAATCCAAAACCGCCGCCCGGTGTACCAATTTGCCCTAACATCGCCGCCAGCGTCACCAGCATCCAGTGTTTCTGTTCACCGTATTGCTGGCGTTGGATCCCCCAACCAGCCATCAGCATCGTGCGATTCGCCGCCATCAGTTCTGCAAGTTTGACAATCTGCGCTTCCGGTACACCAGTAATTTCTGCCGCCCAGGCCGCACTCTTCGGCGTATTATCGTTCTTGCCGGTCAGATACTCTTCAAACTGCGGATAACCGGTGGTGTATTTCTCAAGGAAGGCTTTATCGTGTTTGCCTTGAGTCATCAGGGTATGCGCGATGCCTAACATCAGCGCCACGTCGGTCCCCATATTCGGCGCGATCCAGGTCGCGTTATCGCCAAAGAACTCGATTGTTTCGGAACGGATAGGGTCGATGGCAATCACCGGTTTGCCCGATTTTTTCAGCTGATGGAAGTATTCCAGCCCTTGTTCATCGGTACTGCTCCAGGCAATTTTTAAGGTATTCAGCGGGTTCATGCCCCACAACACCACCACCTGACTGTTTTCCAGAATCAGCGGCCAGGAAGTCTGCTGTTCATAGACCTCCACAGAACCGACAACGTGCGACATGATCACCTGCGCAGCCCCGGTAGAATAATCGCCACTATGCCCGGAATATCCCCCCGCCAGATTCATATAACGTTGCAGTAAGGTTTGCGCTTTATGCAACACGCCAGAAGAGCGCCAGCCGTAAGACCCTGCAAAAATGGCCGATGGTCCGTTAGCTTTACGAATGCGATCGTGTTGCTCATGAATCAGTTTTAATGCTTGTTCCCAGCTCACCTGTACATAGGTATCTTCGCCACGACCTTTTGCCGGTTGCAATGGATTGTCGAGATAACTTTTTCTCACCATCGGATGCTGAATACGCGCCGTAGTGTGTACCTGATCCGCCGCCGTAGACTGTAAGGAGTTCGGGATGGTCTTCGCCAGCGCGCCTGTAGAAGAAACAATCTTACCGTCCTTCACTTCTACGTTCATCGCTCCCCAACGACCCGCGGTGAGGATTTTTCCGCCCTTCTCTTCTGCCCAAGCGGGTAACGGCGTAGCCGATGTCACCACCAGCGCCCCGGCAGCAATACCGCTATGTTTAATAAACTCACGTCTTGTTAATGTCATAACTTCCTCCCTGATCTACGAGGATCACTGTTTTTCGGTAATATCTTTGGCGTTGTACTGGAAGTACCGCGTCAAAATGTCCAGTTCGTTTTCGCTCATGCTGGTTCGCGCCCCCATTCCTTTGGCGATAGAGGGCCAGGTATTGACGGTGTAATGGTCAGCGGCAATAGGCGCATGGCAGCCAGCACAATAGGTGTCATCGAGTTTTTCAGCGTATTGCCATAACGGTTTACGATTCGCTAATACGGGATCGATTAGCGCCCCTTGTAAAGACGCCTGACGCCATTGATTGCCGTATTCGTCAGCCTGCCATTCCCCGTTTACCGTTAGCGCCTTGATACCTTCATCACTTAATGTGGCAAGCGCCAGACGTTGACCTGCCGCCAGGTAAAGTGTGTTTTCACTGCCCTGCATTTGATAACCCTGCAACAGAACGATCGGCTGTTTGCCACTGGCATCAACGACGGTGAGATCGGTACCAGGATTCACAGTGGCCAGTTCGCCTATGCGGGAAGGTTTGAAAGGATAAATATGTGCGCCATTGGTCACAGAAGTGGCAGCCTGACTTTCCAGTTCATGCGCCGCGTTGTCATCCATTTTTATTTCTGGCGGGAAATGGGCAATTCCTTTATGACAATCAATACACGTTTCACCGTCCTTTTGCGCTTTGGTATGCATTTTCTGCGCAGATTCACTTTGCGAGGCAATATCCATCGCATCAAAAGAATGGCAACTACGGCACGTTGCAGAATCCGATGCTTTTAATTCTTTCCATACTGTTTCGGCCATTTCCTGACGATGCGCTTCGAACTTATCGTCACTGTCTATTTTGCCGCTAACAAATTCATGATAAATATCTTTAGATGCTTTTAATTTGGCAAATAAATAATCCATCCCTGACTTTGGAATATGGCAATCGGCACATTCCGCACGTATCCCTTTCTGGTTCGAAAAGTGGACAGTTCCCTGATATTCCTCAAAAGGTTTACTCATCGAGTGGCAGGAGAGACAAAATGCTGTATCCGACGTTTTATGTAAGGCTTTTTGCGCCAGCAATAACCCGCCGCCACCAACCACAACCGCTATCAGCAGAAAAAATAACCCAATGCGTTTTTTCCCTCGCATAGATTCCTCTAATTAAATTCCAGGACACCGAAGTCATTATATAAATAAATATACAACGAATTGACTACTTGCTTAATTCGGCACAACACTGCCTGAAATAATCGATAAAGAATATGATTTATTACAATGTAATCATTAATTGCTAAGGAATAACCCAGTTGTTATTTGGAATATATATTTATCAGTTTTAGCAATTTAAATCCCATAATTAATGTGAATATATAAAATATTTTTAGCACCACGCTATGCGCACTGTCACCCGCTCAACAGATCACAGTTATCGTTCGTTTTTTATACTGTTTAGGGATAAAAAAAGGCCCCTGTTGAAATTGCAGGGGCCTGGTACGAGCAAGCATCATATTGGGCGACATGATGCAACGGTAAAAATCATTTGGCCTGATGGCGTTCAATGATTCCTTTCATTTCAGCAACCGCCGCCCCGTCTACGACATAACGCGAATACTCGTCCGCGTGTGCATCTGATGACATGGACAATCCTTGATTACGATAACGCATCGGTGAGGCTTGCCACGCTCCCGCGGAGCTATGGACTTCCAGCACTCCGGCATCGAGGAAGTGGTGCAGGTTTTCTGCACGGACTCCTGCTCCGGCCATGATGATTGGAGTATCACCATAGGCAATAAGTTCCATAATTTTTGATAAACCTTGCAGAGCGTCTGATTTTTGCCCGGAAGTCAGTACCCGGGCAATGCCCAATTGCGCAAGATTATTCAGTGTATTTAATGGGTTAGCACACATATCGAAGGCACGATGAAAAGTAACGGCCAACGGACCGGCAGCAGACATTATTTTTTCCATTCGTGGCATATCGACATTACCGTCAACATCGAGAACGCCCGTCACCAGTCCCGGAAAGCCTAATTCGCGGACAGTACGAACATCCTCAAGAATGGCGGCAAACTCGCCGTCGCTGTAGCAAAAATCACCACCGCGCGGGCGGATGATCGGATGCACGGGAATCGTTATCTGCTGACGCACGGATTTAAGCACGCCCAGCGACGGCGTTAAGCCCCCTTCTTTCGGAGCCGCACACAATTCAATTCTGTCAGCGCCATTTTGCTGCGCCGTTAGTGCGCATTCCATGCTGTAACAGCAAATTTCCAGTAATGCCATTTTTGCTCCTTAATTACGCCAACTGCTCGCTGGCAACGATCTCTTCAATGGACCACGGATGAAATTTAATCGTCGTTTTGCCATCGGTGACCGCCAGCGTCGGATTCGGTAATCGCTCATGCTCACCTTTTGGCGAACTGGTTTTAACTGAGATCCCTGGCAGGCTGAGTCCTTCATCAGAAAGCAACGCCAGCGCACGGGCATTCAGCGTTTCTGGCTCGCCCGGCAGAACGATTTCAATATGTTCCCAACCTTCGTGCGGGTAACGTTTTTCCCCGGGCCACGGTAGCTCAACAATGGAAAACTGCCAGTGAGCAACCTGTACCGGCTCATGCAATTTAAACAGACAAATCGGCCTGCCATTGATCATATTTTCTGACAGGAGTTCACCGCACTGTTCAAACCCGCGACGCCAGCGTTCAGCGGTGGCGTTTTGATGGCAACGCAAAGAAATGTGATCGGCAGTCAGCGGAGTGATATCCAGCCCCAGACGGCGGGAAAGTTCATCTAATGCGTGGGTAAATCGCGGTAAATCCGATGCAATATCCTGCAGCTCGTCGATAGATTGCCAGTTCGCCATAATCACTCTTCGTCTTTCAGTAAAAGCGTTAATTTACCCTGTTGCCCTGCGCCAACCAACCGCTGATTTCACGCCGCTTCTGATGCAATAGTGAAAACGGCAATACGCCACGCGCACGTTGCTGACGAAAACAGCCATTTGCAGTATACTCCCGTCCTAATTTCTTTAACTGGTGCGGGCAATTTTTGCTCGCTTCATCAATGTAAGGTATTCCGGTGAATATTCAGGCTCTTCTCTCAGAAAAAGTCCGTCAGGCCATGATTGCGGCAGGCGCGCCTGCGGATTGCGAACCGCAGGTTCGTCAGTCAGCAAAAGTTCAGTTCGGCGACTATCAGGCTAACGGCATGATGGCAGTTGCTAAAAAACTGGGTATGGCACCGCGACAATTAGCAGAGCAGGTGCTGACTCATCTGGATCTTAACGGTATCGCCAGCAAAGTTGAGATCGCCGGTCCAGGCTTTATCAACATTTTCCTTGATCCGGCATTCCTGGCTGAACATGTTCAGCAGGCGCTGGCGTCAGATCGTCTCGGTGTTGCTACGCCAGAAAAACAGACCATTGTGGTTGACTACTCCGCACCGAACGTGGCGAAAGAGATGCACGTCGGTCACCTGCGCTCTACCATTATTGGTGACGCAGCAGTGCGCACTCTGGAGTTCCTCGGTCACAAAGTGATTCGCGCGAACCACGTCGGCGACTGGGGTACTCAGTTCGGTATGCTGATTGCGTGGCTGGAAAAACAGCAGCAGGAAAACGCCGGTGAAATGGAACTGGCTGACCTTGAAGGTTTCTACCGCGATGCGAAAAAGCATTACGATGAAGATGAAGAGTTCGCCGAGCGCGCACGTAACTACGTGGTAAAACTGCAAAGCGGTGACGAATACTTCCGCGAGATGTGGCGCAAACTGGTCGACATCACCATGACGCAGAACCAGATCACCTACGATCGTCTGAACGTGACGCTGACCCGCGATGACGTGATGGGCGAAAGCCTCTACAACCCGATGCTGCCGGGTATCGTAGCGGACCTGAAAGCCAAAGGTCTGGCAGTAGAAAGCGAAGGCGCAACCGTCGTATTCCTTGATGAGTTCAAAAACAAGGAAGGCGAACCGATGGGCGTGATCATTCAGAAGAAAGATGGCGGCTATCTTTACACCACTACTGATATCGCCTGTGCGAAATATCGTTATGAAACACTGCATGCCGATCGCGTGCTGTATTACATCGACTCCCGTCAGCATCAACACCTGATGCAGGCATGGGCGATCGTCCGCAAAGCAGGCTACGTGCCGGAATCCGTACCGCTGGAACACCACATGTTCGGCATGATGCTGGGCAAAGACGGCAAACCGTTCAAAACCCGCGCGGGCGGTACGGTGAAACTGGCCGATCTGCTGGATGAAGCCCTGGAGCGTGCACGTCGTCTGGTGGCAGAAAAGAACCCGGATATGTCAGCTGACGAGCTGGAAAAACTGGCTAACGCGGTGGGTATTGGTGCGGTGAAATATGCGGATCTCTCCAAAAACCGCACCACGGACTACATCTTCGACTGGGACAACATGCTGGCGTTTGAGGGTAATACCGCGCCATACATGCAGTATGCTTACACGCGTGTATTGTCCGTGTTCCGTAAAGCAGAAATTAACGAAGAGCAACTGGCTGCAGCTCCGGTTATCATCCGTGAAGATCGTGAAGCGCAACTGGCAGCTCGCCTGCTGCAGTTTGAAGAAACCCTCACCGTGGTTGCCCGTGAAGGCACGCCGCATGTAATGTGTGCTTACCTGTACGATCTGGCCGGTCTGTTCTCTGGCTTCTACGAGCACTGCCCGATCCTCAGCGCAGAAAACGAAGAAGTGCGTAACAGCCGTCTGAAACTGGCACAACTGACGGCGAAGACGCTGAAGCTGGGTCTGGATACGCTGGGTATTGAGACAGTAGAGCGTATGTAATCGCGTTATACGGCAACAGCCGATGTCGCAGTTACGGACATCGGCTTTTTTATCACCGCCGATAATTCACAATCACTTCATTACGTTGTACTTTCAGCGGCGGAATTAACCGCCCACCGCCAGGCACTTCCCAGATAAAGCGCAACGGTTCTGCTGCCGCTATACCGGAAAAAGCCACGGTGGTTCCGCTCTGCCCCTCTAATTCGACACAACGAGATTGTGAGCATAAACGTACCCGCAGTCCCGCGGGGGTCGGACCGATAAGCTGATAACGCCACGCCACCAGCGTCATCAATCCTGAAACAGGTTGTCGCGAAGAAAGAGGCGCAGAAGACATCGACTCACCGCGATGATTTAGCGTAATTCCGACACTACTTGCCTGCCACATCCCCTCTCCGGCGGCTTGCGCCAGCAGCGGAAACAACAGCATAGCCAATAAGGTTCTCATCATTTACCGCCAATCGTCGCCGTCATGCGGATATGTCGGTTATCAGATAGTTCCAGATTCGACAGCACCACTAACTGCGGCAAGCTGCGGCGCAGGAAGCGAGACAATAATGGTCGCAGCGCGTGGTTCACCAACAAAACTGGCGGTGCCCCCAACATCTCCTGACGGGATAGCGCTTCCTGAGTTTGCGCCAGTAAACGATCCGCCAGCCCCGGCTCCAGTCCGCCCCCGCCCTGCAACGCCTGTAGTAACAAACGTTCCAGCGGTGTATCGAGGCCAATAACATGGACTTCATCTTTGCCAGGAAACCACTGCTGGGTAATCGCCCGTCCCAACGCCACGCGCACGACGGCGGTTAATTCATGTGGATCGCTTTGGATGGGCGCATGCTCCGCCAGCGTTTCGAGAATGGTGCGCATATCGCGAATCGGCACTTTTTCATCGAGCAGATTTTGCAGCACTTTATGTAGCGTGGTGAGCGTGACGACGCCAGGAACGAGATCTTCCGTCAGCTTTGGCATCTCCTGGGCGACGCGATCCAGCAGTTGTTGCGCCTCCTGGCGACCAAACAACTCTGCGGCATGCTGGCTAATGAGATGGTTAAGATGCGTTGCCACCACTGTGCTGGCCTCAACCACGGTGTACCCCTGAATCTGCGCCTGTTCTTTTAGCGCACTTTCGATCCAGATAGCGTTCAGACCAAAAGCCGGATCGACGGTCGCTTCACCAGGTAACGTCCCGGCAGCGGTACCAGGGTTAATTGCCAGCCAGCGCCCCGGATAAGCATCGCCACTGCCAATCTCTACGCCTTTCATTAAAATACGATAGCGGGCAGGTTGCAGATCCATATTGTCGCGAATGTGCACCACCGGCGGCAGGAAGCCCATTTCCTGAGCAAATTTCTTACGAATACTACGAATACGGCCCAGCAACTCGCCATCTTGTTGGAAATCAACCATCGGGATCAGTCGATAGCCCACTTCCATTCCCAGAGAATCTTCCAGTTGCACATCGTTCCACGTCGCTTCGACAACGGCATTATTCTCTGCCATTTTTACCGGTTTGGGTTCGGCAGGCGCTTTTTGTTCTCGTCCGCGGATCCACCAGGCCAGCCCTAGCAATCCCGCCGTGAACAGCAAAAATACCAGGTTCGGCATTCCAGGCACCAGCCCGAGTAAACCGAGCACGGCGGCGCTTAACAACATAACGCTTGGATTACTGAAAAGCTGATTCACCATCTGCTCGCCAACATCCTGATCGGTGCTGACACGCGTAACGATGACCCCCGCGGCGGTAGAAATCACCAGCGCCGGGATTTGTGCCACCAGACCGTCGCCAATGGTCAATAGCGTATAACTTTCCGCCGCGTGTCCCATGCTCATGCCATGTTGCAGCACACCGACCAGCAATCCGCCGACAACGTTAATGACCATGATGAGGATCCCGGCGATGGCATCACCACGAACAAATTTACTTGCCCCGTCCATTGAGCCGTAAAAGTCGGCTTCCTGAGTCACTTCGGAGCGGCGTTTTTTCGCCTCATCTTCACCAATCAATCCGGCGTTCAGGTCGGCGTCAATCGCCATCTGCTTACCCGGCATACCATCGAGAACAAAGCGCGCGCCCACTTCCGCGATACGCCCGGCACCTTTGGTGATAACCATAAAGTTGATGATCACGAGAATGACGAACACCACGATACCGATAGCGAAATTGCCACCAACGAGGAAGTGACCGAACGCTTCGACCACCTTCCCTGCCGCCGCCGCGCCGGTATGGCCTTCCATCAAAATGATACGGGTTGAAGCCACGTTAAGAGCCAAACGCAGCAGCGTGGTGAACAGCAGGATTGTCGGAAAGGCGGCAAACTCAAGCGTGCGCTGGGTAAACATCGCCACCAGCAACACCATGATCGACAAGGCAATATTGAAGGTAAACAACAGGTCGAGTATGAATGCGGGCAGTGGCAGCACCATCATCGACAAAATCAGCAAGATCAAAATCGGTCCGGCAAGGATCTGCCATTGTGTCGATTTCAGGTTTGCGGGCAGGCGCAGCATCGCGGCCAGATTACTCATGGGTCGGTTTCTCGTTAATAAAATCCAGGGCTTCCGGCACCGGAAGATGAGTTGGTTGTACAGGGCGCTGTCCACCAGCCAGACGCCAACGTTTCAGTTGCCAGACCCAGGCCAGCACTTCCGCCACAGCGGCATAGAGTTGACCAGGTATTTGTTGACCGATTTCAGCATGTCGATACAGCGCACGCGCCAGCGGAGGCGCTTCGAGGGTTGGGACGTTATTTTCAGCGGCTATTTCACGAATGCGTAATGCCACCAGCCCCGCGCCCTTGGCAACGACTTTTGGCGCACTCATTTTGTTTTCGTCGTACTGCAAAGCCACTGAGTAGTGAGTTGGGTTATTGACGATAACGTCCGCTTTCGGCACATCGACCATCATCCGCCGCCGCGCCGCAGCTCGCTGCATCTGACGGATTCGCCCTTTGACATGAGGGTCGCCTTCGCTTTGTTTGAACTCATCACGAATATCCTGCCGTGACATACGCAGCTTTTTCAGGTGGCTGAAGATTTGGAAAAAGACGTCAAATCCCACCATCGGAATGACACCAAGCACCACCAGCAGTGCGCATAGCCCTACCAGATCCATCGCATTACCCATGGCGGTAATGGGGGACTCCGCCATTAAGCGCATCATTTGCGGCCAGTGGTGCCAGAGATAAAACCCCGTCACACTGCCGACCAGGATGGATTTCAAAATCGCTTTAAGCAACTCCGCGCCAGTCTGTGCCGAAAACATCCGTTTAATGCCCGGTAGCGGGTTGAGTTTGGAAAACTTCGGCTGCAAGGATTTGCCGCTAAATACCAGGCCACCCAGCATCACCGGAGAAATGAGCGCCACCAGCACCACGCCGCTAATCAGCGGCAGCAGCGCCAGCATGGCTTCTCTGATCAGCAGAATAATCTGCCCGAGGATCAGATTCGGGTCATTGATGATGCTGTGATCAAAATGCAATCCCGCGGAGAGCATGCCCGACAATCGACGAGCCAGCGACACACCGCCAAACCAGATAACACACACGCCCACTAACAAAATCAGCAGCGACGTTAATTCACGGGAACGCGGGATTTGCCCCTCTTCCCGCGCTTTTTCAAGTCGGTGAGGTGTGGGGGCTTCTGTTTTGTCGTCGCTCTCGTCAGACACGTCGCCAATCCTGGAAAGAGTAATAAGCGTGAATGATGCCAGAGCGCAAAGCGTTCAATGGTTTGAGTAAGGGGTAAAAAAGGCGGGATTTAGGGCTTTTGCCACAGCACATCAGGCATGGTGACATGTTTGTCGGATGCGGCGTAAACGCCTTATCCAACCTTGAAGATCGATGTGACGCGGCCGCGTCACATCAGGCAATACAAATCAGAATCCAAGGCTATCCAACAAATCGTCCACCTGGTCCTGACTGGCTACCACACCGGCTTTGCTGGTATCAACCTGCGGCCCATTCAGCAAACTCTGGCTTTCACGTTTCGGACGTGCATCCTGCTCTGGGATATTTTCCAGCAGCACCATTAGCAACTGGCGTTCAATCTCCTGAATGACATCCATCATTCGTTTAATGACCTGCCCGGTGAGGTCCTGAAAATCCTGCGCCATCATGATTTCCAGCAACTGCGCATTGGTAAAACCGGTATGCGTCGGCACATCCGCCAGAAATTGCCGTGTATCGGTCACCAGTTCGCGAGCGTCGGCAAGGTCAATGGGATCGGCAAACCAGTCATCCCAGCGTTGGGTTAACGCTTTTGCTGATTTCTCCATGTGATCCTGATGCGGTTGTGAGGCCTCAACACTGTTCAGCGCCCGCTCCGCAGCCTGGGCAGTCATCTGCACAACGTAGTACAAACGATCGCGGGCATCGGGGATGGCTTCCGCCGCTTCTGCAATAGCCTGGTCCAGCCCCAGCTCCCGCAGACTATCGCGCAGCATACGCGTCAGGCTGCCGATGCGCGCAATGATATCGCCAGCAGAATTTTCATCAGCAGGTTTAATTGATGGTTGCATCATAGTCGCATCCTCACATGCCCAGTTTCTCAAAGATTTTGTTGAGTTTTTCCTCCAGCGTCGCGGCGGTAAATGGCTTAACCACGTAGCCACTGGCCCCCGCTTGTGCTGCGGCAATAATGTTTTCTTTCTTCGCTTCCGCAGTCACCATTAACACCGGCAATGCTGACATCGCGCCATCAGCACGAATCGTTTTCAGCAATTCCAGGCCGTCCATGTTTGGCATGTTCCAGTCGGAGATAACAAAACCATATCCTCCCGCCTGCAACTTATTGAGAGCATCGGCGCCATCCTCCGCTTCCTCAACATTATTAAATCCAAGCTCTTTCAGCAGGTTACGCACGATGCGTCGCATGGTGGAAAAGTCATCCACAACCAAAAATTTAAGCTCTTTATCCGCCATCTCACACTCCTGATTTAAATACGTATCGCCTGTCCGGCACTGATTTTTGCCAGCATTTGCTGGCTTACCTGGCTAAGATCGACCACTTCACAGACGCCACCCATATTGATGGCCTCGCGCGGCATGCCGAACACCACGCTGCTTGCTTCATTTTGCGCAAGAGTCCATGCCCCCGCCTGACGCATTGCTAACATTCCCGCCGCGCCGTCGTTGCCCATGCCCGTCAGGATCACCCCAACCGCATTACGCCCCGCCTGTTTGGCCACCGAATGGAACAACACATCTACCGATGGCCGATGGCGATTAACCGCCGGACCATCGTGAATTTTGATTTGATAATTCGCGCCGCTACGCGCCAGTTCCATATGCCGATCGCCAGGGGCGATATAGGCATGCCCAGGCAAGACGCGTTCTCCGTCCTCGGCTTCTTTCACGCCGATTTGGCACAGCTTATTAAGTCTGTCGGCAAAAGAGCGGGTAAAACCGGGCGGCATATGCTGGGTGATTAACAGTGCCGGGCTGGAAAGCGGCAACGGTTGCAGTACGTGACGAATCGCCTCAGTTCCCCCCGTTGAGGCGCCAATCGCAATCAGCTTTTCTGAACTCAAGAGCGGTCCGGCCTTCAGCGTTGTCGGTGCCGATAACGGTTTATGCGCAGTAAGGCTTGCCCTTGCTGCTGTACGCACCTTTTCGGCAATCATTTCGCTATACGCCAGCATTCCTTCGCGGATCCCCAGTTGCGGTTTGGTGACAAAATCTATCGCCCCCAACTCCAGAGCACGCAGCGTGACTTCGGAACCTTTGCCAGTCAGAGAAGAAACCATCACTACTGGCATCGGTCGCAAACGCATTAATTTTTCGAGGAAATCCAGTCCGTCCATACGCGGCATTTCGACGTCCAGCGTCAGCACATCAGGGTTGAATTTCTTAATCAAATCACGCGCGACCAGCGGATCGGGAGCCGTCGCTACCATTTCCATGTCACTATGACTATTGATGATTTCTGTCATTATCTGGCGCATCAGTGCCGAGTCATCGACCGACAACACCCTGATTTTACTCATCGTTAATCCTTACTTAGCGCATACACCGTCTGTCCACGCAATGTGAAGCTGCGCTCAAGGTGGCTAAAGTTTTCAGAGTGACCCGCAAACAATAATCCGTCGGGCTTAAGCAGCGGTACAAAGCGGCGCAAAATCTCCTGCTGGGTCGTTTGATCGAAGTAGATCATGACGTTACGACAGAAGATCGCATCGAACGGCCCCGGCGCAGCGTACTGTTTCGCCAGCAAATTCAGCGGGGAAAAATCGATGTAGTTCGTCAGTGCCTGACGCACACGCACCAGCCCTTGATGCGGCCCTGTGCCGCGCATGAAGTAGCGCTGGAGTTGTTGCGGCGTCAGGTTTTTCAGCTCTTCATGGCGATAAATGCCGCTTCTGGCTTTCTCCAGCACTTCGGTGTCGATATCGCTGGCGAACACTTTCCAGCGTCCGGGCGCGGTGCCCAGCGTGTCCGCCAGCGTCATCGCAATGCTGTACGGTTCTTCACCTGTCGATGCCGCCGCACTCCATACGCGATATTCACCAGAGGCGTGGCGGGCGTGCTCCGCGAGCAATGGGAAATGATGCCCCTCGCGGAAAAATGCCGTCAGGTTTGTGGTCAGCGAATTAATAAACGCCTGCCACTCGCCGCTGTGCTGATTAGATTCCAGTAAATTCAGATAATGGCCGAAGTCTGCAAGCCCCAGCGAGCGCAAACGGCGCACCAGGCGGTTGTAAACCATGTCGCGTTTGTGGTCCGCCAGGACTATCCCCGCACGTTGATAGATCAATTGACTTATCCGCCGAAAATGCGTGTCGGAAAGCGCCAGGCGCTCGGTCATCTGTAACAATAAAGACGTTTGCCCGCAGGGCAGAGATGATGTCATAGCGCATTCTCAGTCACTTCAGGATACCCCTGGCGCAGCCTGTAACTGCGCCAATTGTGTTGTATAACGACCTATAAATAACGCCACCAGAGATGATAAGCGCGAGGTTCTGTTGCATCATCAGCCTCATCTGGCGGCGATGGCGCTTGAGCAAAAAACCATCAAAATGTTTCCCAGTTTGGATCTTGTTCAGTAATACGCAATCGCGGCTGTGCGGGTGGTTGTTCAGTACCAGGGCGGGACTGTGATTGTGGTTTATTCGTTTGCGAGCGGGCAGTCAGACGGAACGCGGAAACCGCTTGCGTTAAACGACTGGCCTGTTCTTCCAGCGCAGCTGCGGCGGAAGCTGATTCCTGCACCAGCGATGCGTTCTGTTGCGTGACGCGATCCATTTCCGACACTGCCAACGCCACTTGATCGATACCGCGACTCTGTTCGTCCGATGCCGAGGCAATCTCGCCCATAATGTCGGTAACACGGGTGACGGCATTGACAATATTAGTCATGGTTTCCCCGGCACTTTCTACCAGCACCGAACCGGTATCAACGCGGGAGGCAGAATCTTCAATCAGCGCTTTGATCTCTTTTGCCGCCTGGGCGCTGCGACTGGCGAGATTACGCACCTCGCCCGCCACCACGGCAAAACCACGCCCCTGTTCCCCTGCTCGGGCGGCTTCAACAGCCGCGTTCAGTGCCAGGATATTGGTCTGGAAAGCAATGCCATCAATAACGCTAATAATGTCGGCAATTTTCTGCGAACTGTCGGCAATTTCGTGCATGGTTTTCACCACACCGTCCACGACTTTGCCACCATGCTGAGCAGTATCGGAGGCACTTTGCGCCAGTTGCGAGGCTTGACGGGCGTTATCGGCGTTCTGTTTCACCGTTGCAGTGAGCTGTTCCATGCTGGCGGCCGTTTCTTCCAGCGCCGATGCCTGCTGTTCAGTACGGGAGGAAAGATCGGTATTACCCGCAGCAATTTCACGTGTACCGGCATAGATGGCATCTGAACCTTCTCGCACATGGTTGACCGTGTCAGTCAGAGAACCTTGCATATGTGAAATGCTCTGTGCCAGGTCGCCCATTTCACTACGCCCGGCAATGCTGAGGGTATTCGCCAGATTGCCACCAGCAATTTCTCGGATGTGAGAAATGATCTTCGCTAACGGGTTAAGTAGCATGCGACGGATGCCGTACCACGCCACCAGCAGAATCAATACCACCACCAGCACGATAACCGCCAGTTGCCACTGGGCAAATCGGTAATCATCCGCGTTGTCAGTGACGATATCTTGATACCGTTTTTCACTACTGAGGGCGTACTGGGCAAAGGCTTCGCCCATCGCATTTTGCATTCCCTGGGTTGGCTGAGCGAAATAGGCTCCAGTATTGCCATAATCAAGATAATCAATCAGTTCTGTTAATGCTGTGTGATAGTTTTTATATTTTTCGTCGATATTACGACTGGTAGCGACCATTTCAGGTAACGGTGCCATGCTTTTGAATTTTTTATAATGGATTGCAGCCTGGGCCAATGTTTTCCTGGCGCTATCAAGCAATTCAACTTTAGCGTTACTTTGTTGATTGGATGAATCCATCATCATCCGCACCGCTGAACGACTCAGGTTAATGCGCGTTTGCAGCATTAAATCCCAGGTTGAGGTCAGCTCGCTTTGTTGTTCGCGTAATTGATTGGAAACCACAAAACTTTTCTGGCTATGGTGAAGAGAAGAAAAAAACAGACTTCCGGAAATAAGCTGTAACAGTGCGAATACCCCCAGCACCATTACCAACAGCGTGACTACGCGGATACGGTTAATCATAAGGCACCTTCCTGAAAACAAGTTGATTTCGTTATCGGCAGGAAGGAGGGAAACTTTATTTCTGATGCCAGTCATGGCGAAATTAAAATGAAAAACCCGATCCGCAGGGTATCGGGCTCATTTCATTTGAGTACAGCGGGATAAATTATGCGACTTCTGATGCCGTGCTATCCAACAGAGCCATCTCTTCGCTATTCAGCAATTTTTCGATATTAACCAGAATTAGCATGCGATCGCCCAGTGCGCCCAGGCCGGTGAGGTATTCTGTGGAAAGCGTCACAGCAAATTCCGGGGCCGGGCGAATTTGTTCCGTCGTCAACGAAAGAACATCTGAAACGCCATCTACCACAATGCCGACCACCCGCTGCCCAAGATTCAGAACGATAACCACCGTGTTATCGTTGTACTCCACATCCACCTGGCTGAACTTAATACGCAAATCGATAATTGGCACAATCACGCCGCGCAGATTAGTGACGCCTTTGATAAACGCGGGTGTATTGGCAATCCGCGTAACCTGATCGTAGCCACGGATCTCCTGCACTTTCAGAATATCGATGCCGTACTCTTCGTCACCGAGGGTAAATACCAGAAACTCCTGGCCTGACGGTTCGCTGGCCAGCTTTGTTACATTTGTCATACCGGTCATATTTATTCCCTTTTTACTCAATCAGGCGGCGGTATTCGCCATACGTTGTTCGCGGTTTATCGCCTGCAAGGCGGAGACATCAACAATCAGTGCCACGCTGCCGTCGCCAAGAATGGTTGCAGCAGAAATGCCAGGGACTTTGCGATAGTTACTTTCAAGGTTTTTAACCACCACCTGATGTTGACCAATTAACTGATCCACCAGCAAGGCGTAGCGGCGACCGCCACTTTGCAGAATGACAACAATCCCCTCTGTAGCTTCGGTTTTCGCGCCTGCGACGTTGAACACTTTCCACAGTTCGACGATGGGCAGATATTCACCACGCACTTCCAGTACTCGCTCGCCGCCTGCCAGTGGATGGAGATCGGCTTCACGAGGTTGTAGTGATTCCATGACGGCGTTCAGCGGCAGAATGAAAACTTCGTCAGCAACGCGTACCGACATGCCATCAAGGATCGCCAGCGTTAGCGGCAGTAAAATGCGGATTGTGGTGCCAACGCCCTGCTTCGACTGGATTTCAACGTGGCCCCCCATCTCCTGGATATTACGTTTAACGACATCCATGCCGACGCCGCGCCCGGAAACATCGGTGACCTGCTCCGCCGTGGAAAAACCAGGGGCGAATATCAACATCGCCACTTCGTCATCAGTCATGTTGTCGCTAACGCTCAGACCTTGCGAGGCGGCTTTTGCCAGAATCCGCTCTCGATTAAGCCCCGCGCCATCGTCGGTAACTTCGATGCAGATGTTGCCCCCCTGGTGTTCCGCAGACAGGATTAAATTTCCAGCACTATCTTTGCCCGTAGCAAGTCGTTTTTCCGGCAATTCAATACCATGGTCGAGGCTATTGCGTACCAGGTGGGTCAGAGGATCGATAATGCGTTCTATCAGACTCTTGTCGAGTTCGGTGGAACTGCCCACCAGCGTCAGCTCCACCTGTTTGCCAAGTTTACCCGCCAGGTCACGCACCAGCCGAGGATAGCGGCTAAAGACATATTCCATCGGCATCATACGAATCGACATCACTGATTCCTGCAAATCACGGGCGTTACGTTGTAACTGCCCCATGCTGGTAATCAAATCCCCATGATTCACCGGGTCCAGTTCACTGGAGCGCTGGGCCAGCATTGACTGAGTAATCACCAGTTCGCCAACGAGGTTAATCAGCTGATCAACCTTCTCAACCGCCACGCGGATACTGGTAGATTCGCTACCGCGCGTCGGTTTTTCCCGTTCCACACGTCCTGCTGGCGCTTGTTCGGCTGCCAGTTTAAGTACCGGTGGCGGGGATATTTTGGGCGCGGACTCTACTGTTTCGAAGGTAATCTGATCGGCCTCAATCACAAAACAGAGCACCGCTTTGATGTCATCTTCGGCGATGTCGCCCGGTAATATTGCCGAGAGAGAATCCGCCCCCTTCACCACATCAGTTAACGTTGTCAGATGCCCCAGCTCTTCTTCCAGTAGATCGACTTCTCCCGCCTTCAGACGCGAAAGTAGAATTCGTCGCGGCGACTCACTGTTACCCTGTTCATCTTGCGGTTCACTTTTGGCAACCACACTTAACCGGGCCATGGCGGGTGTCGATTCGCCTTTCGCTTCTATTGCCAGTTGACGTAAGGCCTGGCAGATATAGTCAAAGCTGGCGGCATCCGGCTCTTGCGACTGTTTATAAGCGTCGAGCTGTTCCTGCATGATGTCCTTCGTTTCCAAAAACAGATTGATAATGTCGGTGTTAAGCAGCATTTCACCGCGTCTGGCTTCGTCGAGCAGGTTTTCCATCAGATGCGTGGTTTCCTGCAATACGCTAAAGCCAAAGGTTCCCGCCCCTCCTTTGATGGAGTGGGCCGCACGAAAGATGGCATTCAATTGTTCGGCATCTGGCGCTTCTGGCTGTAAATTCAGCAGATGCTGTTCCATATCGGCCAACAGTTCGTCCGCTTCATCAAAAAATGTCTGATAAAAATCGCTTATATCCATGCTCACGCTGTCACCTCGGTTCGGCTGATGGCATTGTGGAAACACTGACCTGCGGTGTTACCCCAGGTTTTTCCAGGACGCTTACTGGCTCATTCTGGCTTTCGGCGTTTTCATGCAAAATGGCCTGTTCGGCTTGTTTATTCAGCACCAACAGACTTATTCGACGATTAACGGCATCATCCGGGCCGCGATCGCTTAAGCGCATGGTCGCCGCCATGCCGACAACACGTAAAATTTTGCCATCAGCCAGACTTCCCACCATTAGCTCACGGCGCGACGCATTGGCGCGTTCAGTGGAAAGCTCCCAGTTGCTGTAACCTTTCTCACCATTGGCGTAAGGGAAATCATCGGTATGGCCTGAAAGGCTAATACGGTTAGGAATACCGTTCAGCACCGGCGCAATGGCGCGCAGAATGTCGCGCATATAGGGCTCGACATCAGCACTGCCGGTTTTAAACATCGGGCGATTCTGGCTATCAATTATCTGGATACGTAAACCTTCCTGGACCAGATCGATTTTGAGATGTGGACGCATCGCCCGTAGTTTCGGGTCTGATTCAATAAGCTGGTCGAGATCGCCACGCAATTTCCGCAGCCGACTTTGCTCCATGCGTTTTTTAAGTTCTTCAATGTTCGGCTGCTTATTCACTTCCCCCTGGCTTTGGGTGAAATCATCACCGCCGCCGGGAATTGGGCTTTCGCTATTAGAAATTCGATCGCCGCCCGTTACCGCGGTCGCCAGCGGCGTACGGAAGTATTCCGCAATCTGAATCAGCTCTTTTGGGCTGGAGATGGAGATAAGCCACATCACCAGAAAAAAAGCCATCATCGCGGTCATAAAGTCAGCATAAGCAATCTTCCACGAACCATGTGCTGCGCCGTGGGATTTCGCTTTGCGTCGTTTGACGACAATAATCGGGTGCGCTTGATTCTTCATGCTTCCTCGGTTGTCGTCTGCTGCTGCGGATTTTTCACCGCGCGCACATGCTCTTCCAGTTCAACAAACGACGGACGTTCACTGGAATAGAGCGTTTTGCGACCAAATTCAACGGCGATAGGCGGTGCGTAACCGTTCAGATTAGAAAGCAGTGTGACTTTGACGCACTGCATCATTTTGCTGGTTTCGGCGCTTTTCTGGCGCAAAACACTCGCCAACGGGGAAATAAATCCGTAAGCCAATAAGATACCGAGGAAAGTCCCCACCATCGCATGTGCGATGAGCGCCCCCAACTCGGCGGCAGGACGATCGGCTGATCCTAGTGCGTGCACCACCCCCATTACAGCCGCAACAATACCAAACGCAGGAAGAGAATCTCCGACCAACGCCAGGCTGTTCGCCGGGACTTCAGCCTCGTTTTCGTGCGTTTCTATCTCTTCGTCCATCAGGGCTTCAATTTCGAAGGTATTCATGTGGCCGCTGATAATC
This sequence comes from Escherichia sp. E10V10, assembly GCF_004211985.1. NCBI lineage: Bacteria > Pseudomonadati > Pseudomonadota > Gammaproteobacteria > Enterobacterales > Enterobacteriaceae > Escherichia > Escherichia sp. E10V10. The sequence continues at coordinate 616,696 of NZ_RHJO01000001.1, read as the reverse complement.
AGGCGCAGATAATCGACGATAAAATCCAGCATAACGGCATCCGCGAGGATGCGCGGATAACTGGCGAAGATCTCGCTCTCTCGAGGATTTTCAATATCGCGTTCCAGTGAGAACATGCCCATTTGCCGCGATTTCGCCATCAGGCGGTAAAGCAGCGCCAGCAAATCCATATACATTGCTTTGGTATATTTAGAGCGACGAAACAATAATGGCAGCGCCTTCAGCGTACCTTTGATTGCTTTGCCATTATTACCGACGATAAACGACCCAATGCCTGCACCGGCAATAATCACCAGTTCAGCGGGTTGATAGAGTGCTCCAAGGCTTCCACCGGTCATCAAATAACCGCCGAAAACTGTACCGAGAACAACCAGGTAACCTAATAAGATAAGCACGACATCATCCTTTCACTGTTGACCATGACAGGATGTTCAGTCGGCAGACGTTACCTTACGGCTGGAGAAAAAAAAGCAGCGGCAATTGCTTACCGCTGCTGGAGTGTTTCGCCACACCGTATGAGTTAAACAGCCTGTATTCTCTGTTCATCCAGCAGTTGAGGGATAATATCGGCAGGGTTCTGAGAAAGTTTACGTCTTTTTACGGCGCGCGATGGCGGTTGACATAAGCTGCAGGCAAAACTGCCGACAGGTTGATGAGCATGGGTGATAAAATTACCGCCGCAGCAGTTGCAACTGGAAAGTTGTAGTAAATCACTTTCGACAAATCGCACCAGAGTCCAGGCGCGGGTTAGCGCCAGCAGTGGTCCGTTTTCGGCTTGTGGGCACTGTTCAAGGTATAAACGATAGGCTTTGATTACCGCATCAACGCCATTACATAACCCGGTTTTCAGTAAAAACTGCCATGCATTACAGAACATCGACGCATGGACATTTTGTTCCCAGGTCATAAACCAGTCGGTGGAAAACGGCAACATACCTTTCGGCGGCGGGCTTCCGCGCAGCTCTTTATAGAGTTTGATCAGGCGTCCGCGACTTAATTGTGTTTCGCTTTCCAGCATCTGCAAACGAGCACCGAGGGTTATCAACTCCATGGCGAGTTGAATATCACGGGCTTCCTGAACAATGCTTTTTTCACTCATGATCAGGCCCTTTTCTTACGTTGTACTTCTTCGGGCTGATTAACATCATTCAACAAACGCGTGGAGAGCATAATACCGGTATGAATTTGCTGGAGATCGTCAACACGGGAATCCTGCGTCAGTTGGTTAACAGTCTGGTGGCTGTCAAAGCGGAATTGACAAATCAGTTGATTGGTTTCGGCAAGTTTAACCATTTGTGGAAGAGTCAGCGTCGCCAGCGTTGTTGCCATTTCTTCATTAATACCGAGACGAAACATGGCGGACGCTTTGTCCTGAACGATCAGACGCTGTGCAAGAAGTAAATATGACAAATTGATGTCATAAATATGTTTCAGCAACTCGGAGGTATGCATTATTCCCACCCAGAAGAACTAACTTTATTTTTTATGCGGTATCACCGCACCCCGTGATGTCGCCGGGAAATCCCGGTAAAAAGTAAATAAAAATGGAATAGTAGCGATCAACGAAAAAACACACAGACATCATAAGAGGTGAAACACGTCTTACACAGAGTGATGCTTTTTACACTTATCTAAGATTTTTCCTAATTCGACGCAACTGTACTCGTCACCACTCATACATACAACGGAGCGGAGCTGCGATTTTCGACAATGTGTGACACAGATCACACAAAACACTCAATTACTTAACATTAATGTATAAGTCATACTTTTGTTTTGCGTATATTTCATTCTGTTAAAAAGTTTTTCAGCTTATCTGTCAGCAAAAATGATGAGAAGGGATAAAATTGAGATGTTGCGCACTGTTAATATAAATCACCGTGAATAACCATATCCCGGATATGGGATAAATATCGTTGATCTCTGTAAATCATTAAAAAAACAGTCAATTAAATAATACGCTTCCATTTAAGAAAAATTAAGACTGCCAACAACACCAATGTTAACAAGATGTTTTATTAAAATTAACCATTTGTTTAATGGGAGAAATAAATTTATCCACTTCCTCATCGTCCCCCGCATGACTACACAGTAACACTACGCAATTGATTAAATATATTTATTAATGACCATGCTAATATTTGCGTTTTTGACCAAGTTGTTATTGCATCTATAGCTCATTCAGGGTAAAGCTGTGATCTCACCTGAAGTTCATAGAATAAGGAGCAGGTTATGAGTTACGCCAATATTCTTGTTGCCGTTGCTGTCTCACCAGAAAGCCAGCAACTGTTAGCAAAAGCGGTATCTATCGCCCGTCCCGTGAATGGGCGTATCAGTTTAATCACCCTCGCGTCCGATCCAGAAATGTACAATCAATTAGCCGCGCCGATGCTTGAGGATTTACGCAGTGTGATGCATGAAGAAACACAAAACTTTCTGGACAAATTAATTCAGGATGCTGAATATCCCGTTGAAGAAAAGTTTATAGCTTACGGAGAGTTGAGCGAACATATTCTGGCGGTATGCCGTAAACATAAATTCGATTTGGTGATTTGTGGTAATCATAATCACAGTTTCTTTTCGCGAGCATCCTGCTCTGCGAAAAGTGTGATTGCTTCAAGTGAGGTTGATGTGCTGTTGGTTCCGCTTAAGGGAGATTAAGCGCAATTACGCCAGCTTTGGAAAGGTCGCAACTTTATCGCGCTGCTGGCTTTCCGCGCTGCGCGGAACTATCAGCTTTAGGTCGCTAATAAAGCACTCCTGCCAGTGGTTAATATCGTTTTTCACGATAATTTCCAACATTTCTGCATGACGGGAAATACGTTCTGCCAGCGACATAGTCAATGCCCGATTCAACGCCGCCGCGACTTCATCACGATCGTATGGGTTAACGATTAACGCTGACGTCAGTTCATTCGCCGCCCCCGCAAATTGTGAAAGTACCAGTACACCGGGATTAGCAGGATCCTGGGCGGCGACATATTCTTTCGCCACCAGATTCATCCCGTCACGCAGCGGCGTCACTAATCCGACATCGGAATAGCGGAAGATTTTCATCAGTAATTTACGATCGAAATGCTGGTTCAGATAATAAAGCGGTGTCCAGCCTAATTGCCCATATTTTCCGTTAATTCTCCCGGCTTCATTTTCCAGCTGATGACGAATATCCTGATACGCCTGCACATCACCACGCGAGGTTGGCGCTATCTGGGTATAACGTATTTTGCCATGATGCTGCGGATATTTTTCCAGCAAGGCTTCATAGGCGAGAAAACGCTCAGGCAGACCTTTGGAATAATCCAGTCGTTCGACAGAAAAGATATTTTGTACGCTTTTCAGCTCCGCTTTTAATTGCGCCAGTTTGGCCGGCAGCGGTCCGGCAGCCTGTTTGGCTATTTCATCCGGTTCAATACCAATAGGGTAAACTTCGGTGCGAAATGCCTTGCCCCAGGCCGTATGATTGCGCGAACTACGCGTCGTGACGCGCGTCAGGTTGGAAAGGCAATCCAGAAACGCCAGGCGATCGTTTTCTGTCTGAAACCCCAGCAAATCATAATCACAAAGCTGTTCAAGCAACGTGTTATAAGTCGGCAGCGCGTTGAAGATTTCCGGTGTTGGGAAAGGAATATGCAGAAAGAAACCAATGCGATTATTCACGCCACGTTTACGGAGTTCATGCGCAAATGGCAACAGGTGATAATCGTGGATCCAAATAATGTCATCGTCTTCCAGCAACGGCAGTAATTTATCTGCCAGCAATGCATTCACGCGTAAATAGCCTTCCCAGGCGGAACGCTGAAATTGCACCAGATCGAGTCGATAATGAAATGCGGGCCAGAGAACAGCATTGGAGAATTGGTTGTAGTATTCGTCGAGATCCTTTTCACTGAGGTTAAAAGAGGCCCAGGTGATATTTCCTTTTTTCACCTTTTTTAGCGGCTGATCCTCATTCCCTGTTTCGCCACTCCAGCCAAACCACAGTCCACCTGCGGCTTTCAGCGCCCCCAGTATACCGACAGCAAGGCCACCGGCACTGGCGGCGTGCTCGTCTGGTGGTGCAATCCGGTTAGATACTACGACTAAACGGCTCATAGTCATCACTCCTGTTATTGTCTCTTTTTAGTTGTTGTAATGCGTTGGTTATCATTTCAAGCCAGCGCCAGACATCCGGCACGCCCGCCAGCCGCCATGATGCCTGAGTTGCGCCTGTGCCAATTTTCACTGACATTCCGCCCAGCCTGTTAACGACCGAGAAGCCAGATTCATCGGTTAAGTCATCGCCTAAAAAAATAGGCTTGCGGCCAATAAAGGGAACTTCCTGCATAAATGCGGCAATCGCGTCCCCTTTGCTGGTACCTCTCGGTTTTATCTCAACGACACACTTTCCCTGTTGTAACGCCATTTGCGGCCAAATCTGGGTAATGCGCTGCGCTAATGTCAATAAGGCGTCCTCATGCTGCGGTGCCTGACGATAATGCAGCGCAAACGCCATCCCTTTAGCCTCAATCTCCACACCGGGAAGCCTGGCGATAGCCGTATGCAGTTGAACGCTAATATCCCGGGCAATCGCTTCCGGCAAATGAACAATATGCGTTTTACCATTGATGTCACGGCGCTCCGCCCCATGCACACCCGCTAACGGGAAGCGATAAGGTTTCGCCAGTGCGTCAAGCTCTACCATTGAGCGCCCTGATATCAATGCCAATGCACCATCACTTGCGGTTGCCAGCAGCTGGAGTCCTAGCAGAATATTTTCAGGTACGACGACCTGATCGGGATGCGGTTTGATTTCCGCCAGCGTTCCATCGAGATCAAAAAACCAGGCATAATTCGCGGATAGTTCAGGGGGTTCGGTTAACGGTTCTGTCACCCGGTACTCCTCCTTATCTTTTTATTGTTCGCGCAGAACGCGCTTTACAGACATGTAAGTATAGACAGTGTGACGAGGCTCGCCATTGGCAAAAAGAACAGCCAACCGTTGTGGCGGTTGGCTGTGGAGGATTTTTGAACTAAATAATGGTCGGATAAAGCATTAAACAGTGCGTTTCGCTTTTTGCTTATAACGGTCGAAGATCACCGCAGCCAGCAGGATTAAGCCACGGACAACATACTGTGCAAACGGAGAAATATTAAGCAGGTTCATGGCGTTTTCCACGGTGCCTAAAATTAAGATACCCGCCACTACATATGAGATTTTTCCGATGCCGCCTTTCAGAGAAACGCCACCTAAAACGCAGGCAGAGATAACAATCAGCTCATAACCAATAGACGTCATTGGCTGGCCGCTGGTCATACGAGAAGCCAGAATGATCCCGGCAATCGCCGATACCAGACCAGAGAGAACGAAGATAATAATTTTGGTACGGACCACCGGTACACCCGCGAGACGTGCCGCCTCTTCGTTACCGCCAATTGCCAATGTATTACGACCAAAAGTGGTTTTGTTCAGCAGCAAACCAAAGACGACCAGGCAAGCCACAGTGAGCCAGATTGGCGCAGGCAGGCCGAACCAGTTGGCATAACCGAGTGCAAAGAAGCTTTCATCTTCGATGCCCACCGCTTTACCGTCAGAGATAATATACGCCAGACCACGGACAATCTGCATCGTCGCCAGCGTGGTAATCAGGGCGTTGATTTTCAATTTAGCGATAACAAAGCCATTCACCAGGCCGCACAGAACGCCCAGCAGTAAACCTGCCGCCACGCCAATCCACAAACTTTCGGTCAGGTTAATAACCACCGCAGTGGTTACGCCTGCGCAGGCAATCACCGAGGCAACAGAAAGGTCAAAGTCACCTGAGGCCAGGCAAAACAACATACCGCAAGCCACCATCCCCGACATGGAGATTGCCAGTCCCAGCCCTTTCATATTAATAAAGGTGGCAAAGTTCGGCACGAAGATGGCACAGGCGATAAAAAGCACTGCGAACACCACCAGCATACCGTACTGATCCCAGATACGCCCGAGGCTGAATGACGACTTAGGTGCGCCAGAACCCGATGTAGAAACAGAAGACATCTTATTCTCCTTACTCAGGCAACTGCCTGGCTGACTTTAGGCATAGCAAGGCTTAGTGCCTGACGCTCATCTGCCTGCTCGTGTAGCAATTCACCGGCGATTTCACCTTCCCGCATAACTACGATGCGGTCGGCGACACCAAGGACTTCGGGCAGGTCACTGGAGGCAAACAGTACCGCCACGCCCTGCGCGGCCAGCGCATAAATCACGTTATAAATTTCATGTTTAGCCCCCACATCGATGCCGCGCGTAGGTTCATCAAGCAAAATGACTTTCATCTCTTCGGATAACCAGCGCCCCAAAATGGCTTTTTGCTGATTACCGCCGGAAAGATTCATGATCAATTGCTCTGCACCTGGTGTTTTGATGTTGAGAGAACGAATGTGGTGATCGGCATTATTGGCTTCCCAGCCGTTGTTGATCACGCACCCGCCGTGCACATGTTTGCGACGAGCGCTGATGTTGATATTGTCGCGCACCGAATGCACTGGAATAATGCCCTCCGCTTTGCGATCTTCCGGGCAGAGCATCATGCCCGCGGCAATGGCGTGGCCCGGTTTACGGATATCGATCGGCTGTTGGTCGATATAAACCTGACCAGCGGTAATTTGCGTACCGCCAAACATGCCTTTCATTAATTCGCTGCGCCCTGCCCCCACCAGACCAAACAGACCGACGATTTCGCCACTGCGAACAGCCAGGCTTATTGGCGTACGCACGCCTGGTGCCTTTACCGCATCCAGACGCAACCGCTCCTCGCCGTAGCTGCGCGGTTGCCAGCCGTAGATATCGCCGATGTCGCGACCAACCATTGCCTGTACCAGCGAGTCATGATCTACCTGCTGCATGTCGGTAAAGGTTTTGACGTAACGACCATCTTTAAAGACAGTGATGGCATCGCTGAGCGCAAAAATTTCTTCCATACGGTGAGAAACGTATAAGATCACCCGCCCCTCTTTTCGCAGTTCACGAATGACGCGAAACAGATTGTCTATTTCACGCGCGGATAAGGAGCTGGTTGGTTCATCAAAAGCGATAATTTTGGCGTTACGTGCCAGAGCTTTGGCAATTTCAACCATCTGCCATTGCCCAATGGAGAGATATTTCAGCGGCGTATCCGGGTCAATATCCATTCCCAGATGTTTGAGCTGTATCCCAGCTTCATAATTCAGCAGTGAACGGTTCACGATGCCGCCTTTATGAGGAAGCTGGCCGAGATAGATGTTCTCCGCGACGGTCATTTCCGGCACGAGATGCAGTTCCTGGTAAATAATCGCGACACCCGCATTCAGTGCTGCGGTGGTATCGGAAAAGGACATTTCCTGCCCATTAATCACTACAGAACCCGTGGTTGGCGCATAGTTTCCACTAAGGATTTTTAAAAGTGTTGATTTTCCGGCGCCATTTTCACCCATCAATGCATGAACCTGACCGGCATAACAGTCAAAACTGATATCCGTAAGCGCCTTGACGCCTGGAAAGGTTTTACCAATGCCGCGAAATGAGAGATACGGGGTAGACTGTTGCATAACGTCTCCGTGAATCACTGGTCGTTTTACACCCCCTCTGCATTACGCAGAGGGGAATTTTTCCGGCAGATTACTTACCGCCTAAACCTTTTTTCTCCAGTTCTTCTTTAAAGTTGTCACGCGTGATCAGCACCACGTCGGTAACTTCAGTGAATTTTGGCGGTTCAACGTCTTTTGCTACCCAGTTGTAAAGCATTTCGCTGGATTTATAGCCATGAACGTCCGGACTTGGCAGCAGTGAACCATAGAAACCCGTAGCCTGTGCCTTTGACAGTTCGCTCACCGCATCCACACCGTTAATACCGATACCGATAATATCAGCTGCTTTAAAGCCCTGACCTTCCGTCGCGCGTACGCCACCCAGCACGGTGCTGTCGTTCATACCGACGATCAACCAGTGTTTAACTTCAGGATGCTGAACCAACATTGAGTTGGCGGCGTCAAACGCCCCCGGAATATCGTTAGATTTGGTAGGAACCTGATAGATTTGTTTTTCCGGGAATCCGGCGGCTTTCAGCGCGTCCATAGAACCGGTAGTACGACGGCGGGCGGTATCCAGTTCGTTGGCAGTAATCGCCATTACGGCGCTTTCTTTCACATCCTAGCCACGTTTCTGCATCTCTTTATACAGTTCCTGGCCCTGACGTTCGCCAATTTTCGTCGCTGCCATCATCACCAACGGAACGGTATCAACCGGCTTACCTTTAGCATTAACAAACTGATCATCCACGGCAATAACTTTCATATCGTAGCCACGCGCTTTCGCCACGATGGCTGCACCCAGTTTCGGGTCCGGGGTACAGATAACAAAACCTTTCGCACCACTGGCTGCCAGGCTATCAATAGCGTTCAGTGTTTTTTCGCCATCAGGTACGGCTATCTTAATAACTTCAAAGCCTAAATCTTTCCCGGCTTTATCGGCAAACTTCCATTCAGTCTGAAACCACGGTTCTTCTGGTTGCTTCACCAGGAAACCGAGTTTCAAATTTTCCGCCATAGCGGATTGTGACATAACGGCAGCCAGACCGATGGCTGCAAGAGCTTTAGTAAATTTGTGCATGGTTATCTCCAGCTTTAGCATCATTTTGTGTAGGGCAAAACCTAAGAACTTTTGTTAATTCAATCGGAAAACAAAGCATTACCTTTGGCGAAAAGGTAAGTGACTGTGTTGGCATAGTTTTAGCGAGAAATTAATTCTCCATAGGAGAGCAATATCACACCGCAGAATTACAGTGAGAACGTGCATAAATTTAGCAATAAAAGACATACAGAAGACGTTAATTGTATGACAAATGAGAAGTGTCTTAGCAGATTAATCCATAAGATCAGCCTGGAAATCCTTGTAGCATCATTTGATAGCTCAGGCGTGTCTTCTTTTTAATCTAATTTGCTCGGGCAAGATACTGCGCATTACAGGTGAATGGTAAATCAGGGAAGAAGTATCAAAACTCCAGACAAAATTCCTTTCGCTGTAAATTATCACCAGCTTCATTAATTAATGGATAAATCCATAATGCGAGCATCATCCCAAAACTGAAAAAATACCTGAAAATATAAGAACAGCATCATGAAATTGATAAATTTATTTACTATCAATGATATACAGAAACTCACAACATTGAGAGTTATTGCAAATCAATAACTCTAATCAATGAAATGTAAAAAAATATAAACTTGGTGATTTAAGGATTTTCTTATAATCCTTCAGACGTTATGCTTATTTCAGATCATCGTCAGAATTGACTCCAGGATCACATTTCGGACCCGCAGAAAGGAATTATTCTGCAAACAGTAATTACGGTGTTTTGATTTATCTTGCACCTCTCGTCTTCTGGATATAAGGATATTAGGTATGGCAACCACTGGAATGCTTCTCAAACTCAACACCCAAATGAACCGCGAGTTTTATGCATCCAATCTCTACCTTCACCTGAGCAACTGGTGTTCTGAACAAAGTCTGAATGGCACCGCGACTTTTCTTCGCTCCCAGGCACAAAGTAACGTGACTCAAATGATGCGCATGTTTAACTTCATGAAAAGTGTCGGAGCGACGCCCATCGTTAAAGCCATTGATGTACCTGGAGAAAAACTGAACTCTCTGGAAGAACTCTTCCAAAAAACGTTGGAAGAATATGAGCAGCGTTCAAGCACGCTGGCGCAATTAGCAAATGAAGCTAAAGAATTGAATGATGATTCTACTGTCGATTTTCTGCGCGATCTGGAAAAAGAACAGCAGCACGATGGCCTCTTACTGCAAACCATTCTTGATGAAGTGCGCAGTGCGAAACTGGCCGGTATGTGCCCTGTCCAGACCGACCAGCATGTTCTGAATGTCGTGTCGCATCAGATACATTAATAAAATCGGCGCATAAAAAGATGCGCCGAATACAAAAAAGTGGTGAAAACCGCTGCCTCACATTACTGAGGCAGCGGTTTTTTTAATGGGATTCGTTTTGTGGGGTGAACTTTAGCTCAATCAACGCGATGGCTTTTTGAATAGCGCGCATAGTGACTGGGTCAGCAGCAGCCGGATGGTGAGTAAAATCAATATTCTTCAGCTGGCTGGACATTTTTTCACGTACCTCAACAGGCGCGATCACATCGAGCACGTCGAGAATTTGTTTGATCACCAACTGGCAAGCAACAACATCAGAAACCAGTTCCTGATCGGCATTCAGCGGCTGGGACATCCTAAACTCCTGATAGCATTTTGAAAGCCGTTATAGTAGCGGCTTCCCTTCCTCAACGATAGTCACATCAGCCCGCATCAGGGTACAAAAAAACCTGCCGAAGCAGGTTTTTTTGTTATCTGAACATATTGCCAGGCGGTACGTCTTTGAACGTCTTGCAATAATTATTGAACATGCTTTTCAGGATCTTACGCAGTTTCATCGCGCCACTCCGATTATTTGTTATGCAGGTGTTATTGTTCTTGCTGCTTATAATATGACATCCATCACAAAAATCAATCTTTATGTGATGCAAATCACATAAATACCCCTTTAATGTTACATAAATGATAACCACAAGATGTGTGCGTTCTGAAGAAAGCAAGGAATAGCGCTAATCCGTCGTCTTTTCTGTCCATAACCTGGCTGTGTCCACAAGTACAATACCTGTTTCTTCTCCCTCTTCAGGCTGTGACATGAAACATCTGATAATTGTTTTTTCACTTTTAACAATAGCGGGCTGTACCGTAACTCGTCAGGCTCACCTGAGCGATGTTGACGCCACGAGTGGCATTGTCCGCCTCGTTTACAATCAGGCTTTTTTACAACACGCCCGCACTGACAACTATCTCGATCAGGGAATCGCGAACCGCGCATGTCAGCAGGTTGGATTTACCCGCGCCTTTGCGTTTGGGCAACCTGTAAGTAACTGTAGTTTGTTTGCAGGATCATTATGTCTGAATACGCAATTTACACTGTCGTATCAGTGCCGATACTTAACACCCTCGGCTTATCAATAAAGATTTTAATCAGCGAGGGAGGCTTCGCTGGTTAATTAACATCACAAATAGCGTTAATGCGTTTTATTCACATTCGCATTTTTAATAATTGAATTTAATATTTTACCTTTTGCAAATAATAAAATAACAAATTATAGTGGCGCCACAGCAACAAATATAACCTTTGTGGAGCACTATCATGCTGAAACCAGAAATGATTGAAAAACTTAATGAGCAGATGAACCTGGAACTCTACTCTTCACTGCTTTATCAGCAAATGAGCGCATGGTGCAGCTATCACACCTTCGAAGGTGCTGCCGCGTTTCTGCGTCGCCACGCCCAGGAAGAGATGACGCATATGCAGCGTCTGTTTGATTACCTGACCGATACCGGAAATTTACCGCGAATTAATACCGTTGAATCACCGTTTGCTGAATATTCTTCACTTGATGAATTATTCCAGGAAACCTATAAACACGAACAATTAATTACGCAAAAAATTAACGAACTCGCTCACGCTGCCATGACTAATCAGGACTACCCAACGTTCAATTTCCTGCAATGGTATGTATCTGAACAACACGAAGAAGAGAAATTGTTCAAATCTATTATTGATAAATTGAGCCTGGCGGGGAAAAGCGGCGAAGGACTTTATTTCATCGATAAAGAACTCTCTACCCTAGACGCACAAAACTAATCTTCTCTGGCGGCAGATTTTCTGCCGCCGTTTCAGATCAGTGACGACAAATCTTACTTTTATCGGTTGAGAACCCCTCTTCGCAGGGAATAAATTTGCCTTTTTCCGCCAAAAAAGCCACCAACTCTCCCGCAGTCATCCCTTCAGCCGAGCAAGTATGAAAACGTGTCTGATCACCAAAACGCGCTTTGATCGCCGCTTCCAGGCTGGCGTGCGTATATTGCTCACCTGATTCAATCATCATATTTAACACTTCATGACCGTGAATCGATTCCATCGTTCCTCCTCAAGAAAAGCATAGCGTAACGATCCCCGCGCCTTATGGCTTTGCGCCAGCTCAGTTCTGAATGCATTTATTGTACATTTTTATTTACACTAGATGTAACGTCGATTTGACGAAGTATAGATAATGCCTTAACCTGCGCCGCAGATATCACTCATAAAGATCGTCAGGACAGAAGAAAGCGTGAAAAACAGAACTCTGGGAAGTGTTTTTATCGTGGCGGGAACCACAATTGGCGCAGGTATGCTGGCAATGCCGCTGGCAGCGGCTGGCGTCGGTTTTACCGTCACTCTGACATTGTTAATTGGCCTGTGGGCCTTGATGTGTTACACCGCGCTGTTACTGCTGGAAGTGTATCAGCATGTCCCTGCAGATACCGGCTTAGGCACGCTCGCAAAACGCTATCTGGGCCGCTACGGTCAGTGGCTGACCGGCTTCAGTATGATGTTTTTAATGTATGCCCTGACCGCAGCATATATCAGCGGTGCCGGCGAATTGCTTGCCTCCAGCATCAGCGACTGGACAGGCATTTCAATGACCACAACCGCTGGTGTGCTGTTGTTTACTTTTGTTGCCGGTGGTGTGGTTTGTGTTGGGACGTCGCTGGTCGATTTGTTTAACCGTTTTTTGTTCAGCGCCAAGATTATTTTCCTGGTGCTAATGCTGGTATTGCTGCTACCACATATTCATAAAATCAATCTGCTAACGCTGCCACTGCAACAGGGTCTGGCATTATCTGCAATTCCGGTGATTTTTACCTCGTTTGGTTTTCACGGTAGCGTACCGAGCATCGTCAGCTATATGGATGGCAACATTCGTAAATTGCGCTGGGTGTTTATTACCGGTAGCGCGATCCCTCTGGTGGCATATATTTTCTGGCAACTGGCGACACTGGGCAGCATTGATTCAACAACCTTTATGGGACTGCTGGCGAATCATGCTGGATTAAATGGGCTGTTACAGGCATTACGCGAAGTAGTGGCCTCGCCGCATGTCGAGTTGGCAGTGCATTTATTCGCTGATTTAGCCCTCGCCACATCTTTCCTGGGCGTAGCGTTAGGCTTATTTGATTATCTGGCGGATTTGTTTCAGCGTTCCAACACCGTTGGTGGAAGACTGCAAACCGGTGTAATTACCTTTCTGCCGCCACTGGCGTTTGCGCTGTTTTATCCACGTGGTTTTGTAATGGCGCTCGGGTATGCTGGCGTAGCGCTGGCAGTATTAGCGTTGATAATTCCTTCACTGCTGACCTGGCAGAGCAGGAAGCATAATCCACAAGCAAGCTATCGGGTGAAAGGTGGACGTCCCGCACTGGTGTTGGTGTTTATCTGTGGCATTGGCGTGATTGGCGTGCAATTTTTGATTGCGGCAGGATTGTTGCCAGAAGTGGGATAAATGCTTTGCCGTGTATATGGACATAGTCCAGATTTTTGTCCGCATCCTTAAAACATGGGTGCCAGAGTTAATTCTGACACCCAATATAGCCTCTTAATGCAGGCAGCACTGCTTATATTTCTTGCCACTACCACATGGGCAAGGGTCGTTACGACCAGGTTTTTCTTCAGCTTTAATCGGTTGCTGAACAGCTTTTTCCTGAGGATGCGTCATCCAGTAAGCATGCAAATCAAGCGCCGCCAGTCGAATGGCATCCACGCTTTCTTCAAACGCTTCTGGCGACATCTTCTCTACGCGCTCGAAGTTTTCCTCAGAACCATGCAGCGCAATCGCTTCAAGCGCCGGTTTTAATGAGTCAGGCAATGCTGACCAGTCAGAAAGCGCAACGCCACGCATATAGCCAAAGCACCACTCTTCGACAATCGTCAGCTCCCTACCGTCAACTTCTCGTAGACCAAATAACGGTTCAAACTGTTCAGGAAACTCATTGAGGCGCTCTGCAGTATCGGCCATATGTTGAAACGCCAGGTTCATAAAGCGCGTCATCTCTTTCTCTGACGCCCAGCGCGGCACATAATCCGCCCCACCCCACACAGCAACCAGCCACTGTTCTGGTTCAATTTCTTGCGGAGAACTCAACACCGCCGTCAACAAACCGTCCAGCTCTGCCACATCAAGGATGGCGTGGTCTGTGTTGTATTTGGTCAAGATATCATCCAGCCATTCCAACTCACTTTCGTTTAACGGTCCAGTTTTCATACGCTTTTCCTTGTGGATCTCGACTCGCCAGCGCCTATCTTACATGTCGGTCTGGCATAGAGATACTTTTCGAGTGGATTACCCGGAGATTAAAAATCAGAGAGGGTGTAACGACAAGTTGCACATACAAAAAAACCACCCGAAGGTGGTTTCACGACACTGCTTATTGCTTTGATTTTATTCTTGTATTTCCCATGGTACCCGGAGCGGGACTTGAACCCGCACAGCGCGAACGCCGAGGGATTTTAAATCCCTTGTGTCTACCGATTCCACCATCCGGGCTCGGGAAAAATTGGAGGCGCGTTCCGGAGTCGAACCGGACTAGACGGATTTGCAATCCGCTACATAACCGCTTTGTTAACGCGCCAAATTCTTTAGGCTTTTCAGCCAGACACCCGCTTAATGCCGATGCCTTTTAAACTGGAGCGGGAAACGAGACTCGAACTCGCGACCCCGACCTTGGCAAGGTCGTGCTCTACCAACTGAGCTATTCCCGCAATCATCAAGCAATCAGCTAATCACTTGATTTTATTATCGTCTGGCAATCAGTGCCGCCGTTCGATGCGTTGCATTCTACTTACCTGACGCGTTGAGTCAACGATATTTTTCACCACCTTTGATCGTTTGCTGAAATTTGCGCCGAAACGATCACTGATCAAGCAAATCTGCGCGAGCAGCGCTCAAATATTGCAACATTGACCAGAGTGTCAGCACCGCAGCCACAAAGAAAAGGGCAATACCGGCGTACTCAACCCAAATATTCGGGCGCCACAGCAACCAGGCCAGCGCGACCATCTGGGCAGTCGTTTTGACTTTACCAATCCAGGATACGGCCACACTGCTACGTTTACCGAGTTCAGCCATCCATTCACGCAGAGCAGAAATGATAATTTCACGGGCAATCATCGTTGCCGCCGGTAAGGTCACCCACCAGCTATGATAATGCTCGGTTACCAGCACCATGGCGATGGCGACAAGCACTTTGTCTGCTACTGGATCAAGGAAGGCACCAAAACGGGTACTCTGGTTCCAGCGACGCGCCAGAAAACCATCGAACCAGTCAGTCACCGCCGCGACGCAGAAAATGAGCGCGGCAGCAAACGGCGACCAGGTAACAGGTAGATAAAAAACCAATACAAAGAATGGGATAAGGATGACACGGAACAGTGTGAGCAACGTAGGGATATTAAATTGCATAATGACGGGTAACTATCTGTTGTCAGTAAGATTACCCCTATGTTGCTACAGAGACATCAATGTTTCAACGACCAGAAGATCTTTTCTGCCAGACCTTGCGAAATACCCGGCACTTTTGCAATTTCTTCGACGCTGGCGTTACGTAAACCTTGCAAACCGCCCATATATTTCAACAACATTTGCCGACGTTTTGGCCCAACGCCTTCAATGGTTTCCAGGGTGCTGGTATTTTTGACCTTCGCCCGTTTTTTGCGATGTCCGCCAATCGCATGATCGTGTGATTCATCGCGAATATGCTGGATGACGTGTAACGCAGGCGAATCTGGCGGTAAGCTAAAGCCCTCTCCTTCAGGCTCGAAGAACAATGTTTCCAGCCCAGCCTTACGGTCGGCCCCTTTGGCAACGCCAAGTAACAACGGATGGTTTTTATCCCAGGGGACGTCCAGCTCGGCGAAGACATTTTTCGCCTGCGCAAGTTGTCCTTTGCCACCATCAATCAGGATCACGTCCGGAATCTTACTGTCATCGATGGCTTTACCATAACGCCGACGCAACACCTGATTCATCGCCGCATAATCATCGCCCGGCGTAATGCCATTGATGTTATAGCGCCGATACTCCGCACGCAGTGGACCATTAGCATCAAACACCACGCACGAGGCAACGGTTTGTTCGCCCATCGTATGGCTGATATCGAAACATTCCATCCGTTTCACTTCCGGCAATTTCAACACGCTGGCAAGCGCTGTCAGTCGCTGATGAACGGTTGATTGCTGCGAAAGTTTGGTGGTTAACGCTGTTGCTGCATTCGTCCGCGCAAGTTTCAGGTAACGCGCCCTGTCGCCTCGCGGTTTGGTCTGAATGTTTATCTTGCGCCCCGCCAGTTCTGATAATGAATCGGCGAGCAGCGTTTTATCGCTAAGATTAAAATCGAGCAGGATCTCACCCGGGAGAGTGCGCATCTGGCTGCCCTGTAAATAGAACTGACCAACAAAGGTTTCCACGACTTCGCCCAGTTCCGTACCGCCCGGCACCTTCGGAAAATAGCTACGGCTACCGAGCACTTTGCCCTGACGAATAAACAAAACATGGACACATGCCATACCAGCATCGAACGCCACGCCAATAACATCAAGGTCGTCGCCCGTATTAGAGACAAATTGTTTTTCGGTGACGCGTCGCACCGCCTGAATTTGGTCGCGAATACGTGCCGCTTCTTCAAACTCCAGATTCTGGCTGGCTGTTTCCATGCGGCTAATCAGTTGCTTAAGCACCTGATCGTCTTTACCCGATAAAAACAGGCGCACATATTCAACCTGCTGGGCATACTCTTCTTCGCTAACCAACCCGGCCACGCACGGCCCAAGGCAGCGCCCTATCTGGTATTGCAGACATGGACGCGAGCGATTGCGATAAACGCTATTTTCGCACTGGCGAATGGGAAAAATCTTTTGCAGCAACGCCAGAGTTTCACGCACCGCATAACCATTCGGGAACGGGCCGAAATACTCTCCCTTGGCGTGCTTCGCACCGCGATGCATCGCCAGACGTGGATGTGTATCGCCACTGAGGAAAATAAAGGGGTAAGATTTGTCGTCGCGTAACAAAACGTTGTAACGCGGCTGATAGAGTTTGATGTAGTTGTGTTCCAGCAATAATGCTTCGGTTTCAGTATGAGTCACCGTGACATCGATTTGCTGGATCTGGGCGACCAACGCTTCCGTTTTGCGCGAAGCGAGATTGCTACGGAAATAGCTTGAAAGCCGTTTTTTCAGGTCTTTCGCTTTACCGACATAAATAACCGTACCACCAGCATCATACATGCGATATACGCCCGGCTGGCTGGTGACGGTTTTTAAAAACGCTTTTGCGTCAAACTGAACACTCACTGACTTGTTAACGTCTCCGCATTACACAAACCATGGCGAATAGCCAGGTGAGTCAGCTCAACATCGCCATGAATGTTTAATTTACTGAACATACGGTAGCGATAGCTGTTCACCGTTTTCGGGCTGAGATTAAGCTGTTCTGAAATCTCATTGACCTTCTGGCCTTTGGTAATCATCAGCATAATCTGCAATTCGCGTTCAGACAAACTGGCAAATGGGCTTTCTGTTTTTTCTGGTTCGATCTGGCTTAACGCCATTTGTTGCGCAATGTCAGAAGCAATATAACGCTGCCCAGAATAGACAGAACGAATCGCGCTCACCACCTCCTGCGGGGCCGCACCTTTGCTTAGATAGCCCGCAGCGCCAGCCTGCATGACTTTTGCTGGTAAAGGGTTTTCGGTGTGAACCGTAAGCATGATGATTTTGACATCTGCGGTTGAACGGGCGATTTTACGCGTCGCCTCAAGGCCGCCAATGCCAGGCATGCTCATGTCCATTAGCACCACGTCGACGGAATTTGCCCGGCACCACTTAACGGCATCTTCACCACAGGAAGCCTCACCAACGACTTTAATACCCTTTATATCTTCCAGAATGCGTCGTATCCCTGCGCGCACCAGTTCGTGGTCATCAACAAGTAGAACGTTGATCAAAGGAATATCTCCAGAAATAGGGATAACGCTACTGATAGTTAGTCATCCGTATATTAGCGGGTTTTATTGCAACTTTGAAACGTTAAAAATGGTGGGTATTCGATTTTTCTCTCATTTTTGATAATTCGATTGTCCACAGTTATGATCACGTCCGTCACCAAAAAGCTTCCGGGGCGTTGTAACCTGTCTGTTAGACTGAAATGTGACAAAAATTGACTTCATTCAGCACAAATGAAAAATCATCAGCATGAATATGTAACATTAATTAACTCAATAAATACGCACAAAAAACATTCATGATATAAATATTTATTAACCACTATATTAAATAATTTAATATCAATGATGATTCAGCGACCAAAAAACAACCACTGCTATTTTTAGCAAAGCTTATGGTATACTCCGCCGCCTTAACATTTTTTACTGCAAATTTTCATTGCAACATGACGAGGAAAATAAATGAGTACGCCTGATTTTTCTACTGCCGAGAATAATCAAGAACTGGCAAATGAAGTCTCCTGCCTGAAAGCGATGCTGACGCTGATGCTGCAGGCGATGGGACAAGCTGACGCGGGCCGCGTGATGTTAAAGATGGAAAAACAGCTTGCGCTGATCGAAGACGAAACCCAGGCTGCGGTATTTTCCAAAACGGTTAAGCAAATTAAACAGGCCTACCGTCAGTAATATAAAACCGGCTGAAAGCACACCTTTCAGCCGGTTTTACACCTGGCACGCAGAATGTAATAGAGGTCATATTAAGCCAGTTGCGGCAGCGTAGCAGGCAACCTGGGTCTTATTTGGCGCGTTGATTTTTTTCTGCATGTTTTTCTGATGAAAATTAACCGTGTTCTCGGAGATTGACAAGATCATCGCAATCTCTGCCGATGTCTTACCTTCCGCGGTCCATTTCAAAATTTCCTTTTCCCGCTTACTGAAATTCATCTCCGGCGTCATCACTATTTGATCATTTAAACGCATCAGTGCCATCAGACTTTCGCGCACTAGTAGTTGCATTTTTAATTGCAGCTCATCACTAAGAACCGGTATTTCGCGCGTACTGCTACGAGAAAATGACAAAAATCCCAACGCCCGGTTCGGTAGCATTAAATACTGAGTGACTCCCCTGCGTAAACCATGTGCACGCGCAGCCTCCCATAATGGCTGGGCTTCACTGAATAAGTCATCATTCCACAATAAATGGCCCTGACTGAAGTTTTCAGGGTTGAGCACGGGATCAATAGCGAGAAAGTTTTTTGCCTGATAATAACTAACCCACGACTCAGGGTAATTGGTGTAGAAAGCCACTTTGGGTCGCGTGAATGGCACCGGGTGGCGAACACATAACGAATAGTAATCGTACTCGAGCTGCTGAGCCTGAAGCTCTATTTCATGGTAGACCTCTTCTGCGGCCTCCATCCTCTGAAAGCGCGACAGCATTGTGCGACGCCAGCTAAAAAAATCCGTATCCTGCATAGTAAACCGCAATGCCCCTGAGAGTGAATATCATTTATACTGAAAACTCAAGCTATCACATAAATAAGATTTATATATAATTTATATTATTCAGATAATGAATTACTTTTGCAAGACATCGCATTCTCTTATGTTATTAATGAGTTATGCTGATTTATTGACCGTTTATTGAGCCTTCAGAAGAGTGGTTCGCCCCGGTCACTAACTCACCGGGGCTGATTTTTTCTTATTATTGCAGTAGAAACTTCTCGAGAAACTGGCGGGTACGGGGCTGCTGTGGATTGGCAAATAACGCTTTCGCCGATCCCTGCTCTACTATCCGCCCCTGGTCCATAAAGATCGCGCGGTCAGCAACATCTCGGGCAAAGCTCATTTCGTGTGTCACAATCACCATTGTGCGCTTTTCCTGCGCCAGCTGGCGGATAGTATTCAGGACTTCGCCCACCAACTCTGGGTCCAGTGCCGAGGTTGGCTCATCAAACAAAATCACCTCGGGGCGCATCGCCAGCGCTCGGGCAATCGCCACACGTTGCTGTTGACCGCCAGATAAACGACGTGGATAGCTGGTTTCTTTGCCTGCAAGGCCAACTTTCGCCAACAACTCACGTGCGCGCGCCGTGGCTTCCTCTTTAGGTTCACCTTTGACAATCACCGGCCCTTCAATAATGTTTTCCAGCACCGTACGATGCGGAAACAAATTAAAGTTCTGGAAAACAAAACCAACGTGCTGGCGCAACTGACGAATCAGGGATTTTTGCTGACTTAACGAACGCGCGGTATCAATGGTGATATCCCCGACGGTAATCGTCCCCGCTTCCGGTTGTTCCAGCAAATTTATGCTGCGTAGCAACGTGGTTTTCCCGGAGCCGCTTGGGCCTATAATCGCCACTACTTCGCCGGTTTTAACCTCCAGATCTATGCCATGCAGCACCGTCTGACCGTGGAATTTTTTCACCAGGTTTTTAACGTCAATGGCACTCATTTTGGATCCCTCTCCTGGCGATTAAGTTGATTCTCAAAATGGTTCTGCAACGTCGATAACACCGTCGCCATAATCCAGTAGATGAGCGAAGCCGCCAGATACATGGTGAAAACTTCCAGTGTGCGCGAAGTAATCAACTGCGCCTGACGGAACAGCTCTGGCACCTGAATCGTCGCAGCCAGAGAAGTATCTTTTACCAGGCTGATAAAACTGTTCGACAGCGGCGGCAGTGCTACCCGCGCGGCCTGTGGCAAAATAGCACGACGCATAGTTTGCCACGGCGTCATGCCGATACTGGCAGCTGCTTCCCACTGACCTTTATCTATAGACGAAATCGCTGCCCGCAGCGTTTCGGCTGCATAGGCGGCGGTGTTCAGTGACAGGCCAATCATCGCTGACGGAATCGGGTCTAATTCAATGCCAAACTGCGGCAAGCCGTAGTAGATCATAAACAGCTGTGCGATGAGTGGCGTACCACGGAAAATGGAGATATAAAAACGCGCCAGCCAGCGCACTGGCCAGACGGGCGACAGGCGCATCAGCGCGAGAATAAATCCCAGCAGTAAGCCAAAAAACATGCCGCCAATGCTGAGTTGCAGCGTATACCCTGCCCCTTTCAACAGGAATGGCAGCGAATCAATAACCAGTTGTATGCTTTCTTGCATGAGCGTTTCCGGAGCTAAACGTGGGGGTGATAGGCGAACAGTGCAGGTGCGCCGCCGGTATGAATAAACAGAATCGGTCCTTCATCTTTGAAGCGTTTCTGGCTTATACCATCAATCAGCCCCGCCATCGCTTTTCCGGTATACACGGGATCAAGCAGAATGCCTTCCAGACGCGCCAGCAGTTTCACCGCCTCCATGCCTTCGTCATTCGGCACACCGTAGCCAGGCGCAAAATAGTCATCCCAGAGTAAAATTTCCGCTGATGCAGTCAGCTCCAGTTCTTTCGCGATCGCCTGTTGTAGGCTAGCCACTTTCGGCAACTGGTCAGCAACAGAACGTGAAACAGTCACGCCAATCAGTTCTGTTTCAGGCATCAGTTGTTCCAGCCCTACTGCAAGCCCGGCGTGAGTTCCGGCACTGCCTGATGCCACCACCACCGACGATATGTTAACCGCCCCTTCACACTGCTGGGCGATTTCCAGCGCACTCTCCACATAGCCCAACGCGCCTAAAGCATTGGAACCGCCAACCGGAATGACGTATGGGCGAAAGCCTTGCGCTTCGACGCGAGTCGCTAACTCTTCCAGTTGGGCATCAGGATTGGTCAGCGCATCGCACATTTCAATCTGAGTATTGAACAGATCCAGCAACAAGCGGTTGCCGTTGGTTAAATAGTTTTCTGCGGCAGTGCCAATGGGATTTTCCAGCAGCGCCACGCAATGCAGACCAAGTTTTGCGGCCACTGCGGCAGTCTGGCGCACATGGTTAGACTGAATCGCTCCGGCTGTAATCAGTGTGTCGGCACCTTCGCGCAAGGCGTCTGCTGCGAGAAATTCCAGTTTGCGTAACTTATTTCCGCCCATTGCCAACGGGGTGACGTCATCCCGTTTGATGAAAATGTCCCGCCCGAGATAATCAGAAAAACGTGGCAGATATTCGAGCGGTGTCGGTGCGCCGATAAACTCCAGCCGTGGAAAACGAGTTAAATTATGCAGTGGCATAAAAGCCTCCGATGTGTGTTGTTGTGATCTTGTTATTATGCACGCAGGAAACGTATAAATAAAAAATGCGCCGATTAAAGCGCCCTTTTTTGTCATTATGCCCCGCCCAGAGTAGCGTTGACACGTTCCTGGCTGTGAGTTCAACCGAGGGATGCAACACACTGGTTGAACCGATCTGCGGATGATTCATAGTTTAGCGTTTTTCTCAGTCTTTCGTTGAGCATATGGCAACTGTAGTACTCATGGATTCCGGGCGATAGAAGATAGTGTGTTAATAGAATCAGATTTGTGGTCCCGTGATACTGTTGAATGTCCGATGGGTCATCAGGAACGTAACGGTGTAAAGGCTGCTTATGTCCATAAAGCAGTAAATCTGATGTCCCCTGGTTACGGGGATAACTTCTCCTGGCATCTTAGGTTGATCAAGCCTGGTTATCAATACCCGTTCATTAATATGGTAATCATTATCTCTGCATTAATTATTATTTATATCCAGGTCTGTTTTTAGGATAAAAATATTATATTCCTTGACGATATTTTCAGGCACTTTTCTTATAAAAAAACAGAGAAACACTCACTATCTAAAATTACACCAATCAATAAACAAACTAACATCCAGAAAACATTACAATTTCAAATTACTCGTCAAAAAAAATCAACCTGATTACTTGAGATGGATTTTTTCTGTTTATTTGCAATAATGCTCGCATCGATCATTTGTATGATGATTAGATAATACATATTATTTCTCAATGGCATTTACATAGCCAAAACATTTAACCCACCATTCTTAAACAAGAAATTGGAGCTTTTGTGAAAATCAAAATTAATAAAAAAGAAAAGTTTTATGTATATATAAAAAACAGAAAAACATTCGGCGTAACGCAAGAGGGAATGAAGACAACATTACTATGCAGTCTTATATCTGCCACTCTGGCCATTCAGCCTGCTTTGGGAGCCAAAAAGGAAGTTACTCTTTCTGAAGGAAACCCTGCTGAAATATCTGAAAATATCATTGGTGCTGATGGCGTGCGTCACCCCCCGGGTAATGATGATGGGGAAGCTGGTGAAGATGCTCTCATTGTTAATGTTGTACCTGGTTCGTTACAGGATGAAAATATCCTGACAATTAACAGCGGTACTCGCATTAGTGGCGGTGAAGGCGGATGGGCTGGTGATGATGATGTTACTAAGATGGGTTCTGCAGGAGGCCTGGGCGGCACAGCTATTACTGGAAATAATTTTACTCTTGTTAATTATGGTGATATTTCCGGTGGTAAGGGTGGTTGGGGAGGTTATGGTAATGGCGGGGGCGATGGAGGTGAAGCGGGTACCGCTATTTCCGGAGATGATCTTACCATTACGAACAACGGAAGCATTAAGGGTGGCAATGGCGGAATGCCTGGAGCCAGTGGTTATGGCGATGAGAGTGGTGGTTTAACGGGGACTCCTGCTGTTGGTGGGACTGCCATATCTGGCAATAATCTTCAAATAAGCAATAACGGAAACATCACTGCCGGGCAAGGTAGTAGTGGTGCCTGGTGGGCGGTATGGGGGTCTTCTGCCGGCACAGGAGGGAATGGCGGCACGGCCATATCCGGAAATAATATGGAGATAACAAATAATAATCACATTACAGGTGGCCAGGGGGGGGATGGTGCTCGCGGTGGTGAAGGTAGTCTCGAATTTTCTACCGTTCCGAATATTAATGGGAGTACCGGTGGTAGTGGTGGTATTGGAGGGTCTGCTATATATGGTAATAATATTAAGATAAATAATACGGGAGATATAACTGGCGGACAGGGGGGCACTGGTGGTGAAGGTGGTAGAGGTGGTACAGATGAATATGATCACATTGACTCAGCGCCCCTTGGTTCTGGTGGTACTGGTGGTATTGGTGGCACCGGGGGAATTGCCATATCTGGAAATAATATGGAAATAAATAATTATGGAAATATTATTGGTGGAAATGGCGGTACTGGTGGTAATGGTGGCGATGGAGGGCGTTCCCTTGATAATAATAAAACTGGTGCCGGAGGTAATGGTGGCAACGGAGGTAATGGTGGTACTGCTATATCCGGGAGTGATATTACGATAAATAATCATGGTAGGATTTTGCCTGGTAGTGGAGGAGAGAACGGTAGAGGCAACATTGCCTTCTACGGAGGGATACCGGGTAACAGAGGGCAAGATTGTGATACCGCAATATCTCTGAATGGTGGAACTAACTCGTTGAATCTCTACGCCGGTTCTACCATTCAAGGTGATATTGTTTTGAATAATGTTGAAAATAATGCTGATGGTAATTCTCTGTCCATTACAAATAAAGACTCCGCCAGCTCTGAGATAAAAGGCAATCTGAGTGCGGGTACAGGTACACATGTTTCCGTTTCGGGAGCTGATGTCACCTTTAGCGGAAGTTCGGTATTTGACACAGATTCATCGCTGAATATGAGCACAGGTTCCAGTCATTTAACTGCCAAAAGTATTCAGTTCAATAACGGTGCAGTGCTTAATGTTGATACTGCCATGACAATATGGAAGCAAAATGAGTACGGCTTGTTGACGACCTCCAAGGGCATAACAGGGCTCTCTGAAAATAATATTTATCAGCATAATAATCTACTGAGTGATGGTGCTGAAGACTATGTTTTAACATCACTTAGTGGTAACGGGCAGACAGTAAAAGAGGTGAGTTCTTCCCTGAAGTGGAATGACCCTTCAGGAAATGGATATGGCACGTTTGACCTGAGATATGGCGCGGTGTTAGAGCTGAAGGTACGACTTGCAGATAACAATGCGGCTCAGTTATCTCATGGCTGGGATGGAAAAACGCTGACCAAAGCCGGCGAAGGAACACTGATTCTGTCCTCCCAAAACACTTACACGGGTGTAACAGACATCCGTGGCGGCAATGTCCGCATGAACAGCAACAGTGCTCTGGGGCAGACCAGCGAGATTCGCCTGGCAGCTGACACCATGCTGGACATGAACGGTCACAGCCAGACCGCAGGTAAACTGAACAGCGCAGCAGGTTCCATACTGAACATTAATGGCGGTAATCTGACCCTCACAGGTGGAGGCCTGTCTGCAGGTACCCTCATCGGCTCTGGCTCCCTGAACATCAGCGGTGGCGTGTTCGATATTACTGGTGCCAGCCGCGCCCTGAATGCCACCATTGCTATCGCAGATAAGGCAATGGTGAATGTGCTTAATACTGACGGACTGGGAGCAGGCTCGGTTAACACTGCCGGCACACTGATTCTGGGCAAGGCTGATGCACCTGTCATGCTTGCTAACAGCCAGGTCACCATCGCTCAGCAGGGGACACTCTCCGGCTCTGGTGGTATCGCCGGAAACGTAACCAACAGCGGTACTCTTGACCTGAGAGCCGATGCTCCGGGTAATGTACTGACGATCGGGGGTAACTATACCGGTAATAATGGCTTACTGCTCATGAACACCGCTCTGGGAAATGACAGCTCCGCAACAGACAAACTGGTAATCAGAGGCGATGCTTCCAGTCAGACCCGTGTGGTTGTTATAAATGCAGGTGGTACCGGAGCACAGACACTAAACGGTATTGAGTTGATTCATGTCGACGGAAATGCTGACAGTGCTGAATTTATTCAGGCCGGGCGTATTGCTGCCGGGGCTTATGACTACACGCTGGGACGTGGTCGGGGAAGCAACAGTGATAACTGGTATCTGACCAGTGGTAAAAACACGCCGTTCCAGCTGCGCGCTCTGAAAGCAATGCAACCCCCTGCCCCTGAACCTGCTCCGGGTGGTAATGACAACGACTTGCGTCCGGAAGCTGGCTCCTATACGGCGAACATGGCTGCCGCAAACACCATGTTCGTATCCCGTCTTCATGAACGCCTGGGGCCGATGCATTACACCGATGTGATTACCGGTGAACAGGAAAAAACCAGCATGTGGATGCACCATGAAGGGGAACACAACCACTGGCGTGACGGTACAGGTCAACTGAAAACACAGGGTAACCGTTACGTCCTGCAGTTGGGTGGTGACCTGGCTCAGTGGAGCCGGAACAGCTCTGACCGCTGGCATCTGGGAGTTATGGCTGGTTACGGTAATGACCATAACAATACAGATTCTGTACGTACCGGATACAGTTCAAAAGGCAGTGTGAAAGGATACAACACAGGTCTGTATGCCACCTGGTATGCTAATGATGAGACACATAGCGGGGCTTATCTGGATAGCTGGGCACAGTACAGTTGGTTCGATAACGATGTGAAAGGTGACGGACTGCCGGGGGAATCCTGGAAATCAAAAGGTCTGACAGCCTCACTGGAAACCGGTTATGCCTGGAAAGCCGGTGAGTTTACTGGCAGCCATGGCAGTCTGAACGAATGGTATGTCCAGCCTCAGGCTCAGGTTATCTGGATGGGCGTAAAAGCTGATGAGCACCATGAACGCAATGGTACCCGTGTTGAAAGCACCGGTGACGGTAACGTCGGTACCCGTCTGGGCGTGAAAACCTGGATTAAGGAACACAGCAGAATGAATGACGGCAAATCCCATGAGCTCCGTCCGTTCGTTGAGGTGAACTGGCTGCACAACACCCGTGATTTTGGCACTCGCATGAACGGTGTGACGGTACATCAGGACGGCGCCAGCAATATCGGAGAAGTAAAAACCGGTGTTGAGGGGCAGATAAATGACCATCTGAACCTGTGGGGCAATGTGGGTGTACAACTCGGTGACGAGGGATACAGCGACGCCTCTGCCATGCTGGGTATGAAGTATACATTCTGAACCGGGTAGCTCTTTATCAGTCAGTGCATGAGAGAATCGGGATAACCTGCTCAATGACCGTTGGTTATGACTGCGACCAGAATGCGCTGGCTGAACGAATAAACAGGCTCGGCTCCTGAAAAACTCGCGTCCTGCAGGTCTGGAAAATAGTAAAAAATCCGTGGCTATTTATAACCATGAGCGGCCACACCTGGCACTAAAATACAAAACGCCCGATGAAGTTCATCAGGCGTTTTACAGACAAAAAACTGTCAACTTATAGCAGGGCCCGTCAATACGTTGATTACTTGGTCACATTAGCACCAAACCATTTTTCGGAAAGGGCTTGCAAGGTTCCATCTTTTTGCATTTCTGCAATGGCATCGTTGACTGCTTTCAGCAAGTCTTCGTTACCTTTACGCAGCGCGACACCTGACTCCTGGCGGGAGAAGGCTTCGCCAGTTACTGCCAGCGTATCATTGGTTTTCTTCACCAAATCCAGCGCCGCCAGACGGTCAACCAGGATGGCATCAATACGGCCTACGCGCAGATCCTGGTACTTGGTCGGGTCGTCATCATAGGTGCGCACATCAACACCCTGAACATTCTGACGCAGCCACTCTTCATAGTTGGTGCCTAAACCAACGCCAACTTTTTTACCTTTCAGGTCGTCTGCGGTTTTTATTGTGCCTTCATTACCTTTTTTCACCAGCGCCTGAATACCGGAAATGGTGTAAGGGGTAGAAAAATCGTATTTTTTCTTGCGTTCATCAGAAATGGTGACCTGGTTAATCACCACATCGATGCGTTTAGAATCCAGTGACGCCAGCATCCCGTCCCATTTGGTCGGTTTTAATGCGGCATCAACGCCCAGATGTTTTGCCAGTTGTTGGGCAAATTCCACTTCAAAACCAGTCAACTTGCCGTCATCGCCCTGAAAGCTAAACGGCGGGTAAGTCCCTTCCAGTCCCACCAGCAACGTGCCACGCTCTTTTACTTTATTGAGCAGGCCTTCGTTGGCAAAACTTTTCACGCTCATACCCGCAACCAGCGCCACGGCCATAACGCCCATCAACGCCTGATGTCCCAGATGTGCTAGTTTCATATTCACCCCGAATGTTGTTTTGTTGGTTTGCAGTGTAGAGCCATTGTTTGTAAACACAAAAACAACTCTGCTACATCTTATTCTTATTTAATATATATCAGAAGCTGACATGCAGGGGGAATTCTGCGCAAGATCACCGCGGGTTTGCGTCTGGTAACACTGATACTTACGTAATGCGATGCGGTAATTATTGGTGCTTGTGGTGGGTAGCCAAGGCGCCAGGTTTTCATCAAGAAAACCATCCTGCAACAGGTCGGTGGAAATATCTTGCTCGCTTAAATAATTACCCAAACGACGCAGACGTACCACATACTCGCGCACAGTACCGGGGCTCATTTCAGTATGGTCAAAGAGAAACTGCTTGAAGCCGATAATATCAAAAAAATCACTCTGCGTTTTGCAGTGTAAATCGCCGCAAAAACGACACAACGCGGACCATGATTTTTGTTCTTCCTGCCAACCATTTTCATCAAGCAGTGTATCGAGACGGGAAATCTCGATTTTATTCACTATTTTGCCGTCGCGAACCAGCGTAATGCGATCAAGTAGTTTACGGCAAAATGCGCAATGGGTTTGACTGTGTTTAAAGTCTTTAAGATAGCGACTCAATGGCCGCCTTTTCTGGTGCTGCATCATTATTAAGAACTCCTGGTATTCAAAATTAATGTGCGGCATTTACTTAAGCTATAACTTACCCAGTTTGGTGCGTAACCGTTTAATGGCCTGACTGTGTAACTGACTGACCCGCGATTCACCAACTTCCAGCACCGCGCCAATCTCTTTGAGATTAAGCTCTTCCTGGTAATAGAGCGTTAATACTAACTGTTCACGCTCCGGCAACATTTCGATGGCTTCCATTACCCGTTGACGCAAATTACTTTCCAGTAATTTTTGTAACGGGTTTTCGCGCTGATGATCGTCACTTACCAGTTCAATACTATCGCCGTGCTCTTCACGCCACTCATCGTAGGAAAAGAGTTGGCTGTTATTAGTATCAAGCAACATTTGTCGATAATCGGCGATTTCGATCCCTAAACGTTCTGCCACTTCAGTTTCTGTGGCGTTACGGCCAAGTTCCTGCTCCAGTTGCCCCATTGCCTGCGCCACTTCACGCGCATTGCGTCGCACGCTTCGTGGCACCCAGTCACGGCTGCGAAGTTCATCCAGCATAGCGCCACGGATTCGCTGCACTGCGTAAGTTGTAAATGCCGTTCCTTGCAGGGCGTCATAACGTTCAACGGCATTAAGTAATCCAATGCCGCCCGCCTGTAGGAGATCATCAAGTTCTACACTCGCGGGCAGTCGGACCTGCAGGCGCAATGCTTCGTGACGCACCAGCGGGATATAACGCTGCCACAGCGAGTATTTATCCATTACACCTTCAGCGGTATAGAGTGATTTCACGATAAACAACCCTGCGTTATATAAGTAATCGGCATAATTATCCGTTTCTGCAGGTTTTTTAATCGGACGATTAATGGGTGAAATAAGCGGTTATTTAGGGTAATCAGTAAATAACGAGCAGAATAACCCCGCCGGATGCGGGGTTAAGAGATCTGACAACGTACGCTTCATCTTGCCGGATGCGGTGTAAATGCCTTATCCAGCCCAGACGAATATGCAAATTTAATTAATTGCGATTCACCTCGTAGGCCTGATAAGCGTAGCGCATCAGGCAATTTGGCGTTTGCTGTCACTATCGGTTAGTCAGGTTTTGGTGATTAACCCTGCAGCAGAGATAGAACTTGCTGCGGCACCTGGTTAGCTTTAGACAGCACGGAGTTACCCGCCTGCTGGATGATCTGCGCTTTCGACATATTGGACACTTCGGTCGCATAGTCGGCGTCCTGAATACGGGACTGCGCTTCAGACAGGTTGGTGGTGGTGTTGTTCAGGTTAGTGACCGCAGAATCCAGACGGTTTTGTACGGCACCGAGGGAGGAGCGGAATTTGTCGACTGATGCAATCGCTTTGTCTAAAAGTGCCAGTGGATCAGCAGAAGAAGCCCCTGAGAACTGTGCAGTCGGAGTTGCTGTAGATAATTCAACTTCAACCTTGTTCCCTGTGGCTGTTGCTGCAGTGTCATCATCAAGCGCCGTTGAAACCGTTGTAGCGTAGTTTTTGCCCTGGAATGTTACATAACCCGCAGCCGCACCTTTAGAGTCAGCGGCAACTTTAATCAGTTGATCTTTCTGAGTAGCCGCTGTCGTTAGTCCATTATCGGTGTCTTTGTATTCGACATCGGCTTTATTCAACGTGACTTTACCGTTTGAATGATCAATCGACGCGGAGTAGAAATCACTGCCGGATTGAACGACGAACTGTGCAGTGGCAGCCCCTTTCGCATCCAGTGTATTGTGTAACGTCAGGCTAGAAACATCGACTGTTTTACCTGTCGCAGTAGTCAGATCTTTCGCAACAGCAGTGAAATCAACACCAACGGGTTCCGTTCCTGCATCACCCGTAATTTGAGTAATGGAACTGCTAACATTCAGCGACTGACCCGAAACGGAGAAACCATTCAACCCTAATGTTGAAGAATCAATTTTCTGCAAATCGATAGAGATGGTCTGCCCATCATTCGCGCCAACCTGAATCTTCATCGAACCGTCTTTCGCCAGCACATTCACGCCGTTGAACTGAGTCTGACCGGATACACGGTCAATTTCATCCAGACGGGATTTGATTTCGTCCTGAATAGAAGACAGGTCAGAATCAGAGTTAGTCCCGGTCGTCGCCTGAACGGTCAACTCACGCACACGCTGCAAGTTGTTGTTGATTTCAGACAGTGCGCCTTCTGCGGTCTGCGCCAGAGAAATACCGTCATTGGCGTTACGCGCGGCCTGAGTCAGCCCTTTAATGTTAGAGGTGAAACGGTTAGCAATCGCCTGACCAGCGGCGTCGTCTTTCGCACTGTTGATACGCAGGCCAGAAGACAGGCGTTCGATAGAAGTCGACAGCGCAGACTGGTTTTTGTTGATGTTGTTCTGAGTGATCAGCGAGAGGCTGTTGGTGTTAATGACTTGTGCCATAATTTTTATTCCTGTTTTTAGCTCTACGGTTTAAGTATTGGGCTTCCACCCTTCGGCTTCGTCGCCGTCAACCCTGTTATCGTCTGGTCACTCACAACCTTTAGAATTTTTTTCTAGCCGTCGAAATACTCCCCTTCCTCGTTGCTGTTCGTGTCATTAAGCCAAAAAATAAATCGTAAACTTTGCCCCGCTTCCGCCGATAACCCCGGTATTCGTTCTACATGTCGCATGATTAAGGAATATATATGGCTAGTATTTCAACGCTCGGGGTTGGGTCGGGGCTGGATCTCAGCAGCATCCTCGACAGTCTTGAGGCGGCAGAAAAATCTACCCTGACGCCGATATCAAAACAGCAAAGCTCGTACACCGCGAAACTGAGCGCCTACGGGACGCTGAAAAGCGCGCTGGAGAGTTTTCAGACCGCCAACACGGCACTGAATAAAGCCGACTTATTTACCGCTACCTCAACCACCAGCAGTTCCTCGGCTTTTAGCGCCACCACCACGGGCAGCGCAATTGCCGGAAAATACACCATTAGTGTCAGCCAACTGGCACAGGCACAGACGCTCACGACCCAAAACAGCCAAAAAGACAACAAAGCCGCCATCGCCACCAGCGATAGCGTACTGACCATCCAGCAAGGCGGTGGAAAAGATCCCGTCACGATTGATATCAGCGCGGCTAACTCGTCACTCTCTGGCATCCGCGATGCAATTAACAACGCCAAAGCCGGTGTCAGCGCCAGTATCATCAATGTGGGTAACGGCGAGTATCGTTTGTCTATCACCGCCAATGATACCGGTAGCGATAACGCCATGAAACTGAGCGTCAGCGGCGACAGCGCCCTGCAAAGTTTTATGGGTTACAACGGAACGTCGGGTGATAGCAGTAATGGCATGACTGAAAGCGTCACCGCGCAGAACGCCAAACTTACGGTTAATAACGTTGAGATTGAAAACAGCAGCAACACTATCAGTGACGCGCTGGAAGATATCACTCTCAACCTGAATGACGTCACCACCGGTAATCAGACCCTCACCATCAGCAAAGACACATCTAAAGCTGAAAATGCGGTTAAAGCGTGGGTGGATGCCTATAACACGTTACAGGATACGTTCAGCAGCTTAACAAAATACACCGCAGTCGATGCCGGGGCAGAAAGTCAGGACTCCAGCAACGGCGCGTTACTCGGTGACTCCACACTTCGCACCATCCAGACCCAGTTAAAAACGCTGCTTGCCAATACGCATAGCAGTTCGGCCTATAAAACATTGGCACAGATCGGTATTACCACCGACGCCAGTACCGGTAAGCTGGAAATAGCGACCGACAAGCTGCAAACAGCCCTGAAGAAAGATGCCGCTGGAGTAGGTGAAATGTTTATTGGTGACGGTAAAAGCACTGGCGTAACCACCAGCATTAGCAGCAACCTGACCAGTTGGCTCTCCTCCACCGGGATAATCCAGGCTGCAAAAGATGGCGTAAGCAAAACACTGAACAATTTGACGGATCAGTACAACGCTGCCAGTGAACGTATCGATACATTAATGGCGCGCTACAAAGCCCAGTTCACCCAACTGGATGTGCTAATGAACTCGCTTAACTCCACCAGTAGCTATTTGACACAGCAATTCGACACCTCAAATAGCAGCTCGAAATAATCTTCAGGAGAGACTATGTACAGCGCAAAAGGCACGCAGGCCTATGCACAAATTGGCGTTGAGAGCGCCGTGATGAGCGCCAGTCCACAGCAACTGGTTACCATGCTATTTGACGGCGTGTTGAGTGCGCTGGTAAGAGCACGCCTGTTTATGCAGGACAACAACCTGGAAGGTAAAGGCGTTTCTTTATCGAAAGCTATCAACATCATTGAGAATGGGTTGAAGGTGAGCCTCGAAGAAGAAAGCCAGGATGAATTAACCCAGAATTTAATTGCGCTCTATAGCTATATGGTCAGGCGTTTGCTGCAAGCGAATTTGCGTAACGATGTCTCCGCAGTAGAAGAAGTGGAAACGTTGATGCGCAATATTGCCGATGCCTGGAAAGAGACTTTACTCTCCCCTTCTTTGATTCAGGACCCTGTCTGATGAACCATGCACCGCACTTGTATTTTGCCTGGCAACAACTTGTCGAAAAAAGCCAGCTCATGTTACGCCTGGCGACAGAAGGACGATGGGATGAACTCATCGCCAGCGAAATGGATTATGTGAATGCGGTGCAACAAATCGCGCACCTGACGGAAGAGATGGAACCCTCTGCCATGATGCAGGAACAACTCAAACCGATGCTACGCCTCGTCCTGGACAACGAAAGCAACGTTAAGCAGTTATTGCAGGTGCGAATGGATGAGCTGGCGAAGCTGGTTGGTCAGTCATCGATGCAAAAATCCGTATTAAGTGCTTACGGCGACCAGGGCGGCTACGTACTGGCGCCGCAGGAGAATATCGTCAATTTTTCTCCCCATCTGAATTTTGGCAAAGCATAAAAGTTGGATTACTCGCGAATAACCTGATTACGGCTACGCTTCTAATGTTCCCCTCATGTGGAGTCGAAGAATGCGTAATCCCACGCTGTTGCAATGCTTTCACTGGTATTATCCTGAAGGCGGCAAGCTCTGGCCCGAGCTTGCCGAGCGCGCCGACGGTTTAAATGATATTGGTATCAATATGGTCTGGCTGCCGCCTGCCTATAAAGGCGCATCGGGCGGATATTCTGTCGGCTACGATTCCTATGATTTATTTGATTTAGGCGAGTTTGATCAAAAAGGCACTGTCGCGACGAAATATGGTGATAAAGCGCAATTGCTGGCGGCCATCGACGCGCTTAAACGCAACGACATCGCCGTACTGCTGGATGTGGTGGTGAACCACAAAATGGGTGCCGACGAAAAAGAAGCGATTCGCGTTCAGCGAGTTAACGAAGAGTGTCGCACGCAAATTGATGATGA
The DNA here is from genome assembly GCF_004211985.1 of Escherichia sp. E10V10. NCBI lineage: Bacteria > Pseudomonadati > Pseudomonadota > Gammaproteobacteria > Enterobacterales > Enterobacteriaceae > Escherichia > Escherichia sp. E10V10. The sequence goes on along the minus strand of NZ_RHJO01000001.1, from coordinate 582,858 downwards.
AATTATCGAATGCGAAGGCTGGACCCGTTACACCTTCCCTGCACGAGCCGGAAAATATTCACAATTCATATGGGACTTCAAATGTTTTAGCGGTATCGACCATATCGAAAACCCGCATGAAGATGGCATCTTTAAAATCGTCAACGATTACACTGGCGAAGGCTGGAATGATCAGGTCGATGATGAATTAGGCAATTTCGATTATCTGATGGGCGAAAACATCGATTTTCGTAACCATGCCGTCACCGAAGAGCTCAAATACTGGGCGCGCTGGGTAATGGAACAAACTCAGTGCGATGGTTTTCGTCTCGACGCGGTAAAACATATTCCGGCGTGGTTCTATAAAGAGTGGATCGAGCATGTGCAAGAAGTTGCGCCGAAACCACTCTTTATTGTGGCGGAATACTGGTCGCGCGAGGTCGAGAAACTGCAAACGTATATTGATCAGGTGGAAGGTAAAACCATGCTGTTCGATGCACCGCTACAGATGAAATTCCACGAAGCGTCTCGTATGGGGCGTGATTATGATATGACTGAGATTTTTAGCGGCACATTGGTTGAAGTCGATCCTTTCCACGCTGTGACGCTGGTCGCCAACCACGACACCCAGCCGTTACAAGCCCTTGAAGCTCCGGTGGAGCCGTGGTTTAAGCCGCTGGCTTATGCCCTTATTTTGCTACGGGAAAATGGCGTGCCTTCGGTGTTTTACCCTGATCTGTACGGAGCTCATTACGAAGATGTCGGCGGTGACGGTCAAACCTATCCAATCGATATGCCAATAATCGAACAACTTGATGAGCTAATCCTCGCCCGACAGCGTTTTGCCCACGGTGTACAGACGCTATTTTTCGATCATCCGAACTGCATTGCCTTTAGTCGCAGTGGCACCGATGAATATCCTGGCTGCGTTGTGGTTATGTCGAATGGCGACGATGGCGAAAAGACGATTAATCTGGGGGAGAACTATGGCAATAAAACCTGGCGCGATTTCCTCGGTAATCGACAAGAGAGCATAGTTACCGATGAAAATGGCGAAGCGACTTTTTTTTGCAACGGCGGCAGCGTCAGCGTTTGGGTTATCGAAGAGGTGATTTAAAACCGATCGCTGACAATACACGCATCGTTATTGCCGCGCCGTTACAGTTTCAGGCCCGATAAGCTTGCGTATCGGGCACTTTTTTTGACATAAAAATCCCCCAGAGCCAGGGGAATTTTCATTACGGCAGCGGCGTCGGTAACGGCGCTTTTTCCAGCGCGGCGGCACACTCTGCCGTCGGACGAGCCACGCGTTCCATCGTCATGCCATCATACTCAATAGTGTTACCGTCACGCTCAATCTCGTACAGCTCACGTTTCACAGTAACGTTAGTGAGAGAATCAGACATCAGCGTCAGCTTACCCGGTAACGCAATCACTCGCTGCCATTGACGGCAATCCAGGGTATCACCCTCTTTAGTGACAATCAGGCTACCAATCGCTTCCGGGCTGACCAGTGCACGTTGCGGCCCTTTGGTCTGCCAGTACCCTGTCAGCCAGTCTGGCGCGGGGGTTTTTACAACATTATTATAGTTTTCGACTTCGGCACAGCCCGCCAGCAACATGAGTGCGCCTGCAATTGCGAGTTTTTTCATCATTCGTCCTGCATGAGAAGAAAAGTGGATTGTGGCATTAAAGCCCTGACGCTGCCAGCCTTTCCAGGCCCAAAGAGAAATTTGATCTAACTATTATTTTTGTGAATTATTGACACGCAAATAAATTCTTCTGATGTATGATTCGCGACTCTTGTTTAAACCTTCTGAGTTCAGAGGCTACATACATGTCATGGCAGCAATTCAAACAAGCCTGGTTGATTAAATTCTGGGCGCCAATCCCTGCGGTCATCGCGGCGGGCATTCTCTCCACTTACTATTTTGGCATTACCGGCACTTTTTGGGCAGTTACGGGTGAATTTACCCGCTGGGGCGGTCAGCTCCTGCAACTGTTTGGCGTCCATGCTGAAGAGTGGGGCTATTATAAAATTATCCATCTGGAAGGATCGCCATTAACCCGCATTGACGGGATGATGATTCTCGGTATGTTCGGCGGCTGTTTTGCCGCGGCATTATGGGCCAACAACGTCAAACTGCGCATGCCGCGTAGCCGTATCCGCATTATGCAGGCCATTATTGGCGGGATCATTGCTGGTTTTGGTGCACGTCTGGCGATGGGCTGTAACCTGGCGGCGTTCTTTACCGGCATTCCTCAGTTCTCGCTGCACGCCTGGTTCTTTGCCATCGCCACCGCCATCGGCTCATGGTTTGGCGCGCGCTTTACCCTGCTGCCTGTTTTTCGTATCCCCGTGAAAATGCAGAAAGTCTCTGCCGCCTCACCGCTGACGCAGAAACCAGATCAGGCGCGGCGCCGTTTTCGTCTCGGGATGCTGGTCTTTTTCGGCATGCTTGGCTGGGCGCTGCTGACGGCGATGAACCAACCAAAGCTGGGGCTGGCGATGCTGTTTGGTGTCGGCTTTGGCTTACTGATAGAACGTGCACAAATCTGCTTTACTTCGGCGTTCCGCGACATGTGGATCACCGGACGAACCCACATGGCGAAAGCGATCATTTTCGGTATGGCGGTAAGTGCCATCGGGATTTTCAGTTATGTACAGTTAGGCGTAGAACCTAAAATCATGTGGGCGGGTCCGAACGCGGTAATTGGTGGATTACTGTTTGGTTTTGGTATTGTGCTGGCGGGCGGCTGCGAAACGGGATGGATGTACCGCGCGGTGGAAGGCCAGGTGCATTACTGGTGGGTCGGTCTGGGCAACGTTATTGGCTCCACGATTCTGGCGTATTACTGGGATGATTTCGCCCCGGCACTGGCAACCGACTGGGACAAAATCAACCTGCTAAAAACCTTTGGTCCAATGGGCGGCCTGCTGGTGACATATTTACTATTGTTCGCTGCGCTGATGCTGATTATCGGCTGGGAAAAACGCTTCTTCCGCCGTGCGGCGCCGCAGACAGCTAAGGAGGTCGCATGAAAAATATCGTTCCTGATTACCGTCTTGATATGGTGGGTGAGCCCTGCCCTTACCCGGCGGTTGCAACCCTTGAGGCGATGCCGCAGTTAAAAAAAGGCGAGATCCTCGAAGTGGTCAGCGATTGTCCACAGTCGATTAACAATATTCCGCTGGATGCGCGTAATCACGGCTATACGGTACTGGATATTCAGCAAGACGGGCCGACCATTCGTTATTTAATTCAGAAGTAATCTTTTCTCCCGCTGTTTCAGGCAGCGGGAGTCACTTGCTACGAATACTCCGTTGTCTATTTTCCGTACCGCAGTTGGATTATTATTGATTCACACAGACACAGCATTAAGTGATCGGACCAGATTGAAGGAATAACACCGATCATGCAAACTACTCTCCCTCACAACTGACGAGAGATTATTTCCCTGATGGATCAGGTTGCTAATTTTCAAAAGATGTTTGAGCAAGTGAGAACGGAGCTAAATTTTTCCTGGTTTTATGCTGAGTTAAAACGTCATCATATTGCACATTATATTTACTATCTTGCCACAGATAACATCAGGATCGTCACGCACGATGACAATGTTTTGTTAATAAGAGGAAGCAGAAGTCTATTAAAAGTCAGTGCCATCAAGGATCCTGAGCAAGTCAAAAAAGCAGCCCGAACTCACATTTCAAGACGGTCAACATTTCGGGAATATTGTATAACGCTTGCAAAGGCTGGTGTTTTTCGGTGGGTTACTGACGTCGGTGATAATAAGCGGCGTTACTATTCTATCGATAATACACTTTTATATATTGAAGATATCGAGAACAACAAACCACTTATTTAGCTGTTCTCGCCAGCTCAGGTCTGACAGTGGCTGGTTATTAATAAAATTTTCAATGATCGGTTCTGAAATAGCGATTAACTAACACCTTCATGTTCATGCCTGTGACCATGTATTTTTCGTTGATGACAAAGAAAGCCCAGGAGCGCGCCAGACAGCAGGCGGGGTGCATCATCGTTCACCGTAGATCTCGCGGTGTGTCATACCCCGTACCCGCCCATCACTCGATGGGCATTCTGAAAGCAAGTTACTGCGAAGCGTTCTTCCAGCGATGGCTCCATACAATGGTGAGCGGTCATTTTTTACAAACAGAACCGTGTCATAAGAAACATCTATTAGACAACGATGTTTTCGCCTGTTGGTATGTTGTAATTAGACAACCAACAAGAAACAATCATGTTCACTGTCAAAACAGATGATCTCTCCCATCCTGCAGTACAAGAATTAGTGAATTACCATATTTCCGGTATGCAGGAACAATCTCCACCAGAAAGCATCCATGCTTTGGACGTACAAAAACTACGTGATCCGGCAGTGACATTCTGGTCAGCATGGGAAGGAGATCGACTCGCCGGAATTGGCGCGCTGAAGTTACTGGATGATGAACATGGCGAGTTGAAATCAATGCGTACTGCGCCAGACTTTTTACGTCGTGGCGTTGCAAATCTGATTCTACGGCATATTTTGCGGGTTGCACATGACAGACGCCTTCATCGCCTGAGTTTAGAAACAGGAACACATGCTGGGTTTACGGCCTGCCATCAACTTTATCTCAAACATGGCTTCACCGCCTGCGAGCCCTTCGCTGATTATAAACCGGATCCAAATAGCCGTTTTATGACCTTGAACTTATGTGAAAATCATCAATTGTCATGACTGGTAAACCCACCAACTGCAGCAGGGAATGCTGATTATGCGTTTGCAGCACTTTTTTGTGCTTGCAGGCAGCTTCTTATAAAGGTTCGATCACTTCATACTAATGAATACTCATTACCTTACGGTGCGGCCCCAAAAGTGATTAATCAGTCGCCCATTACCTATTGTTCCAATGTAAATGGGACATCATCCCCCCACTCTCACCATTGCTCGTACAGCCAAAAACTTAGCTTTAGTGTACTCAACCCACTGTAAGCAAGTTAAATAACTCTGACAAAAACAGGGAACGTGCCATTTGCTCGTGATTTTTGCATTTTTATGAATATTGGTTAAGTAATACCACCTAGGAATGAAATAACAAAATCGAGAGTTAATATCACCTAAATTAAATGATAAAGCACAGTTGTTTGCTATGGGATTACAATCTGATACTCTAGATAAACTCTAAAGTAATCCATACCCATTTATATAGATTACTGATTATTTTTAACATTTACTGCAGAAGAGTTTTGTTCATATGAACCTGTCATTCTCATTTATTTTAGCATTTTTCTGTATCGTAGGTGCATTAATCGCATTCAGCTTGCCAATATTTAAATTTCTTGATAACGACATTCAGCCAAACAGAGCCAATAGACTTGATGGCATGCGTTTTTATCTTGCATCTTTTGTTATATTCCATCATATGGACTGCGCTTACTCATATTTTACAACTGGTCAATGGGCTCCGATATCCCAATGGCTTTTAATTATGGGAAAGAATGGCGTAGCATTGTTTTTCATGACAACCGCTTATTTATTTTGGGGAAAGATTAGGGACAAAGATAATATAGACTGGATTGATTTATATAAAAAAAGACTCCTTAGAATTGTCCCGTTAACTTTCTTTTGCTCATTCCTGGCTATTTCTCTCCTTTTCATATTCACGGAAAAAATCCCATTCACCGCAACGACTATATCTAATTTACTGACCTGGTTTGATGGTGGTTTATGGGACAATAAATTACCAGTGACGGCTTTTCATACCCCCTTTATTGTATTAGCCGGGGTTACGTGGACATTAAAATGGGAATGGATGTTTTATTTTTCTCTTCCATTGCTATTTATGCTCAATAAAAGATCTATGGAACTGAGCATTGTACTTTTTGCATTTTCATTTTATTTCTTACCTTCCTTCACGAATACAGCTTATCTTTGGTCATATTTCTTTGCAGGAATGCTTTGTAAGGAATTGAAAGAAAGGGTTATTCTATCAAAGACCACTGCAAATTGTATTTTATTATCTACAATACTGCTGGCCTATCTGTCAGCACCTACATTGTATAGCCCGCCAGAGACTGCTTTCCTTGCTATTATTTTCTTTTGCATCATCTCTGGAGCCGAACTATTTGGTGCATTAACAACCAGAGCAGCTAAAAGATTAGGGGCGATTAGCTACAGTTTGTACCTCACGCAGGGGTTAGTACTTTTCCCAGTTTACAACTATCTGGCAACTGCAAAAATGATAGCTATTGGCCCCTTACTACTTTCGATACTTATTATAGCCTTCTTCGCTATTTGCCTTCTATCCACTTTCACTTACCATTTTATAGAGCTACCATTTATCAAAAAAATAAAGACTAACTCGCCATCCTCATTACATGAAATATAAAAAATAATGAGAGTGTACTTATCTGCATTCACTAATCGCCGCCCCAGGTTTCGTAGACCAGTTGTTTTTGTTGTATCGGCAGGACGCCTCAGTTACAAAACCTACACCTGCATGGACATCATTTCCTGGTACGCCGCCACCAGCTTATTACGCACCTGAATCCCCATTTGCATTGAAACTGAGGCTTTTTGCATATCGGTCATCACATCGTTTAGCGCCACGCCGGGTTCGCCGAGGGTGAATTTTTCTGCCTGGGTGCGGGCGGCGGTTTGCGTATCACTTATACGATTGAGCGCGGCATGAAGTTGTCCGGCAAAACTGATGCCAGGTTGTGGTAGTGATTCCTGCGCACGGGCACTCATCGCCGTAGCCTGTAACTGGCTGATAACCCCTTCAATCCCCTGTATGGCTGACATATTCATCTCCTGGATCATTTCTGGTAGCAGAGATTAACAGTAAGTCAATAAGATAAAGGCGTTAAATAACGATAAAAAACCGGGTTAATTGGCGCATAGAAAAAAATAAAACCACAAATAATGAGGCCGTCAATTTTTCGAGTTTGCTGACCCGGGAGTGCGTCTTGTTCCACTTTGCCAATAACGCCGTCTTTCATCTGCCGCGAGGTGCGCGATGAATACGACTGCAGCCCAGACAAAATCTCTTGAGTGGCTTAATCGCCTACGCGCGAATCCGAGAATCCCTTTGATTGTTGCTGGTTCCGCTGCAGTGGCAGTGATAGTCGCGTTAGTTCTATGGGCAAAAGCCCCTGATTACCGCACGTTATTCAGCAACCTTTCCGATCAGGATGGTGGCGCGATCGTCAGCCAACTGACGCAGATGAACATCCCCTACCGCTTTAGTGAAGCCAGTGGTGCAATTGAAGTTCCGGCGGATAAGGTTCATGAATTGCGTCTGCGTCTGGCGCAGCAAGGCTTACCTAAAGGCGGAGCGGTCGGCTTTGAACTGCTCGATCAGGAAAAGTTTGGTATCAGCCAGTTCAGCGAACAGGTGAATTATCAGCGAGCGCTGGAAGGCGAACTTTCTCGTACCATCGAAACTATCGGCCCGGTAAAAGGGGCGCGCGTGCATCTGGCGATGCCGAAACCGTCTTTATTTGTCCGTGAACAAAAATCCCCTTCCGCATCGGTGACTGTGAATTTATTGCCAGGACGTGCGCTGGATGAAGGGCAAATTAGCGCCGTTGTGCATCTGGTTTCCAGTGCAGTAGCTGGGCTGCCACCGGGTAACGTTACGCTGGTGGATCAAGGTGGGCATCTGTTAACCCAGTCCAACACCAGCGGGCGCGATCTCAATGACGTTCAGTTGAAATATACCAGCGATGTCGAAGGCCGCATTCAGCGTCGTATTGAAGCAATTCTGTCGCCTATTGTCGGCAACGGCAATATTCATGCGCAAGTCACAGCGCAGCTGGATTTCGCCAGTAAAGAGCAAACAGAAGAGCAGTATCGCCCTAATGGCAATGAGTCACAGGCAGCACTTCGTTCCCGTCAACTGAATGAAAGCGAGCAGAGCGGTTCCGGTTATCCGGGCGGCGTGCCGGGGGCATTGTCTAATCAGCCCGCGCCTGCAAATAACGCGCCGATCAGTACGCCTCCGGCAAATCAAAACAATCGCCAACAACAGACGAGCACCACCAGCAATAGTGGGCCGCGCAGCACACAGCGTAATGAAACCAGCAACTACGAAGTCGATCGCACCATTCGTCATACCAAAATGAACGTCGGCGACGTGCAACGTCTGTCTGTCGCGGTAGTGGTGAATTACAAAACGCTGCCGGATGGCAAACCGTTGCCACTGAGCGCCGAACAGATGAAACAAATTGATGATCTGACCCGCGAGGCAATGGGCTTTTCGGAAAAACGCGGTGATTCGCTCAATGTCGTCAACTCGCTGTTTACCAGTAGTGATGAAAGTGGTGGTGAGTTGCCGTTCTGGCAACAACAAGCGTTTATCGATCAGTTACTGGCTGCCGGACGCTGGTTGCTGGTGATACTGGTGGCGTGGCTGCTGTGGCGTAAAGCGGTGCGTCCGCAATTAATCCGCCGCGCTGAGGTGGTGAAAGCCGTTCAGCAACAGACACAAACTCGCCAGGAGACGGAAGATGCAGTGGAAGTACGCCTGAGCAAAGACGAACAACTGCAACAACGCCGCGCTAACCAACGTCTGGGGGCTGAGGTAATGAGCCAGCGCATCCGCGACATGTCTGATAACGATCCGCGCGTAGTGGCGCTGGTCATTCGCCAGTGGATAAATAACGATCATGAGTAACCTGACAGGCACCGATAAAAGCGTCATTCTGCTGATGACCATTGGCGAAGACCGGGCAGCAGAGGTATTCAAGCACCTGTCCCAACGAGAAGTGCAAACCCTGAGCGCGGCAATGGCGAACGTCTCGCAGATCTCCAACAAACAATTAACTGAAGTACTGGCAGAGTTTGAACAAGAAGCCGAACAGTTTGCCGCACTGAATATTAACGCCAATGATTATCTGCGTTCAGTGCTGGTCAAAGCGCTGGGCGAAGAGCGTGCCGCCAGCCTGCTGGAAGATATTCTCGAAACCCGCGACACTGCCAGCGGTATTGAAACGCTCAACTTTATGGAGCCACAGAGCGCCGCCGATCTGATTCGCGATGAACATCCACAGATTATCGCCACCATTCTGGTGCATCTGAAACGCGCTCAAGCCGCCGATATTCTGGCGTTGTTCGATGAACGTCTGCGCCACGACGTGATGCTACGTATCGCTACCTTTGGCGGCGTACAACCTGCCGCGCTGGCTGAACTGACAGAAGTGCTGAATGGCCTGCTCGATGGCCAGAATCTCAAACGCAGCAAAATGGGCGGCGTGAGAACAGCAGCGGAAATTATCAACCTGATGAAAACTCAGCAGGAAGAAGCGGTTATTACCGCCGTGCGTGAATTTGACGGCGAACTGGCGCAGAAAATCATCGACGAGATGTTCCTGTTCGAAAATCTGGTGGATGTCGACGATCGCAGCATCCAGCGTCTGTTGCAGGAAGTGGATTCCGAATCGCTGCTGATCGCGCTGAAAGGGGCCGAGCAGCCACTGCGCGAGAAATTCCTGCGCAATATGTCGCAGCGTGCCGCCGATATTCTGCGCGACGATCTTGCCAACCGTGGTCCGGTGCGTCTGTCGCAGGTGGAAAACGAACAGAAAGCGATTCTGCTGATTGTGCGCCGCCTTGCCGAAACCGGCGAGATGGTGATTGGCAGCGGCGAGGATACCTATGTCTGATAATCTGCCGTGGAAAACCTGGACACCGGACGATCTCGCGCCACCCCAGGCGGAGTTTGTGCCGCTGATGGAGCCAGAAGAAACCGTCACTGAAGAGGCCGAACCCAGCCTTGAGCAGCAACTGGCACAACTGCAAATGCAGGCCCACGAGCAAGGTTATCAGGCGGGGATTGCCGAAGGTCGCCAGCAAGGCCATGAACAAGGCTATCAGGAAGGTCTGGCTCAGGGGCTGGAACAAGGACTGGCACAAGCAAAATCCCAGCAAGCGCCGATTCATGCCCGGATGCAGCAACTGGTCAGCGAGTTTCAGACCACCCTTGACGCGCTGGATAGCGTGATTGCTTCACGCCTGATGCAGATGGCGCTGGAGGCAGCGCGTCAGGTGATCGGCCAGCCGCCAACGGTGGATAACTCGGCACTGATCAAACAGATCCAACAGTTGTTGCAACAAGAACCGTTATTCAGTGGCAAACCGCAGCTACGCGTGCATCCGGATGATCTGCAACGTGTTGATGAGATGCTCGGCGCAACCTTAAGTTTGCATGGCTGGCGCTTGCGCGGCGACCCGACCCTCCATCCTGGCGGTTGTAAAGTCTCCGCTGATGAAGGCGATCTCGACGCCAGTGTCGCCACCCGCTGGCAAGAACTCTGCCGTCTGGCAGCGCCAGGAGTGGTGTAATGACCCCGCGCCTGACACGTTGGCTAACCACGCTGGATAATTTTGAAGCCAAAATGGCTCAGTTGCCTGCGGTGCGTCGCTACGGGCGATTAACCCGCGCCACCGGGCTGGTGCTGGAAGCCACCGGATTGCAACTGCCGCTCGGCGCAACCTGTGTCATTGAACGTCAGAACGGCACTGAAACGCACGAAGTAGAAAGCGAAGTGGTTGGCTTTAACGGTCAACGGCTGTTTTTAATGCCGCTGGAGGAAGTGGAAGGCGTGCTGCCCGGCGCACGCGTTTACGCCAGAAATATCTCCGGCGATGGGCTGCAAAGCGGCAAGCAGCTACCGCTCGGTCCGGCGTTATTAGGTCGCGTTCTGGACGGCAGCGGTAAACCGCTCGATGGTCTGCCCTCCCCCGATACGACTGAAACTGGCGCCCTGATTACCCCGCCGTTTAACCCGTTGCAACGTACACCGATTGAGCATGTGCTGGATACGGGCGTGCGCCCAATTAATGCCCTGCTTACCGTTGGGCGCGGGCAGCGTATGGGGCTGTTTGCCGGTTCCGGCGTCGGTAAAAGTGTGCTGCTGGGAATGATGGCGCGCTACACCCGTGCCGATGTGATCGTCGTTGGTTTGATTGGTGAACGTGGGCGAGAAGTAAAAGATTTTATTGAAAATATTCTCGGTGCCGAAGGGCGTGCGCGCTCCGTGGTGATTGCCGCTCCGGCGGATGTTTCTCCGCTGCTGCGAATGCAGGGTGCCGCCTATGCCACGCGCATTGCCGAAGATTTTCGCGATCGTGGTCAGCATGTGTTGCTGATTATGGACTCCCTCACCCGCTACGCGATGGCCCAGCGTGAGATTGCGCTGGCGATTGGCGAACCACCAGCCACCAAAGGTTATCCGCCGTCGGTATTCGCCAAATTACCGGCGCTGGTCGAACGTGCCGGAAACGGAATCAGCGGCGGCGGCTCGATTACCGCGTTTTATACCGTGCTCACCGAAGGCGATGACCAGCAGGATCCAATTGCCGACTCCGCGCGGGCGATCCTCGACGGTCATATCGTGCTGTCTCGCCGTCTGGCAGAAGCCGGGCACTATCCGGCGATTGATATTGAAGCCTCAATCAGCCGTGCAATGACGGCGTTGATCAGCGAGCAGCATTACGCGCGGGTACGCACATTCAAGCAGCTGTTGTCGAGTTTTCAGCGTAACCGCGATCTGGTCAGCGTCGGCGCGTATGCCAAAGGCAGCGATCCAATGCTCGATAAAGCTATCGCCTTGTGGCCGCAGCTGGAGGGATATTTGCAACAAGGCATTTTTGAACGCGCGGACTGGGAAGACTCTCTCCTGGGGCTGGAACGTATTTTTCCGACTGTGTGACTAAGCAGGAGATAACAGCAGATGGCAGAACATGGCGCCCTGGCGACCCTGAAAGATCTGGCAGAAAAAGAGGTGGATAATGCGGCCCGCCTGCTGGGTGAAATGCGTCGCGGATGTCAGCAAGCGGAAGAACAACTCAAAATGCTGATCGATTATCAGAATGAATATCGCAGCAACCTGAACAACGACATGAGTGCAGGAATGACCAGTAATCGCTGGATCAACTACCAGCAGTTCATTCAGACGCTGGAAAAGGCCATTACCCAGCACCGCCAGCAGCTTAATCAGTGGACGCAGAAAGTTGACATTGCTCTGAACAGCTGGCGAGAAAAGAAACAACGCTTGCAGGCCTGGCAGACCCTCCAGGAACGGCAATCCACGGCGGCTCTGTTAGCAGAAAACCGCCTCGATCAGAAAAAGATGGACGAGTTCGCCCAGCGCGCCGCCATGAGGAAAACTGAATGATTCGTTTAGCGCCCTTGATTACCGCTGACGTTGACACATCCACATTGCCCGGTGCTAGCGCCACTGACACGGCACAGGATTTTCTTGCGTTGTTGAGCGGGGCATTAGCAGGAGATGCAGCACCAGGCAAAGCTTCGCCATTGCTTCAGGTTGCAGTGGATACCCCACACGCGCAAGGTAAAGAACGCGCCAACGAAATTCTGGGCGGGGTATTGCCGTCTGATTTACACATCGCTACTGACGAAACGCTGGCTGAAATAACCGCAGCACTACCCGATACAACGCCGCTGACAACGGCTCTGGTTAATACGCTGACAGCCATGCCAGAAAAGGAAACGGTCGCCGACGATAAAACGGATGACCTTAATGAAGATGCTGTCGCCAGCCTGAGCGCCCTTTTTGCTATGCTGCCCGGTTTTGACAATACCCCCAAAGTGACTGATGCGCCTGTAACAACGTTACCGACGCAGAAGCAAGCACTCTCAACAAAACTGACTACCGCGCAACTCGCAACAGCTCAACCTGACGACGCCCCTGGCGCGCCAGATCAGCCATTAACACCGCTGGTCGCTGAAGCCCAGAGTAAAGCGGAGGTCATCAGCACGCCTTCACCTGTTACTACTGTCGCCAGTCCGCTAATTACTCCGCTCCAGACGCAGCCACTGCCCACCGTCGCAGCGCCTGTTTTGAGCGCACCGCTGGGTTCCCACGAATGGCAACAATCCTTAAGCCAGCATATTTCGCTGTTTACCCACCAGGGGCAACAAAGTGCCGAACTGCGTTTGCATCCGCAAGATTTAGGCGAAGTGCAAATCTCCCTTAAGGTGGATGACAACCAGGCGCAAATTCAGATGGTTTCGCCGCATCAGCACGTGCGCGCCGCTCTGGAAGCGGCTTTGCCGGTACTGCGCACACAACTGGCAGAAAGCGGAATTCAGTTGGGGCAGAGCAATATCAGCGGAGAGAGTTTTAGCGGTCAGCAGCAGGCAGCTTCCGAGCAACAACAACGTCCACGCACATCAGGCCATGAACGCCTGACAACCGAGGATGACGATGCATTGCCAGTTCCCACAACTCTCCAGAGAGTTTCATCTGGCAATAGTGGCGTCGATATTTTCGCCTAACGCCAGAGGTAACACCTTAATCCGCGTCTTTTCCCCGCTTTGCCACACTTAAGACGCAGGATAATTAGCCGATAAGCAGTAGCGACACAGGAAGACCGCAACACATGACTGATTACGCGATAAGCAAGAAAAGCAGGCGATCGCTTTGGCTCCCGATCCTGGTATTCATCACTCTCGCGGCCTGTGCCAGCGCGGGTTACAGCTACTGGCATTCGCAACAAGTGACCGCTGGCGACAAAGCACAGCAACGCGTCGTACTCTCACCTGTCTTCTATGCGCTGGACACTTTTACGGTCAATCTTGGCGATGCAGATCGCGTACTTTATATCGGCATAACGCTGCGGCTGAAAGATGAAGCCACCCGTTCGCGGCTGAGCGAGTATTTGCCGGAAGTCCGCAGTCGCTTGCTGTTACTGTTTTCGCGCCAGGATGCCGCCGTGCTGGCAACGGAAGAAGGCAAGCAAAAACTGATTGCCGCAATTAAAGCCACACTCTCCCCCCCGCTTGTTGCCGGGCAACCGAAACAGGATGTCACCGACGTGCTGTATACCGCTTTTATTCTGCGATAACGACATGGGCGATAGTATTCTTTCTCAAGCTGAAATTGATGCGCTGTTGAATGGCGACAGCGAGGTCAAAGACGAACCGACAACCAGTGTTAGCGGCGAAAGTGACATTCGTCCGTACGATCCCAACACGCAACGCCGGGTTGTGCGCGAACGTTTGCAGGCGCTGGAAATCATTAATGAGCGTTTTGCCCGCCATTTCCGCATGGGGCTGTTCAACCTGCTGCGCCGTAGCCCGGACATTACCGTCGGGGCTATCCGCATACAGCCGTACCATGAATTTGCCCGCAACCTGCCGGTGCCGACCAACCTGAACCTTATCCATCTGAAACCGCTGCGCGGAACAGGGCTGGTGGTGTTTTCGCCGAGTCTGGTGTTTATCGCCGTGGATAACCTGTTTGGCGGCGATGGACGCTTCCCTACCAAAGTAGAAGGTCGCGAGTTTACTCATACCGAACAGCGCGTCATTAATCGCATGTTGAAGCTGGCACTTGAAGGCTATAGCGACGCGTGGAAGGCGATTAATCCGCTGGAAGTCGAGTACGTGCGTTCCGAAATGCAGGTGAAATTTACCAATATCACCACCTCACCGAACGACATTGTGGTTAACACGCCGTTCCATGTGGAGATTGGCAACCTGACCGGCGAATTTAATATCTGCCTGCCATTCAGCATGATCGAGCCACTGAGGGAATTGTTGGTTAACCCGCCGCTGGAAAACTCGCGTAATGAAGATCAGAACTGGCGCGATAACCTGGTGCGCCAGGTTCAGCATTCACAGCTGGAGCTGGTCGCCAACTTTGCCGATATTTCGCTGCGCCTGTCGCAGATTTTAAAGCTGAAGCCCGGCGATGTCCTGCCGATAGAAAAACCCGATCGCATTATCGCCCATGTTGATGGCGTTCCGGTACTGACCAGCCAGTACGGCACCATCAACGGTCAGTATGCGTTACGGATAGAACATTTGATTAACCCGATTTTGAATTCTCTGAACGAGGAACAGCCCAAATGAGTGACTTGAATAATCCGGCCGATGACAACAACGGCGCAATGGACGATCTGTGGGCTGAAGCGTTAGGCGAACAAAAATCAACAAGCGGCAAAAGCGCGGCTGAAGCGGTGTTCCAGCAGCTTGGCGGCGGCGACGTCAGTGGAACATTGCAGGATATCGACCTGATTATGGATATTCCGGTTAAGCTGACCGTCGAACTGGGCCGCACACGAATGACCATCAAAGAGTTGTTGCGTCTGACGCAAGGGTCAGTCGTGGCGCTGGACGGTCTGGCGGGCGAACCGCTGGATATTCTGATCAACGGTTATTTAATTGCTCAGGGCGAAGTTGTCGTAGTCGCTGATAAATATGGCGTGCGGATCACCGATATCATTACCCCGTCCGAGCGAATGCGCCGCCTGAGCCGTTAGTGATGAATAACCACGCTACTGTACAACCTTCAGCGCCGGTTTCTGCTGCTCCGCTCCTTCAGGTGAGCGGCGCGCTAATTGCCATTATTGTCCTGATCCTCGCTGCGGCCTGGCTGGTAAAAAGGCTGGGATTTGCTCCCAAACGTAATGGCACGAACGGGCTGAAAGTCAGCGCTAGTGCCTCGTTGGGGGCGCGTGAACGGGTCGTGGTGGTCGATGTGGAAGATGCGCGACTGGTGCTCGGCGTTACTGCCGGGCAAATCAATCTGCTGCATAAACTTCCCCCTTCTGCGCCAACGGAAGAGTTACCTCAAGCCGATTTTCAGTCGGTCATGAAAAATTTACTTAAGCGTGGCGGGAGAGCCTGATGCGTCGTCTCTTGTCTGCCGCACCGGCCCTTCTCTGGCTGTTTACTCCCCTCGCCTTTGCTCAACTGCCTGGCATCACCAGCCAGCCGCTGCCTGGCGGTGGACAAAGCTGGTCACTCCCGGTGCAGACGTTGGTGTTCATCACCTCGCTGACTTTTATTCCGGCAATTTTACTGATGATGACCAGCTTCACCCGCATCATCATTGTTTTTGGTTTATTGCGTAACGCTCTGGGAACGCCCTCCGCGCCGCCCAACCAGGTATTGCTGGGGCTGGCGCTGTTTTTGACCTTTTTTATTATGTCTCCGGTAATCGACAAAATTTATGTCGATGCGTATCAGCCGTTCAGCGAAGAGAAAATATCAATGCAGGAGGCGTTGGAAAAAGGGGCGCAGCCACTGCGTGAGTTTATGCTGCGCCAGACCCGCGAGGCGGATTTAGGGTTGTTTGCCAGGCTGGCGAATACCGGCCCGTTGCAGGGACCTGAAGCAGTACCGATGCGCATTTTGCTCCCGGCCTACGTGACCAGCGAGTTGAAAACCGCCTTCCAGATAGGCTTCACGATTTTCATTCCGTTTTTGATTATCGACCTGGTTATTGCAAGTGTGTTGATGGCATTGGGGATGATGATGGTTCCCCCCGCGACCATTGCCCTGCCGTTTAAACTGATGTTGTTTGTACTGGTGGATGGCTGGCAATTGCTGGTCGGCTCGCTGGCACAGAGCTTTTACAGCTAGAGAGGCCAAATGACACCCGAATCGGTCATGATGATGGGGACAGAAGCGATGAAAGTCGCGCTGGCACTGGCTGCCCCGCTGTTGCTGGTGGCGCTGGTCACCGGTCTTATCATCAGTATTTTGCAGGCCGCCACGCAGATTAACGAAATGACGCTGTCGTTTATTCCGAAAATCATCGCCGTATTTATCGCCATTATTATTGCCGGACCGTGGATGCTCAACCTGTTGCTGGATTACGTTCGTACCTTATTCACTAACCTGCCGTATATCATCGGGTAATCGATGTAATGTTGCAGGTAACAAGCGATCAATGGCTTTCCTGGTTAAGCCTGTATTTCTGGCCATTACTGCGTGTGCTGGCGCTGATCTCCACCGCGCCCATTTTGAGCGAACGCAGCGTGCCAAAACGGGTAAAACTAGGCCTCGCAATGATGATCACGTTCGCCATTGCTCCGGCAATCCCCGCCAACGATGTTGCCGTTTTTTCGTTCTATGCCCTATGGCTGGCGGTGCAGCAAATCCTGATTGGCATTGCACTTGGCTTTACCATGCAATTTGCCTTTGCCGCTGTTCGAACCGCTGGCGAAATTATCGGTCTGCAAATGGGGCTGTCATTTGCGACGTTCGTCGATCCTGGCAGTCATCTCAATATGCCCGTCTTAGCGCGCATTATGGATATGCTGGCGTTGCTGCTGTTCCTGACATTTAACGGTCATTTATGGCTGATTTCGTTGCTGGTCGATACGTTTCACACTCTACCCATTGGTGGCGAGCCGCTGAACAGCAATGCATTTCTGGCACTCACCAAAGCAGGAAGTCTGGTTTTCCTTAACGGGTTGATGCTGGCGTTACCGCTCATTACCCTGTTGCTGACGCTGAATATCGCATTAGGTTTACTGAATCGTATGGCCCCGCAATTATCAATTTTTGTTATTGGTTTTCCATTAACGTTGACTGTCGGCATCTCATTAATGGCGGCATTAATGCCGTTAATTGCTCCTTTTTGCGAACATTTATTTAGTGAAATTTTTAATTTGCTGGCGGATATTATCAGCGAATTGCCTGTAATATGATTCCCTAATGTTTCTCTTGTTATCCTAAGGATTATCCGAAAAATAATACCAGCGAACATCTTCCAGGATACTCCTGTGGCGAAATATTTGTTTTAACCTCACTCACATATCGCAACATTTACTTTACTTTAAGACAATTCCAGGCAAATTATACAACGCTTTACGGGATAGTAAGTCCGCCTGAAAATTCGCGAGAGTGGCGCATTAGGTGACCCATGTCGTTCCGTTTAGTCATGATGAAATATTCAGGTAAGGGGAATTATCGTTACGCATTGAGTGAGGGTATGCCATGTCAACGATTATTATGGATTTATGTAGTTACACCCGGCTGGGTTTGACCGGGTATCTGTTGAGTAGAGGGGTGAAAAAAAGAGAAATCAACGACATTGAAACCGTTGATGACCTTGCCATCGCTTGTGATTCACAGCACCCTTCAGTGGTGTTTATTAATGAGGACTGTTTTATCCACGATGCTTCTAACAGTCAACGTATCAAGTACATCATTAATCAACATCCCAATACGTTATTTATCGTTTTTATGGCAATTGCCAATGTTCATTTTGATGAATATCTATTGGTCAGAAAAAATTTATTGATCAGTTCCAAATCGATTAAACCGGAATCTCTTGATGATATCCTTGGCGATATTCTGAAAAAAGAGACAACGATGGCCAGCATTTTAAATATGCCAACGCTATCATTAAGCCGGACCGAATCGAGTATGTTGCGAATGTGGATGGCTGGCCAGGGAACGATTCAAATATCCGACCAAATGAATATTAAAGCCAAGACCGTTTCATCGCATAAAGGCAATATTAAACGTAAGATCAAAACGCATAATAAACAGGTTATCTACCATGTCGTCCGACTGACGGATAATGTGACAAATGGTATTTTTGTCAACATGCGCTAGGGCATACTGACTGGTGGTATTCCACCAGTCAGGCTGACAGAAATTACTCTGCTTTCTCCACAAAGATACCATCCTGATGCCCTGCTTCATTAAAGAACCAGATGCCGAGCGGGTAGTCTTCCAGCGAAACCAGGTACATTGTGCCTTCACTAAACTCCTCAACTGCCAGTACCACGCCAGGACGACGCGGACCGCCATCCGTTTTGACTGTTACCCGATCATTCACCTTCATCGTTTTCCTCCTGTGGCTTTGTGCCAGTTTAGAACAATTTCGTTTTTCTGACAGCGCCAGGCGCGTGCGAGTGCTGATTTTCTCAACGGTCTATACTTAAGAAATGCCTGGCTGACATGACGTGTCGGCAGCAACATATAAGCAACGGTTGCGAGGATAGATGATGAAAACCGCAAAAGAGTACAGCGATACCGCAAAACGTGAGGTCAGCGTCGATGTCGATGCCCTGCTGGCGGCGATCAATGAAATTAGCGAAAGCGAAGTTCATCGCAGTCAGAACGATTCAGAACACGTCAGCGTCGATGGCCGTGAATATCATACATGGCGTGAATTAGCCGATGCCTTTGAACTTGATATTCATGACTTTAGCGTCTCTGAAGTGAATCGCTAAATGCGTCATAAAAAAATCCCGGCCCTTGTTGGGGCCGGGATCAAACTTGCTTAAGCAAGAAGCACTTAAAAAATTCGTTACACCAGGAAATCTGATGCGTTCATCACCTTATCCGCAATTTTTTATGCTGACAAGAAAATATTCTTGATATGAATGATTAACGTCACTTATGAATGGAAGTGTGATCCACGTCACCCCTTGAAGGCTCTGGCGTTCACGTGATCGCTCCCGAAAAACGATTTTTTATTATTCGTGCTGTTTTAAGAAACATCCAGGCAAGGGGAGTACTGCGCGATCATGCTTTCAATTCATCAACCGCTGCTGATTTTTACCGATCTTGATGGCACCCTGTTGGACAGTCATAGCTATGACTGGCAACCTGCCGCCTCCTGGTTAATCCGCCTGCGGGAAGCGGAGATCCCCGTGATCCTGTGTAGTAGTAAAACCTCGGCTGAGATGCTGTACCTGCAAAAGATGTTAGGTCTGCAAGGATTGTCACTCATTGCAGAGAACGGCGCGGTGATCCAACTGGATCAACACTGGCAGGATTTGGACGGCTTTCCGCGCATCATCTCGGGGATTGCTCATAGTGAAATCAGCCTGGTATTAAATACGCTGCGTGAGAAAGAACACTTCAAATTCACCACCTTTGATGACGTCGATGATACAACCATCGCTGAATGGACTGGCTTAAGCCACAGCCAGGCAGCACTGACGCAGTTGCATGAGGCTTCTGTCACGCTTATCTGGCGCGACACTGACGAGCGGATGGCGCAATTTACCGCTCGCCTGAATGAACTGGGCTTGCAATTTGTGCAAGGTGCGCGTTTCTGGCATGTGCTGGATGTCTCAGCCGGGAAAGATCAGGCAGCCAACTGGATCATTGCGGCATATCAGCAATCGCGTGGAAAACGTCCGACCACGCTTGGCTTAGGCGATGGCCCAAATGACGCACCATTACTGGAAGTGATGGATTATGCGGTGATTGTAAAAGGGCTAAACCGGGAAGGCGTGCATTTGCAAAATGAGGATCCGGCCCGTGTCTTGCGGACACAGCGAGAAGGACCGGAAGGCTGGCGCGAAGGGCTGGATCACTTTTTCACGGCCAGTTAAGGGCTATCGCTGGCGCAAACCTGATTGCGCCCCGCTTGTTTTGCAAGATACAACCGTCGGTCGGCCAGAGACTGTAATTGTTCAAAATCATAATCGCCGGTTTCCTCACTGCTACTCACCCCCAGCGAGGCACTGATGCGTAGGGTTGTGCTCTTGGCGATCAACATCTCTTTTTCATTCAGCTTCAGGCGAATACGTTCGGCCACTTCCGTTGCCTGCGCCAGGTTAGCGCCAGGCAGAATCACACAAAACTCCTCGCCGCCCACGCGGCCGGCAACGTCCTGTGAACGCAATGAATGACTGATTAATCCGGCAGCATGCGACAGCACACGATCGCCTGCCTGATGACCAAAGCGGTCATTAATCGCTTTAAAATGGTCAAGGTCGACCTGGATGACAGAAAACGGATGTTTGTGTATCTGACACAATTCGGCAAGCGGACGCGCTTTTTCGAACAATGCGCCACGGTTATACAAGCGCGTTAAGGTGTCATGCCACGCCTGCCACTGCAACGAGCTTTGCAGGACAAACATATTGCTGACCATCTGGCGAATCACATACCAGGAGATAAGTAACATCGTCGTAAAAAGCGCCCACAGAAGGGTTAACGCAATGCTGATGCTGCCGAAATCACCACGCACACCTTCACTGAGCGAATGAATGCGCACCAATGCGCCGTCAAAATGGTCCAGTCGCTCCCAGCTAACATAGCGACTGTTCATCCTAATGCCACCGCGCGTATCGTGTTCCATAGCCTGCGCCAGAGATGCCAGCTCTCGAGGATCAAAGAGATCCTCCGCCAAGTGTTCCGGGTTAGAGGAAGTTAATAATTTCAGTTTACTGTCGTAGAGCTGATATTCGCCATCCAGGTTTTTATCAATAGCGTTTTTTAGAAATTGCTGCATTGAGCGCACAGGGATACTCATCCCCAACACGCCATACCAGTAATTATTACTGTCGACCGGCACGCTTACGGTGACCTGCGGTTCAGTAACATTGTTATGGTCATGCTGAGAGGTAAACCAACGTACGCCACGTTGACGATTTTCTCGTTCTGATTGGCCGATAAACCAGGGTTGTGTGACAAATTCGTAGTAACGCGTAGGGATATTTCGGGTAAACAACGTCGGCTGCGTCGAAACGTAGAATCCGGCGCGGGAGACATACATCGCCTGTTCAACCATCGAAGTAGAGTTGTGCGCCAGTCGTAGTAAGTAGCCGACTTCCAGTGCGGCAGTAATTTCATTGTCGAGTAATTCATTTTCGCGAGACAGCTGATTTCCCTCGCTCACTAACGCATCCGAGACACCGTTTACTGACAGAGTGCGTCGTCTGTTGAGTTCGATTTGCCAGGCGTGCTCGTCGCGATGTTGTTCAAACTCGACAACAGCGTTACGCATAGAGGTGAAATCCAGCGGCGCAACAAGGGCTTCACGCATTCCATTACGCAAAAAAATCAGTTTATCGACGTTATATTGCAATTGCTTATCGAGCGCGTTGGCAACGTTTTCCAGATGATTACGCTGGCTTGAGATATAGGCGTCTTCCAGCACCACGACTTCACGCCAGGTAAGCAAAGTGGAGAAGATCAACACCACGATAAAGCACAGATTAACGACATGACCTGGCCCCAGGCGGCGTGCGAGTTTTTTTAGCCAGCTCTGGTTTTCCATTTTTGTCTCGTGCTGCACCCTGACGACTCCCAACCTGCTTTTTAATGATTCTGGCACAACCTGGCGATAGCGTACCGCCAAACAACGATAATTTTATAATGTTGGCATGATACGAGGCATCAGGCCTTCGATACTGACGCTGGCACAACTGCCGGATGCGGCGTGAACGCCTTATCCGGCCTACTTTTGATTCTATCGCCAGATATCGATTATTTGTATAACCCTGGCATGATAAGACGCGACAGCGTCGCATCAGGCACTCCATGCAGACGCTGGTACAACTGCCGGATGCGGCGTGAACGCCTTATCCGGCCTGGTGTTAATTGCACACTTTCAAACTTCTTCCGACGAACAACTCCTCTCCCCCGGAACAAGCTCGGTTTCATGAAAAGCTTCCCGCTTGACCCCATAACCGTCATACCACCGGCACTCAACCATACCGCTGGAATACCCGGTGACAATCATCCGCGGGCCGCCCTCTTTTACCGTGACTTCCTCACTAACCATAAAGCTCATACTCGCCTCCTTTTTTCGAGTGAAACTTGTTCACCTTAGTCGAGGATGGCGAATTTTGCATAACAGCCAATGTGAATTTTAATGTGCCTGGCCGCGCATTTTCGCTACCACTTTCACTCCCAGCACCACGATGCCACCGATGATAAATCCAAGAATCAGATTTAAAACAGTCGGTAATATCATCGCCACCAGCGCGTTCTGCTGTTCGGCAAAATGTTCAATGGCATGATGCAGCGGCGCGATGCCATGCACCACAATGCCGCCACCCACCAGGAACATCGCCAGCGTGCCGACAACCGATAATGCTTTCATCAGCCAGGGCGCGATAATCAACAGCCCCTTACCCAATGCCTGCATCAACGTACTGGACTTTTCTGCCAGCCAGTAGCCCAGGTCATCAATCTTAACGATAATCCCCACCAGGCCATACACGCCAATCGTTACCACCAGAGCTATCCCTGAGAGCACCAGCACCTGATTAATCAGCGGCGCTTCCGCCACAATGCCCAGCGTTATGGCGACAATTTCCGCAGACAAAATAAAATCGGTGCGAATGGCCCCTTTTATTTTGTCCTTTTCAAACTTGAGCGGGTCTTGCTCCGCCAGTTTTTCCAGACGCTGCTGACTCTGCGCCGGATCCTCTTTGTGTTTACGCGCCTCCAGCATATGTAGCACTTTCTCTACCCCTTCAAAGCAGAGAAACGCACCACCAATCATCAACAGTGGCGTAATTGCCCACGGGATAAATGCACTGATGATCAGCGCCAGCGGCACCAGAATCACTTTGTTGATTAGCGATCCCTTCGCCACGCCCCAGACTACAGGAAGTTCCCGGTTGGCACGCACACCTGAAACTTGTTGCGCATTAAGCGACAAGTCATCCCCTAATACACCGGCGGTTTTCTTCGCCGCCAGCTTGCCCATCACGGAGATATCGTCCAGCAAAGTGGCGATATCATCGAGCAACGTCAATAAACTACTCCCGGCCAAAAGCATTCCCTCTCATTTTTTCGTTGACGCGCTAAGTATGAAGCAAAATCGGCTTGCCTGATACTTGCTTCACAGGTCAACATTTTTTTAACAATCAAGCACAATTATATCTCTCGCCAGCAGAATGATTTTCACGTTTACTATGAACCACCTTTTTATTTCCACCGTGAGGGATTATGCGTTTCCGCCAGTTATTACCGCTTTTTGGCGCGCTGTTTGCGTTGTATATCATTTGGGGCTCGACCTATTTTGTCATTCGGATTGGCGTTGAAAGCTGGCCACCGTTAATGATGGCGGGGGTGCGATTTTTGGCAGCAGGTCTTTTATTGATGGCATTTTTACTGCTGCGTGGGCACAAATTGCCGCCGCTACGTCCCCTGCTCAACGCCGCGCTTATTGGCCTGTTACTGCTGGCTGTCGGTAACGGTATGGTGACGGTTGCCGAACATCAAAACGTCCCTTCCGGCATTGCCGCCGTGGTGGTGGCAACGGTGCCACTCTTTACTCTTTGCTTCAGCCGCCTGTTTGGCATTAAAACGCGCAAACTGGAATGGGTGGGTATCGCCATTGGGCTTGCCGGGATCATCATGCTCAATAGTGGCGGTAATTTAAGCGGTAACCCGTGGGGTGCAATGCTGATTTTAATCGGCTCAATTAGCTGGGCGTTTGGGTCGGTTTATGGCTCACGCATTACCTTACCAGTAGGGATGATGGCAGGTGCCATTGAGATGCTGGCGGCTGGCGTAGTGTTAATGATTGCGTCGATGATTGCGGGTGAAAAACTGACAGCAGTCCCTTCGCTTGCTGGTTTCCTTGCAGTCGGCTATCTGACGCTGTTTGGCTCGATTATCGCCATCAACGCTTATATGTATTTAATCCGCAATGTCAGTCCGGCTCTGGCCACCAGCTACGCCTATGTTAATCCCGTGGTCGCGGTATTGCTGGGTACGGGTCTGGGCGGCGAAACGCTGTCGAAGATTGAATGGCTGGCGCTAGGAGTGATTGTTTTCGCCGTGGTGCTGGTCACGTTGGGGAAATATCTCTTCCCGGCAAAACCCGTTGTCGCTCCCGTCATTCAGGATGCATCAAGCGAGTAAATGAATCCCCAGAGTGTCGATCTGCGCGCTGGCGCCCTCGCCGCAGATCCACTCTTCCAGACGCTCGGTAAGTGCCGCGTCCGTTAATTTCTCCCGCCCGCGTAACGCACATTCCCAGACAATCAACACGCGCCAGCCGAGTTCCTGCAAACGACTGATATCGCGCCGATCGCGCTCGACATTTTTACCAATCTTCTCCAGCCAAAAATCTGTTCGCGTGGCGGGGACTTTAAACAGGTAGCAATGGTGATGGTGCCAGAAGCAACCGTGGGCAAATATCACACAGCGAAATTCATCAAGGACAAAATCCGGACGTCCGGGAAGATTGGCCTCCTGAACACGAAACGCCAGCCCCTGCTCAGTTAACAGGCTGGCGAGACGTTTCTCGATTGCCGTATCGTGCGTGGCAATCGCGCGCATATTTTTGCTACGCGTGGCCTTATCGTGAACATCGGCCATGTTGTGTTTCTCGCTGACGCAACGCCACCGCTTGTCTGATTTTTGGCTCGAGCAGTTTTGCCACCGCGGCAAAGACCGGTACTACCACCGAATTACCGAACTGACGATAGGCCTGCGTATCAGAAACCGGTATACGGAATTTCGCTTCTCCCGGCGCTTCAAAGCCCATCAGACGCGCGCATTCGCGAGGCGTTAATCTTCGTGGGCGATGTTGCTGATTCTGCGGATCGTCAAAGTCTTTCTCACCTGTCGCCATATCCCAGCCGCGATCGATTAAGATTTCCGCGCCGTCTTTATAATAACGGGCAGAAAGCGTGCGCGTGACACTTTGCGGATTGTTCGGATAAACCATCCCATAACCGAAGCCGTTACCGCGCGCCTGATGCTTTTTCGCATAGCGATAGAGATACTTCCATAGCACCGACGTCAGGATATATTTCGCTTCGACCATCGGGTCCAGTAATTGCGCCAGCGTCACTCGCTGCACCGGGAAACAATCGCTAATGTCACGCAGAGTGAAATCTTCTTTCAGATTAAGATCGCGACGAAAGCCCACCAGCACGATGCGCTCACGATGCTGTGGTAGAAAATGTTTGCCATCGATGATTTTCGGATCGTCCGGGCCGTTATCTTCTGCGTCGGCAACGTCATAGCCCAGTTCGTCCAGTGTCTGCATGATGATGCGGAACGTTTTACCCTGGTCGTGGCTTTTCAGGTTCTTAACGTTTTCGAGCACAAAAATCGCCGGACGACGAGCGTCGATAATGCGCACCACATCAAAGAACAGCGTACCCTGGGTATCGCAGGCAAAACCGTGCGCCCGCCCAAGCGAGTTCTTTTTCGATACGCCAGCCAGTGAAAACGGCTGGCAAGGAAAACCGGCCAGTAAAACATCGTGTTCAGGAATGTGCTGACGAATATGTTCCGCCGCCGCGTCATCACTTACGCCCTCTTTATGGCTCAGGGTAATGTCGCGGATATCTTCATTAAAATGATGAGTTGCCGGATCGCAATAATGGTTGGCTTTATAGGTGCGCACCGCATGTTTATTCCATTCACTGGTAAATACGCACTGACCGCCAATTGACTCAAAACCGCGACGGATACCACCAATCCCGGCAAAGAGATCGATAAAGCGAAACGCATAATGCGGATGATGTGCTGGCGGTTTGGGTAGCAACGTTTGCAGGTGGGCGAACTCATTTTCACTTAAACGGTGCCATACCGAATCATTCGCCAGCGCACGTTTTAAAATCGCCGCGCTCCAGTGATTCTCACCCACACCATTAAGTTGCGCCACCAGCGTTTTAACATCATAAATTTGCAGCAGTTTCTCCAGCATTGCCTGTGCGGCATTCCCGGTGCTGTATGAATCGGTTACTGAAATATTTTCCTGCATAGATTTAACCGGCCATATGAGATGGCCGACAGGTTAACATAATTACATCGGTTTAGGGCCACGCGCGCAGCCAGCTGGCGAAAACGCATCAATCACGTTGTGATCGATACCTTCATTCTCCCCCGCCAGTTCCGCACTAAGTTTGGCCATAAATTCCACCAGAAAACGGGCGTTGTGTTGCGCCAGTTGTTTACCTTTTGCGGTTTGCATCGTTTGGGGTAGTTTTAGCAGCTTGCTCTGGAAGTGGTCCAGCGCGTAACGTTTATCATCGAGCGGGCGATGCTGCGCGAACGGATCTTCGCCATCAAACAGCGCCACACCCAACGCGCCTGAAACCGCAAACACACGCGCCAGGCCAATTGCGCCTAAGGCTTCCAGCCGGTCCGCATCCTGCACGATTTTAGCTTCCGCCGTTAGGGGCGTAATTTGCGCACTGAAACTGTGTGCTGCAATGGCATGACAAACGGCCTCGATTTTCTCCGCTGGAAATTGCGCGAACTCTTCACATAGCAGGCGACGCGTCTCTTCTGCTGCCAGTATTGAAGATTGCTGTCGTTGCGGATGATTTTTCGCCAGGCTCACGATATCGTGAAAATAACAGGCGGTTAAAATCACCAGCATGTCCACGTCTTCATCTACCGCCAGTTTTTGTGCCGTCGCCCAAACGCGGCGAAAATGACACAGGTCATGGGCCGCGTCCTGATACTGATGATGGCTCTTCAACCAGTTCTCGAATTGTGCCTGCCAGTGTTGTAAGTCCATATGCGCTCCGCTGCCAAAGAGTCGCAACCTTAGCAGTTTTTACTCATAGCGTCTGTTACGTACGGGTCGAGGTCGCGTGTACCAGGCAATGCCGCCCAACAACGCACCGACCATGGCCATAAACAAAAATCCCACTAACGCACCTAACCACTTACCCGCAGTTGAACCTAAATCACTTTCAAATCCAGACACGGGGGCATCGGGGATGCGGCTCATTACCCAGATGTAACGCGCCATTACCCAGACAAAATAACCACACCAGGTATAGAAAGCCCATAAAGCCAGTTTGCCGCCAGGGCTGCGAGAGAGTCTTTCTTCCATTGCTGTCGAACCATACTCCATTTTGAGATAACCCGGAAAATTCAGACTTATACTGTTATGTGATAAAAGTCACATTTTTCCACATCGGTCGAGCCAGTCAAGTCTCACTCATTTTTTGTACAAATATATGAATCTTAACCACTGACATTATGTGCAGAAAAAACAAGTCGGAAGGCATTTGTTTTTTGTTTGGGCATAATTGATTAATTCATATTTTGAATATATTGGCATTGAATACAATTATACCTTTTTTGTTTTCTGTGTCATGATGACTACGTTATTAGCCTTTTATCGTCTTGTTTATATTTTTTGGGCCGGCATGATGCCGGCTTTTTTTATGCGTTTATTTATGTGCAGTAGATCACACTCAGTCTTTAGCTCAACAACCATTGACGCAAGCTATCCTTCCAAAAGAACAATAAACAATTGATATACATATATAAATATGATGAATGCTTATGTCTGAAATTCATAATCATGAATTATATTAAATAGAATGGAAACATTTTGAAATCTTTTAAATACATTTGTTACATGTAATCTTTAAAATAAAATGAACTTCATAGAATAGTATCCAAATGTGCTTTTTTTTGGATAACGGCACTTATTGATATATTCATGAAGATTATAATCACAAGGGAATACATAATGAAAAGAAAAGTTCTGGCAATGCTGGTCCCGGCGTTATTAGTTGCTGGCGCAGCAAATGCGGCTGAAATTTATAATAAAAATGGCAATAAAGTTGATTTCTACGGCAAGATGGTTGGTGAGCGCATCTGGTCGAACACTGATGATAATAACAGCGAAAACGAAGATACCTCCTATGCTCGTTTTGGCGTAAAAGGTGAAACTCAAATCAACAGTGAACTGACTGGTTTTGGTCAGTTTGAATACAACCTTGACGCCAGCAAGCCTGAAGGTTCTAACCAAGAAAAAACTCGTTTAACCTTCGCTGGTTTGAAATATAACGGACTTGGATCTTTCGATTACGGTCGTAACTACGGTGTTGCCTATGATGCCGCAGCTTATACCGATATGTTAGTTGAATGGGGTGGCGATTCCTGGGCTTCCGCTGACAACTTCATGAACGGTCGTACCAACGGTGTTGCAACCTACCGTAACTCTGATTTCTTTGGTCTGGTTGACGGTCTGAATTTTGCTGTTCAATATCAAGGTAAGAACAGCAATCGTGGCGTTACTAAACAAAACGGTGATGGCTATGCGTTGTCTGTAGACTACAACATCGAAGGTTTTGGTTTTGTCGGTGTTTATGGCAAATCTGATCGTACCAATGAGCAAGTTGCTGATGGAAACGGTTCAAATGCAGAAGTATGGTCATTGGCAGCAAAATATGATGCGAACAATGTCTACGCTGCTGTGATGTATGGTGAAACTCGTAATATGACACCGACATCAGTTAATACAGGCGGCTTCGACAAAGACGGCAACTCGATAATGCGCGATCAACTGATCAACGAAACTCAGAACTTTGAAGCAGTTGTTCAGTATCAATTCGACTTTGGTCTGCGTCCATCCTTAGGTTATGTTTACTCCAAAGGTAAAGATATCAAAGGGGTACCTGGCCATAAATATGTTGACGCTGACCGCGTGAACTACATTGAAGTTGGTACCTGGTACTACTTCAATAAGAACATGAACGTTTATACTGCATACAAATTTAACCTGCTGGATAAAGATGATGCAGAAATTACCAATGCCGCATCTGATGACCAGTTTGCAGTTGGTATTGTCTACCAGTTCTAATCAGCCAACGCGCCGCGGCACGTAACTGTAAAACATAATATCGGCCTGAGTTCGTCCCTCATCGAATTCAGGCTTTTTTATATCCCACATCAAATCACCAACAGCGGCACGCTAAACTGCCGTAGCATGTCGATAAACCCTAATTCATGCGTAGCTCCCAGCACAATAACATCAGCCAGTTGTTGTTCAGCAAGTTCCTTTATCCCTTCCGGAAGAGTGCCGAAATGAACATATGTATGAATAAATCCTTCAGGCAAAACCAGTTGTTCTGCTATATGAGCTAAACGGCACACAGCCTGCCCACGTAGAGCTTCTTTAAAACGATGCATATCAGAAATATACCCACGCTCGAGAACTCTTAAATATTCCGGTATAAAGCCAAGTAAGTGAACATGCCCAGAAGAAACATTGGCGAAAAATTGCGCATGAAAAAACGCTTGCTCTCTATCATCCCGAGAAAAAACATTCACCGGAATAACAATATTTCGGTACATAGGTATTCCCTGAAAAAATTCAATATTAATCAACTGCGCTTGAATGATTAGTGCATATTTTTAATGCTATATTTATGTCATTATCTTTAGAAAAGTTATCGTTGCTGCCCCACTTTAGTCTCCAGCCCATTCCCTCTGGCAAATTGCGCAAAGAGTACATCTGATGACAAGTAATTAATCATATCTGTCATCAGTTAAACCTTAATCTGGATCATCATTCTTTCGCGATAATCTTTCGTGCCAGACAGTTTTACGATTATTTTTTTGCTAATAATCTCATTTTCTTAACTTACAC
Organism: Escherichia sp. E10V10; assembly: GCF_004211985.1. Lineage (NCBI taxonomy): Bacteria > Pseudomonadati > Pseudomonadota > Gammaproteobacteria > Enterobacterales > Enterobacteriaceae > Escherichia > Escherichia sp. E10V10. Next base: position 552,988 of record NZ_RHJO01000001.1, on the reverse strand, counting down.
TCTCATCGCATGTTCCGGGGAGATTCTTTGCTCCAGCATTTACCTATCTTAAGCAGGCCTCAGGCAAATCACTCGGTTGTCAGCCCCCCCCCCCGGTGCCGCTCTAAGCATCACGTGAGCACAAAAAATCTCCACAATTAAAAATTGTGCTACCAGTGAGTCAATATCCTGATTTCTGAAAAATAGACTAAAATAAATTAACACCAATTCTAACCACTTTACGCAATAAGGAGAAAATTGGCATGACTAATATCCTACACAAGTGCAGCATAGTCATCGCACACTCCCCCTTGCATACCGCTTTCGATATATTGACTCCAATTTCCTATCTGGTTAAAAATAGCAACCAGCTCAGTCGCGAATATAGTGACTAACCTACATAAGTAACAACAAGGAATACACTATGACTGTTCAACAAAGTAAGAATCCGCAAATCGATATGGCTGAAGATAATGCTTTCTTCCCGTCAGAATATTCGTTAGGCCAATATACCAGCCCGATTTCTGATCTTGATGGGGTAGACTATCCAAAACCGTATAGCGGAAAGCAAAAAATCCTGGTAATCGCCGCCGATGAACGCTATTTGCCAACCGATAATGGTAAGCTCTTCTCAACAGGAAACCATCCGATTGAAACGTTGCTGCCGTTATATCATCTGCATGCTGCTGGTTTCGAGTTCGAAGTTGCGACGCTTTCTGGCCTGATGACAAAATTTGAATATTGGGCGATGCCGCGGAAAGATGAAAAAGTGATGCCATTCTTTGAGCAGCACAAATCTCTGTTCCGCAATCCGAAAAAATTGGCAGATGTTGTTGCCAGCCTCAACGCAGACAGCGAATACGCAGCAATCTTTGTTCCTGGCGGTCACGGTGCACTCATTGGTTTACCAGAAAGCAAAGACGTGGCTGCTGCTCTGCGGTGGGCAATTGAAAATGACCGTTTTGTTATCTCCCTTTGCCACGGTCCGGCAGCCTTTCTGGCGCTTCGCCACGGCGATAACCCATTAAATGGTTATTCAATTTGCGCATTCCCTGACGCTGCAGACAAACAAACGCCAGAGATTGGCTACATGCCGGGTCATCTGACCTGGTACTTTGGTGAAGAACTGAAGAAAATGGGCATGAACATCGTCAATGATGATATTACCGGCCGGGTACACAAAGATCGTAAACTTTTAACCGGTGACAGTCCTTTCGCAGCAAATGCGTTAGGCAAACTGGCAGCACAGGAGATGCTGGCCGCATACGTAGGTTAATCGGCTGACACTTACTGTGGAATAAAAGTGGGGGTCACTCTCCCCCACTTAACAAACATGAAAACGACCACCTCCAATTACTGACGATTTAACGCTTCCCTTCACTTTATGCACCCCAGACTGAAGAATGCGACACAAGCTGTTTTTAAACAAAATGATAATTCTCGAAAATGATTAACACATAAACAATAAATATATAGTATATTCCACGTTATTATTTATAGATTTTAGAAATCAATCATTTCTGTTAAACTTCACCACGTTTTAACCAGAATGGAAGCGAGATTGGAAATGTCATTTGTATCATTTTTCAGACGTATTGCATTTGCGTATTATGATTATCGCTGCAAAAATACTGATATTGCAAACAGTGAATTCGTAGTTATTCACATTCCCGATCAAATTGGGGATGCAATGGCTATTTACCCAATAATCCGATCGCTTGAAATGCATAAAATAAAACACTTATTGATTGTCACATCAACAATTAATAAATCTGTTTTTGATGCACTTCATCTGGAACAAACAAAATTAACATTGATCAGTATGACAATGCAGGATCATGCCAGTATTAAAGAAATAAAAAAATTAGCAAAAAACATCAATGAACAATATGGAACTCCTGATCTTTGTATTGAAGCAATGCGCAAGAAAAACCTGAAGACGATGATATTTATTAGCCATTTACGAGCCAATACAAATTTACAGGTTGTTGGTTTAACAATGAAATGTTATTCACCGATATGTAAGTCAGCGTCGAAAATGGATCAGTCACTACGCGCCCCAGTACCGCTGACATGGGCCTTCATGATGCGAGAAGTAGGATTTCCGGCGCCCCCGCCCATATTTGAATTGCCCCTCAGCGAAATAGTGCTAAAAGAAGTACGTTGTGAGATGCATTCATTAGGTTCATATATTGCTCTTAATTTAGAAGGTAGCGTGCAAGCGAGAACATTTTCACTAACAATGGCACAAAAAATCATCGAGATGATTAAAATACAATCAGACATGCCAATTGTCATTGTTCATGGTCCGAAAGGTTCGGAAACAGCCCTGGAACTAACCCGGCATTTTGATAACGTTTATCATTTGTCGTTATCACCTTCAATAATGCGGTCTGCAGCAATCATAAGAGATGCCTTCCTTGCAATAACGCCAGACACATCTATTTTACACATGGCAAGTGCTTATAATGTTCCTGTCATCGCCGTGTATGCTGATTATAAGACTCGCTGGCCTGCCATGGCCGATATTTCAGAGACGATTGTGGTAGGAAAGGCTATTGATCATCTAAATTTGGATGAATTCAGCAATACGCTGAAAAGGATTATCGCGAAAATTTCAGTCACAGCGTAATGAAAGCTCTAACAAAAATTCAAACACTAAAGCACGTTTGCAGAAAAGCAAAAAGCCCGCTCGAAAGCAGGCTTTTTTGAATTTGGCTCCTCTGACTGGACTCGAACCAGTGACATACGGATTAACAGTCCGCCGTTCTACCGACTGAACTACAGAGGAATCGTGAGAACGAGGCGAATATTACTTAGCAGCGCAGCGAGTGTCAACACTAAAATTCGCAAGCCATTTCAATCGGTTAATTAAGCAACAAAATTTATATTTAATGAACATTTGGTACTGGATAGGTGTCTCGCCCATTGGCATTTCGTAGCCGTTGTAATGGATCCTGCTTATAAAATTGGCAGAAACGTTGCCACAGCGAGGGGAAGCGTGGCGCAAAAAGCTCTGGTGCACTAAAAAAGTATTCGGAAAGCACGGCAAAACATTCTGCAGGGTCACTGGCAGCATAAGCATCGATGCTGGAGGCATTTTCGCCCACTAACTCAATTTCTTCCTGAATGTTATCCATCGCCGCATGAAGATCGTGTTCCCATCCTGCGACCTCACGTAAAGAAATAAAGGGAACTCCACTGGCGCGATCGCCATTTCGCGTATCCAGTTTATGTGCAACTTCGTGGATAATCAGATTAAAGCCCGAGGCATCGAAAGAATCTTGTATATCGAGCCAGTTCAGCACGATTGGGCCTTGCTGCCAGCTTTGTCCTGATTGAACGATACGTTGATTATGTACCAGTCCTATATCGTCTTCCCATTCATCGTCCACCACAAATGGCGCAGGGTAAATTAGCACTTCATGAAAACCATCCAGCCATTCCAGTCCAAGCTCCAGAACAGGCAAGCAGAAAAGTAAGGCGATGCGACTACTTTTCAATGCATCAAGTTCAAATCCTTGTAGCGGGACCAGTCTTTTTTGCTGTAAAAAACGTTCGGCAAGAGTGACTAGTTTGCTTTGCTCCTGCTCTGTCAGACATGTCAAAAGAGGTATCGCCAGAGCTTCCTTCCATGGCAGCGTATCTTCATGATCTGTTTCTTGTACTTTCCAGGGCCACTTAATCATCGTTTTGCTCGCAAACTCGTCACTTGAACAAAATTGCACGGACAGGGACTGTTAAAATGCCAAATTTCCTGGCATCATGGCAACCATCTGAACGGAGAGATGCCGGAGCGGCTGAACGGACCGGTCTCGAAAACCGGAGTAGGGGCAACTCTACCGGGGGTTCAAATCCCCCTCTCTCCGCCAATCATTCAAGCAATTAGCTCGCCTGGTGTCAGTGACACAAATCCCATTAGGAAAATTCAAAAAAACCCATCAGAGAAAAATAGCATCAGCCGAGCATGCGTTGCGGCTTTAGCGTTCACATTTTTCTGTTCAACGCGGTTGTAATATGTAACTGCCCCCTCCCGGCCCTTCATCCTCAGTTCCTGGCATAAAAACATTTGCAGATGCTTTCTGTCGCGTTAGTCTCATAAGGTTCGTTTATAGATCGACGGCAATGTGAGTTACCTTTTCCATACTAATTATAAAAAGACAGTACAAACAGGATCACTATGGACTCCACGCTCATCTCCACGCGTCCCGATGAAGGAACGCTTTCGTTAAGTCGCGCCCGACGCGCTGCATTAGGCAGTTTCGCGGGTGCCGTCGTCGACTGGTATGATTTTTTACTCTATGGCATTACCGCCGCATTGGTGTTTAATCGCGAGTTTTTCCCGCAGGTAAGCCCGGCAATGGGAACGCTCGCTGCATTTGCTACCTTTGGTGTCGGTTTCCTTTTTCGTCCGCTCGGTGGCGTCATTTTCGGCCATTTCGGCGACCGACTGGGGCGTAAGCGCATGTTGATGCTTACCGTCTGGATGATGGGCATCGCCACAGCATTGATCGGCATTCTCCCTTCGTTCTCAACTATTGGCTGGTGGGCACCAATTTTACTGGTGATGCTGCGAGCTATTCAGGGATTTGCTGTTGGCGGCGAATGGGGAGGCGCTGCGTTGCTGTCCGTTGAGAGCGCGCCCAAAAACAAAAAAGCCTTTTACAGTAGCGGCGTACAAGTTGGTTACGGTGTAGGGTTACTCCTTTCAACCGGACTGGTGTCACTGATCAGTATGATGACAACTGACGAGCAATTTTTGAGCTGGGGTTGGCGCATTCCTTTCCTGTTTAGCATCGTACTGGTGCTGGGTGCATTGTGGGTGCGCAATGGCATGGAGGAGTCCGCTGAATTTGAACAACAGCAGCATAATCAAGCGGTAGTGCAAAAACGCATCCCGGTTATCGAAGCTCTGTTACGACATCCCGGTGCTTTCCTTAAGATTATTGCGCTGCGACTGTGCGAGTTGCTAACAATGTATATCGTTACCGCCTTTGCACTTAACTATTCGACCCAGAATATGGGGCTGCCGCGCGAATTGTTCCTCAATATTGGTTTGCTGGTGGGTGGATTAAGCTGCCTGACAATTCCCTGTTTTGCCTGGCTTGCCGATCGTTTTGGTCGCCGTAGGGTTTATATCACCGGCGCAATAATCGGAACGTTAAGCGCATTTCCTTTTTTTATAGCGCTTGAGGCACAGTCCATTTTCTGGATCGTTTTCTTCTCCATTATGCTGGCGAACATTGCGCATGACATGGTGGTTTGCGTGCAACAGCCGATGTTCACCGAGATGTTTGGTGCCGGTTATCGCTACAGCGGCGCTGGCGTCGGATATCAGGTTGCCAGCGTGGTAGGCGGTGGATTTACACCTTTTATTGCTGCTGCTCTGATTACTTATTTTGCTGGAGACTGGCATAGCGTCGCCATTTATTTGCTGGCTGGCTGCCTGATTTCCGCAATAACCGCTTTGTTGATGAAAGACAATCAACACGCTTGATAGCCTGGCGAAGATCGTCCGATCTTCGCCTTACACTTTTGTTTCACATTCCTGTGACATACTATCGGAAAAGCGGTAATTGTATGGAACAGGAGACACACATGAATAATAAGGGCTCCGGTCTGACCCCAGCTCAGGCACTGGATAAACTTGACGCGCTGTATGAAAAATCTGTAGTCGCTTTACGCAACGCCATTGGCAAATATATTAAAAGTGGCGAACTGCCTGATGAAAACGCCCGAAAACACGGTCTTTTTGTCTATCCATCGCTGACCGTGACCTGGGACGGTAGCGCAACAAACCCTCCCAAAACACGCGCGTTTGGTCGTTTTACTCACGCTGGCAGCTACACGACCACCATCACCCGCCCTGCTCTCTTTCGTTCATATCTTAATGAACAATTAACTCTGCTGTACCAGGATTATGGTGCACATATTTCCGTGCAACCGTCAGAGCATGAAATTCCTTATCCCTATGTCATCGACGGCTCAGAGCTGACGCTTGATCGCTCAATGAGCGCCGGATTAACTCGTTATTTCCCGACAACCGAACTGGCACAAATTGGCGATGAAACGGCAGACGGCATTTATCATCCAACGGAATTCTCCCCGTTATCGCATTTTGATGCACGCCGGGTAGATTTTTCCCTCGCACGGTTACGCCATTATACGGGTACGCCAGTTGAACATTTTCAGCCGTTCGTCTTGTTTACCAACTACACACGTTATGTGGATGAATTCGTACGTTGGGGGTGCAGCCAGATCCTTGATCCTCATAGCCCCTACATTGCCCTTTCTTGTGCTGGCGGGAACTGGATCACCGCTGAAACCGAAGCACCGGAAGAAGCAATTTCCGACCTCGCATGGAAAAAACACCAGATGCCCGCATGGCATTTAATCACTACCGATGGTCAGGGTATTACTCTGGTTAATATTGGCGTGGGGCCGTCAAATGCCAAAACTATCTGCGATCATCTGGCGGTGCTGCGCCCGGATGTCTGGTTGATGATTGGTCACTGCGGAGGATTACGTGAAAGCCAGGCTATTGGAGATTACGTACTTGCGCATGCTTATTTACGCGATGACCACGTTCTTGATGCAGTTCTGCCCCCCGATATTCCTATTCCGAGCATTGCTGAAGTACAACGTGCACTTTATGACGCCACCAAACTCGTCAGCGGCAGGCCGGGTGAGGAAGTTAAACAGCGGCTACGCACTGGAACTGTAGTAACCACTGATGACAGGAATTGGGAGCTACGCTACTCGGCTTCTGCACTTCGTTTTAATTTAAGTCGGGCCGTGGCGATTGATATGGAAAGTGCCACCATTGCAGCACAAGGATATCGTTTCCGCGTACCATACGGGACGCTACTGTGTGTTTCAGATAAACCGTTGCATGGTGAGATTAAACTTCCCGGTCAGGCTAACCGTTTTTATGAAGGCGCAATTTCTGAGCACCTGCAAATTGGCATTCGGGCGATAGACTTGCTGCGCGCAGAAGGCGACCGACTGCATTCGCGTAAACTGCGGACCTTTAATGAACCACCGTTCCGATAATGAGTTCAGATCCTTTGCGTCAGGAAAAGATGTGAAGGATTTGATTAAGTAACAAAGCAAAAAGCCCGCTATAAAAGCGGGCTTTTCAGAAATTTGGCTCCTCTGACTGGACTCGAACCAGTGACATACGGATTAACAGTCCGCCGTTCTACCGACTGAACTACAGAGGAATCGCGAGAACGGGGCGAATATTAACGATGCCCATCCACAATGTCAAAGCCTGTTTTTTAATTTTGAATTCGTTTGCTGAAATAATCTGCGCTTTGTCGTTTATTCCGACACACCTGGCTTTTTTTCATACTATTTATGCTCAGAACGAGGGTATTTCCATAGCCATCGCCCTGTCACCATTCGCCAGTAAAACAGCACAGCCCGCACGGCCCAGTCGGCAAACATCCCCATCCAGACGCCAACCACACCCCAGCCAAGCATGATTCCCAACATATAACCGACTACTACCCGGCATCCCCACATGCTCAGCATAGAAACCCACATGGCGTAGCGTGCATCTCGGGCACCTTTAAAACCAGCAGGTAGTACCCAGGAGGCAGACCAAATCGGCATAAATAAAGCATTCAACCAAATCAGAATCACAACGACATGTTTAACCTGCGGATCCTGGGTATAAAACGACGCCATAATCCCGGCAAAGGGGGCTGTTAACCAGGCTATTGCCGTTAACCCAATAGTGGACAACCAGAACACATGCCTCAATTGAATTTCTGCTTGTGCTATCTGCCCTACCCCCAACCTTCGACCCGTAATGATTGTAGAAGCAGAACCAAGTGCACTTCCTGGTAAATTGATAAGAGCCGCAATCGAAAAAGCGATAAAATTCCCGGCAATTACACTCGTCCCCATCCCGGCAACGAACATTTGTGTTAATAACCGGCCACTGGTAAATAATACGGATTCCACACTTGCCGGAATACCAATCCCCATTACTTCCCAGATAATGCTGAAATTCAATGGTTTAAAATAGCTCTTTAACGAGATCCGTAACGCAGGATTAAAACCAATCGCCAGGACCCACAAAATGGCGACTGCGCCAATATAACGGGAAATAGTTAATCCCAGCCCTGCCCCGACAAACCCTAACCCCTGCCAGGAGAAAAGACCGTAAATCAATATGCCGCTAATGATGATATTAAGGATATTCAAACTACCATTTATAAGAAGCGGTATTTTCGTATTCCCTGCGCCGCGAAGTGCTCCGCTGCCAATCAAGGTGATTGCCGCCGCAGGATAACTGATGACGGTCAGTTCCAGATAAGTCAGCGCCAGTGCTTTTACCTCCGGCGTGGCCTCACCTGCAACAAAATCGATAATTTGCTCACCAAAATGATGAATAAGCGCTGCCAACAGTACGGCAAACAATGTCATGATCACTAATGACTGCCGTGTCGCTACCCTCGCTCGCCGTCGATCACGCTTACCGAGACTAAATGCCACAACGACTGTAGTACCAAGGTCGATAGCTGCAAAAAAAGCCATAATGACCATATTGAAACTGTCCGCCAGCCCAACGCCTGCCATTGCATCTTTTCCCAGCCAACTGACCAGAAACGTGCTCAGTACGCCCATCAACAGGACACAGGCATTCTCCATAAAGATAGGAACAGCAAGCGGGGTTATCTCACGCCAGAACAACACCTTGTAGCTCTTACGTTTTGCGTGCCAGCGAGTGCCATGAACAATCTGGCGTAAAGCTGAGGAGATATTCAAAACTGACCTTAATTGCAGAAAGTGAAACCACATTTCAAATAATGAGGGAGAATCAGCAAAGCTGCAAAGATTTTCGCCAGCAAATTGTCTGCAAATGCAACAAACTGTTGATAGAAACGGCAAACGGTTGAGAAATTTAAAAATCAGGTTTGACAAAAGATTTTTCGCCGTTAAGATGTGCCTCAACAGCGATTCCTCTGTAGTTCAGTCGGTAGAACGGCGGACTGTTAATCCGTATGTCACTGGTTCGAGTCCAGTCAGAGGAGCCAAATTTCTGAAAAGCCCGCTTTATAGCGGGCTTTTTGCTATATCTGATAATCAATTTCCTCTTCACTATTTTCCATCACCTGTCGCTTAATATCCTCAACCGACAGTCCTGCATTGCACAGTTCCAGAAAACGCCAGACATAGTTACGCTGTAATTGTCCTCGTTTTAGTCCCAACCAGACGGTATTAGCATCGAAAAGATGGCGCGTTTCCAGACGAATTAAATTCTCTTCCTCTCGTTCGCCACTGGATTGTTCTGCTACTAATCCAATCCCCAGGCCAAGGGCTACGTAGGTTTTGATAACATCAGAATCCTGTGCACTCAATACAATATCTGCCAACAAACCTTTGCGGGCAAATGCGTCATCAATCCGCGAGCGACCAGTAATCCCCTGTCGGTAAGTGATCAACGGCCACTTCGCTATTGATTCCAGCGTCAATGGCGTAATTTTTGTTAAGGGATGATTATCTGGAACGAGCAAACTATGATGCCAACGAAACCACGGGAAGGCGACGAGTTGCGGATCATTGCTCAGACGCTCACTGGCGATGCCAATATCGGCCCCGCCATTTTGCAGCAACGTCGCAATTTCCTGTGGTGTTCCCTGGATAAGCTCAAGCCGCACTTCCGGGAAAAGTTCGCGAAAGGCTTTAATGACCTTTGGCAAGCTGTAGCGTGCCTGAGTATGCGTCGTTGCGATAGTGAGAACGCCAGATGTATCGTTGGTAAAGAGATCGGCAAGTCGACGAACATTACTGGCTTCATTCAGAATGCGTTCTGCAATTACCAGCAATGCTTTGCCCGGTTCAGTCATACCAAGCAGTCGTTTGCCCCGACGAACGAATATTTCTATACCAAGCTCATCCTCCAGCTCTCGAATATGACGGCTGACACCTGACTGTGAGGTAAAAAGCATATTCGCAACCTCTGTCAGGTTGTAATCCTGACGTGCAGCCTCGCGGATTATCTTTAGTTGTTGGAAATTCACGGTAAACTCCGGGCAGATCAGACATTCCGCTATTGTTAAAGTCTAACGCCCGGCATAACAAATAATAAAAACCCGCATCTTATTCCATCCAGATATAACGTTTAGCTAACCAATTGCCATTGTCTTTTTTCCATGACTGGAGGACTGATCACTGACAATAAAAGCTCTTTCACTGCTTGTGCCTGTGGCGACAGTTTTGCTCTGGCTGGTAAATTTAATGACAAGGAGAGACTCATTGACGGTGTGGTAATACGTGACATCCATCCGTTAACTGCGTCACATAACGAGCGCGCGGCTGATTCGGGTAACACTGCAACCCCCATGCCGCTGGCAATCGCTGCGGTAAGCGTGGCGATAGACTCAATTTCACCGATGACTTTTGCCGTGAGTCGCCGTAAAGAAAAAGCCTCATCAACGCGGAGTCTTACGGCACTGTAATCGCCGGGAAGAAAGAGATTCATTTGTGCTATAGCATTAACATCAACGCTTTGCCCTGGAAAATCCTGAGTTCCGACAAGAAAAAGATCTTCTTTTAACAAAGCCTGGCTGGATACGCCTGCCACAGGGGAATGCTCGTAAATTACCGCCATATCAAGCTGACTATTTATAAGTTTATCGTTAAGAACAGCGCCGCTGTTTTCATGTAGATAGATAATCACTTCCGGAAATTCGGCACGTACCGCCTGTAATAAGGGCATGGTGATAGACGACGCGGCGGTTCCTGGCGCAAAGCCAATTGAGACTTGACCCGATAATGTCTGACCTACGTTATGAACTGCTAGTTGGGCCTGTTCACACTGACGTAAAATTGCCCGCGCATGGGTATAGAGAATTTTTCCGGCGTCTGTTGGAGTAACGCCACGTTTAGTGCGAATCAAAAGTTGTTGATCCAGCTCGCCTTCCAATGTGGCGACCTGCTGACTGAGCGCAGGCTGCGCGATATGCAACACTTCAGCAGCCTGGGTCAGGCTACCAATGTCTACAATTTTTACGAAGTATTTCAGGCGTCTGAAGTTCATGTTGCCTCCGGTTTTTAAGAATCGGCCCAAGTGCCGGTATTACTCACAACCAGATTGCAAGATGCTTGCCAGTTTAAGTTTGGCGCTAACGCGAAAGCTAATCGCCTGTCAAATAAGAGATTATGATTTTTTGTCCTTTCATCCGGGTTACAGAACGAGCGTTAATTGCCCCATAAAAGGATGGCATGCACTACAATGGAACATTACAAAAAAGATTGAATGTTCATCGCTTTGTCGAAATTGCCAGCAAACGAACAAAAAAATGCATTTCCCCCTTTGACATCGCGGAACGCTGCCATTAATATGCGCCCCGTTCACACGATTCCTCTGTAGTTCAGTCGGTAGAACGGCGGACTGTTAATCCGTATGTCACTGGTTCGAGTCCAGTCAGAGGAGCCAAATTCAAAAAAACCTGCTTTCGAGCAGGTTTTTTGCTTTCTACGTAACAACTATTTTAAAACATCTGCCTGGAACCAGAATTAACTTGCACAGGCATTCCCGATCGACGTTGCAACGCAGCATTTGCGCGATTCACATCAACTTCTTGCCCGTTGATAAATGCCTGCAATGAAGGCGTTACCGGCAATGGCACTTTTCTGTCAGACTCATATTCCGCCCGATTGCGCGATAACGGTTCATGAACTTCCAGCCACTTTGAGCCATCCAGTTCCGTTGTGTATTTCACCGGCTGATCGATAATTTGCACGCGCGTCCCGACTGGAACATTATCGAACAAATACTTTATGTCATCATTGCGCAGACGAATACAGCCCTGACTCACCCGTAAGCCAATGCCAAAATTGGCATTAGTTCCGTGGATGGCATAAAGCCGACCAATATAGATGGCATAAAGCCCCATAGGATTATCGGGACCCGCAGGGACAAATGCTGGCAGGCTCTCCCCTCGTTTTGCATATTCACGGCGAGTATTAGGGGTTGGTGTCCAGGTTGGTGCTTCTTGTTTACGTTCAACGGCAGTCACCCAATTGCGCGGCGTTTCACGCCCGGCCTGACCAATGCCGATAGGAAACACTTCCACAGTATTTGTGTCCGGCGGATAGTAATAAAGACGCATCTCAGCGACGTTAACCACAATCCCTTTACGAACAGTGGCGGGCAAAATCAGTTGCTGCGGAATGGTGAGTTGCGAGCCAGACTTCGGCAAGAAAACATCAGCACCCGGATTCGCTTCCAGCATATTACTCAGACCTTGCCCGTACTGTGCAGCAAAGGTTTCCAGCGGCTGGGTATTGTGATCAGGAACCGTTATTGTCAGTGGTTGCCCTACTAAACGGCTACCCTCTGGAGGGAGTGGATAAGTTACCGCCAGACTATTATGGCTGGCAAAAAGCAGAACAAATGAACAAAGAATATTTACACGACGCATCATGTCCCTTTCCTAAGTCGCGAAAGCTATCCGATAAGTATAGCTTTTCTCTGACTTTTCGTTTTTAACTGTTCAATTCAGAAGTCGTCTTTCCCGGTAGAACAATATTACTGGCGGCAAGCTCACCCATGTTGCTGTATATCGCGCAGGCGGCTTCGATGATGGGCATCGCCAGCGCTGCGCCACTCCCCTCACCTAAACGCATTTCCATATTGAGATAAGGCTCCAGCCCCAAATGTGACAGCGCTATACGCGCCCCTTTTTCTGCCGACAGGTGAGAAGGAATGAGATACGGTTTGATTGCAGGACATATCCGGCAGGCGGCAAGTGCAGCGGCGTAAGAAAGAAATCCATCCAGCAACACGGGTAAACCGCAGGAAGCGGCACCTAACATTACGCCAGCCATTCCGACCAAATCAAACCCACCGACTTTGGCCAGCACATCAATACCATCCTGTGGATTCGGTTGATTCAATGTTATTGCCCGACGAACAACATCAACTTTATGAGCCAGTTTATCTGTCGGCAGGTTTGCGCCAATACCGACCACTTCTTCAGGATCGCGTCCAGTAATCGCACTGACTATCGCCGCTGCCGGTGTGGTATTTGCCATCCCCAGTTCACCCACACCAAACAGCGTGACGCCATTTCTCGCTAACTCGCGCGTATATTGTATGACGTCCAGAAGTAACGCTTCAGCCTGACAGGGGCTCATTGCCGGACCCGAGGCAATATTACCGCTACCTCGTGCGACACGCATGTTAATAAGCCCAGGGATAGGCTCAACGGTATCAATCCCAACATCAATCACGTGAACTTTAGCGCCCGCTTGTGCTGCCAGCACACACACACCAGTTGTTCCACGTGTCATATTTTCAGCCTGGATGGCTGTCACTGCTTTCGGAGAAATAGCGACACCTTCATCCCAGACACCATGATCGGCACACATAACCAGCACTGCTTTTTGGCCCACATGAGGCACACCATTCAGTCCCGGCATTCCTGCCAGTTGTACGGCAAGCGCCTCCAGTCTTCCCAGACTACCGACAGGTTTGAGTAACCCATCAATATACCGTTGGGTACGCGACATAGCGGCAGGATCGATGGCAGGGATCGTATTCAATAATTCGGCGAGTGTTTGCATGTAGCGTCTCTTCGGTAATCAGTCTTATAGCAGTGCCAGCAGGAAGACCAGTTCACCAAGTTCTATGGCTGCTCCCAGCGTATCGCCGGTTTGCCCTCCAAGCGTACGTTTGAGAAGCTGACCGAGGACGAAAATCGCCACCATCGTCACCACCATAGCAGCCACACCATGCATACCTGGCAATAATACGGCAGCAAAAATAGCGGCTAAACCGAGTGTGACGCAGGTTTGTCGCCCGTCAATTTTGCCAATGAACACATTACCAAGCCCTTCTTCCCGGGCATAACAATGACGATACATCAACAATGCGGCAGTCCCACGGCTAACCGCACATGCTGCCGCCAGCGACGCAAGGATCGGTTCGCCACGCAGTGCCAACTCGCTTAGCACCAGAATCTTTGCCAGAACCACAAAAATCAGCGCCAGACCACCGTGAGTACCCAAACGGCTATCACGCATGATTTCCAACATGCGATCGCGGCTACGTGCAGAAAATACGCCATCACAGGTATCTGCGAGGCCGTCCAGGTGGAATCCCCCTGTCATCAGCGCCAGCACCAGCACGCTAAACAGTGCCGCCAGCGGTATGCCACACCATGTCTGCAACGCCATGAAGACCAGTCCACTAATGGCGCCAAGCAATAAACCAATTAAGGGAAAAGTAATGATACCGCGAGAATAATGCTCGAAATCCAGCCCCTGGGACCAACGACGCGGTACAGGCAGACGCGTAATAAAAGAGAGCATCGCCCAAAATAATTTACTCATTTGATTTTTACTCCAATACCCGAAACCACCAGCCATACTTCATCTGCCGCAGCGGCCAACTGCTGATTTACCCGCCCGGCAATATCACGAAACTGTCGCGCCAGACGATTCTCCGGCACAATCCCCATGCCCACTTCATTGGTCACTAATACGACCTTTGCAGTACAACGTTGACAGGCGGCAATCAACGACTGAATCTCACCATTAATCGCCTGCTCCATCGCGTCATAATCCCATTTTTCAGGATCTTTATTGCCGCCATATTCAAACAAAAGATTAGTCACCATTGTTGTAATGCATTCCAGCAACACGGCAGCCTGCGGATTAATGTCTGCGTTAATTAACTCATCAAGATTGTGCCAGCGTTCCACCGTGTGCCAGTGCGCCGGGCGGCCTTGCCGATGGTGTTCAATCCGTGCGGCCATCTCATCATCAAAAATTTGCGAAGTAGCGATATACAGGACCTGTGGAGTGTCCCCAATAAGCGCCTCGGCGTGCCGGCTCTTCCCGCTCCGTGCGCCCCCCGTCACCAAAATCATCATACGGACTCCCGGTTCAATTGTATGATGGTATTCATTGACCAGAGCAATGGATGTTCCACTGTTACTGACCGTAATAACATTTCTTCGATTAATACTGCGCGTATTAAAAATAAAAATCCAGCATTCTCAATCCATTACGAATGAGGGAGGCATTGTGAAATAGCCCGATTTCCCTGCGTTAACGACCGACAAAATGTGTTATTAGCAACGGTTTCTCTGAATTGACACATTTCATTCAGATAATGGATTAACGCAACAGCCCCACCAGCCGTACCATTCAGCAAACGAGCATTGTGCTCTGCTATTAAGATTACCGTCACGCCATCAGGCAGAGGGAGCCTTTCTGGCATAAGTGTCCCGCTTTCAGCAATCAATAACAGCACTGAATAATCGCTATACGCATCTGATAATGATTGTTCTGGCCCACCGTTAAAAGGCAGGAAACCTTGCTGCCAATCCTCACCGACAAAACAGGTAATAGGCAACATTTCAGCCAGATGTTTAGCGAGTTCAATATCGCCAGATGAGAGGCAAAAAAGAGCTATCGATTCAGGTTTTATCGTTTTCATGACCACCACCCTCCGCTTAGTTTCCTGTAATAACGGTCAGGTTGATATGCCACAAAAAAAGATTGCCACACCATAAGTGCAGCCCTGGTGCCTGTCGACACGACGATGAATGAAATAAATGCTGCCGCCATCCCCTGATCCTTTCAGGGTGGTAGGGGTATAAAGACGCGCCAGTGCTCAACTGGGCGCTTCCAGACAACCCACTTCCCACCGAAGTTGTTGGTATTAACTGACAGGCTGGTCTTCTGGCTTAGCGTCATCCTCCCCCGACCTTCCCGATCTCACGATCAGTGGCATTTTCGGGGTTGTCAGCATTACAGCAGCGGGGGCTGCGAGGGATTTCCACCCTCTTCCCAGGCACAAATGTGCCAAACATGTCAGCGTATGTTATGAGCCGATTTCAATTTTCCCATAACACGTAAATGAATTATTACTGCCAGAGTATATTTAACCATCCCTCATTTTTTACATTGAATTTATGCCGTTTCCGCAGCCGTATTTTCGCTAATTTGCTGACGGTAAACCTGCGGCGTTACCTGATAGGTCTGTCGAAAAACTTTGCAAAAATAACTGGTTTGAGAGAAGCCTAAATTACGCGCAATGCTGGCGATGCTCCAGTCACTATGGCACAGCAACTCACGGGCGCTGGCCATGCGTTGTTGGTTTACCCATGTATTAAAACCAATTCCATGATATTTCTTAAACAATTTACTGAAATAATAAGGGCTTAGATAAACATGCGAGGCGACATCCTCCAGGCGTAAATCGTCTGATAAATGCGCATCAATATAGCGCAATGCTTTTTTCATTTTATTATCGTGGGGATTAGACGCACGGGTCTGACGAACTGAATCCGAATGAGGTTTATTCTCTTTAATAACGACAAAATTGAGTTGCTTTTTGAGGCAATTTTCCACAATCAATTTCAACAAATCAGCAGAGGCCATAACTCGCGAGTAATCCATCTCCGGGACTTTGCGAAATTCATTAAGTAATTCGGGATCTGCTTGCCAACGATCATCGACATTCAGAATATCGATCAAATCGACATCACCATTACGCAGGCGGACTTGTCCACACAACACAAAGCCGACTAAATGCCCGGCAATCACCAAAGGAATAGAGAAATCGGTTAATCCTGCATGGCAACGGTAAATACAAGGTTGATCGGATTTAGAAGCTTCCAGGCCTCCGCAACGATCGCTCATGCGGCAGCGAGTGCTAAGCTGTGGATGTTGCCGCATCATCTGACAAAACGGGGTGAAGTTAAAAAGTTCGGAAATTTCATCACCGTGGATATTGACCACGACAACCGCAAGGCTGGTCGCCTGCGCAAAATCCTGCGCGATTTTATTAATGAGTTCTGAATTAAGTGTCGCCGCAGAAATCATGATAAAACCTCCCAGTTAATTTATTGTTATTGTAAAAAACAATTGTTTTACATTTAATCTTCACATCATCCCTGATGATTTACTGACGAGAAGCACAAAGGACAATAACAAAAGCCTCCATGAAGCGGGAGACTTTTTAATAAGTTCGGAAAGCAGATCACAAACAGTAAAAAAATAAACGTTTATAAGCGCCAGGTTATTTCGCTATTCGCGGATATCTTTAGGCGTAACGCTATTGACAGGTAAATTTTGTGCAATGAGAAAGCGATAAATCGCCGCACCAACGCAGGCACCAATGACCGGGGCAATAATGGGTACAATGAAATAAGGAATATTGCGTCCACCAGTCATCGCTATTTCTCCCCAACCCGCAAGCCAGGTGAAAATTTTTGGCCCAAAATCACGCGCTGGATTCATGGCAAAACCGGTTAATGGTCCAGTAGAAGCACCAATAACAGCAACCAGAATACCAATCAGTAAAGGTGCAAGAGGCCCCTTCGGTACACCGTTGCCGTCATCGGTCAACGCCATAATCAATCCCATCAACATAGACGTGATGACTATTTCAACCAGCGCCGCCTGCCATACATTTATTGCCGCTGCCGGGTAAGTACTGAAGATACTGGCGAGTTGTAAACTTTCTGCACTTCCACGAACCATATTGTGGGCAGATTCAAAATCGGTAAACAAATTGCTGTATAAAAAATACGCCAGAACCGCCCCACCAAAGGCACCCGCTAATTGTGCCACACAAAATGGCAGCACTTTACGGCCAGGAAAAGCGGCGAACAACCATAGAGCAATCGTAACCGCTGGGTTGAGATGAGCGCCGGAAATTCCTGCCGTAAGATAAACAGCAAGTGAAATACCTAACCCCCAAATAATACATATTTCCCACAGCCCCAGACTTGCCCCAGCAAGTTTGAGGGCACACAAACAACCAATGCCAAAAAAGAGGAACAGTCCGGTGCCCAAAAACTCGGCAACGCATTGCGCCTTGAGTGAATCATTCATAGTGACACCTTCTTTGCGGAGTTTGTTTCTTCATCAGCCAACAGAATTGCTGATTGTTGTGTATATCGAGCGCAACTATAAAAATTGCGCTGCGGAAAATATTGCCAACATGCATGACAGACTCGTGGAAAAATCGTGCTGACATAACAAATTATTGTCATTGCAAAAGCATCCAACACAGCGTTAATCAGTGTTGAAAGTAATAATTACCGCCAAACTTTCACAATAAAAAATTGCCATCATGACATAATAAAATTTAAACAAATATCACAGTTCCCTTCCGCGGACCAAACCCAACGAAATATTATTCGCGATTAACCCCTTCAGCCAACGCAATTAATTCACATTAAAACTCCCACAAAACAACCAATAAATTAATAACATATAGTATATAAAAGCAATTTTATAATATTTGTCCTCTATTTATTTTTCTCATTGGTCGACTAAGTCAGCCATCCTTTTTCCTCGCTTTTTTTTATAGTCATATCGTCAAAAAATCCAGGCGAGGTCTTTATGCAACAAGAAGCGTTAGGAATGGTAGAAACCAAAGGCTTAACTGCCGCCATAGAGGCCGCAGACGCCATGGTGAAGTCGGCAAATGTATTGCTGGTTGGCTACGAAAAAATAGGTTCCGGGCTGGTGACCGTCATCGTTCGTGGTGATGTCGGGGCTGTAAAAGCGGCAACAGACGCAGGTGCCGCCGCCGCGCGTAACGTCGGTGAAGTAAAAGCCGTACACGTTATTCCCCGCCCACATACCGATGTCGAAAAAATCTTACCAAAGGGAATTAACCCATGAGCAGCAATGAACTGGTCGAACAGATCATGGCGCAGGTCATCGCTCGCGTAGCGACGCCAGAGCATGAGGTTCTCCCGGAAACCACTCATCAAACACGAGAGACGGCTATGGCAGAAAAAAGCTGCACGTTAACGGAATTTGTTGGCACCGCTATTGGCGACACTGTAGGTCTGGTCATTGCGAACGTTGATAGCGCCCTGTTGGACGCGATGAAACTTGAAAAACGCTATCGCTCCATTGGCATTCTGGGTGCACGTATTGGCGCAGGTCCACACATTATGGCCGCTGATGAAGCGGTAAAAGCTACGAACACTGAAGTTATTAGCATTGAACTTCCTCGCGATACCAAAGGCGGTGCCGGACACGGCTCATTAATCCTCTTAGGTGGCAACGATGTTTCCGACGTGAAACGCGGTATTGAAGTTGCCCTGAAAGAACTCGACCGGACCTTTGGTGATGTCTATGCCAACGAAGCCGGACATCTTGAACTGCAATACACCGCCCGCGCCAGCTATGCACTGGAAAAAGCGTTTGGCGCACCTCTGGGTCGCGCTTGCGGCGTTATTGTCGGCGCTCCGGCCGCTGTTGGTGTTCTGATGGCCGATACCGCGCTGAAGTCCGCCAATGTGGACGTGGTGGCATACAGCTCGCCTGCTCATGGCACCAGCTACAGCAATGAAGTCATTCTGATTATCTCGGGTGACTCCGGCGCAGTCCGCCAGGCGGTCATCTCCGCACGCGAAATCGGTAAAACCGTGCTTTCGACTCTCGGCGATACACCGAAAAACGATCGCCCTTCCTACATCTGAATTCCCTGAGGCAGATTCATGAGATCGAAAAGATTTGAAGCACTGGCAAAACGCCCGGTCAACCAGGACGGTTTCGTTAAAGAGTGGATTGAAGAAGGCTTCATTGCGATGGAAAGCCCGAACGATCCAAAACCGTCAATCAAAATTGTTAACGGTGTTGTCACCGAGCTGGATGGAAAACCCGCCAGCCAGTTTGACCTGATCGACCACTTTATCGCCCGTTACGGCATCAATCTCGCGCGCGCCGAAGAAGTCATCGCGATGGATTCGGTCAAACTTGCCAATATGCTGTGCGATCCAAATGTCAAACGTAGCGATATCGTTCCCCTTACCACAGCAATGACGCCCGCCAAAATCGTCGAAGTGGTTTCGCAGATGAACGTGGTAGAGATGATGATGGCGATGCAGAAAATGCGCGCCCGTCGAACACCATCACAACAGGCTCACGTCACCAACGTCAAAGATACCCCGGTACAAATTGCCGCCGACGCAGCTGAAGGCGCATGGCGCGGGTTTGATGAACAGGAAACCACCGTTGCCGTTGCTCGCTATGCGCCGTTCAACGCCATCGCTCTGCTGGTAGGTTCACAGGTAGGGCGCCCGGGCGTTTTGACCCAGTGTTCACTGGAAGAAGCCACCGAACTGAAACTCGGTATGTTAGGCCACACCTGTTACGCCGAAACAATTTCTGTCTATGGTACAGAACCTGTTTTCACCGATGGCGATGACACCCCGTGGTCAAAAGGATTTCTCGCGTCATCTTATGCTTCTCGCGGCTTAAAAATGCGCTTTACTTCCGGCTCCGGCTCTGAAGTACAGATGGGTTACGCGGAAGGCAAATCAATGCTTTATCTCGAGGCTCGTTGCATTTACATCACCAAAGCCGCAGGCGTACAGGGGCTGCAGAATGGTTCCGTAAGCTGCATCGGTGTTCCATCAGCTGTGCCGTCAGGCATCCGCGCAGTGCTGGCGGAAAACTTAATTTGCTCATCGCTGGATCTGGAATGTGCCTCCAGTAATGACCAGACCTTTACCCACTCAGATATGCGCCGTACCGCGCGTTTCCTGATGCAGTTTCTGCCGGGTACTGACTTTATCTCTTCCGGTTTTTCCGCTGTGCCTAACTACGACAATATGTTTGCCGGTTCAAACGAAGACGCCGAAGACTTCGATGATTACAACGTCATTCAGCGTGACCTGAAGGTTGATGGCGGTCTGCGACCAGTGCGCGAAGAAGATGTTGTCGCCATCCGCAATAAAGCCGCACGCGCTTTACAGGCTGTCTTTGCCGGTATGGGATTACCCCTTATTACCGATGAAGAGGTCGAAGCGGCGACCTATGCCCACGGTTCGAAAGATATGCCAGAGCGCAACATCGTAGAAGACATTAAGTTCGCCCAGGAAATTATCAATAAAAACCGTAACAGCCTGGAAGTGGTGAAAGCCCTGGCGCAAGGCGGTTTTACCGATGTCGCTCAGGACATGCTCAACATGCAAAAAGCGAAACTGACCGGCGATTATCTCCATACCTCAGCCATTATCGTCGATAACGGACAAGTGCTGTCTGCGGTCAATGATGTCAATGATTACGCCGGACCGGCTACAGGTTACCGCCTGCAAGGGGAACGCTGGGAAGAGATCAAAAATATTCCCGGTGCACTTGATCCCAACGAAATTGACTAAGGGTGAGAAATGGAAATTAACGAAAAATTACTGCGTCAGATTATCGAAGACGTGCTGGCAGAAATGCAAACCAGCGACAAGTCCGTTTCATTTCGCGCGCCTGTCGCCTCCACTGCCCCTTCCGCACCGGATGCAGGGAGTTTTTTGACCGAAATTGGCGAAGCCCAACAAGGCACTCAGCAAGATGAAGTCATTATTGCTGTAGGCCCGGCGTTCGGCCTGGCGCAAACCGTCAATATCATCGGTATTCCGCATAAAAACATCTTGCGCGAAGTGATTGCCGGTATCGAAGAAGAAGGCATTAAAGCCCGTGTGATTCGCTGCTTTAAATCGTCTGATGTCGCATTCGTGGCGGTCGAAGGCGATCGCCTTAGTGGTTCCGGCATTGCTATTGGTATTCAGTCAAAAGGCACCACGGTTATCCACCAGCAGGGGCTTCCCCCTTTGTCTAACCTGGAACTTTTCCCGCAAGCGCCTTTGTTGACGCTGGAAACTTATCGCCAGATTGGCAAAAACGCCGCGCGTTATGCGAAGCGTGAGTCTCCACAACCAGTTCCGACCCTCAACGATCAAATGGCGCGGCCTAAATACCAGGCCAAATCAGCCATTTTACATATCAAAGAGACGAAGTACGTGGTCACTGGCAAAAAACCGCAAGAACTGCGCGTGGCGTTTTAACAAAGGAAACCTTCATGAATACCGATGCAATTGAGTCGATGGTCAGGGACGTGTTGAACCGCATGAACAGTCTACAGGATGCAGCTCCTGTTTCTGCGGCACCCAACGCGTCAATACAGAGCGCCAAAGTGACGGATTATCCACTGGCAAATAAACATCCAGAATGGGTTAAAACGGCGACCAATAAAACGCTCGACGATTTCACTCTGGAGAATGTCCTCAGCGATAAAGTCACCGCCCAGGATATGCGTATAACCCCTGAAACATTGCGTATTCAGGCCGCGATTGCCAGAGATGCGGGTCGTGATCGCCTGGCGATGAATTTTGAACGCGCTGCCGAGCTTACCTCAGTGCCGGACGATCGCATCCTCGAAATCTACAATGCGTTACGCCCTTATCGTTCGACAAAGCAAGAACTCATTGCCATTGCTGACGATCTTGAACGTCGTTATCAGGCCAAAATTTGCGCTGCATTTGTCCGCGAAGCTGCAGAACTCTATGTCGAGCGTAAAAAACTGAAAGGCGACGATTAAGGACGAACTATGCGATATATAGCAGGCATTGATATCGGCAATTCATCCACAGAAGTTGCACTGGCGACGCTCAGTACGTCTGGAGAATTGTCGTTCGTGAGCAGCGCCCTTGCGGAAACCACCGGAATCAAAGGTACGTTGCGTAACGTCCATGGTATTCAGGAGGCGCTCGCACAGGCAACGAAAAAAGTCGGCATCAATGTCAGCGATATTTCGCTTATTCGTATCAACGAAGCAACTCCTGTCATTGGCGATGTGGCGATGGAAACCATTACGGAAACCATCATCACCGAATCAACCATGATTGGTCACAACCCAAAAACTCCGGGCGGAGTGGGACTGGGCGTGGGGCTCACCATCACGCCACAAGAGTTGTTAACACGTCCGGCGGATACACCGTACATTCTGGTCGTGTCATCGGCATTTGATTTTGCCGATATCGCGACCATGATAAACGCCTCCGTGCGTGCCGGATATCAACTGACTGGCGTTATTCTGCAACGTGATGATGGCGTGCTGGTCAGTAACCGCCTGGAAATCCCTTTACCCATTGTTGATGAAGTCCTCTACATCGATCGTATTCCGCTCGGCATGCTGGCCGCGATTGAAGTCGCCGTTCCCGGGAAGGTTATCGAAACCCTGTCTAATCCGTATGGGATTGCCACTGTCTTCGCCCTCAATGCTGAAGAGACTAAAAATATCGTTCCTGTTGCACGAGCACTCATAGGCAACCGTTCTGCAGTAGTGGTGAAAACACCTTCTGGCGATGTTAAAGCCCGTTCGATACCCGCCGGAAACATCGAGCTGCTTTCTGCCGGACGTACAATACGAGTTGATGTTGCTGCTGGTGCCGATGCCATTATGAAAGCGGTCGGCGAGTGCTCAAAACTGGAAAACGTAACGGGAGAACCGGGCACCAACATCGGCGGTATGCTGGAACATGTTCGCCAGACTATGGCGGAACTGACCAATAAACCCAGCCACGAAATTTTTATTCAGGATTTACTGGCGATAGATACCTCTGTTCCCGTCAGCGTAACCGGTGGGCTGGCTGGTGAATTTTCACTGGAACAGGCAGTGGGTATCGCTTCAATGGTGAAATCCGACCGACTGCAAATGGCGATGATCGCCAGTGAAATTAAGCAAAAACTGCATGTTGATGTTCAGGTCGGAGGCGCTGAAGCAGAAGCTGCAATTCAGGGAGCCTTGACTACCCCTGGAACCACACGCCCTCTGGCAATTCTGGACTTAGGCGCAGGTTCTACAGATGCCTCCATCATCAATCAGAAAGGGGAAATGATAGCTACTCACCTTGCGGGAGCGGGCGACATGGTGACGATGATTATTGCCAGGGAACTGGGCTTAAATGATCGTTATCTGGCAGAAGAAATCAAAAAATACCCGTTGGCAAAAGTAGAAAGCCTGTTCCATTTACGCCATGAAGACGGCAGCGTTCAGTTCTTCCCTACTCCGCTGTCCCCTCATGTATTTGCCCGCGTTTGTGTGGTGAAACCTGACGAACTGGTGCCTATTCCCGGCGATTTAACACTGGAAAAAGTACGTGCTGTTCGCCGCAGTGCGAAAGAGCGCGTCTTCGTAACCAATGCCCTGCGCGCGCTACGTCAGGTAAGTCCAGGCGGAAATATTCGCGATATTCCGTTCGTCGTTCTGGTGGGCGGTTCTTCCCTGGATTTCGAAGTACCGCAGTTAGTCACCGATGCATTGGCGCATTATCGATTGGTCGCCGGACGGGGGAATATCCGTGGTAGTGAAGGCCCGCGCAATGCGGTAGCTACCGGGCTACTGATTTCCTGGCACAGGGAGTTGGCTCATGGAAAGTAAAGAACATACGCCCGCTATTGTCGTTACGGAAATAGGTGACTGTATCAGTACATGGAATGAGGTGCTTCTTGGCATTGAAGAGGAAGGTATCCCCTTTCGCATTCAACATATCCCGTCAGGTGAAGTCATCGATAGCGCCTGGCAGGCTGCTCGTCAGTCCCCCCTGTTGGTTGGCATAGCCTGCGACCGGGAAAAGCTGATTGTGCATTACAAAAACTTACCGGCATCAGCGCCACTGTTTACGCTGATGTATCAACAAGATAACCATGCCCGGCGCAGCATCGGCAATAACGCTGCCCGCCTGGTAAAAGGGATTCCCTTCAGGGAATGCCACTCATAATCCACAGGAGAAACGCTGTATGAACAACGCACTAGGACTGGTTGAAACAAAAGGGTTAGTTGGCGCAATTGAAGCCGCAGATGCCATGGTTAAATCCGCCAACGTGCAACTGGTTGGCTATGAAAAGATTGGTTCGGGTCTGATTACAGTGATGGTCCGTGGCGATGTTGGCGCAGTAAAAGCCGCCGTTGATGCAGGAAGCGCCGCCGCCAGCGCCGTTGGCGAAGTGAAATCCTGCCATGTCATCCCGCGGCCACACAGCGATGTTGAGGCCATTTTACCTAAATCTGCATAACCCCATTCGCTAAGGAGCACAGCGTGAAGCAATCACTGGGATTACTTGAAGTCAGTGGTCTGGCACTCGCCATCAGTTGCGCAGATGCTATGGCAAAAGCCGCGTCCATCACGCTGATTGGCCTTGAGAAGACCAATGGCTCAGGCTGGACGCTCATTAAAATCACCGGTGACGTCGCCTCGGTTAATGCGGCGATCGCGACGGGTGCCAGTTTCGCCGAACAGCGAAATGGCCTCGTCGCACACAAAGTGATTGCCCGCCCGGGTGAGGGAATACTGCCCCGCCCAACAGAAGCAATAAATACGACGGTGGCAGTAAGCGAAACGCCAGCAACAGTCGCCCCCTCAGAGATTATCAGCTGTAATTTGTGTCTTGATCCCGCGTGTCAACGGCAAAAAGGTGAGCCTCGTTCACTTTGTCTGCACTCTGATAAGCGAGGGGAGTAGCAATGGATAAACAAACCTTGCAGGAGACTGTTAGCCAGGTTCTGGAAGAAATGCGCGAGCGCCCTATCCCACTGGGCGTGTCCAGTCGCCATATTCATCTTTCAACGGCGGATTATGTGCGCCTTTTTCCTGAACAACCGATCAGCGAGAAAAAGTCATTACTGCAACCTGGTCAATTCGCTGCTGAACAGGTTGTTACGCTGGTGGGACCAAAAGGCAAATTACACAACGTTCGCTTGTTAGGGCCACTACGTAACTCAAGCCAGGTGGAGATTTCCCGGACTGACGCCAGAACATTAGGGATCACCGCCCCGCTACGTATGTCTGGCGATCTCAGCGGCACACCGGGGATTCGACTGATAAGCCCGTTTGCAGAGCTGGAAATCGCTTCTGGCGTTATTGTCGCACAACGGCACATTCATATGTCTTCGCTTGATGCCCTGATTTATGGCGTTACACATGGCGATAAAGTGGCGGTCGCCATTGAAGGTGATGAACGACGACTGATATTCGATAACGTTGCTGTTCGCGTCTCACCAGATATGCGCCTTGAAATGCATATTGATACCGACGAGGCCAACGCCGCAGGCGCTGATAATCCTGACGTTTTTGCCACGCTGGTGTCGGTGCCATGAATAACAAACTGATGCAACACATTGTTGAAGAAGTGATTTTTCGCCTGAAACAACGTGCGGGGAAAACACTCACGCTGACGGTTTCGCAACTGCGAGAAGCCAGCGTTAACGAGATAGTTCATCAGTATGCTTCGTTACAAATTCGATACGTCGATTTACCGTTGCTGCGACAACTTGCGGAGAACGAAACGTCCGATCGAGCGGTAATCCACATTCACGAGGCGTTAGCCTGGGGAATACACATTCAATTGTCGTTGCAGAGTCATTTCCTGAACGCCATCAAATTGAAGCATCTCGCCCATCTACCGCTAACCTGGTGCGACGAACAAGGACAACCGATCTACCTTCATCGTGGTCAACTTTTAAGTTATGCCGACGTAGTGCAGTTATGCGCAGGGATAGTGGTGTTGCAACGGAAATGCTGTGTGACCGCACTTGCGCGTGAAGCGGCAATGACCCGAAACATTCAGTTAATCAGGCAGGAGTAACCCATGCATCTGGCTCGAGTCACTGGCGCGGTGGTATCCACGCAAAAATCACCTACCCTGGTCGGGAAAAAACTGCTGCTGGTTCGCCGGGTCAGTGCTGACGGCGAATTGCCTCTCACGCCATTAACTGGCGACGAAGTTGCTGTTGATTCAGTTGGCGCTGGCGTCGGTGAGTTGGTACTCCTCAGCAGTGGATCCAGCGCCAGACATGTTTTTAGCGGCCCCAACGAAGCCATCGACCTGGCAGTGGTCGGCATTGTAGATACGATTTCGCGCTAAGGAGTTGAAAGATGGCGATTTATACCCGCACAGGTGATTCAGGAAGTACGTCTCTATTTACCGGACAACGCGTGAGTAAAACTCATCTACGCGTCGAAGCCTACGGCACACTGGATGAACTGAACGCGACACTCAGTCTGTGTTATTGCGCCACCGCCATCGAAAGCCATCGCATATTACTGGAAGCCATTCAGCAACAGATATTTTGGTTTAGCGCCGAGCTCGCCAGTGAAAGCGAACAGCCATCAGCGCAGCAGCGTTACATCAGTACGGAAGAAATTGCCGCACTTGAAAAAGCGATCGATAGCGCAATGAGCGCTGTTCCTCCAGTTCACTGTTTCATTCTACCAGGACGTTGTGAAGCCGCGAGCCGCATGCATTTCGCCCGCACGGTAGCCCGGCGGGCTGAAAGACGCCTGGTTGAACTGACAACAGAATCCAGCGTCCGCCATGTTTTATTGCACTATATCAACCGACTTTCCGATTGCCTGTATGCCCTCGCCCGCGTGGAAGACAACGTTGCTCATCAGAACCTGATGATTCAGGAAATCACAAAACGTTATCACGAAGCCAACCACACTTCAGCATTGAAGGAACGCACGATGTCGCTCACTTTTCAGGATCTTCATCAGCTCATTCGTAGCGCGGCAATGCGTGCGGATGAACTGCATATTCCCGTTGTTATCAGCATTGTCGATGCCAACGGAACAGAAAGTGTTACCTGGCGGATGCCTGATGCACTGCTGGTTAGCAGTGAACTGGCACCGAAAAAAGCCTGGACCGCCGTGGCGATGAAAACGGCAACACACAAGCTTACGGATACCGTGCAACCGGGGGCGCCACTTTACGGGCTAGAAAGCCATATGCAAGGCAAAGTCGTCACTTTTGGTGGCGGCTTCCCCCTCTGGCGTGACGGAATATTGCTTGGAGGGCTTGGGATTAGCGGTGGTAGCGTTGAACAAGACATGGATATTGCCCAAAGCGCAATGACGGCAATTAACGTGGGAGAAAACCAATGAATAACTCTGAATTAGAAACACTGATCCGCAATATTCTGCGCGAGCAGCTAGTCCCCACGACATCACAAACGCAAAAAAACGGTATTTTCCAGACTGTCGATGAAGCTATCGGCGCTGCACACCAGGCCTTTTTGCGCTTTCAACAGTGTCCGCTTAAAACCCGCAGCGCCATTATCAGCGCCATTCGCGAAGAATTAACGCCCCGTCTTACAGAACTGGCGGAAGAGAGCGCTAACGAAACGGGAATGGGAAATAAAGAAGATAAGTACTTAAAAAACAAAGCGGCACTCGATAACACACCAGGAATTGAAGATTTAACCACCACCGCACTGACCGGTGATGGTGGCATGGTTTTGTTTGAATACTCCCCGTTTGGAGTTATTGGCTCGGTCACGCCAAGTACCAATCCCACGGAAACCATCATTAACAACAGCATCAGCATGCTGGCAGCTGGTAATAGCGTCTACTTCAGTCCACACCCGGGAGCCCAAAACGTCTCGCTGAAATTGATCGCCATAATCGAAGACATCGCGTTTCGCTGTAGTGGCATTCATAACCTGATCGTTACTGTATCTGAACCGACCTTTGCCGCAACCGAACAGATGATGGTGCACCCTAAAATCAGCGTTCTGGCGATTACCGGCGGTCCGGGCATCGTCGCCATGGGAATGAAAAGTGGCAAGAAAGTGATTGGTGCCGGTGCGGGTAATCCCCCCTGCATCGTCGATGAAACGGCAGATATTGTGAAAGCTGCCGAAGACATCATCAACGGAGCCTCGTTTGATTACAACCTGCCGTGTATCGCTGAAAAAAGCCTGATCGTCGTGACCTCAGTGGCAGATTATTTAATTCAGCAGATGCAAAGTTTTGGCGCCCTTCTTCTTAACCATGAACAAACTGAAAAATTGCGTGCTGTTTGCCTGCCAGACGGCGTCGCCAACAAAAAACTGGTCGGCAAAAGTCCATCAGCCTTGCTGGAAGCCGCAGGCCTCCCTTTGCCAGCAAAAGCGCCCCGCTTGCTGATTGCCGTTGTTGACGCCGATGATAGCTGGGTTACCAGCGAACAACTCATGCCAATGCTACCCATTGTGAAGGTCAACGATTTTGATAGCGCCCTCACACTGGCGTTGAATGTAGAAGACAGTTTGCATCACACCGCAATTATGCACTCGCAGAACATCTCACGGCTCAACCTTGCCGCGCGCGTTATGCAAACCTCTATTTTTGTCAAGAATGGCCCCTCCTGGGCGGGTATTGGCGTCGGCGGCGAAGGCTTTACGACCTTCACCATTGCTACACCGACCGGAGAAGGGACAACATCAGCACGGACTTTTGCCCGCTCACGACGCTGTGTGTTAACCAGTGGCTTTTCCATTCGCTAGAGAAACGGAAATGAATACTTTTTCACTGCAAACGCGTTTATACAGCGGACCAGGAAGTCTCAAAGTGCTTAGTCGTTTTACGAATAAGCACATCTGGATTATTTGCGACGCTTTTCTGGCGCGATCGCCGTTGATTGATACCTTGCGCCTGGCGCTACCAGATAGTAATCGCCTCAGTATTTTTAGCGAAATAACGCCCGACCCAACTATCCAGACAGTGGTAAAAGGCATCACTCAGATGCAAACTTTACGCCCGGATGTGGTTATCGGTTTTGGCGGCGGCTCTGCACTGGATGCCGCAAAAGCGATTGTCTGGTTTAGTCGCCAGTGTGCTATCGAAATTGAAACCTGCGTAGCCATCCCCACCACCAGCGGCACTGGTTCAGAAGTGACCAGCGCCTGTGTCATCAGCGATCCTGAGAAGGGAATTAAATATCCCCTTTTCGATGATGCACTTTATCCGGATATCGCAGTCCTCGACCCCTCGCTGGTCGTCAGTGTGCCACCCGCGATAACGGCCAATACCGGAATGGATGTTTTAACCCATGCGCTTGAAGGCTATGTTTCTCCCCGCGCCAGCGACTTCACGGATGCAATGGTCGAAAAAGCCGTGCAAATTGTTTTTCAATACCTGCCCACGGCAGTGAAGAAAGGCGATTGTCTTGCCACCCGCGGTAAAATGCATAATGCCTCCACACTTGCAGGAATGGCCTTTAGCCAGGCCGGACTGGGATTAAATCATGCGATTGCCCATCAACTCGGTGGGCAGTTTCATTTGCCCCACGGTCTGGCAAATGCGCTCCTGCTGACGTCAGTTATTCGTTTTAATGCTGGCGATCCTCGCGCCGTCAAACGCTACGCCCGGCTGGCTAAAACGTGTCATTTATGCCCGGACAATGCCAATGACACCGCAAGCCTGAATGCACTCATTCAACATATTGAACAGCTCAAAAAAGCGTGTTCAATACCGACTCTCGCCAATGCTCTGAAAGAAAAAAGAGCAGAATGGTCATCACGTATTCCCGATATGGTTCAGGCGGCGCTGGCGGATGCAACATTGCGTACCAATCCACGTGTGGCTGATGCCAATGCTATTGCAGAACTGCTTGAGGAGTTGTTATGAACGTCGAGTTAACCTCCTGCGACGGTCAGACGATCCGCGAGCGAGTACAAGCAGCAGGCGTCGTAGGTGCTGGTGGGGCTGGCTTTCCGACACATATCAAGCTACAAGCACGTGTTGATACGTTCCTGGTGAATGCGGCGGAATGCGAACCGATGCTGAAAGTGGACCAGCAGTTAATGGCGCAGCAAGCCAGTCGCCTGCTTCGCGGCGTTCACTACGCGATGAAAGCCACCGGGGCCAGTAGCGGAATCATCGCGCTGAAAGAAAAGTATCAACTGGCAATAAACGCACTCACGCCACTGTTACCACCTGATATCCGCCTGCATATTTTGCCCGACGTTTACCCCGCAGGAGACGAAGTGCTGACCATCTGGATGGCAACTGGTCGCCGCGTTCCACCCGCTGCGTTACCCGTTAGCGTCGGCGTAGTCGTCAATAACGTCCAGACCGTACTCAATATTGCCAGAGCCGTTGAGCAACAGTATCCAGTAACGCGCCGCACGCTAACCATTAATGGTGCGGTTGCGAAACCAATAACGGTGACCGTCCCCATTGGAATGTCTTTACGCGAGGTACTGGCGCTGGCGGGAGGCGCAACGGTAGATAATCCTGGTTTTATCAATGGCGGTCCGATGATGGGGAGTTTGATCACATCGCTCGATACGCCAGTCAGCAAAACCACTGGCGGCTTGCTGGTTTTACCCAACTCTCATTCACTGATCCAACGTCGAATGCAGGATGACCGCAGCGTACTTGCCGTCGCGAAAACCGTTTGTGAACAATGCCGCTTATGCACCGATCTCTGCCCACGTCATTTAATCGGTCACGAACTGTCACCGCATTTGTTAGTACGTGCGGTTAACTACCAACAGCTCGCTACGCCGCAACTGTTACTGACAGCGCTCACCTGTTCGGAGTGCAACGTCTGCGCCAGCGTTGCCTGCCCGGTAGGTATTTCACCCATGCGCATAAACCGCCTGCTTAAGCAGGAACTACGCGCAAAAAACCTCCGCTACGAAGGCACCTTAAACCCTGCGGATGTCATGGCAAATTATCGACTGATTCCCGTAAAACGTCTGGTAACCAGACTGGGCTTAACCCCGTGGTATCAGGACGCGCCATTGTCTGAACAGGTGCCACAACCCGAAAAAGTGACGTTATTGTTACGCCAGCACATCGGTGCCAGCGCAATTGCGTGTGTACAAAAAGGCGATCGCGTCGTTCATGGGCAATGTGTAGGTCAAATTCCACACGGCGCATTAGGCGCCCCTGTTCATGCCAGTATTGATGGCATGGTCAGCGATGTGACAGAAAACGCGATTACGATAGTGAGAGGTTAATCATGTCGAAAGCGGTAGGTATTTTAGAACTTAGTAGTATCGCGAAAGGGATGGAAACCGGCGATGCCATGCTGAAAAGCGCCAACGTTGAATTACTGGTCAGCAAAACGCTTTGCCCCGGTAAATTTCTGCTGATGCTCGGAGGCGATGTCGGTGCGGTACAGCAGGCCATCAACAGCGGCGCTTCCCTTGCAGGTGAAATGCTGGTCGACAGTCTGGTCCTTCCTAATATTCATCCCACTATCCTGCCCGCAATCAGCGGTCTGAACCATGTTGACCAGCGACGGGCTGTCGGTGTAGTCGAAACCTGGAGTGTAGCGGCCTGCATTGACGCTGCCGATTGTGCAGTGAAAGCGGCAAACGTCACGCTCGTACGGGTACATATGGCCTTTGGTATTGGCGGTAAATGCTACATGGTAGTGGCAGGCGATATTTCTGATGTTAATAACGCGGTATCTGTCGCCAGCGAGCGAGCGGGGGAAAAAGGTTTGTTGGTCTATCGCTCAGTAATTGCCCGTCCGCATGAAGCCATGTGGCGTCAGATGGTGGAGGGATAATGTCACCTCAGCACACGACTGAACGAATGATTCAGGAATATGTCCCCGGTAAACAGGTCACGCTGGCACATGTTATTGCAAATCCTGGAAAGGATCTGTTTAAAAAATTAGGCTTACCGGACACCGTTTCCGCTATTGGCATTCTGACGATTACCCCCAGCGAAGCATCTATCATCGCGTGCGATATCGCCACAAAGTCAGGCGCTGTAGAGATTGGTTTTCTTGATCGTTTTACCGGCGCGGTAGTTCTGACTGGCGATGTTTCTGCTATCGAATATGCACTTAGCCAGGTTACCCGAACGCTGGGCGAAATGATGCGCTTTACCGCCTGCCCCATTACCCGGACCTGACTCGATGCAACGTATGATGCTCATCGGACCCAGCCAGTGCGGAAAAACGTCACTCACGCAATGCCTGCGCGGGGAGAATATTCAGTATCAGAAAACGCAGGCCATCGTCTGGTCACCGGCCACCATTGACACTCCCGGGGAATACCTCGAAAACCGCAGTCTTTACAGTGCGCTGCTGGTCAGCGCCTGTGAAGCAGACATTATCGCGCTGGTGCTTAATGCGGACGCACCGTGGTCACCTTTTTCGCCAGGCTTTACCACGTCAATGAATCGTCCAGTTATTGGAATAGTCACCAAAGTGGATTTAGCCAGTGAAGAACAGATATCTTTGGTGAAATGCTGGCTACGGGAAGCCGGAGCACGAAAGGTGTTAGTGACCAGTGCGGTAAATAACATCGGGGTTGCAGAACTTCTTGCCTTGTTGCATACAGAAGAAGGCAGTCGTTAAGCCGGAAATTTCAATATGTTATGAGATGGGAATGATGACTTACGACACGGAGAAAAGAATCAATGAACAATGAGGATTGCCCGGCAATCCTCATTGAATAAAGTAGAAATTACTTCGCTTCGCCGTTTTTCATTTCGCCCATAGCTTTCAGCTTTTTGGAGATATCGCGGCGTTCTTTGGAGAGCTCAGCATTTTTGATGATGTAATCATCAACACGATCTTCATAGTCGCCTTTCATGCTGGCGATGATGCCCTGAATTGCTTCAACGCTCATACCAGGTTTGATGTAGTCGCTCAGGTTGTCGAGCAGCAGGACACGTTTCTGGTTGTCACGGATCTTTTTCTCAACGTCCTGGATTTCACGTTGCAGTTTGTTCTTACGGCGGAACAGACGAACAAATTCCAGCACGTCCTGGAATGAAGGCTTGGTAGTTTCCATTTTTATACCCCTGATAATGTGAGAGTCGGATTCGTTTAAGCAACCGCTATTCGTTAGGGCCAACATTACTCATAGCTGCCGCAGATGACAATGCTTTTATCCCTATTCACTATCATACCCTTTATCCTTGCTGAATCGAAGCAGCAACAATTTGATTCTGAAGGTCGGAATTTATTTGCGCAAAGCCCGACAAATCAGATTTGACAGCAACTCCAGTTGATGCGCCGTTTCCATGTTTAGCCATACATAGCCATAAATCGGCGTCTCAACGACTTTCAGATCATGATGATTAGCGAGCAACTGGCGCAACTCTTCCACAGCATCGTTCAGTTTTTCTGTATTAGCAAAAACCGGCTGTGGATTACCTTCGTAAAGGGCATGAACAAGAGTCAGCACTATTTGCTGCATCATTTGCTGTGTGTCGCGCAGTTTTTGCGCATTCAGTAGCACGAAATGACTGGGCCTCGTGGCCCAGTAAGCATTGATTTGCAGCTCCAGCATACAAACCAGATTACGGTTAATCGTCTGGATACCTTCATATATCGATTTTGGAATACGGGTTTCTTTGCTGGCGGGTGCAATCAGCCCACGCATTTTCACGGCATCAGCCAGGAGTTTTTGCAGATGGCTTTCCAGATGCGGACGTTCCAGTAGGTTCGGTGAAAATGCTGATTGGTAAACCCGGTTATATTCGGTAAGGCTTTTCGCCAGTTGAATACGCCAGTGGATGAAGGCTCGCTGCGGCCAGATGCCAGTAAAAACCATTGCCAGTAGGGAGCCGAGGATCACATCGCCGCTTCGCCATAATGCCGTATCAATTTCACCTGTCGGGGAACCAACAACAATCGCCAGCGTCACACCAATCAATAAGCCTTGATAAGGTTTCTTGCCCAGCGCCAACCAGCCGCAAAGGAACATCGCCGCCGCGCACCAGACCAACATCAGAGGTAACGAAATTAACTCCAGTTGCAGGGCTATAAGACCTAAAATCGACCCCAACACCGTACCGCCAATACGTTCGAATGCTCGCGGGACGACGTTACCCCAAAACGAGATAGGCCCCATGATCACCACCATAGTGACCAGCGGCCAGGTGCTTTCCGGGATGGTAAACAGGCGAATGATGAGAAAAGTCAGCAGGAATGCTAGCGCGACGCGAGTACCATGCACGACTCGGTAATGACGGTACACACGAATTTCAAACGGACTAAGGCACTTATCAGCTCGCACGCTGGAACTCCGTTAAATAAGGATGAAGTTAACTCAGAACGATTACCGCGGCCAGACACTAAACCAGGTGTCCAGCCGACTTACAACAAGTAATCAGGAACATTCCCGAAGGGATTATCAGAAGTCTGAAGGTCAATTTTACCCTTTTACATGACGAAAAACAGCGAAGCAATCAGGTTAACACCCTGTTGTTGCACCAGCATTAACCCATTTTCGGCTGCACTGCGACATACATTTCAATATCCCAATAGCCGTCTTCTGCTCCGTTATTAAGATAAACTTCGAAACAGGGCTTAGGTGACATCTGATAAGCACTGTCTTGCAAGAGAGTATTAAAAAACTGATACCATGGCGTAGAAAAATCATCGCCTTCTACGCGAGCAACGGCAACCGCATATTGCCCACCGGAGATTTCCGTCAGGATCACGCCTTCACTGTTTTCCGGTAGAGTGAAGTTGTTCTCCAGGGAAACCACCGTGTCACAACGTAACTTTTCGGCAGGTGTTTCATCTGGGTTATCGTAATAGACGGCGATCCATTCCTTAGGCACAACTTTTTTGTTGTCTACCCACATCATCAACTGCTCAAAACCTTTTTTTACCGTTTGTTCCCACGGGCCAACGAGATGGAAACCTGCAACGGTACGTTTATCTTCCTGCTTAATCTCGTAGTTCATGACGCCTCCACATACACTGTTTTTTTGTACAGTGTATTTTGCAATGTAAATACCACAAGGAATGAGTGTTGATTATGCGAGCAGACTCGCACTCCTGCCAGTCGGCGCTAAATAAAGGTCAGGATTTATGGTGGAAATAATCGCTCAACCTGGAAAACATACCGCCTTCACCGACAGACTCCAGGGTAACCAATGGCCAATGCGCAACCAATTTATCGCGGTCGTACAGTTCAATTTCCCCTACCCGCTTGTGAGCAGCAATTGGCGCAGTTAGTTCTTTACCATCAAGGGTATATTTTGCTTTGATATTTGGGATTTCCGCTTTCGGCAGCACCATCCAGAATTCTTGTTCCGTTCCCAGTGCGATGTTTTCTTTATCACCATACCAGATGCGTTCCGTACCGACCTTTTTCCCACGGTGCAAAATTTGCACCGTAGTAAAGTTTTGCTGCCCCCAACGCAGTAATTTTCTAGCCTCTTCTTCGCGAGCTTTTGCGCTGTCGGCCCCCATTACCACTGCAATGAGACGGCGTTGCCCATCCACAGCCGAAGCAATGAGATTAAACCCGGCCCCGGATGTATGCCCGGTTTTCAGGCCGTCAACGTTCATGGTTTTATCCCACAATAGCCCGTTTCGGTTTTGCTGGGTGATGCCGTTCCAGGTAAGGCTTTTTTCGCTGTACATATGGTAAAACTCAGGTTCGCCGTGGATGATGGCGCGAGAAAGCACAGCTAAATCATAGGCTGAGCTATGCTGGCCCGGCGCATCCAGACCGTGAACCGTTTCAAAATGGGTATCCTGTAAATGCAACTTTTCAGCGTAATTGTTCATCATTGTGACGAACTGCCGTTGCCCCCCGGCAATATAATCCGCAAGCGCCACACAGGCGTCATTGCCGGAATCCACAATTAATCCACGGCTTAAATCACGTACCGATACACGATCGCCCTCTTTCAAAAACATCAGTGAAGAGCCGACAAAAACAGGATTATCTTTCGCCCACGCATCGCGTCCCACAGTGACAATATCGTCTGGTGTTATGCGATGGCTATCGATAGCGCGATCGACGACATAGCCCGTCATTAGCTTAGTCAGGCTGGCAGGGTTACGTTGTTGGTGCTCATTACCCGCCGTGAGGATCTGTCCGGTTGTGTAATCCATCAAAACCCATGATCCCGCATGAATCTCCGGAGGTTGGGGTGAAAAGGGAATATTTTCCGCCGCAAAACCAGACGATAAATTAAAAACGAACAAAGAAGCAGCAATAATAAGACGGCGTTTCAACAGCAAATCCTCAGGTGTTTCCAATAGCTGTTCTTTTTACGGAAATCCTGATGAACTGGCTGGAATAAAGTGCAAGAAAATGTGACATTTATCTCATTATAATCTGACATTATCTGTTTCCACACGCAGCCAAAATATCGCTCTAAAGCTGATTAGCACGGTGATATTTGATACTCTGGCATACAACAGAAATAACGGATTTAACCTAACGATGAATGACGGTAAGCAACAATCTACCTTTTTGTTTCATGATTACGAAACCTTTGGCACGCACCCCGCGTTAGATCGCCCTGCGCAGTTTGCCGCCATTCGTACTGATAGCGAATTCAATATTATCGGCGAACCTGAAGTCTTTTACTGTAAGCCTGCGGACGATTATTTACCCCAGCCAGGGGCGGTGTTAATTACCGGAATCACGCCACAGGAAGCGCGTGCAAAAGGGGAAAACGAAGCTGCCTTTGCCGCCCGTATTCACTCGCTTTTTACCGTACCGAAGACCTGTATTCTTGGTTACAACAATGTGCGTTTTGACGACGAAGTGACGCGCAATATCTTTTATCGTAATTTTTACGATCCCTATGCCTGGAGTTGGCAGCATGATAACTCTCGCTGGGATCTGCTTGACGTGATGCGTGCCTGTTATGCCCTGCGACCGGAGGGGATTAACTGGCCTGAAAATGAAGATGGTTTACCGAGCTTTCGACTTGAACATTTAACCAAAGCTAATGGTATTGAACATAGCAACGCCCACGATGCGATGGCCGATGTGTACGCCACTATTGCGATGGCGAAGTTGGTGAAAACACGTCAACCACGCCTGTTTGATTATCTCTTTACCCATCGTAATAAGCACAAACTGACGGCGTTGATTGATGTGCCGCAGATGAAACCGCTGGTACATGTTTCCGGTATGTTTGGCGCATGGCGCGGCAATACCAGCTGGGTGGCGCCACTGGCGTGGCATCCTGAAAATCGCAATGCCGTGATTATGGTGGATTTGGCGGGAGATATCTCGCCACTCCTGGAGCTGGACAGCGACACGCTGCGCGAGCGTCTGTACACAGCAAAGGCCGATCTGGGCGATAACGCCGCAGTCCCGGTTAAGCTGGTGCATATCAATAAATGCCCGGTGCTGGCGCAGGCGAATACGCTGCGCCCGGAAGATGCCGACAGGTTAGGAATTAATCGTCAGCATTGTCTCGATAACCTGAAAATTCTGCGTGATAACCCGCAAGTCCGCGAAAAAGTAGTGGCGATATTTGCTGAAGCCGAACCATTTACACCTTCAGATAACGTCGATGCACAGCTCTATAATGGCTTTTTCAGTGACGCCGATCGCGCAGCAATGAAAATTGTCCTGGAAACCGAGCCGCGTAATTTACCGGCACTGGATATCACCTTTGTCGATAAACGTATTGAGAAACTGTTGTTCAATTATCGGGCGCGTAACTTCCCGGGGACGCTGGATTACGCCGAGCAGCAACGCTGGCTGGAGCACCGCCGTCAGGTCTTCACCGCAGAATTTTTGCAAGGTTATGCTGATGAATTGCAGATGCTGGCACAACAATATGCCGATGACAAAGAGAAAGTAGCGCTGTTAAAAGCGCTTTGGCAGTACGCGGAAGAGATCGTCTGAAACAAAAAAGCCGGAGTTTATATCTCTCCGGCTTTTTTAGATTTACCGGATGATTATGTCATCCGGCTTGTAAGATTATGCAACGTCTTCGTACTGCGGAACCGGGTTGCGGAAGCTCTTAGTCACGCAAGCCAGGTAAATCAGACCGATAGCCGCCCAGATCAGCCCCAGAACCATTGAGCTTTCTTCCAGGTTAACCCACAGCGCACCTACAGTCAGCGCACCACACATCGGCAGGAACAGATACTGGAAGTGATCTTTCAGCGTCTTGTTACGCTTCTCACGGATCCAGAACTGCGAGATAACCGACAGGTTAACGAAGGTGAACGCCACCAGCGCACCAAAGTTAATCAGCGCCGTTGCCATTACCAGGTCAAAGTTGATTGCCAGCAGAGCAATCGCGCCAACCAGGATAATATTCATCGCCGGAGTACGCCATTTCGGGTGTACATAACCGAAGAAGCTTTTCGGGAACACGCCGTCACGACCCATTACGTACATCAGACGCGCTACGCCTGCGTGCGCCGCCATACCGGACGCCAGTACGGTAATGGTGGAGAAGATCAGCGCGCCAACCTGGAACGCTTTGCCCGCAACGTACAGCATGATTTCAGGCTGTGACGCATCCGGATCTTTAAAGCGAGAGATATCCGGGAAGTACAGTTGCAGGAAGTAAGTTGCAAAGATGAAGATCATGCCGCCAATCAGCGCGGTCAGGAAAATCGCACGCGGGATCACGCGCTCTGCATCTTTGGTTTCTTCCGACAAGTTGCTGATGCCGTCAAAGCCGGTAAAGGAGAAGCACAGAATCGTCGCACCGGTAATCATCGGGATGACATGCGCATCACCGGACCAGAACGGACGCGTGCTCGCCAGCGTACCAGCGCCTTCACCTTCAAATACGCCATAAACAACCATGCCCAGAATCACCGCGATCAGCACTACCTGCAACACCACGATTACGGTGTTGAAGTTCGCTACGGATTTCAGACTACGCAGGTTAAAGGCGGTCATAAAGGCCACCAGCGCCACCACAAACATCCACGATGGGATGGAAGGCACCAGAGCTTCAAAATAGATTTTCGCCAGCAGAATGTTGATCATCGGCGCGAACAGATAGTCGAGCAGAGAAGACCAACCCACCATAAATCCAACCGTTGGGCTAATGGATTTCTGGGCGTAAGTGTATGCAGAGCCAGCAGAAGGATAGCGGCGAACCAGCTTCCCGTAGCTCAGAGCCGTAAACAAGATCGCAATCAATGCGAACGCATAGGCTGTCGGCACATGACCATCCGTGAGGCCTGAAACGATACCAAAAGTATCAAACAGCGTCATCGGCTGCATATAGGCAAGACCCATCATTACAACCGGAACTAACGTAAGCGTTTTACGCAATTCCACGCGAGAGGTGTTTGGAGTAACGTTATGCGACATGGTCATTCTCCTTTACGGTGATAACCGTCGCGTAAGCAAAAAATTGCCCCATTTTTTTGGATTCCTCAGCGACAACAACTGTCGATTTTTAGTAAATATCTATCCGGTACGAAGCCCGGCCTCTTGGTATGAATGATTGGTTTGAAGCAAAAAATAACCGACGCGGATGAAACGTCGGTTTTTAGTCATTTTTTGACAGCGGCGCATTGTGCCTAAATGGGGGGTAAATGACAAGAGAATGAGAGGCTTGTCATATAATTTTTTATTTAAATGGCTGATTTTCCGTCATCATATTTTGCATAAACACCAGCAATAGCACTATTTGCTAAAATCTCATCACGCCACCACGCACTGGCAAGCCCTGCGGTTTGTTCATTCCATCCAATCCATACGGGTTCAAAGAGGGATTGCGCAACCACTTTCTTCTCAATTAACGCACCACTATCGAGAAAACGTTGCGCCAGATAGCGCGGTAAATAACCGCAACCAAGACCGCTGATTTGTAATTCCAGTTTGGTTTTAAAATCAAATACGGTAATGGCCTCTTGTTCGTCGAGAAGTTGTGATGCCGTAGATGCACCTGCCTGCGCAGTATCACCCACGATAATCGCCCGATAGCGTTTAATGATACGGCGATTTAACGGTTCCTCTTCAAGAGCTAACGGATGATGAGGCGCAATCGCGAAAACTTGCTCCAGATCGCCCAACCGCGAGAAACCATATTCGCTGGAAGAGGGTGGTTCATGCATCGCGCCAACAATAATATCGGCCCTGCCCTGGGTCAGGGCCTCCCAGGAACCGCCGAGAACGCCATTGATAAACTTCAGACGCGTGACGTTGTGATGTTGATAAAAGGCTTCAATAAGTGGCGCAAGCAGTGAAAAGGGAAAGGTATCATCAACACCAATCACCAGTTCATTTTCCCAGCCTTCATGGAGTTTGATCGCTTGTTTTTCCAGTTCATGGACAGTGTGGAGAACTTCCCGCCCTTTCTCTAATAACATCTTTCCGGTACGGGTAAATTTAGCGCGGTGACCGCTACGATCAAGCAATTGAATATTAAGGTCGCTTTCCAGCTTGTGAACGGTGTAACTCAGAGCGGACGGCGTCTTATAGAGTTTGGCCGACGCCGCCGCAAAACTGCCCTCTTTTTCTAAGGCATCGAGGATCATCAACACATCCAGCAGTGGTTTCATACACGCCCCCTTGCAGTGTATGCGGCGTCCTGCTGGCGTGATGCTTTACTCCAGCGGCATTACCAGCGGATCGGGATACTGGTATTCAAATCCCAGTTCATTACAGATCCGACTCCCATCAATAATTTTACCTTTGCCGCTGTCCAGGCTATTTCTGAACTGCGGAGGCTCCAGCCCCAGTAAACGGGCCATCTGCGGATAGAAAACATTGCGCGCAGGGTGAGCTGGCGCACATATATTATAGATGTGTCCGCCTTTAGGTGCCTGTAACAACAGAGTGATAGCGCCAATAACATCTTCCAGGTGGACTAAATTCACACCATGTTCACCGTCCGGCGCGGTTTTCCCGGCAAAGAAGCGTCCGGGATGACGCCCAGGCCCGACCAGACCCGCAAGACGCAAAATATCAACCGAAGTACCGGGTAAATTGTGCAGCCAATCTTCCAGCTCTTTTAACACTCGTCCACTATGGGTCAGTGGATTACGCGGAGTGTTTTCTTTCACCGTGCCTTGTGCGTCGCCATAGACAGACGTTGAGCTGGTAAAAATAATGCGGGGAATACGATGAGCCAGCGCGCTATCCACCAGCTCCTGCACTGCTTGTAAATAGAACTCATCGCCGGGGCCGCTGCGGCGTGCCGGAAGCGTAATCACCAGCGCATCAGCATCCATCAGGGCATCCAGATCGTCAGAGTCGCAAACTAAATCGGGCTCCATGCGAAGCAGATAGCTATCAATGCCACTCATTTGGGCCGCTTCTACGCCATCTTGTGTAGTTTTACTCCCGGTGACTTGCCAGCCTTTCGCTGAAAGTGACATCGCCAGCGGCATGCCTAACCACCCTAACCCGACAATTGCGACCTTTTTCATCCGTTTTCTCCTGATACACCTTAGATCTATAAGGCTACGCCAGCGTATCAAAACTGACAATTCATTCTATGAATGAATCGAAACTGTTAGCAAATATAGAATTATACAATTGTCTGATGCGCTCCGCTTATCAGGCCTACAAAAACATCAATATATTGAATTTACGCAACATTTGTTGACCGGATAAGGCGTTCACGCCCCATCCGGCATGAACAAAGCCCGCTTTAGTTACAGAACACAATGTTCTTGAGGTTTTAAAGACATGTTTTCACGATTACTTTTTTAAAGTACTCACTCTTAGCCTCCTCCTTTCCCCGCTCATTCATTAAACAAATCCCTCGCCACAAAATATATAAAAAAGCCCTTGCTTTCTAACGTGAAAGTGGTTTAGGTTAAAAGACATCAGTTGAATAAACATTCACAGAGAATTTTATGACACGCGTTCAATTTAAACACCACCATCATCACCATCATCCTGACTAGTCTTTCAGGCGATGTGTGCTGGAAGACATTCAGATCTTCCAGTGGTGCATGAACGCATGAGAAAGCCCCCGGAAGATCACCTTCCGGGGGCTTTTTTATTGCGCGGTTGATAACGGTTCAGACAGGTTTAAAGAGGAATAAGAAAATGACAGACAACACTCGTTTACGCATAGCTATGCAGAAATCAGGACGTTTAAGTGATGACTCACGCGAATTACTGGCGCGCTGTGGCATAAAAATTAATCTTCACACTCAGCGCCTGATCGCAATGGCTGAAAACATGCCGATTGATATTCTGCGCGTGCGTGACGACGACATTCCCGGTCTGGTAATGGACGGCGTGGTTGACCTCGGCATTATCGGCGAAAACGTGCTGGAAGAAGAGTTACTTAACCGCCGCGCTCAGGGTGAAGATCCACGCTACTTTACCCTGCGTCGACTGGATTTCGGCGGCTGCCGCCTTTCGCTGGCAACGCCGGTTGATGAAGCCTGGGATGGCCCACTCTCCTTAAACGGTAAACGTATCGCCACCTCTTATCCTCACCTGCTCAAGCGTTATCTCGACCAGAAAGGCATCTCTTTTAAATCCTGCTTACTGAACGGTTCTGTTGAAGTCGCCCCGCGCGCCGGACTGGCGGATGCGATTTGCGATCTGGTTTCCACCGGTGCCACGTTGGAAGCTAACGGCCTGCGCGAAGTCGAAGTTATCTACCGCTCGAAAGCCTGCCTGATCCAGCGCGATGGCGAAATGGAAGAATCCAAACAGCAACTGATCGACAAACTGCTGACCCGTATTCAGGGGGTGATCCAGGCACGCGAATCAAAATACATCATGATGCACGCACCGACCGAACGTCTGGATGAAGTCATCGCCCTGCTGCCAGGTGCCGAACGCCCAACCATTCTGCCGCTGGCGGGTGATCAACAACGCGTAGCTATGCACATGGTCAGCAGCGAAACCCTGTTCTGGGAAACGATGGAAAAACTGAAAGCGCTGGGTGCCAGTTCAATCCTGGTCCTGCCGATTGAGAAGATGATGGAGTGATCGCCATGAGCTTTAACACAATCATTGACTGGAATAGCTGTACTGCGGAGCAACAACGCCAGCTGTTAATGCGCCCGGCGATCTCCGCTTCTGAAAGCATTACCCGCACCGTTAACGATATTCTCGATAACGTGAAAGCACGCGGCGATGAGGCCCTGCGGGAATACAGCGCGAAGT
Organism: Escherichia sp. E10V10; assembly: GCF_004211985.1. Taxonomy (NCBI): domain Bacteria; kingdom Pseudomonadati; phylum Pseudomonadota; class Gammaproteobacteria; order Enterobacterales; family Enterobacteriaceae; genus Escherichia; species Escherichia sp. E10V10. The sequence continues at coordinate 509,625 of NZ_RHJO01000001.1, read as the reverse complement.
TTGATAAAACCACGGTTACCGCGCTGAAGGTGTCTGCTGAGGAAATCGCCGCCGCCAGCGAACGCCTGAGCGACGAGCTAAAACAGGCGATGGCGGTGGCAGTAAAGAATATTGAAACCTTCCACACTGCGCAAAAACTGCCGCCGGTAGATGTAGAAACGCAGCCAGGCGTGCGTTGCCAGCAGGTCACGCGCCCGGTGGCTTCGGTTGGTTTGTATATTCCTGGCGGCTCCGCCCCGCTCTTCTCAACGGTATTAATGCTGGCAACTCCGGCGCGTATTGCGGGCTGTAAAAAAGTGGTGCTGTGCTCACCGCCGCCGATTGCCGATGAGATCCTTTACGCGGCGCAGCTGTGTGGTGTGCAGGACGTATTTAACGTCGGCGGCGCACAGGCCATTGCCGCACTGGCGTTTGGCACAGAATCCGTGCCCAAAGTAGACAAAATCTTCGGGCCAGGTAACGCCTTTGTCACCGAGGCAAAACGCCAGGTAAGCCAGCGTCTGGACGGTGCGGCAATCGATATGCCCGCAGGCCCGTCGGAAGTACTGGTGATTGCCGACAGCGGCGCTACGCCGGATTTCGTGGCTTCTGATTTGCTTTCTCAAGCTGAACACGGCCCGGACTCTCAGGTGATTTTACTGACGCCCGATGCTGATATGGCGCGTCGCGTTGCCGAAGCCGTCGAACGCCAGCTGGCACAGCTGCCGCGTGCCGAAACCGCCCGCCAGGCACTGAACGCCAGCCGCCTGATCGTGACCAACGATTTAGCGCAGTGCGTAGAGATCTCCAACCAGTACGGTCCGGAGCACCTGATCATTCAGACCCGCAACGCCCGCGAACTGGTCGATAGCATCACCAGCGCCGGTTCGGTATTTCTTGGTGACTGGTCACCGGAATCGGCAGGCGACTATGCCTCCGGCACTAACCACGTTCTGCCGACTTACGGTTACACCGCCACCTGTTCCAGCCTCGGACTGGCAGATTTCCAGAAGCGCATGACCGTGCAGGAACTCTCGAAAGAAGGTTTCTCCGCTCTGGCGTCGACCATTGAAACACTGGCCGCCGCCGAGCGCCTGACCGCCCACAAAAATGCCGTTACTTTGCGTGTTAACGCCCTTAAGGAGCAAGCATGAGCACCGTGACTATTACCGATTTAGCGCGTGAAAACGTCCGCAACCTGACGCCGTATCAGTCAGCGCGTCGTCTGGGCGGTAACGGCGATGTCTGGCTGAACGCCAACGAATACCCCACAGCCGTGGAGTTTCAGCTCACTCAGCAAACGCTCAACCGCTACCCGGAATGCCAACCGAAAGCGGTGATTGAAAATTACGCACAGTATGCAGGCGTGAAGCCGGAGCAGGTACTGGTCAGCCGTGGCGCGGACGAAGGTATTGAACTGCTGATTCGCGCTTTTTGCGAACCGGGCAAAGACGCCATCCTCTACTGCCCACCAACGTACGGCATGTACAGCGTCAGCGCCGAAACCATTGGCGTTGAGTGTCGCACAGTGCCGACGCTGGACAACTGGCAACTGGACTTACAGGGCATTTCCGACAAGCTGGACGGCGTAAAAGTGGTCTATGTTTGCAGCCCCAACAACCCGACCGGGCAACTGATCAATCCGCAGGATTTTCGCACCCTGCTGGAGCTAACGCGCGGTAAAGCCATTGTGGTTGCCGATGAAGCTTATATCGAGTTTTGCCCGCAGGCATCGCTGGCTGGCTGGCTGGCGGAATATCCGCACCTGGCTATTTTGCGCACACTGTCGAAAGCTTTTGCTCTGGCGGGGCTTCGTTGCGGATTTACGCTTGCAAACGAAGAAGTCATCAACCTGCTGATGAAAGTGATCGCCCCCTACCCGCTCTCGACGCCGGTTGCCGACATTGCGGCCCAGGCGTTAAGCCCGCAGGGAATCGTCGCCATGCGCGAACGAGTGGCGCAAATTATTGCAGAACGCGAATATCTGATTGCCGCTCTGAAAGAGATCCCCTGTGTGGAGCAGGTTTTCGACTCTGAAACCAACTACATTCTGGCGCGCTTTAAAGCCTCCAGCGCAGTGTTTAAATCTTTGTGGGATCAGGGCATTATCTTACGTGATCAGAATAAACAACCCTCTTTAAGCGGCTGCCTGCGAATTACCGTCGGAACCCGTGAAGAAAGCCAGCGCGTCATTGACGCCTTACGTGCGGAGCAAGTTTGATGAGTCAGAAGTATCTTTTTATCGATCGCGATGGAACCCTGATTAGCGAACCGCCGAGTGATTTTCAGGTGGACCGTTTTGACAAACTCGCCTTTGAACCTGGCGTGATCCCGGAGCTGCTGAAGCTGCAAAAAGCGGGCTACAAGCTGGTGATGATCACTAATCAGGATGGTCTTGGAACACAAAGTTTCCCGCAGGCGGATTTTGATGGCCCGCACAACCTGATGATGCAGATCTTCACCTCGCAAGGCGTGCAGTTTGATGAAGTGCTGATTTGTCCGCACCTGCCCGCCGATGAGTGCGACTGCCGTAAGCCGAAAGTAAAACTGGTGGAGCGTTATCTCGCTGAGCAAGCGATGGATCGCGCCAACAGTTATGTGATTGGCGATCGCGCGACCGACATTCAACTGGCGGAAAACATGGGCATTAATGGTTTACGCTACGACCGCGAAACCCTGAACTGGCCGATGATTGGCGAGCAGCTCACTAAACGAGATCGTTACGCTCACGTAGTACGTAACACCAAAGAGACGCAGATTGACGTTCAGGTGTGGCTGGATCGCGAAGGTGGCAGCAAGATTAACACCGGCGTTGGCTTCTTTGATCATATGCTGGATCAGATCGCCACCCACGGCGGTTTCCGCATGGAAATCAACGTCAAAGGCGATCTCTATATCGACGATCACCACACCGTCGAAGATACCGGCCTGGCGCTGGGCGAAGCGTTAAAAATTGCCCTCGGCGACAAACGCGGTATTTGCCGCTTTGGTTTTGTGCTGCCGATGGACGAATGCCTTGCCCGCTGCGCGCTGGATATCTCTGGTCGCCCGCACCTGGAATATAAAGCCGAGTTTACCTACCAGCGCGTAGGCGATCTCAGCACGGAAATGATCGAGCACTTCTTCCGTTCGCTTTCTTACACCATGGGCGTGACGCTCCACCTGAAAACCAAAGGTAAAAACGATCACCACCGTGTAGAGAGCCTGTTCAAAGCCTTTGGTCGCACCCTGCGCCAGGCCATCCGCGTGGAAGGCGACACCCTGCCCTCGTCGAAAGGAGTGCTGTAATGAACGTGGTGATCCTTGATACCGGCTGCGCCAACCTGAACTCGGTGAAGTCGGCCATTGCACGTCACGGTTATGAACCAAAAGTCAGCCGTGACCCGGACGTGGTGTTGCTGGCCGATAAACTGTTTTTGCCCGGCGTTGGCACTGCGCAAGCAGCGATGGATCAGGTGCGTGAACGCGAGCTGTTTGAACTCATCAAAGCCTGTACCCAACCGGTGCTGGGCATCTGCTTAGGGATGCAGCTGCTGGGGCGGCGCAGCGAAGAGAGCAACGGCGTCGATTTGCTGGGCATCATCGACGAAGACGTGCCGAAAATGACCGACTTTGGTCTGCCCCTGCCGCATATGGGCTGGAACCGCGTTTACCCGCAGGCAGGCAACCGCCTGTTTAAGGGGATTGAAGACGGCGCGTACTTTTACTTTGTTCACAGTTACGCAATGCCGGTCAATCCGTGGACCATCGCCCAGTGTAATTACGGCGAACCATTCACCGCGGCGGTACAAAAAGATAACTTCTACGGCGTGCAGTTCCACCCGGAGCGTTCTGGTGCCGCTGGCGCTAAGCTGCTGAAAAACTTCCTGGAGATGTGATGATTATTCCGGCATTAGATTTAATCGACGGCACCGTGGTGCGTCTCCATCAGGGCGATTACGGCAAACAACGTGATTACGGTAACGACCCGCTGCCGCGCTTACAGGATTACGCCGCACAAGGTGCCGAAGTGTTGCATCTGGTGGATCTGACCGGAGCAAAAGATCCGGCTAAACGTCAAATTCCACTGATTAAAACCCTGGTCGCGGGCGTTAACGTACCGGTGCAGGTTGGCGGCGGCGTGCGTAGCGAAGAAGATGTGGCAGCGTTACTGGAAGCAGGCGTTGCGCGCGTGGTGGTCGGCTCCACCGCAGTGAAATCACCAGAAATGGTGAAAGGCTGGTTTGAACGCTTCGGTGCGGATGCTTTAGTGCTGGCGCTGGATGTACGCATTGACGAGCAAGGCAACAAGCAGGTGGCAGTCAGCGGCTGGCAAGAGAACTCGGGCGTTTCACTGGAACAACTGGTGGAAACCTATCTACCTGTAGGTCTGAAACATGTGCTGTGTACCGATATCTCGCGCGACGGCACGCTGGCAGGCTCTAACGTCTCTTTATATGAAGAAGTGTGCGCCAGATATCCGCAAGTGGCATTTCAGTCCTCTGGCGGCATTGGTGACATTGATGATGTCGCTGCCCTGCGTGGTACTGGCGTACGCGGCGTAGTAGTTGGTCGTGCATTACTGGAAGGTAAATTCACCGTGAAGGAGGCCATCGCATGCTGGCAAAACGCATAATTCCGTGTCTCGACGTTCGTGATGGTCAGGTGGTGAAAGGCATACAGTTTCGCAACCATGAAATCATTGGCGATATCGTGCCGCTGGCAAAACGCTACGCCGAAGAAGGTGCAGACGAACTGGTGTTCTACGATATCACCGCTTCCAGCGATGGCCGTGTGGTAGATAAAAGCTGGGTATCTCGCGTGGCGGAAGTGATCGACATTCCGTTCTGCGTGGCGGGCGGGATTAAGTCTCTGGAAGATGCCGCGAAAATTCTTTCCTTTGGCGCGGATAAAATTTCCATCAACTCCCCTGCGCTGGCAGACCCAACGTTAATTACTCGCCTGGCCGATCGCTTTGGCGTGCAGTGTATTGTGGTGGGTATTGATACCTGGTACGACGCCGAAACCGGTAAATATCATGTGAATCAATATACCGGCGATGAAAGCCGTACCCGCGTCACGCAATGGGAAACGCTCGACTGGGTAGAGGAAGTGCAAAAACGCGGTGCCGGAGAAATCGTCCTCAACATGATGAATCAGGACGGCGTACGTAACGGTTACGACCTCGAGCAGCTGAAAAAAGTGCGTGAAGTTTGCCACGTCCCGCTGATTGCCTCCGGTGGCGCGGGCACCATGGAACACTTCCTCGAAGCCTTCCGCGATGCCGACGTTGACGGCGCGCTGGCAGCTTCCGTATTCCACAAACAAATAATCAATATTGGTGAATTAAAAGCGTACCTGGCAACACAGGGCGTGGAGATCAGGATATGTTAACAGAACAACAACGTCGCGAACTGGACTGGGAAAAAACCGACGGACTTATGCCGGTGATTGTGCAACACGCGGTATCCGGCGAAGTGTTAATGCTGGGCTATATGAACCCGGAAGCCTTAGACAAAACCATCGAAAGCGGCAAAGTCACCTTCTTCTCACGCACTAAACAGCGACTGTGGACCAAAGGCGAAACGTCGGGCAATTTCCTCAATGTGGTGAGTATTGCCCCGGACTGCGACAACGACACGTTACTGGTGCTGGCGAATCCCATCGGCCCGACCTGCCACAAAGGCACCAGTAGCTGCTTTGGCGACACCGCTCACCAGTGGCTGTTCCTGTATCAACTGGAACAGCTGCTCGCCGAACGCAAATCTGCCGATCCGGAAACCTCTTACACTGCCAAACTGTATGCCAGCGGCACCAAGCGCATTGCGCAGAAAGTGGGCGAAGAAGGCGTGGAAACCGCACTGGCCGCGACGGTAAATGACCGCTTTGAACTGACCAACGAGGCATCGGATTTGATGTATCACCTGCTGGTGCTATTGCAGGATCAGGATCTGGACTTAACGACGGTAATTGAGAACCTGCGTAAACGGCATCAGTGAGTTGCTGGCTGACCGGATGTGATGTTGTTGTCGCATCCGGCAAAAAAACGGGCAAGGTGTCACCACCCTGCCCTTTTTATTTAAAGCTGAAAAGACTATTTCGCGTTGTAATTACGCAGCGCATTACGCCCCAGCACAATTCCCGCGCCAACCATGCCGCCCAGCAGTACAGCCAGAATCAGTGTGATGGCCTTTTTCGGGCTATCGCGACGAATTGGCAGTGTGGGTTTCATCACATAGCGGTAAGCATGAATATCAAGATCATCTACCTTTAAGCTTTCGATATCCAGCAGGTTTTGACGAGTCTGATAATAGTTTGGCGAGAACACAAGCGGACGAGTCGCTTCGTGCTTAATCATCGACTCCAGCGCTTCGCTACCTAATAAAAGCAACGTATCCTGAGTAATATTTTCACCAGTCTGCTGAATCTGCGGCTTTGTTACCTGCGCCTGATTCGCATACTGCAACGCTTCCTGAATCTGGCGGATACGCAGCGTTTTTTGCTCTTGAGCCACCACTTCCTGAGTTTTCAGGGAGTCCTGCAAGGTTTTCATACCCAAAGCGATATTATCCTTCAGGTCTTTCTCCAGTTCTTCATTCACTCGGTCATCAACTTGTTGAATGTATTCAGCCAGCTTTTTCTGTGCATCCTCCGCAGTGTGCCCGACATAAGAAACAGCTAACGGTAACGGCTGGTTTTTAACAGCAGGCTCGATAGTCAGTTTTTCGCGTTCTTCCTGATTATCCAGCGTTTCCGCTAATGCAGAAAAAGCAGAACTGAAGCGCCCAATCAACGCCTCCTGTAAATCAGCTACTTTTGGCGCAGCCTGGCCATAAATTACATTCATGGCGTTGTTATAGCCGGCAATTTGCCCCACATCAGGCTGAGTGACAATGGCTGTTGATGTCCATTGCTCTTTCGCTACTGCCAGGTATCCAATAGCCAACACGATAGCCACAATGACTGTGGCGATAATGGTCATCTTCCCGCGCCACAGTTGCATCAGTAAATCAATTAAATCAATCTGTTCCGGGTCATTGTTGTGCCCAGAAATATTATTATTTTCAACTTTCATCATTACCCTAACAGACGGAAAATTTCAGGTCGCCATAGTTTAGCGATAATCCGTATGAATGCCATAGGATAAACAATAAATATAATGAATTGTTACATGAACATAGATACCAACTACCGCCAAAAATCATCTGATTACAGATAGTTAGTCGCTACCGAAAAGATCGCGGGTGTAGACCTTGTCTGCTGCATCTTTAAGCTCTTCTGACATTCGATTAGAGATAATGACATCAGCCTGTTGCTTAAAAGTCGCGAGATCACGTTCCAGACGTGAATTGAAAAACATTTCTTCCTTCATTACCGGTTCATAGATAATCACTTCTACCCCCTTAGCTTTGATACGCTTCATGATCCCCTGAATGGAAGACGCACGAAAGTTATCTGAACCGCTCTTCATAATTAGGCGATATATCCCTACGACTTTTGGTTTACGCGACAAGATAGCATCGGCAATAAAGTCTTTGCGGGTACGGTTAGCTTCAACGATGGCAGAAATGATGTTATTTGGCACAGACTGGTAATTTGCCAGAAGCTGCTTGGTATCTTTCGGCAAACAGTAACCACCGTAACCAAATGATGGATTGTTGTAATGATTGCCGATACGAGGATCAAGACAAACACCTTCAATGATTTGACGGGTGTTCAATCCAAGGCTTTCTGCATAACTGTCCAGCTCGTTAAAGTACGCCACGCGCATTGCAAGGTAAGTATTGGCAAAAAGTTTAATGGCCTCTGCTTCTGTTGAATCAGTAAACAGAGTCGGGATATTTTGTTTAACCGCCCCTTGCTGTAATAACGCGGCAAAACGCTGTGCACGTTCAGAACGTTCGCCTATCACAATACGGGAAGGATGAAGGTTATCGTAAAGGGCTTTGCCTTCTCGGAGGAATTCAGGGGAGAAGATGATGTTCTCTGTCTTGAATTTTTTTTGCATCGCGGCCGTAAAACCTACCGGAACCGTGGACTTAATAATCATTACTGCATGAGGGTTTATTTCTGTAACATCTTTAATTACTGATTCTACGCTGGATGTATTGAAATAATTGGTTTTAGGATCATAGTCGGTCGGGGTTGCGATGATTACATAATCAGCATTCCGGTAGGCTTCTTTTTTATCTAACGTGGCATTAAAACGTATTTTGTCTGATTGCAAAAATTGCTGAATTTCTTTATCAACAATAGGAGATATCCGATCATTTAGCATTGCAACGCGAGATGGCAAAATATCTAATGCTACAACGTTATGATTTTGTGCGATTAATAGCCCATTAGACAGGCCAACATAACCGGTTCCGGAAATGGTGATTTTCATTTCATGCTCTCAGAATTAACTTAACTATGAATCATGATGTTTTAGCACCCTGATAAGAGTTAAAAGTTTTAACGCCACGATGATGTCTGGTCAACGAAACGAAAAACATTTCAGATTTTCTTTATAAGAATAGCTGCTATTTATTAAGTTAGTATTAAGCAATGAAATTAAATCAATAAGATTGATAGCAAAAAAAGCCCGGCGATAAATGCCGGGCCTTAGTTTAATACTGATTAAATCAGATTAATCCAGCCATTCGGTGTGGAATACACCTTCTTTATCAATGCGCTTATAGGTATGCGCACCGAAATAGTCACGCTGTGCCTGGATCAAGTTTGCAGGCAGTACTGCGGCACGATAGCTGTCATAATAAGCAACCGCTGCAGAGAAGGTAGGTACTGGAATGCCGTTCTGCACCGCATAAGCAACAACATCACGCAAAGCTTGCTGGTAATCGTCGGCAATTTTCTTAAAGTACGGGGCTAACAGCAGGTTAGCAATCTTCGGATTTTCGGCGTAAGCATCCGTGATTTTCTGCAGGAACTGAGCGCGAATGATACAACCGGCACGGAAGATCTTCGCGATTTCACCATAATTCAGATCCCAGTTGTACTCTTCAGACGCCGCACGTAACTGCGAGAAGCCCTGCGCGTAAGAAACAATCTTACCCAGATAAAGCGCACGGCGAACTTTTTCGATGAACTCTGCTTTGTCGCCCGCTGGCTGTGCTTGCGGACCCGATAGTACTTTAGACGCAGCTACGCGCTGATCTTTCAGGGAAGAGATATAACGAGCAAACACAGACTCAGTAATCAGCGACAGCGGTTCGCCGAGATCCAGCGCGCTCTGACTGGTCCATTTACCCGTACCTTTGTTCGCTGCTTCATCCAGGATCACATCAACCAGGTAGTTACCGTCTTCATCTTTTTTGGTGAAGATGTCTTTAGTGATGTCGATCAGGTAGCTGCTCAGTTCACCGTTATTCCACTCGGTAAAGGTTTGTGCCAGTTCTTCGTTAGATAGATTCAGACCACCTTTCAGCAGAGAATAGGCTTCAGCAATCAGTTGCATATCACCGTATTCAATACCGTTGTGAACCATCTTCACATAGTGACCTGCGCCATCAGCACCAATATAGGTAACGCACGGTTCGCCATCTTCAGCAACGGCGGCGATTTTGGTCAGGATAGGTGCAACCAGTTCATAGGCTTCTTTCTGCCCACCAGGCATGATAGAAGGTCCTTTCAGCGCGCCCTCTTCACCACCGGAAACCCCCGTACCGATGAAGTTAAAGCCTTCTGCAGAAAGCTCGCGGTTACGACGAATGGTGTCCTGGAAGAAGGTATTACCACCATCAATGATGATATCGCCTTTATCGAGATATGGTTTCAGGGAATCAATAGCAGCATCCGTGCCTGCACCTGCTTTCACCATTAACAGGATGCGACGAGGCGTTTCCAGAGATTCAACAAACTCTTTCACCGTATAGTAAGGAACCAGTTTCTTGCCTGGATTTTCGGCAATCACTTCTTCCGTCTTTTCACGAGAACGGTTGAAAATAGAGACGGTATAACCACGGCTTTCGATGTTGAGCGCAAGGTTGCGTCCCATCACTGCCATACCGACGACGCCGATCTGTTGCTTTGACATTGTTTACTCCTGTCAGGGGTGGTCACCGCGAGGTTGCGCGGCTTGAATATGAAACAGATGTTAACTCAAGTTACATGAATGTGTGTAGTGCTGAATTTCATTAATGCAACGAATACCGTTCATCTTCCTTTATACAGACATCCACTTGTAACCAAACCTACACGCATATATAAGCGAAGATAAATCTATAACATCAAGAAATTAAAGATATAATATTCCCAAGCACATTCGTAACATATTGCTTAGCCTGATTTTCATCACTGCCTTCAGCATAACAACGGAGTTCAGGAGCATTTCCGGAAGGACGGAGATGTATAATATCACCATTAGTTAAAATAAATCTTGCACCATCCGTTTCATCAATAGTGGAACAGGATAATGATTCATACCCTAATTTATTAAAGAAATTATTGGGTGATGAAATAGCATTTTTTATAATTTGCTGACTTGACTCTGAAGGAAAGTTTTTCACTCTATCTGACCAAGTGAATCGCTGTGGAAGATTATTAACCAGTTGAGAGATAGTACTATTACGAGAAGCTATTAAGAGCATTAACGCTGGTAATACGGCATCTCGAGTAGGTAACGCATTTAATTCTTTGCCATTAATTTGTAGATCGGAGGCAAGCAGAAAACCTCCATTAGCTTCAAAACCAGCGACTGAATCAAATTGTTTAGCAAGTTCTGAAAACGCTGCAATCACATAAGGAGAGCCAATTTTAGTCCGTTGTATATTTGCAAATTTATTAGATTGTTCAATTGCTGTATTACAACTCACTGGAATAGCCAACGCCTTGATATTAAGTTCAATAGCCGTAAGTAATCCCAGAATATCGCCTCTTAGCCATTCACCATTTTCATCGGCAACTAAAGGACGATCACCATCACCATCTGTTGAGAAAATTGCATCGAGATTGTATTTTTTAGACCACTCTCTTGCAAGTAGACGATCTTCTTCGCTAACTGCTTCCGTATCAATAGGAACGAACTCATCACTTCTACCGAGGGAGATGACCTCAGCACCCAATTGATTAAAAAGTGGAGCATATAAATCTCGTCCTGCACTAGAATGTTCATAGATCCCAATTCTCTTCCCCTTTAAAATATCGGAATTAAAAAGAGAAACATAACGTTCCAGGTATGAATCCGCACCTTGAGTACTAGTTTCAAGATGAGGTAATACATCTACAGGAGAAAAAGCATATTCACTATTTACTATTGCTAACTCATCCTCTTTTGTGATTTCACCATCTGGACGGTAAAATTTCAAACCATTACGGTCAAAAGGTATGTGACTACCAGTAACCATTATGCAGGGGATATTTTTCTGCATGGAATAATGAGCTAATGCAGGGGTCGGAATTACACCATGATATTCAATGGCGAACCCATGTTGTTTGATAGCGAACGCGCATGCCTGAGCAATTTCATAACTACTCGGGCGGTTGTCAATGGCTAAAGCAACTTTATTAAAATTGTATTTGTCATCAATAACAGAAAGAAACGCATGACTGAAGGCTGCACAAACATCATGGGTAAAATCGATGACTAAACCACGAGCACCACTAGTGCCGAAAGCAATATTGCTATCGGTAATGATTTTGTTAGCATTTAACATGATGATTACTTCTTAATAAATTGAGGAAGTTTGGATAAATTTTTATACGCTAAAGCTATTGGCCAGATAATACCATTCTGTTTCATAGCGCGAATATCTTCCATTGATTTATTGATCATGGAAGATACTGAGCGATTGCTAATTCCACCAACACGCATTTTCACTAATACTTTTGGTAAGTACGCTATTGAAATACGCTGTTTTAAAATATAACGTAATAATGAGTCATAATCAGCAGATATACGGTAATCTAATGAAAAACAACCAAACTGACTATAACAATCGCGTTTCATATAAAATGATGGGTGTGGCGGCATCCAACCTAGTTTCATCTTCAAACGGCTAAATGAGCCACTCTTCCATAATCTAATACGTTTAGTCGTATCATTTTGGGCAACATACTCCAAATCACCATAAACAGCATCACACCCTGAACTTTCAAATGTTTTTACTATATCTGCAATGGCTCCATCATAAGCAAGTAAGTCATCAGAGTGCAAAAATCCAATTATATCACCAGAAGCTGCTTGAATACCTTTATTCAGTGCATCATAAATACCATTGTCGGGTTCGCAAATGATTCTTGAAACTCTTGTACATTTACTCTTGATTAGCTCTATCGTATTATCTTTTGATGCTCCATCTACAACTATATATTCAATATCTGAATGCGTTTGTTTTTCCAGAGAGAGTAATGTATCAAGAAGCGTTTTTTCACTATTATAAGTTGCTGTGATAATTGAAATCCGCATTAGTATCCGACTCCAGAAGAAGAAACTCTTATAACATCATCCTCTTCCAGGTAGACTCCTGATCTAACCTCAATTATTTCAAGCGGGATCTTGCCGGGATTTTCAATGGCATGTGGTACACCAACAGGTATATATGTTGACTCATTTTCTGAAACAAGATAAGTTTTCTCCTCAAGATGAACTTTAGCTGTCCCCGAGACAACAATCCAATGCTCAGTACGATGGTAATGGATCTGCTTAGCGGTAATGTGACCCGGTAATACAATCACATGTTTAACCTGAAAGCGTTGCCCTTCAGCTATAGTGTCATGACTGCCCCAAGGACGAAAAATTTCCCGATGTTGTAAATATTCTGTTCGATTATTCTTTTTAAGTTGAGCTACGATGTTTTTAACTTGCTGAACTTTATCTTTATGAGCAACTAATACTGCATCTTTCGTTTCAACGACAACCAAATCCTTTACGCCCACGGCACCAATAAGTCTATGCTGCGAATAAAGATAACTATCTGTAGCATCTTCAACCAAAACATCACCACGAATGGCATTGCCGCTTTGGTCTTTTGAACTTATTTCCCACAGCGCAGACCATGACCCAACATCACTCCATTGCGCATCCAATGGTACGACCACAGCTTCAGCTGTTTTTTCCATAACGGCATAGTCGATTGACTCTTCAGGGCAGCAAGAAAAAGAAGAGTTATCCAAGCGGATAAAATCTAAATCTTGAGTCGAGGAAGCTAAGGATTGCTGACAACTCTCTAGAATATCTGGACGGAATTTTTTTAGTTCATCAATGAATACAGATGCTCTGAACATAAACATTCCACTATTCCAAAGATAACCGCCATCTGACAAATACCGCTGAGCTAATTCTAGCTCTGGCTTTTCAACAAAAGCTGCAACTTTATAACCTTGCCCACCAAGTGGCTCACCTGACTTAATATAACCATACCCTGTCTCTGGAGCTGTTGGAACGATGCCAAATGTGACCAACTTACCTTGCTGAGCAAAGTCCTTCGCGGCCAAAACTGCTGTAATGAAACTGTCCTCATCCTGAATTTCATGGTCAGCCGCAAGAACCAAAAGTATAGGATCCTCTCCACTTGCCGTTGCCTGAAGCGCTGCAAGGGCTACAGCAGGTGCCGTATTGCGCCCTACAGGCTCAAGCAAAATCCCACTATGCCTTAAACCAACTTTACGCAATTGTTCAGCAACGATGAAACGATGTGATTCATTACAAATGATCAAAGCAGGATTGTGTTCAACCTTTTCTAGCCGTCGCAAAGTCTCTTGCAACATAGTTAAGCGGCTATTTAAAGACAGAAATTGTTTCGGATAAAGTGTACGTGAAAGAGGCCATAATCTGGTACCAGAACCACCGGCCATGACAACGGGAAGTAGCATATCTATTACCTTGATATAAAATAATTTTTGGTATATTGATGAACTGCAGTGCTATTAAGCAACGTTACTACATCAAACCACTTGTAGGAATTATGCTGAATCGTTGGTAGGTGAAGTTGCTGCGGATTAATTTGAATTTCATATCCATGCACTACGTAGTGTGTAGAAAATTCTACTTCAGAAAAATTGTCATTGTAAAAGTGTTCATACACACCAAGAAATATGGCCTCACCAAGACTAGTTTGAACGCCTATCTCTTCAAATGTAATCCTTTTAAAAGCATCCTCGAATGACTCATCCTTAAAAATTCGCCCTCCTGGCACAAACCAATAATTTTTTGCGGGGCGATTCAGGCGCTGCCCAAGCAGCGCCTCTCCTTTATCGTTTCTAATTATGAGGTCAATCGAGATTAGAGGAGTATGCTTGACTATTGTTTTAAATAACTCATATTCTAATCTCTTTTTCATAACTATCCCCGAAAAGAATCAATATTATCAAGAAACCATTTATATGTTAATGATAGACCTTCATGTAAATTATAGCGATGTTGCCAGCCCAAGTTTTTGAGTCGGGTAACGTCCATAAGCTTTCGCGGGGTGCCATCTGGTTTGGTCGCGTCAAAAACAATTTTTCCTTGATAACCCACTACAGAAGCCATTGTTTCAGCCATTTCACGTATGGAACAATCCACCCCGGTACCAACATTAATATGAGATAACATTGGTTGTGTGTTTTGTTGATAAATTGTGTCCTCTAGCTCCATCACATGAACCGAGGCAGCAGCCATATCATCAACATATAAAAACTCACGCATCGGCGTTCCCGTGCCCCAGACAATAACTTCTTGTGCACCACTTTCTTTTGCCTCATGGAATCTACGCATGAGTGCCGGAATAACATGGGAGTTTTCAGGATGGAAGTTATCATTCGATCCATAAAGATTAGTAGGCATTACACTTCGATAATCGCGACCATATTGACGATTATAAGACTCACATAATTTTATGCCCGCAATTTTAGCAATTGCGTATGGCTCATTAGTTGGCTCAAGTATGCCCGTCAAAAGTGCAGACTCTTTCATCGGCTGCTCTGCAAATTTTGGATAAATACAGCTAGAGCCTAAAAAAAGTAATTTTTGAATTCCAACCTTGTGAGCTGAATGTATAATATTACTCTCAATCATGAGATTCTGATAGATGAATTCTGCTGGAAATGTATTATTGGCATAAATACCACCTACTTTTGCCGCAGCAAGATAAACCTGATCAATCCTCTCTCTCTCAAAAAATGCCTCAACATCCTTCTGCACGGTCAGATCGAGTTCTTTGTGTGTTTTAACCACTAACTCGATATCATCACGCAGCGATAATTGTCGGCAAATAGCAGAGCCAACCATGCCCTGGTGCCCAGCAACATATACTCTTTTCTGTATCATGTATTAACGCTCCAGAGAAACCGAAACATCATAACCATGGCTTTTAAGAAGTGCATGTTGTTTCGCTTTTAACAAATCGCTAGCAACCATTTCCGCACACATCTCTTCAACTGTAATCTCTGGTTCCCAGCCTAATAGATTTTTTGCTTTTGCAGGGTCACCTAAGAGTGTTTCAACTTCAGCAGGACGGAAATAACGAGGATCAACCCGAACTATAACGTCCCCAACATTTACACCAATAGCACAATCGGAAATTTTATTAACTACTGTGGCTATCTCATCTACACCCTCACCAGAGAATTCAAGTTCAAGTCCGACTTCTTTAGCAGCCATACGGACAAATTCACGCACAGATATCTGTTTACCTGTGGCAATGACAAAATCCTCTGGATGATCTTGCTGAAGCATCATCCATTGCATGCGAACATAATCTTTAGCGTGTCCCCAGTCACGCAACGAATCCAGATTACCCAAATATAAGCACTGTTCGATCCCCTGAGAAATATTAGCTATTGCACGAGTAATTTTACGGGTAACAAACGTTTCTCCACGGCGTGGCGATTCATGGTTAAAAAGAATACCATTACAAGCATATATACCATAAGATTCACGGTAGTTAACTGTTATCCAGTAAGCATACATCTTAGCTACAGCATAAGGCGAACGCGGGTAGAATGGAGTAGTTTCACGCTGAGGAATCTCTTGCACTAAACCAAAAAGTTCTGAAGTAGATGCTTGATAGAAACGTGTTTTTTTCTCCAGCCCACAGATTCGTATTGCTTCTAATAAACGTAATGTCCCTATTGCATCTACATCTGCTGTATATTCTGGTGACTCGAATGACACTGCGACATGGGATTGTGCACCAAGGTTATAAATTTCATCCGGTTGAATTTCTTGGATTAAACGGATCAGATTCGATGTATCTGTTAAATCCCCATAGTGTAAAATAAAATTAGGCTCATCAACGAATCGTGATTGATAAATATGATCAATTCTATCGGTGTTAAATGACGATGCTCGGCGTTTTATACCATGTACTTCATAACCTTTTTCAATGAGAAATTCTGCAAGATATGAACCATCTTGTCCAGTTACGCCTGTGATAAATGCAACTTTTTTATTCATTTTAATCATATTATGTTCCTAAATATTCAACTCATTATAAACTTTAATCGTTTCATTAACACATTTTGACCATGAAAATTTTTGCGCCTGCAGTAAACCTCTTTCGATCATAACATTTCTTTTTAAATTAACTAATTCTAAAGCTTCTTTTAACGTAAACTCATTAATATCATCAATATAAATAGGCGCATTCCCCCCTACTTCTGGCAACGAGGATGTGTTTGCACAAATAACTGGACATCCGGCCTGCATAGCTTCTAGAACAGGTATTCCAAACCCCTCATAACTGGAAGGGTAAACAAGTGCATATGCAGTATTATACTGTATATTTAAATCTTCATTACTCAAAAATGTAAAATGTTCATATCTATTTTTTAAATGTTTCTCAAGGAGTTCTATTTCATATTTTTTAAGCACTCCTCCGCCTACAATTGTAAGCTTTAAGCCATGTAATTCCCCTACAGCCTTGACTGCAAGAACGAAATTTTTATAACCTTCTCTGGCACCGACAAATAAAACTGAATCATTTACTCTCATATCAGACATGCTAGAAATATGTTTATATGATGGGGATACACCATTATAAATCACTCTAATTTTATCTTCGCTAATTGGACAGTACTTAAGTAAATCTCTAGCAGTGTTGTTTGAAATACAAATCACAATATCACTATTCTTGATAGCATGATATTTTTGAATAGAATGAATAAATTTTGACATTCCTCCCCTGTATTTCTCATAGGTGAAATCATGAACAGTTGTAACATTTTTCACATTCAAATTAGGATTTTTATGAACTCGATAATAACTTGAGTGCAAAACGCCACTTTTAACATCAGTTACATTTCTATATCTTTCTAAAATTCTTGGTTTACGATATTGCAACTTTAAGTCATTTGTATCAAACTCAAATTCTTTATTTTTATACAACAGAATTTCAGCTTGGTAATTTGATTTCACCATTCCCTGGATCAACTCATTAAAGTATACACTTATTCCACCAAATGATTGAAGATTATAAATAATCCCATCGATAGTCACCATTATCATCGCCCTCGCAAGGTAATACGTTCGATTAGAACGAACAATATCAAAAAGAAGATCAGTAACAATACATATGCAGGCCCAGCAAAATAAGTTCCAAATGAAGGTGAAATGAGAATTATAGAAAGCAAAAAATAGGATGCAGAGTTCGTAATTACTTTTGCATTAAACATTTTAAGCTTAGCAAAAATATAGCCATAAAATATATTCATGGGTGAAAGAAAAGTTAAAATGACCAGTCCAACATATCCATAATCAACAAAATTATCCATCCCTTTTGAAAAAGCAGGTGTATGCCCCGACTCCGCAGCTCCTGGATAATAGATTTCATTTACATGCAAGAATCCATATACAAAAGGTTTATCAGGAAACAAACCTCTCGGTATATAAGACCAAAATTGGCTGAAATAAACTGTGCCATTGAAAAATTTAACCACACCTTTATCAAGGTCTTGTAGCAAATAAATACTATTTTGATACTGGTCAAAATAAGACAATACTACATCGACATTCATATTTCCAATAGCTAAAAATAAATTATAGAGAATGGCACACGCTGCCAGGGGTGTAACTAAAATCAGTCCAAATTTTAAAAATCTAGATTTATTAAGACTTAACACTGCAAGATAAAAAATCGCGAATGAAAGAATAAAAGTTTTCGACCCAAGAAAAAAAACCAAGGTACAATATAATATCGCGCATAAAAATAACCTTATTTCCGAGCGTAAACCTAACGCTCTAGAGAAATAAGATACTGAAAGCATACTTAAAGAAAAAGCATATAAAAAACCATTACCTTCTCGATAGTTTTGATAACCATCCCTGGGATTCATTAACCATCCAGAAATACCTATTTCTGACTTTGAAGAAAGAAGAACAAATAATGCAACAAACAGAACCAATGTAATATTTGATATTCTTTTTAGTTTAGCATTAGAAATCGAACAAGTTAAATAGATTTCTCTATTTTTAAATACTATATTAAAAACCAAATAAAAGAAAATTATAGATAAAACACCTGCAAAAGAGTAGATGTTATATATAAACAAAGCCTCATTATAATATTGATTTAATGCAAAGTCTGAACCATAGAAAAGAGGAGCCAAAATATTTTCCAATAGAAAAACCGGAAATAAAATAATGGCGCAAATTGTAAAGGGATTGACAATTGTAAGCCTTAGTGTTTTCGTCGCTAATAAAGAAAAAGAAAAATATAGTACTATAGCCAGTATAACATTTAAACAATATATTATTACCACATCCCCTCCCCTACCTTAAGCCGAATAATTTTCGCTTGATTGATTTTGTTTTTTGATATAATGCTTGAGGGACAATCATTTTAAATAAAACTTGTAATGAATTATAGACAGCAAATTTTATTTTGTATGATAAGGGCATAAGAATATTATTCTTAGCAAGAATGTAAGCAATTTCTTTCTTGACTAATTTTTTATTAGATTCATTTGAACTAACACCCGAAGCATCCATTATGGATACAGGGAAATTCACATAATGCATTGTAGCTGGATCTATTGTTCTTATCATAAAATCACTATCAGCAGCAATTTTTAGTGTTGTATCAAAGCAATTAGCATTATCTTTAAAAAAGACAGAATTCTGGAAAGTACCCTGATGCGGAGGAAGTGAAGGCCGACCACACTCCCACTTTTTCTTTATTTTTCCGTAAACTCCAACTATATTACCTTTATCACTAAAATATACATCACCATATATAGTTGTTGCACTCATATTTTCGTGAATAGCATTTACTATTTTTGAAAGAGTATTATTTTCATAGAATGTATCGCCGGCTCCCATAAAAATAACCCAATCGCCATTTATGTGAGGAAGCGCTTTATTCCAGGCGTCGTATATTCCTTGATCAGGCTCACATAAAAAATAATCTATAATATCAATATATTTATAAATATACTCTAGTGTTGATTTGTTAGAGTTGCCGTCTATAACAATCCATTGAATGTTACAATAAGTCTGATTTTTAATAGATTCCGCTGTTTTGCAGAAATCTCCCTCACAATTATACGTCGATGTTATTATAGTAATCTGTAAGCCACTCATCTTAACTCACTTATTTTTCATGGCAATATAGTTTAATCTTAATTCTTTAATTAAGGTCTTTATTTTACTATCAGTGGAATACTCAATATTAAACGTGCCGGAGACTCCTTTTATTTTTGGAATGGTTGTTCCAATAACTCCTTTTAATTTGTTTTTTTTAATTTGCTCAAAAAAAACGTGTTCTAAATAAACGCCGTCAAGGTCACGCACATCTTTATAAGAATTAGCAAAAAAGTCCAAATATATTTTTTTATTTACAACATAAAATCTTGTATCAATCATATTTTCATTAAGAAAAGGAACTGGTATAAAAAAAGCTTTACCATTGAATGCTTTTATACATTGCTTATAATTATCGACATATAGTTTTGAGGTTATTTTTGCGAAACTTTCAGCATCAGACAAGTAGCGACTATTCATCAATGCATACTCAATTATTTCACCCTCTCCATAACCTTTTCCATAAGATTTAACACTTTCTGTATCGTTTTTGAAATGTAATATCTCAATTAAATCTTTGTTGATTATTTGTTTATCGTTATAGATATCTTTAGTCAAATCATAATCACTACCATCACATATTACTAGATAATCAGCACTCTTTGACAATTCTCTTATCGCTTTCAATGTAAGTGATAATCTTGAATTTTCATCAGAAAGATTTGTAAGAGGAGCATTAGGTGAGATACAAGAAGTCACTAATACTGGGATTTTCATTTTATCTTTTCCAGCCTCAACGAAATTAACATTAGTATAAAATAATCGAAGGTGACTCTTGCGCTCCAGGCATAAGCAACACCAGCGACAGAAAAATACATAATTGAAAAATATAAAACTAGCAGATATGGAATACATTCAATAAGATGAATGAGCCCCGTAATTTTTGCATAACCTTTCGATTGGATTTGGGCAAATGGAACTTGAGCAAGAGAATTGAATACAAAACCTATTAATAATATTTGAAATATATAAGGACTCTCAGTGCTATATTGTTTCCCAAGCCATAAAGTTATAATATCACCAGCCTTCAAAGAAAATACAATAGCTATAACTATACTAGTTACACTTATTAATAGCGTAGCCTCTTTTATTATTTTTTTTCGCTCATCTTTTGTATTATTCTTACATAGCGCAGGAAAAATTGTCCTTGCTATAGTTGTCGGTAATATAAGTAACTTTGAAATTGCATCTGCAGGAGCAATATATAACGAAGCTTTAGCAGGGCCAACTGCATTTGACAAGATAAATCGGTCAATATTTGTAAGCAATGGATTAATTATGCTACTAATACTCGCCCATCCTCCAAAACTTAAAAGTGCTTTTGTTTTACTTAGACTAAAATCCATTGTAAGCCTATTATTTCTAAAAACAAAGTATACACTTAAAAGAGCACCACTTATTCTCGCAATCACTAACCCAAAAGTAGCATTAAGCAAGCCAACATTTCCATAAATAAAAATAACTGGTAGTAGCGCAGTTAAAACACCTGTGATTGTTTTTTGTATATTTAATAATTTGAATTTTTCATATCCTTCTAATATCCCCCAACAAACCATGTTAAGGAGGTAAAATGGCAGACAGTAAGCTAAAAGACTTATAGCATATGCAACACTTTCAGTTTGTTCCGGACCACTGATTAAGGATGCAATCTTATGGTCGCTGTAATAAAAAATTACAGATACAACAACACCAATACATATTGTTAAAAAAATTGATGTTGTAATTATTTGATTTGTAGCTTTTTTGTCGTTTTTATTTAATGATATTTCACGCACAACGGCTCGCGAAAGTCCGAGATCAAATATACTTGCGTATCCGACTATTGTAAAAAACATTAAAAAAAAGCCAAAGTTAGTTATTCCTAGCTCCCTCGCCAAATACCCCATCGCAGGTATTGACAATAAAGTTGGGATTGCATACCCAGCTAAATTTATCAAACTATTTACTTTTATACTCATTTTTAACTATCTTTTGTCAATAATCATGTTGTATAAATGGAGTACCCAAACAATCTTTTTGTGATAAAAGAGGTTCTTTGTATAATTGCCAATCTATATTCAACACAGCATCATTCCAAATAATACATCTCTCATGTTTTTTTGAGTAAAAATTATTTGTTTTATACAATATTTCTGAACCCTCTTCTTTTGCATAAAAACCATGCGCAAACCCCTCAGGGATCCACAACTGACGCTTATTCTCTGCAGATAAATTCACCCCAACCCATTTGCCAAAAGTAGGTGAAGATTTACGAATATCAACCGCAACATCAAAAACTTCACCAACAACACAGCGCACCAGTTTTCCTTGAGCATAAGGTTCTAACTGGTAATGAAGTCCGCGTAATACGCCTTTGCTGGATTTAGAATGGTTATCCTGAACAAACTCAACCTTACGCCCCACTGCCTCTTCGAATACTTTCTGATTAAAGCTTTCCATAAAGAAGCCACGTTCATCCCCAAAGACTTTTGGTTCAAAAATCAGCACATCAGGAATTTCAGTTTTAATTACATTCATTTTATTAATACCCTTTAATCATTTTGAGCAGATACTGACCATAAGCATTTTTCTTCAACGGTTCGGCTAATACTTTCACCTGCTCAGCATCAATAAACCCTTTACGATAAGCAATTTCTTCCGGGCAGGATACTTTTAATCCCTGACGCTCTTCAATTGTTGCAATGAAGTTACTTGCTTCAATAAGGCTTTGATGCGTCCCTGTATCCAGCCATGCATAGCCACGCCCCATCATAGCGACAGACAAACGTCCCTGTTCCATATAAATACGGTTAATATCGGTAATTTCCAGTTCGCCACGGGCAGAAGGCTTAAGGTTTTTCGCCATTTCCACAACGTCATTGTCATAGAAATAAAGCCCAGTTACCGCATAGTTACTTTTTGGTTCCAGCGGTTTTTCTTCCAGGCTAATTGCCGTACCGTTATTATCAAACTCCACGACACCATAACGTTCAGGATCATTAACGTGATAAGCAAATACCGTTGCACCGCTTTCTTTGTTAACCGCAGCGTCCATTAATTTCGGCAAGTCGTGTCCATAGAAGATATTATCGCCAAGCACGAGTGCACAATCATCGCCACCAATAAAGCCTTCACCAATGATAAACGCTTGCGCCAGGCCATCCGGACTCGGTTGTACTTTATACTGTAGATTAAGCCCCCACTGGCTCCCGTCCCCCAACAATTGTTGGAAACGCGGTGTATCCTGTGGCGTACTGATAATAAGAATATCGCGAATACCCGCTAACATAAGCGTTGAAAGCGGATAATAAATCATCGGTTTATCATAAATCGGCAGCAGTTGTTTACTTACTGCCATCGTCACAGGATAAAGACGAGTGCCGGAACCACCAGCCAGAATAATACCTTTACGCGTTTTCATTTCACCATTCCTTTTAATTCATCCCGCTCTGGCATCATGAGCGAGATGCAAAAATTTGTTAAATTGCCGTAGTCGTAAATAATTCGTTGAGCATTCGTTTCACGCCCACCTGCCAGTCAGGCAAGACAAGCGCAAAGTTCTGCTGAAACTTTTCTGTATTGAGGCGAGAGTTATGGGGTCGACGGGCTGGTGTGGGATAGGCCGTTGTTGGCACGGCGTTAAGTTTGTTAAGAGCAAGGTTAATCCCAGCTTTGCGCGCTTCTTCAAATACCAGAGCGGCATAATCGTGCCAGGTTGTTGTACCACCAGCAACCAGATGGTACAAACCAGCAACTTCTGGTTTGTCTACTGCTACGCGAATGGCATGAGCGGTGCAATCAGCCAGCAATTCGGCACCTGTTGGTGCGCCAAACTGATCGTTTATCACAGCCAGTTCTTCGCGCTCTTTTGCCAGACGCAACATTGTTTTGGCGAAGTTATTTCCTTTACCTGCATATACCCAGCTGGTACGGAAAATAATATGCTTCGCGCAATGTTCTTGTAACGCTTTTTCTCCGGCTAGTTTAGTTTCACCATAAACATTCAACGGTGCTGTTGCATCCGTCTCCTGCCACGGTATTTCGCCGGTCCCCGGAAATACGTAGTCAGTAGAGTAGTGAATAACCCAGGCGCCGACTTCATTAGCTGCTTTTGCAATTGCTTCGACACTTGTCGCGTTAAGTAATTGTGCAAATTCCGGTTCTGATTCTGCTTTGTCTACTGCGGTGTGAGCGGCTGCGTTGACTATAACATCAGGCCGAATGCTTCTTACGGTTTCAGCTACACCTTGGGGATTACTAAAATCACCACAATAATCAGTGGAGTGAACATCAAGAGCAATCAAATTACCCAGCGGTGCCAGAGCACGCTGTAATTCCCAACCTACCTGCCCTGTTTTACCGAATAGGAGGATATTCATTACTGGCGGCCCTCATAGTTCTGTTCAATCCACGATTGATAGGCACCACTTTTCACATTCTCAACCCATTTTGTATTGGACAAGTACCATTCCACCGTCTTTCGAATCCCGCTCTCAAACGTTTCTTGCGGTTTCCAGCCCAATTCACGGCTAATTTTATCGGCATCGATTGCATAACGGCGATCATGCCCTGGGCGATCAGCAACATAAGTAATTTGCTCACGATAAGATTTCTCTTTCGGGACTATCTCATCCAACAAATCACAAATAGTCAGCACAACATCAATGTTTTTCTTTTCGTTGTGTCCGCCAATGTTATAGGTTTCACCCGCTTGACCTTCAGTAACTACGGTATACAACGCTCGAGCATGATCCTCTACATACAACCAGTCGCGGATCTGATCTCCTTTGCCATAAATAGGTAATGCCTTACCTTCCAGTGCATTAAGAATAACCAATGGAATAAGCTTTTCCGGGAAATGATAAGGACCATAGTTGTTCGAGCAATTAGTCACAATTGTCGGTAAACCATAAGTACGTTTCCATGCGCGAACCAAATGATCGCTTGACGCTTTAGAAGCAGAATATGGACTACTTGGTGCATATGCTGTCGTTTCCGTAAATAACGGCAACGTTTCATTGCTATTTACTTCATCCGGATGGGGTAAGTCACCATACACTTCATCAGTAGAAATATGATGAAAGCGGAAGTTTTTTTTCTTTTCATCATCCAGACCAGACCAATAATTGCGCGCTGCTTCTAAAAGTACGTAAGTACCTACAATATTAGTTTCAATGAATGCCGCCGGGCCAGTTATTGAGCGGTCAACGTGGCTCTCAGCCGCCAGGTGCATCACCGCATCTGGCTGGTGTTGTGAAAAAATACGAGCCATCGCTGCGGCATCACAGATATCTGCATGCTCAAATGAATAACGTTCAGAATCAGAAATTTCAGCGAGCGATTCCAGGTTTCCGGCGTATGTTAATTTATCGACATTAACAACACTATCTTGCGTATTATTTATTATGTGACGAACAACAGCAGAACCAATAAATCCTGCGCCACCAGTAACAAGTATCTTCACTTTTTTATTCCATATAGCCAGAGAGCATGCTGTGAAATAGACTGCTCCAGATTTGATTAATAGATGCATTAATGCACGCTACCGCCCCTGGCTTAACAGCTACCAGAGCACTGCGTACATTTCCACGATGTGACGAGCGTAACCCACTCGTGCCAAATCCGAAAAATTCAAACGCTAATTGTCTTACCAAACAGCTGTAGAAACAAGGAAAATCCTGGAAAAATTTGAACTATAATTGCAAGCTAACATGCTGTTTTTATTATATTTATAAAAACGACAACGGCAGTGAGATTCAATGAGCAAAACTTATGCTATGAATCTTCACTGCCGTTTTTAATTTCTTACTGACCGACACTTCCAGTCAGGAATTTGTTACTCGCTTAACAACTTCTCAATGCCTTTGCGGAACTTAGCGCCTTCCTTCAGGTTACGCAGTCCATACTTCACAAACGCTTGCATATAACCCATTTTCTTACCACAGTCGTAACTGTCCCCAGTCATCAGCATTGCGTCAACAGCTTGTTTTTTTGCCAACTCAGCAATGGCATCAGTCAACTGAATACGTCCCCATGCTCCAGGTTGAGTACGCTCCAGTTCAGGCCAAATATCGGCAGAAAGCACATAACGCCCTACAGCCATGATGTCTGAGTCCAGGGTCTGCGGCTGATCCGGTTTTTCGATAAATTCAACAATGCGGCTGACTTTGCCTTCGCGATCAAGCGGATCTTTGGTCTGGATGACGGAGTATTCAGAGAGATCGCCCGGCATGCGTTTTGCCAGAACCTGGCTGCGGCCAGTTTCATTGAAGCGCGCAATCATTGCGGCCAGGTTGTAACGCAGCGGATCGGCACTGGCATCGTCGATAACAACATCCGGCAGCACCACGACAAACGGGTTATCGCCAATGGCTGGTCGAGCACACAAAATCGAGTGGCCCAGACCTAAAGGTTCCCCCTGACGCACGTTCATAATGGTCACACCTGGCGGGCAGATAGATTGTACTTCCGCCAGAAGCTGGCGCTTCACGCGCAGTTCAAGGAGAGATTCTAATTCATAAGAGGTATCGAAGTGATTTTCGACTGCGTTCTTGGACGCATGAGTTACCAGGAGGATTTCTTTGATCCCTGCAGCCACAATCTCGTCAACAATGTACTGAATCATTGGCTTGTCGACGATCGGTAGCATCTCTTTAGGAATCGCCTTAGTTGCAGGCAACATATGCATCCCAAGACCCGCTACAGGAATAACTGCTTTTAAATTCGTCATTATTTCATCCACCTGTAAAATGGTTGCTGAATTATAGCTTGTTCGATTTTTTTCGCCAGCATCAATTCCCCTGAATTGATTACTGATTTACTTCCGATGTTACGCCGCTTCGCTCAAGATTGCAGTAGCGTTATTCCTAAGTATGGCTCTATTTTTCCAGGAATGGTCGCAAATCTACCTGCCCCGTTCCGGCAGCTTAAAGTTAATATTTTCCACATTAACGACATGGTGATTAATCCTGTCGATATCGACTGAACTTTGTCCTTTTTCATTCACCGCATGAACATTTACCAGCGACAGTAGCGTCTCGTTCTTTGCCATAAAGACACCACGAACGTCCTTTCGCAGGTCGAAATTCATGGTCAATGCCGGCCCCTCAGTGGATTCTTGCATTACGTTGATATTACGCATAAAAATGTGTTGCGGCTTGTTGTGAAGCTCCAGCGAAGCACGCTTCATTTTAATGTTGGTCAACGCCACGAATGAAACGGCATTCCCTGCGGAAATTTGGATTCCGCGCAATTTCCAGGCAAGGTTAGTGTTATCAAGATGAATATTATTCAATCTGAAGTTTTGTGGTATTGAGAGATACTTACCTTTAATGACTCCGTAACCGATTAACATTCCGGCACTATTGGTCATTTTTATATTGTCAATAACAAAGTTATCACATCCATATATCGCTACCGTGGCGTTATCAATACCCGCTTTCTTGCTGAAAGCTGGCGTAATATTATGAGTCTTGATATTACGAATGATGAAGTGTTTGCCGTTCTCAACATGAATCAGTTGCCGACAATCCGATCCCGTGATATTCGCCACGACAAAGTTTTTAACCGACTGGTCTTCCGGGTAGTTATTATCATAAGTACTTCCTGCCAGTCCTATGCCAATACCCCAGTTGATTTTGCCGTTAGTACAGTTGATGCGCTCGATGACATGGTCGGATATCAAAATGTCACGGTCGTTAATCGCCACGTTCCATTCAATGGCGTCGCCCTGTAAGTCGCTGAACTTACAATTGGTGATGTTGGCACCGATAATCTGGTTATGAAATCCCTGGCGTAAAATGGCGTAATTAGCGTGGCTGACGGTCAGGTTGTCGATGGTCAGGTTGCGCATGACGCGTTTATTTTTGCCGCCGATATAAATCTGCGTTACCGGGCCAAAGCCGCTCATCGCCAACCCTTTGATGATGCAGTCAGAACCGCGCACATCCAGGGTGATGTTATGCATACTGCCACCCTCCTCCCCTGTCACCTGGCTGCCGTCCTGTAAGACAAATCGCCCTCTGCCATTGCCGCGCAGGCTTCCAAGGATGTGTAACGTTTTGCCAGGAGGAATGAAGATGCCGGTGTTGATATTGTCACAAACCAATCCGGCAGGGACGACGACCGTTTGCCCTTCGCTGAAGGCTTGTTTAAATGAGGCGATCCAGTCGTGCGGATTGTAATCGTTGATATTAACGCTTGGTCGGGCAGGAAGTGCGCGGGCGAAGGGGGTATGGAGGAAGGCAAGCGCCGAGCTTGCCGTCAGGAAGGTGCGTCGGGAGAGTTTTTTAAATGGCATACGTTCTCCTCTATAAAGCTTGCAACAAGCTGGCGAGTTCTCGGTTAATCACCTGCTGGTTAAAATCGTGTTCAACTTTTTCGCGCGCGCGTTTGACGACCGGAGCCAGTTCGTCGGTGTCCAGTTGGCTAAACGCCACCAGACGTTGCGCCAGTGCGCGAGCATCGTTCTCAGGCACCAGCCAGCCGGATTTATCGGCCTCTACCAGTTCCGGAATTCCGCTATGCAGAGTAGAAACCACCGGAATGCCGACCGCCATCGCCTCCATCAGCGCCACCGGAATGCCTTCCATATCGCCATCCGCACCCGTTACCGATGGCAACAGGAAGACATCCGCGTCGTCGAGCATCGCCTTCACTTCATGGCTCGGTTTAAAGCCCGGCATCTCTACCACATCTTCCAGTTGATATTGTTCGATGAGCGTGCGCAGGCGTCGTTCCCACGGGCCAATGCCGAGGATGCGATAGCGAAATGCCACGCCCTGCTCTTTCAACTGACGGCAGGCTTCAATCGCCACATGCAGGCCTTTTTTCTCGGTTAAGCGTGCGACGGAAATAATCTCCAGCGGTGTTGCGGGCGCTTTCACGGGACGCGGGCTAAAGCGCGTCATATCTACGCCCATGCGCGATACGGCGATTTTTTCCCTCGGGCAGCCCATTTTTTGCAGCCTTCCGGCCCACAGATTACTTATCGGTAACATCAGGTCGCCACGGCGAAACAGTTGCTGATATTCGGGAGTGTAGTGGTTGAGCACTTCCCGACTGGAAATATCAATGCCGTGGAAAATAGTGGCAATTTTGCCGCGAATGACACCCAGTTCGCGTAGTTTTGCTGCGGTTACCCCCGCAGGGCCAAAATGAGCGATAAAGACATCGGCATGAAGCGGTGTTGCGACCTGGCCGCAAATAGCAGACAAAATCAGGTTTCGTGACTCTGCACCATAACGTTTGAGGTTGAGCGCCTGCCAGGTATTTTTACGATGAATGCCGCGTAAGGTCTGGCTGGCGCGGTGGCGCAGTTTCGCAACTTTGCCTTGTGGTTCGTCCTGTAACCAGCGGGTTCTGGCGGCAAGGTTGTATTTCGTCCATGCCGCGTGGGTGTTTTGTGTGTCGCCTTTTTGCAGCGCGACAATCTCCACCTCAAAGCCCATATCAATAAACGCGGTAATTTGATTGAGGACGAAGGTTTCTGACGACAGCGGAAATTTCAGTAAAAAGAAGCCGACCTTCATTTCGCCTCCCCGATGCGCTCAAGCACAGATTGCACCATCTGCATTCCCGTCTGACGTTCGCGACTGACGGCTTCGTTAAGTCGAGTGTTCAGCGCCGGAAGCTGGCCTAATGTATCCGCAACCATCGCTTGCAGGCTGCCGTCTAATAAATGACGGATATCAGTTGCCATCTCTGGCAGCCCCAGTTGTTGCATAATCCCGGCGGATTTATGTTCATAGTTGATGGCAATTGCCGGAGTAGCAAAATTCATCGAGATAATGGCGGAGTGCAGGCGCGTACCGACGGTGAGTTCACAGGCACCGAGAATTTTGCCCATTTCCAGATCGTTGAGTTCATCCATCACTACGTGATAACGGGCAGGATCGCTGATGTGCTGGCGCAGATTGAGCGCCACCATGCGGTCGTCTTTGTTATAGCTGTCGATACCCGTACAGGTGGAGAGCGCAATGACCTGATACCCTTCGTCGAGAATGCGATTGACCACCCCGGCAAAAGCTTTTTCATACGCTTGTTGAGTGGTGCCGAGACGTTTGTCGAACGGTGCCAGTTCGCGCAGGGTAATTGCCACTGTTTTCTGTTGTGCGGCAACGTCCAGCCAGTGTTGAACGGCATAGCTGGCGGTAAAGTCTTCGGTGTGGTGATCAACCAGCCACGCGGTATCGACGCCATGTTCAACTTTTGCGGTAGTGATATTGCTGCGTTTCATCAGATCAAGACTGACCGATTCGCGCAGGATCAGCCCGTCGCAGTGACCGAAAACGTAGTTCGCCAGTTGGTTAAACTGCTCATCCTGGAAGGGGCCGACGCTATGACCAATCATAAACAGCGGCTTTTTCGCCATAAACGTGCAAAGTGCGTGTTCAAACTGCGGCACACCATAGAGATCGACAAAAAACGATCCGCCGACCTGAATAATGGCGTCGTAACCTGACAGCAGGCGCACGAAGTCGGTGAATCCCTGGGCGATGGCGATATTACGCAGCTTGCCAGTGTCGGTGACGCGTGAGAGCAATACCTGATGCTGGTAGCGGCGACGGAGGACTTTTTTAACGCGCCCGACAACGCCCGCCGCGCTGTTGTGTTGTTTCATTTGCAGGAACAGCGGATCGCCCATTACCGGGCGGTTGAGCAGCCAGGAAGAACTGACAGGATAGCGGCTCATCACGTCCACTTCGGCGTGTGGATTGAGGATGTTGATGGCATCAAGTAAGCCGCGCAAGATGGCGCTGTCGCCACGATTGCCGCAAGTGTGGTTGCCCAGAATAAGTAATTTCATTTTTTCCTCATAAATTTGATGCCAGGTGAAGCTGTGTTTGTTGTGTCCGTTGCCGCTTTTTGCCTGATGCGACGCTGACGCGTCTTATCAGGCCTACAAGACCCGAGCACAGAACCGTAGGCCGGATAAGGCGTTCACGCCGCATCCGGCAACCGTTGCCGGAACCGAAAACAACCATTCACCCCGCCCGTAAAAGCATTTTCATTTTTTCGCTGCGACAAAACTGACGCTTCACTTCCACCACCAGCGGATGGCGCGACAGCACAATCATCACTACAAACGCCAGCACGCCTGCGGCTATTTGCACCGCCAGCAGCATCCCCAGCGCCAGTTGCCCTTTCAGCACAATGCCCAGCGCATAACTGACCACCTGCGTCGGCAGCGAGAGATAAAACGGCAGCCATAAACTCAGGATGTACTGGCGATAACTGGAACCAAGAACCGGTTTAATCATCACGAAGTAACTCAGAATGGTGTTGATAATCTGCACCAGCAGGAAGCCAAGCGTGACGCCGATTGCGCCCGCCATCTGCCCACCAATAACAATCGCCGGAATAAACAGAAATGTTTTGAATACGTTGAATTTAAAGCTGATATCGACCCGTGCTTTCGCCATCAGCAGCGAACCAATCGGGTTACCCACTGAGCGCAGCAGACCCACAATACACAGCAATTGCAGCACCGGAATAATGCTGTTCCACTTCTCACCAAAGACCAGCGGTACAAAGTTATTCGACACCACCATCAGCCCCAGCAGCGCCGGAAAGTTGATAATCCCCACCACCGACAGCAGCTTGTAGAAGTTAATACGTAGCTTTTCGGTGTCGTCCTGAATTTTGGCAAACGCTGGAAACAACACGCGGGTGATGATCGGGTTCAGCTTCATCGGTGGCACAACGGCCACGTTGTACGCCAGGTTGTATCCCCCTGCCACGCCCGCGCCGAGAATACGCGCCAGCACCAGCGTTGAAAGGTTGGTGTTGAGATAGTTGATGATGCTGTCCGCCGTCAGCCAGGCACCAAAGCGTAAGTTCGGTGCCACCGACGCCAGCGAGAAATGCAGACCGGGGCGATAAATTTTGCGGCCAAAGTAGCCAAATAGCAGCGTTCTTACCGCACTATTGACCAGATAACCGAGGATCGCGGTCATCGCCAGCGGCCAGAAATGGGCGCTAACCACCGTAAAAGTGAAGCCCGCCAGCACCGCGCTGGTTTCGATCATGCCGATTTTGTTGAACTCCAGCTCCTTCTGCATCAACGCGCGAAACTGTTGCCCGTGGGGGATCACCACAAACGCCAACGACAATGTTTTAATCAACGGCGCCAGATCCGGGTTATTCAGCACGTCGCCGATGACATCACTCAACAGAAACACCGCCGCGCACACCACGATCCCCAGCCCGACGTTCAGCCAGTACAGCGTGGTGAGTTCCAGGTGGCTGATTTCTTTTCGCTGAATAATGGAGTTAGCGATGCCGAAGTCAGAAAGCGTATCTGCCAGCGCGATAATCACCAGCGACACGGTAAGCAAACCGAACTGGTGGTTGTCGATAATCCGCGCCAGCACGGTCATCTGTACCAGCCCGAGGCCGATGATGATCACCGTAGCAATCGCCGACCACTTCGCGCCGCTGATGGTTTTTTCACGTAAGCTCATATCAATATGCCGCTTTGTTAACGAAGCCTTTGAATACCGTCAGGAAAACGATTTTGATATCGAACCAGACGCTCCATTCGCGGATGTACTCAAGGTCGAACTCGACGCGTTTTTCCATTTTCTCCAGCGTGTCGGTTTCGCCGCGCCAGCCGTTAATCTGCGCCCAGCCGGTAATGCCAGGTTTCACCTTATGGCGCAGCATGTAGCCTTCAATGAGCTGGCGATACTGTTCGTTATGCGCCACCGCGTGCGGACGTGGACCCACAATCGACATCCCGCCTGTCAGTACATTGATAAATTGCGGCAATTCATCCAGCGAGGTGCGGCGCAGAAAGTTCCCCACTTTAGTAACGCGCGGATCGTTCTGCGTCGCCTGAGTCACCACTTTGTCGTTCTCCATCACTTTCATGGAACGGAACTTCCACACTTTGATCGGTTTGCCATCCATGCCGTAGCGAGTCTGGCGGAAAATAACCGGCCCTGGTGAACTGAGTTTTACCGCCAGCGCAATGCAGCACAGCACCGGGGAGATCAGCAGCAGGATAAGCGTCGCCAGCACAATATCTTCCGCACGTTTGAGCAGGCGGTTAACCCCGGAAAGCGGCGTATCGTACAGCGGCACCACCGGTACGCCGTTCATCTCTTCGATACGGGAATGAAGAATGTTGAAGGTAAAAACATCGGGGATGAGCAACACCGAACAGGTGGTATCCGCCAGTTGATGGACCAGTTTTTTCACTCGTGCGCCGTCGCACATTTGCATCGCGATATAAATGTTATGAATCTTGCCCGCTTTCGCATCCTCGACCAGCTGTTGCAGATTGCCCGCCCAGTCGTTAGAAACGCCACCCGGTTTTGGGTCGTGGTAAACGCCCACCACTTCAAACCCTAACCACGGCTGATTACGGAAGCTCTCCATCAGCATTTGTCCGGCGGCTAAATCCCCCGCCACCGCGACCATACGCTTGTTATAGCCATGATTACGCAACCAGCCCGCTCCAATGCGAATACACGAACGGCAAACCACCAGTCCGATACTGGTCAGCGCATACCACGCCAGCCAGATTTTCAGTTGCGTGTCGAAATCATTATTGAACGCCACCAGTCCGGCGCTGAAAATCACGCTTAACGTCCAGTTTTGTAGCAACAAGGCAAATTCTGTCGCTGCCCGAACACCGCGCCATGAGCGATAAAAATCGGTGATGCCGCCCAGCATCTGGAACACCACCAGCGTAATCAGCGCCACCAACAGGTGCATGTAGAGGAATGACAGTCCGCTGACTTCGCAAACCAGCCATAGCCCGGCAAACATGATGGTGATATCTGAAAAGCGTTGCACCATAGAGATTAACGATGCATTGGTTTTCGCTCGCTCGCGCTTTATTAGATTTGTCATCGTTGTTCCTGTTATTAGCCCCTTACCCGCAATGGGGTAAGGGAAGATCCGACATTACTCGTTCAGCAACGTCAGCAGAGTTCGCGTTCGCGCTTCCATCAGCGGCACATCACCGCGCGATTCCACATTCAGGCGTACGACCGGTTCGGTGTTGGAAGAGCGCAGGTTAAAGCGCCAGTCGGCAAAGGTCATGCTGATGCCATCGGTGCGATCCACCGCCAGCGCCTCACGGCTAAAATGCTGTTCGACGCGGTTAATCGCCTCAACGGGTTGCGCCAGTTTGCTGTTGATCTCACCGCTTGCCGGAAACGCTGCCATGCGGTCGCGCACCAGTTCGCCCAGCGTTTTTCCTTTCAGGCACACCAGTTCAGCGACCAGCAGCCACGGGATCATGCCGCTGTCGCAGTAAGCGAAATCACGGAAGTAATGGTGGGCGCTCATTTCGCCACCGTAGATGGCGTCTTCCTTGCGCATACGTTCTTTAATAAAGGCGTGTCCGGTTTTCGACATCACCGGCGTGCCGCCTGCAGCAGTCACCACATCAACGGTATTCCAGGAGAGACGTGGATCGTGGATGATCTTCGCGCCGGGATTTTTTTCGAGGAACGCTTCTGCCAGCAGGCCGACAATGTAGTAGCCCTCGATAAACTGCCCTTTTTCGTCAAACAGGAAACAGCGGTCAAAATCGCCATCAAAAGCAATGCCCATATCCGCGCCGTGTTTAATGACCGCATTGCGGGTGTCATCGCGGCATTCCGGCAGCAGCGGGTTAGGAATACCGTTGGGGAAATTGCCGTCCGGCGTGTTATGCACTTTGATCAATTCCACCGGTGCGCCGAGGGCTTTAAAGCGGGCTTCGATGGCGTCCACCACCGGACCCGCAGCGCCGTTCCCGGAGTTGATCACCAGCTTGAGCGGCGTGAGGTTTTTGACGTTGATATAACCGAACAGGTGATCAACGTAAGCGTCACGCAGATTGATTTGCTGATAGCGGCCGCGTTTGGTTTCATCGACGGGAGGGAAGTCGTTGGCTTCTGCCAGACGCTGGACATCGCGCAGTCCGGTATCGCCGCTGATCGGGCGAGCCCCTTCGCGCACCAGTTTCATGCCGTTGTAATCCATCGGGTTATGGCTGGCGGTAACTTCAATGCCGCCATCCAAGCCGAGATGGAACGTGGCGAAATAGATCTCTTCGGTGCCGGACATGCCAATATCCAGCACATCGACGCCCGCATCCTGTAAACCTTTTGCCAGCGCCAGTTTTAAGGTTTCGCTGGTGAGGCGGACATCACCGCCTAACACAATGGTTTTCGGTTTGAGAAATTCGCCATAGGCGCGACCAATGCGCCAGGCAATATCTTCATTCAGTTCTTCGCCTAATTTTCCGCGAATATCATAGGCTTTAAAGCAGGTTAATTTTTTCATGTCGTTACCCTTTTTCAGGCAATAGTTGGCCCTGACCGAAGCGGCCAATTTTGTTTTTGTCGTTATTTACATCGTGGTTTCGCATTCATTGCCTGATGCGACGCTGCCGCGTCTTATCAGGCCTACAAACCCGAACCGTAGGTCGGATAAGGCGTTCACGCCGCACCCGACAAACAGCGCCTGATGCGACGTTTACACCCGTCCGTAGCGATCCGCGAAGCGCACCACATCATCCTCTTCGAGATAAGAGCCGGAGCGCACTTCAATTAAATCGAGCGGAATTTTCCCCGGGTTTTCCAGGCAGTGCGTCGCCCCCAGCGGAATATAAATGGACTCGTTTTCACCAAGCAGTTTGATATCACCGTCAATGGTGACTTTTGCCGTTCCCGCGACAACCACCCAGTGTTCCGCGCGGTGATGGTGCATCTGTACTGACAAGCCTTCGCCCGGTTTCACGGTGATGCGTTTCACCTGATAGCGGTCGCCCGCGTCGATAGAGTCATATTTGCCCCACGGGCGATACACTTCGCGATGCACCCGATGCTCATGGCGACCATCGGCCTTGATCTGCTCGACTACTTTTTTCACATCCTGCACCGCGTTACGGTCGGCAATCAGCACCGCATCTTTGGTCTGCACCACCACCAGATCTTTCACCCCGACGGTGGTGACCAGGCCAGATTCGGCGTACACATAGCTGTTTTCAGTTTTGTGATTAATCACATCGCCATGGCAAACGTTGCCCTCGGCGGTGTGGGCGCTGATCTCCCATAATGAAGACCAGGAACCGACATCGCTCCAGCCCGCATCCATCGGCACCACAACAGCATCTGCCGTGCGTTCCATGACTGCGTAATCCACCGACTCTTCCGGGCAGGCGAGAAACGCTTCTTCATCCACACGAATAAAATCAAGATCCGGATCGACGGCGCTCATCGCTTTTTCACAGGCATCGAGAATATCCGGGCGATATTTTTTCAGTTCTTCGAGATAGCGTCCGGCGCGGAACAGGAACATGCCGCTGTTCCAGTAATATTCGCCGCTTGCCACATAGGCCTGCGCGGTTTCCAGATTTGGTTTTTCGACAAACTGCGCCACTTCAAAGGCCACCGTATCCTGCTCGCCCGCAGATACTTCACCGCGACGAATATAGCCATAACCGGTTTCAGGTAGATCCGGCACAATGCCGAAGGTCACCAGCTTGCCCGCTTCGGCATACGGCATGGCATTACGCACGGCGGCGCGGAACGCGTCTTCATCGGCAATCACATGATCCGCCGCCAGCACCAGCATTAACGGGTCGCTCTCCGGGCTATGACGTGTTGCCGCCAGCGCCGCCAGCGCAATGGCCGGTGCCGTGTTTCGCCCTGCCGGTTCGAGAATAATGTTCTCGGTGAGTTTGTTCAGTTGGCGCAACTGTTCCGCGACAATAAAGCGGTGCTGCTCATTGCAAATCACCACCGGGCTTTCGCACTCCACGCCGTTCAGGCGGCAGATGGTGGTTTGCAGCATGGTGAGATCGCCTTTCAGGCATAAAAACTGCTTGGGATAAAGTACGCGGGAAAGCGGCCATAAGCGGCTACCGGAACCACCTGCCATCACAACTGGATAGAGTTTCGACTGCGCCATAATTATCCCCGAATATCATTTATAAATTGACGTAACACGTTCTCTTTATCGAGCGTGCGTTCGGCATATTCACGTGCCACCGTGTTGTGTTTGGGCAGCAGAAGCGCCTGACGGATCCCCGCCACCAGCGCCTCGACCGATTCCGGTTCTACGCAAACCGCAATTCCCGGAAAGGTTTCGCAAAGCTGCCCCAGTTCTGTGTGGGCTTCCGCGGTAATCACCGCGTTACCGCCTACCGCCAGAATATTGGTCAGTTTCGACGGCAATACGGCATCTGCCGCGCCACGTTTTTGCACCACCAGATGGCAATCGCCCATCTTCAGCAGTGCGGGTAAAGCGTCATACGATTGCAGCGGGAAAAATTGCATGTTGCGCAGTCCGCGCTGCTGCGCCATTTTTTCCAGCCGCGCCTTACCGCCGCCCTGCCCGACAATGGCAAAAATCAGCGGTTCATCACGCAGGCGATCGGCAGCTGCAATAACGTTTTCCAGCCCCTGCTTTTCACCAATATTGCCGGAGTAAAGAATGATTTTTTTGTTATCCGGCAGGCCAAGCTGGTTACGAAGGGCGTCAACATCGGCGTCTGCAACATGTTGAAAACGGGCAATTTCCGACCAGTTGGGGAAGAAGATGACATTTTCCGCCGCCACGCCTTTTTCGATGGCTTTATTCATCATCGAACGCGAAATCGTGGAGACGTTATCGACGTTATGCAGTCCGCTACGTTCGAACGCCGTTGCCAGCTGTGCCACTTTGCCGCCTTTGCCTTTTCCGGCAAGGCCCAGCCCCAGCATGGCGTCCACTTCGTAATCCTGAATATGCAGCACGGTACGCGCACCAGAGAGTTTCGCCAGTAGGCGCATTCCCGGCGTGCAAAACAGCGTTGGCACCACGCCGATAATGCGATCCGGCTTCCAGCGACGTTGCGCCATCAGCGGAAAGAAACTGCTGACGGCAAAACTGCCGAGATGCAACAGGCGTTTCAGGGTGCTCGGCTGTTTTGGCACGTACAGCGGGCAGCGCCACACCGTAGCGGCTCCCTCTTCTCGTTTGTACCGCCAGGCGGAATAGTTCTCGCCCACCTGCCACTGCGGGTAGTAAGGCGGTGCGGTAATAACCCGCACCTCATGACCTTGCGCCGCCAGCCATTCCACCATCTCGCCGGTGTATTTGCCGATGCCGGTTAACTCCGGCGAGTAGTTAATGCCGTAGACCAGTATTTTCATAATCCGGGTACTCCGGCACGCTTCTCAGCGAGAAAATAGGCGCGGCTGTTAGCGTGAACATTGTCACTGGCGAGCAGTGCGTCCGGCGTCAGCCAGCGGTAATCGTCATGCTGCTCATCCGGCAGTAACAGTTCTTCTTCCGCGACTCTGAAGCGAAAACCGAGCACCACATAGTGCGTGGTGAAATCCGTGCCGGAGAAGTTATCGTCATAAAAGTGCTGCCAGACACCGTAAAACTGGCCTGCTGTTATCGGCAGACGCAGCCCCAGTTCCGCCATCGTCAGCCGCTCAAATGCGGCCTCCAGCGTTTCGTCTTTCTGCACGCGCCCTCCCGGCACAAACCAGTAACCCTGCGCCGGGCGGTTGGTTCTTTTGCCAAGCAGAAACTCGCCGCGACTGTTCTCGACAATAAAGTCGAGAGAGACAAGCGGTGTGGAGCGCACTACCGTGGCAAAGTCTTCCTGACGTAAAAACATCATTACCCCCGAAAGCGGTCTTGATTCTCAAGGAACCACTGGTAAGTGCTGGCAAGCCCCGCTTCCAGTGAGATTTCGTGATACCAGCCAAGCTGATGCAGGCGCGTCACATCCAGCAGTTTGCGCGGCGTGCCATCCGGTTTGCTGGCATCAAAAACCACCCGACCTTTGTAACCCACCACTTTGGCGATGGTTTGCGCCAGCTCGCGGATAGTGCAGTCAACGCCCGTGCCGACGTTAATGTGCGACAGCAACGGCTGGGTGTTCTCCAGCCAGACTTCATGCGCCAGCTCCATGACATGAATGCTTGCCGCCGCCATATCATCGACGTGCAGAAATTCACGCATCGGTGTACCGCTGCCCCATACCACCACGTCCGGCGCATTCTGTTGCGTCGCCTCGTGGAAGCGACGCAACAATGCAGGGATCACATGCGAGTTACTCGGATGGAAGTTGTCGTGTGGCCCGTACAGGTTGGTCGGCATAACTGAGCGGTAATCGCGTCCATACTGGCGGTTGTAAGATTCGCACAGTTTGATCCCGGCGATTTTGGCAATGGCGTAAGGCTCGTTGGTCGGCTCCAGCGTACCCTGCAATAACTCGCTTTCTGCCATTGGCTGTTTTGCCAGTTTCGGGTAGATGCAGGACGATCCAAGAAACAGCAGTTTGTTCACGTCGTTCTGATGCGCGGCGTGAATGATGTTGCTCTCAATCATCATGTTCTGGTAGATGAAATCCGCCGGATACGTGTTGTTGGCGACAATGCCGCCCACTTTCGCCGCCGCCAGATAGACCTGGTCAATGCTTTCGCTGGCAAAGAAATCATGCACCGCGCGGCTGTCCAGCAGGTTCAGCTCGTCGCGGGTGCGTAATACCAGTTCCACATCACCGCGCTGTTCGAGCTGTCGCTTGATGGCGGAACCGACCATCCCGCGATGGCCAGCGATAAAAATGCGTTGTTTACTCATGCTTATGACTCCAGCGCGATCGCCACGTCGTAGCCGTGAGATTTCAGCAGAGAGTGTTTTTTCGCCGCTTCGAGGTCATTAGCCACCATTTCAGACACCATCTCTCTGAGGGTGATTTCCGGTTTCCAGCCCAGTTTTTCGTGCGCTTTGGTCGGGTCGCCGAGCAGCGTTTCAACTTCAGCCGGACGGAAGTAGCGCGGGTCAACGGCGATAATCACATCGCCCGGTTTAACGCCCGGCGCGTCATGCCCGGTGACGGAAACCACAATGCCCTTCTCTTCAACGCCCGTGCCTTCAAAGCGCAGTTTGATGCCCAGCTGTGCTGCCGCCATTTCTACGAACTGACGCACGGAGTACTGAACGCCGGTGGCAATAACGAAATCTTCCGGTTGTTCCTGTTGCAGCATCATCCACTGCATTTTTACGTAGTCTTTGGCATGGCCCCAGTCACGCAGGGAATCCATATTGCCGAGGTACAGGCACGACTCCAGCCCCTGGGCGATGTTGGCGATTGCGCGGGTGATTTTGCGGGTAACGAAGGTTTCGCCGCGGCGCGGGGATTCATGGTTGAAGAGAATACCGTTACAGGCGTACATGCCGTAGGATTCGCGGTAGTTAACGGTGATCCAGTAGGCATACAGTTTGGCGACCGCATACGGAGATCGCGGGTAGAACGGCGTGGTTTCTTTCTGCGGAATTTCCTGCACCAGACCGTACAGTTCAGAGGTGGAAGCCTGATAGAAACGGGTTTTCTTTTCCAGACCGAGGAAGCGGATCGCCTCGAGCAGGCGCAGCGTACCCATCGCATCAACGTCTGCGGTATATTCCGGTGACTCAAATGAAACCGCAACGTGGCTCATTGCGCCCAGGTTGTACACTTCATCCGGCTGCACTTCACGCAAAATACGCGTCAGGTTGGAGGTATCACTCAGGTCGCCATAATGCAGATGGAATTTCGGGTTGCAGGTGTGCGGATCCTGATAAATGTGATCCACGCGCTCGGTGTTGAATGACGATGCACGACGCTTAATACCATGCACCTCGTAACCTTTTTCCAGCAGCAGTTCTGCCAGGTAAGAACCGTCTTGTCCGGTTACACCGGTGATGAGAGCGACTTTTGACATGTCTTATTCCTCTGTATTTTTTGAATTTATTCAGTTTCAACGCGTTCGCGTATCACCACTGCGGGATTCCCCCGGCAAACCACATTTGCCGGAAGCGATTTAAAAATACTGCTTCGCGCACCCACGACGGTGCCGTCGCCGATCGTGACGCCAGGGGCAACAAAGACATCGGTTGCCAGCCAGCATTTCTCGCCAATCACAATAGGCGTGGCGTTAATGGTGAAATGTTGACTTGCATGGTCGTGGCTACCGGTGCATAAGTAACTTTTTTGCGATATCACCGAATGTGCGCCAATGGTTATTTCACCGAGGGTGTATAAATTGACCTCATCGCCGACCCACGCGTAATCACCTAAGATTAATTTCCACGGATAGGTAATTTTTACTGACGGACGAATAACTACGTTTTTTCCTATTTTTGCGCCGAATAAACGTAATAAAAATGCCCGCCAGCGATACAATACTTGTGGCGACCAGGCAAATATTGTTGCCTGTACCGCCCACCACAATTGCACTTTAATAGCGTTGCCGCCCCGGAACCCTTTCGGCACCGAGAAACCGCTTAAATCTTGCATTGGCATTCCTTATGTACTCTAAATAATTCGAGTTGCAGGAACGCTAACGCACATGCAACTTGAAGTATGACGAGTATATTCAGACTTTGTTATATAAGGCTTTAGTCTTACCCGTCGTGCGCTGGCGTAAATGCCAGGATAATTCTGCCCAGAAGCCAGGCACATGTAATATCTGCCGTTGGACTTTTTTAGCGTCAGCACACAATTCCATATTATTGGTGGTTGATACCCCACCCATAGAAAATTCAGACACCAGGCCATTGAGTTTTTTAAATGCATAACCGGCTTTATACATTTTGGCCGCCAGCGCGTAGTCGGAAGAAACTTTATATTCCAGATCATAACGCCATTTCTTCAAGCCGGATACCGGGAAAAATATCGCCTGATGGCTGGCGGGCAGGCTGTGATAAATATACCAACCCGGTTTGGCGCTACGTTTAATTTTATGCCCGTCGCCAAAATCCAGCAGCGCATCGCCGGTGATCATCACGTTATCTTTTTGCATTTTTAACTTACGGACAAAATTTGCGGCATCCTGATGAAAAATATCGCCCGAGTTGAGAAACAACGCGAACTTGCCTTGTGCCATCGCAATGCCTTTGTTCATGGCGTCGTAGATACCGTTATCTGGCTCGCTAACAAAGCGTAGGTTATAGATACCATTGAGATTTTCCAGATACTCACGGGTGCCGTCGTTGGAACCGCCATCGACAACAATCCATTCGAAGCTGATATCGTCCGCCTGCGCCAGATGCGCCAGCGAGGCATGTGTTTTGACTATCCCTTCAAGGTTACGAAATGCGACAGTGATTATGCTAAGCAACATGTTCTTATTCTTACCTCGTAATATTTAACGCTTTCCGCAAAATAAACGGACAGACGATTAAAAATGCATATTCCGGGCTAAATATCGAACCGGTAAAAAACAGCGACACCGGAGTAAAAAGATATAATTGCACGCGAAAATTGCGGTTATCACCAAAAGCGTTGATCATCATTTTTATCACTTTCCCCATGTACCACAGCGATAAAAACACTGCGAACCAGGAAAAATAAATAATCAGCAGATACAAACCATTGTCTATGGTTTTTCCGACATCCGCACCGTTAAATATTCCGAATGATGCGACATATTCATAAAGTGAGCCAAATCTGACTACACCGTCAATATGGGTCAAAGAATAACCGACCATCACCAGCGGACCGACAATACGATAATACGATGACGATCCTTCCGTACCTAAATCGCCCAGACGGGTGGAAATATAAGGAAACGCGATTACCACACCAACCAGGAATACAGCCAGAGAAATCAATGCTAACGGTAACTTTTTCTTAATCGCCTCTTTATTCAGATATTGAAATGCCCACTCCAGCAAATAAAACAGGATAAAGGTCATAACCCCTGAAAACGATCCGGATAATATTATTCCTGCGAGAATCATAGCATCTGTTTTAGGCGTTTTGATACCAAACTGTTTGATGCTGAGCCAAATTGAGATTAATGCCAGAGCGAAAAATGCCGGTTCGAAATAAAGTGCTGTCGTGCGCTTGCCACCGAATTTTATGAAATTCAGTACATAGCTGTTGCTGTAAATCAGATATTTCGAAATCGACTCCATAATACTGCTGCCGCCGGTGAGGATAATTTGCGCCATCTCCACCGCCGCCAGCGCCACCACCAGCCCGACCACCAGATAAAAGAAACGTAATATCTTGCGATGGTTGTGTGGCGAAATCGTTTTAAAGCGAATACTCCACACCATGCCAATAATGATCACAATATAGACAAACAGCATGGTTGAAGTGACGTATTTACTGGCATCCAAAGACTGACCAAACAGGTAGTTAAACGCCGTGAGCCCCGCACCAATCCCTAAGGCAATCATCAATTTTTTAACGCTGATGCGCTCTAAAAACAGCAGTAACAAGACAGGTAAAAAAGTGACGATGGTGATGGGGAAACTTTCGCCAAGCTGGGCGATTTTGACGTTAACCAGCAGGTAGATCAGCGGCAGCAGCAGGTAGCTACAGATTCTGATAGAAGTTGACATACTCCTCCAGCATCTGTTGTCCACTGTAGGCGGCG
Source organism: Escherichia sp. E10V10 (assembly GCF_004211985.1). NCBI lineage: Bacteria > Pseudomonadati > Pseudomonadota > Gammaproteobacteria > Enterobacterales > Enterobacteriaceae > Escherichia > Escherichia sp. E10V10. Next base: position 466,818 of record NZ_RHJO01000001.1, on the reverse strand, counting down.
CGGCTGCGTTGGCTGAACCCGGCCAGCGTGGTACCAAATATCGCCTGCGCGATTTCCGGTTTACTTAACTGGACCAGTTGCAGCACGTCTTCTTCGCTGACGGTTTTACCGCCGGATTTTTGCAGCACTTCCCGCGCCGCATCGCTATGGGTGGCAATCACCGGCACGCCAATCGATAGCGCCTCACACAAAATCAGCGGGTAGTTATCGACGCGAGAACTGAACACCAGCGAATCCATCTGATTGAGCGCGCTCATTAACTTACGTTTGTCGGTTTCAAAGCCGTGATTAACCACGTTGCCAGCGGTGAACGGCGAGAACTTACCGAAGGTATGCAGTTCGATTTTGTCGCCCAGCGCCATCATCTCGCGCACCAGTTGCTGGTTAGTTTTGCCGTCGTAACGCAGGTCATGCGCCACCACCGCGATTTTCGGCTTGCCCTGGGTTTCGCGCACCGGAGGCAGATCCGCCAGAATCGCTTCGGTTGCCATATCAATGCCATTATTGATAATCCGGCAACGCCCTGGCCCGTACAGGCTATTGAAAGCGTCAGCCACATGCTGGCTGGGGGAAATAAACTGACAGCCCAGTGCCAGCATCTCGCGGAATAACTGGCGTTTGCCCGCCACCAACTGGTGTGCGCGATCAATCTTCACCGGCGGATAGTTATTTAAGGTCGGGCATTTCTGGCAGCCCGTTTTCCAGCCTTCGCAACCGTCGGTAAAAGCGCAGCGTCCGGTAACGCTCCAGTGGTCGTGCAGAGTCCAGACCAGAGTGACGTCCGGTTTGTGGTTTTTCACCTTTTCGCAAAAGCGCACCACGCTGTTAAGATTCAACCAGTAGCTGTGCAGCACATGAAAATGCAACACCACAGGACCCGCTGTGCGAGTAATGGTGCGATATAACTCATTGAAATTGCCAAACAGATCGCGATTAAACAGACGAAACAGGGCAATGTTCGCCATAGCGGTAATCCGCGGCGTATGTTTGATGACCTGCGGATAGTTTTGATGGCTGACGCTCTCTTTGCCGCCTTTGCCGTAGCCGTAGACAAAATGTGACGCCAGCCCCTGTTGCAGCGCACGCTGGTGGAGATCTAACGCCACACCTGCCGCCCCGCCTTCCGCCAGTCGCACATTAAATTGCAGAATATTCATTTAATTACCTTCACTCGCGCTTTTTCTCCCACCACCAGCGCGTTATCCGGGACAGAGTCGAGCACCACGCTGCCCGCGCCCACGGTGACGTTGTTACCAAGCGTGATATCACCAAGAATAATGACGTTGGCACCGAGTTCGACGCCATTGCCAATGTGGGGACATGCCATGTTATCGGCACCCCGATTGCCGATAGTGACACCGTGGCGAATGGTGAAATCATCCCCCGCTACCACGTTTTTATTGATCACTACGGCGTAACCGTGATGGATAGTGAAACGGCGGCCAATGGTTGCGGCAGCCTGGATTTCATAACCGAAAAAGCATTCGGTGATAATGCGATACAGCACCAGCAACGGGACCGCCCACAGATTGTTGAGGACGTTCTTTTTGCGCCACACCGAACAAAAATGAGCGACGCGATAGGCAAGAACCATGCAGCACGGGCGTAAACTCCAGCTGTTGGCGCGCAGATCTTCCAGCATCTTTAGCGCCCCCGAATACCATCAGCCAGACGTTTGCCGTTACGCACCGACAGCAGCGTCAACAAGGTGCGCCAGGTCATACGTTTATTACGGATCTGGTAGAGGGTAAACAGCTGATATTTTTTGCTGGCACGGTCGAATTTGTCTTTGTGCTTGCGATAAAAGTGGAAGTATCCGGAGAATTTTTTCGGTGACGAGGTGATCTGCATTTCGCCGTGATTGATATGCAGGATCTGCGTCGCCTCTTCCACTTTCCACGGTTCGCCGTACTCCACCACCATTCGCAGGAAGATGTCGTAATCCTGTGCTGCTTTCAATTCGGTATCGAACAAGCACTCTTTGAAACGCCATGCCCAGGTAAAGACCTGATTGCCAATGATATTGCGTTTGTAGAACAGGCGGCGTGAATACGGCGATTTGGGATACAGCGGCAAACTTGCCGGTTGGGAATAGACTTCGCCCTGGCAAACGTAGTCGTTAGCGTACAAAAAGGCGTGAGTGACCAGTTGCTGTTTATGGGCGAGGAAGACGCTCAGACGGTTGGGTGTCCATTCATCATCATCATCGATCCCGGTGATGTATTCCCCTTGCGCCAGCATAATCGCCTGGTTACGTACCGCGCACGCCCCGCTGTTAATGTCGTTGTGAATGTAAGTGATACGCGGATCGTTGAGGGCTGTGACGTACTGTTGCAGTTGTTCCCAGGAGGTGGAGCAATCATCCACGATGATCATCTCCCAGTTGTTGTAGTCCTGCCGCAGGACCGATTTTATCGCCCGAATCGCCAGTTGTTGGCGGTTCCAGGTTGGCATATAGATTGAGATCAGCGGATTATCTTTCATAGGTTGTTCTCCCGGCTTATGAGCTGGTTTGCTTGCCGGATGCGGCGTGAACGCCTTATCCGGCCTACGGGGTGGTGCGAATGCAGGCGTCGTTATTTCGCATCCGACTTATATTCGTATTCGTAATAGCCATAATCCTGATACGCGCTGGCGCGGCGGAAGATGGAGTTCAGAATCACCCCTTTCACCGGAATACCGTTTTGCTCAAAGCGGCTCAGACTGGTTTCCACTTCTTTCAATGTGTTGACCGCATAACGCGCCACCATTAACGTGGTTCCAGCGTGACGCCCGACAATTGCTGCATCGGTCACTGCCAGAATCGGCGGCGTATCAATCAACACCAGGTCGTAGTTTTTACTCGCCCAGCTCACCAATTCGGCAAAGCGTTCGCTCATCAACAGTTCAGAAGGATTTGGCGGTACCTGACCGCGCGGGATCAGGTCAAATTTGGCAATAGAGGTCGGTTTAGCAGCGGTAGTAATATCGCCCTGACCAATCAGAATTTCCGACAGGCCATTAACGTTATTGGTGCCCAACAGCTCGTGGGTGTAGCCTTTGCGCATATCGCAGTCGATCAACAACACCCGTTTATTGGTCTGGCTGATCACCGCCGCCAGGTTGGCGCAGACAAAGGTTTTACCGATTGACGGGCTAACCCCGGTCATCATCAACACATTGTTCTGCGCCTGCATCATCGCGAAGTGCAGACTGGTACGCAGACTACGGATGGCTTCAATCGCCAGATCGGTTGGATTCCCCACCGCCAGTAGCTGACTCTGTTTATAGCGTTTAACCCCTTTGATGGTTTTGACGCTATCGCGCGCTTTTTGCCATTCCGACAGCGGGATGCTGGCATAGACGCTAATACCGTGTTCTTCCAGCACCTGTGGGCTTTCGATGCCGCGATTAAACAACGAGCGCAGCAGCACACCCACGATAGAGAGCATCAGGCCGAGGATAATCGCGCCGAGGATAATCAGTCCTTTCTTCGGTTTCAGTACACCTGGCTGGGTGATTGCCGGGTCAACAATGCGCACATCGCCGACGGTGCTGGCTTCGGTGATTTTCAGCTCCTGCTCTTTATTCAGCAGTTGCATATAGACCTGCTGACCAGACTCGACATCGCGGGTCAGGCGCACAATCTCCTGCTGAGTTTTCGGCATCGCCGTTACGCGACCATTAAGTTTGGCTTTTTCGTCTTCCAGCGCCTGCCGTTTCTCCAGCAGCGTGCGGTACGCCGGATGAACTTTGGTGAACAGCTTGGAGATTTCCGCCTCTTTAAAGGTCAGTTCGTTCAGCTGCGCGTCGATGTTCACCATCGAATCGAGCACCGCTTTCGCTTCCAGCGGCAGATCAACAGAATCTTTATCCTGACGGAAGGCATTCAGTTTGTTTTCGGCGACATCAAGGCGGCTGCGTACTTCTGGTAACTGTTGCGCGAGGAAGGCGAGGCTTTTCGACGCTTCCGCCGATTTGCGCTCAATATTTTGTTCCTGATAGTTACGGGCGATGCTGTTAAGAATGTCGCGGATCTGTTCGCGATCTTCACCGGTATAAGTCAGGCTCAGTACGCCTGCGTCTTTGCCGTTCTCCGTTACCGTCAGGCTGTTTTGCAGTTGGTTGATCATCCCCAGCGTGGAGTATTTGGTGACGGTAAACTCACTGCCCGGGCTGGCGTGAATGGCTTCAACCATCAGCGTGACGCCTTCTTTTTTCAACATCTGGCCCGCTTGCCCACGGGCGCTAAAGCCGCCATCACTGCTCAGGGTGTAGTTTTTATCATCCAGCACATTAAGCGTAAACACCTGATCCGCCATCTCTTTCGGGCGGTTAAAGGTTGTCACTTTCACCGTCTCGTTCTGACGTCCCATCAGGCGATCCCAGCCCGCACCGAAAATCGGGAACGTGTTTTTGCTAACCGCAATATCGAGGTCGAGATCGTCCACCGTTTTACCAAGCACCAGACGCGAACGAATCAACTGGATCTCGGCGTCCGATGCAGGCGGTTTGTTGGCTAACGCCGAGCCGATATCCTGCACCAGCGAATTGCCGCTGCTTTGTTCGATTTGTACCAGTGCGTCGGCGCTGTATATCGGCGTAGCGAAGAAGGTGTAAACCACGGCACAGAGGGCAAATACGGCGGTGATGCCAATCACCCACCAGCGCGCTTCAATGACGGTGCCGACCAGGCGACCAATATCGATTTCATCACTGCCCGTTACCGGAGCGGCATGTTGTTTTACTTTTTCTGTCATTCTTATACCTGCTCTGCGTTCAATGCCTGCGCCCACTGGCGGGCAGACCGTTCAAGTAATGTGTACACCGCTGCAAACGTTTCCCGACTTTTGCGATACGGATCGGGGATTTCACATTCGTTATCCCAGTGACCAAACAGCATCACTTTGCCGCGCATCTCAGGTGCCATCTCGCATAAGCGTTCGATATGGCGCTTTTCCATGGTCAAAATCAGGTCGTAGTTGCGACACAGACGGCGGCTGATTTGTCGTGCACAGTGGCCTTCCAGAGACAGTTGATGTTCTGCGGCGACGCTGATAGCGGTAGGATCAGCGCCCTTACCGACCAGCGCGCCGAGTCCAGCGGACTCCACTTTCAGCTCCGGGTGATAACGTTGCAGTAAGCGTTCCGCCGTCGGGGAACGGCAAATATTGCCGACACAGACAACTAAGATGTTGTTAAACATGACGATTACCAGTTATGAATGTCGCTGGCTGTATCCGTCATGTAACGGACACCGCTAATAGTTGGCAGCAACTGATTGATCAGACGGTTCCAGCGGGAAACCGGGGCGGTGGTGACATACACCACGTCATAAGGTTGCAGGCGGAATTCTGTCGCCATCACCAGCGACGTCGCATCGGACATATCCAGCTGGTAGATATTGGCAATCTTGCCGTTACGCCCGCCCTCGCCTTTCAGCGGACGAATGACAAAGATGCCGCTGGCATTGGAGGTGGTCATGTCGATGCCTTCAGCATTGCCCAGGGCTTCAGTCAGGGTCATACCGCTAAAGTCCATTTTCAGGGTGCTCTGTTTCTTCACTTCACCCATCACAAATACTTTCAGATCATCATTACGCGGCACGTAGAGAATATCGCCGGGGTAAAGCAGTCGGTTCTGATTGAGGTCGCCGTTTTGCATCAGCGCCTGCAAAGAAATGCGCTCTTCACGACCATTGTGTGTTAGCACCACGTTGCGCCAGTCAGCGGTGTCGGTCAGGCCACCTGCGGCGTTGATGGCGTCGAGAATGGTCAGTGGTACGTTGGTGATCGCCTGTTGACCGGATTTATTCACCTGACCGGAGATATAGGCCTTTTGTGAGCGGAAGGCGGCGATATTAACGTCCACCTGCGGGTCAGCGATGTACGTCGCTAAGCGCCCGGTAATATCACTGCGGATTTCAGCGAGCGTTTTCCCGACTACGTGAACCTTGCCGATATACGGGTAAAACATAGTGCCGTCAGGCTGTACCCAGTTGCCGGTGTCGCTGGAGCTGCGATACTGACCGGCGGGAGTGGTGAGTTCCGGGTGATCCCAGACGGTGACATTAAGAACGTCGCCCGGCCCGACGCGATACTGGTAATTCGCGATCTCACTTTCCAGCGTCATATTGGGGCGCGCTACGTTGGGTCGTGGGCGTAATTGGTCAATCAGACGCGGGGTCAGCGGATAAACATTCACCATTTTGTCGAGATCGAAATCAGCGTCCTGCTGTTTGATGACGTCTTTACCCATCGTCGACATATTGCTGCCCGGAAGTACTGTGCAACCGCTTATCAAGGTTACTGACACCAATAATGGCATCAATTTCATTTTGGATTTCATCATTGTTTATTTATCACTTTGGCAGAGTAATTATCCTGTGCACTATTAATAGCAATGTCGCCATGCACATTTACCTTGCAGTTAATTGAATAAAAATTTAACTGGCATCAGTCCTAAAAAAATTGATTTCATCCGCAGGCTATTGACAGAATAATTCAGACTGGTCTTTCAGGCATCCAGACACGCTACCGCCCCTGGCTTTTTAGCTACCAATACACTGATTTAGCTTAATTTTTAAAACCCTCTCAACATACAGTCGTTGATGAGAAAGGGTTATTGCGGAAATTAACTTCCGAATATAAGTTGACATTATGGTAATTGAATATTGGCTCTCCAATAATGCAGGAGGAAGTGTTACAGCTAACGGAATAGCAGGCAAGGTAACAATTCGGCAATTGGCTATTTTTAAGAATTATATTAAGTGTCATTCAATATGGTTTTTAGGAGTTTCTTTAGGTTGACAATATTTAACACAGTGTCTCCACATGCGATATTTCTTAAATAATGTTTTATTATTACCACTTTTAATTCAGGGATAATGCAATGTTATAATCCTCAAATAATGTGAGATAAATAGTGCTGCAACATTGCATTTTTGCCCTGATTTATCCATGATCGAATTGTGACATTTGTCATACAACGAATAGGTTTTGTACTTACTATGGAATGGATTGCCGATCCGTCTATCTGGGCCGGGTTAATCACGCTGATTGTGATCGAACTGGTCCTCGGCATTGATAACCTGGTCTTTATTGCCATCCTCGCCGAAAAACTACCGCCGAAGCAGCGTGACCGCGCACGGGTTACCGGGCTGCTGCTGGCAATGTTAATGCGCCTGTTACTGCTGGCGTCAATCTCCTGGCTGGTCACCCTGACACAACCGCTATTCAGCTTTCGCTCGTTTACCTTTAGCGCCCGCGACTTAATCATGCTGTTTGGTGGTTTCTTCTTGTTGTTCAAAGCCACGATGGAGCTGAACGAACGGCTGGAAGGGAAAGACAGCAATAATCCCACACAACGCAAAGGTGCGAAGTTCTGGGGGGTGGTGACACAAATTGTGGTGCTGGACGCCATCTTCTCACTCGACTCGGTGATTACCGCCGTCGGGATGGTCGACCATTTACTGGTCATGATGGCCGCCGTCGTTATCGCTATCAGCCTGATGCTGATGGCCAGCAAACCGTTAACCCAGTTCGTTAATAGCCATCCGACCATCGTCATACTCTGCTTAAGTTTCCTGTTGATGATTGGCTTTAGCCTGGTGGCGGAAGGTTTCGGATTCGCTATTCCGAAGGGCTATCTGTACGCTGCCATTGGTTTCTCGGTGATGATCGAGGCGCTCAATCAGTTGGCTATCTTTAACCGGCGACGTTTTCTCTCCGCTAACCAGACGCTGCGCCAGCGGACTACCGAAGCGGTAATGCGCCTGTTAAGCGGACAAAAAGAAGATGCGGAACTGGACGCCGAAACCGCGTCCATGCTGGTGGATCATGGTAACCAGCAGATCTTTAATCCGCAGGAACGGCGGATGATTGAGCGGGTACTTAATCTTAACCAGCGTACCGTCAGCAGCATTATGACGTCGCGCCACGATATTGAGCATATCGATCTCAACGCGCCGGAAGAAGAAATCCGCCAGTTGCTGGAGCGAAATCAGCATACGCGGCTGGTGGTTACCGACGGTGATGACGCAGAAGATTTGCTCGGTGTTGTTCACGTTATCGACCTGCTACAACAGTCACTGCGCGGCGAACCGCTCAACCTGCGGGTGTTGATTCGCCAGCCGCTGGTGTTCCCGGAAACCTTGCCGTTGTTACCAGCCCTGGAGCAGTTCCGTAATGCCCGCACGCACTTTGCTTTTGTGGTGGATGAGTTTGGCTCGGTGGAAGGGATTGTGACATTAAGTGACGTCACTGAAACCATTGCTGGTAACTTGCCGAACGAAGTGGAAGAGATCGATGCCCGCCATGATATTCAGAAGAATGCCGACGGTTCCTGGACGGCAAATGGTCATATGCCGCTGGAAGATCTGGTGCAATATGTGCCGCTGCCGCTGGATGAAAAACGTGAATATCACACCATTGCCGGGCTGTTGATGGAATATTTGCAGCGTATTCCAAAACCTGGCGAAGAAGTTCAGGTGGGGGATTATTTGCTTAAAACGTTGCAGGTGGAAAGCCATCGCGTGCAGAAGGTGCAGATTATTCCGCTGCGTAAGGATGGCGAGATGGAGTACGAGGTGTGATGGCATGTAGGCCTGATAAGACGCGTAAAGCGTCGCATCAGGCGTTTCGTTCAACCGGGAGAGTATGTGACATTGAAGGCTGTTCCGTTCACTTTATGTTCCTCGCTACTATGGAACGCTCAAGTCGGTGAACGTGCCAGGGTGGCTCAATCGCCACCACCCTGGCAACCCGGGCTCCCGGCGGTAAATCGCCGCTAGCGCGGTCCCTTCATCTTATTCCTTTCGGCTATCGGGTACGGGCGCGAGGTAACATCCCTGTAAAACGCGCCCTCAGCCCACATCCATGTGGGCTGCCCCGGCCTACAGGAAACGATTCGGCGATTTACAGCCGGACCAACCCCCTCGCGGAAATATCTTGCTTTTACTGATGATTCATCTTTGCTGAAAGTAATCTACGTGATTGCCTGATGCGACGCTTTACGCGTCTTATCAGGCCTACAGGACAGGTCACCTGGTAACTTACATCTTCTCCAGCAACTTCTTCACATCTTTGCCATTGCGGGAATCTTTATTCCGCTCGGCCCAGTCATTCAGGCGACGTTTCGCTTCGTCCTGTAAGTGTTTACGCAGTAACTGATCCACTTGCAGGCTGTAATTGAGTTGCTGCCAGTTGCCGTAAACCCGCAGAGGAACCGGCGTTTCTTTGAGGAAATCAATCAGTTTGCTTTCCCCGTTCCAACCGCCAATCACACGAATGTCAAACTGGGTGTCGCAGGTTTGATCTGCCAGATTCAACGTGCCAGCCCCTGAAAGCGCCAGCACTGGCGATTGACCTTGCATGTCGTTTAACGTCACGACACCATCCTTCAACGTCAGATCGGTGGTAAAGCTATCAAGCCGCGTCACGTTATCGAAGTTTTCAGCGGCCTTCACATCACCGCCATTACGTTCTACCGCTTGTTGGATCATCTGCTGGAAGTTCATGCCTTCCATGCGCGTATCGGCCATTTCGACATGCGCCTGTCCTTGCCAGGTGTGGCGGAATGCGTTGGCATCAATGTCAGCACCAGAGAAATCCCCTGCCAGCGACATTTTCCCCGTTAATGAGATGGGGTAGTTGAAGGCATTCAGGATGGTGCCAATCTCGACATTTTCCAGCCGGGGATGGAAAACTATACGCGGATGTGAGGCAGTTGCATCCAGCGTACCCGGTAACGACACGACACCGTCGTTAAGTTTGCCCTGCAACTGGATAATCTCCAGCAGCCCCGCCTTGTTGGTCATTTGCGCAGTAACATCGGCAAAATCCATTCCACGCCAACGCACGTTATTGGCCTGCAACAAAATATCTGCCGCAAAGCCTTTCAGCCCCTGATACGCAGGTTCATCAATACGTGAGGAAATTACCGGACGTGGCAGCGTCGGTTGGCTTTGCCCCTGTTGAGCAACGCCATTTTGCTTAGTCATCACCTCATTCATCGGCAGCAAATTATCCAGATTTAACTGGGCAAATTGCAGTCTGAGCAGCCATTCTGGCTTCTCAAGCAGCGCTACCTGCGCCTGACCGGTCAGATTACTGTCGTTAGCGGTTAAATTGATTTGTTCAAAGGAGAGACGTTTTTGCGCTTCCTGCCACTGAGTCCTGAACTGACCATGGCCCTGAATCCCCTGCTTCGGGAGATCAGCGCCCTGCAGTTGCCAGTCAATCTGTTGAATATCTGCCGTTAAATCATGCGGGTAATCAGAAGCATCAACAGTCCCCTTGAGCGCTAACGTGAGATCGCGTTGGTCGCGGTTTACCCGACCAGAGAATTCAAACGAACCGCGATGTTGTGGGTCCTGCTCCATTTGCAGGCGGATATCACGTACCGTAACCTGTTCGTCATTTTCATGCTGGAACACCAACACGCTGTCACTGACTCGCAGACTGGCGATATCGAACGACCAGCCGCGATCTTCCGCATCATCAGGTAACGTATTGTCTTTCGGGGCTATTGGGGCGTCTTCACTGCGCACTGCTTCTGTTTCCGGCGTCAGTTGAATGACTGCCCCTTTGAGCATGACTTGCTTAACGCTGAGTTGATGACTCAATAAAGGCCACAAGGCCACATCAAGGCGCATATTATCGGCACGTACCAGCGGTTGGCTGGCCCCGTTGGCCGTTAATATCATGCGACCAGAGAGGATACTAAGCTGCGGCCAGACGTGCCAACGCAGTGGCCCGTCGAGCTGCAATTGATAACCGCTACGTGCAGCAACCTGCTTGACCATATAATCACGGAAATCATTCGGATTCACCAGCAACACTAACGCAGATAACCCAGCCACCAGCACGACCAGGAGTATCATCAGCGTCGTCAGAAATCGTCTCATGGTATCCTCAATGGGCCTGAATTAGTCTTTATCGATTCGGCTAGCGACTGCGCCCTGCTGGTTGCGATATTTCGCATCTTCACGGCGGTTATACGGACGCGCTGCCGGACCTGAAAGCGGCTCAAAGCTCAGCGCGCCAATCAGCATACCCGGACGCAGAGCCAGCGGCAGCTTACCGGAATTGTAGAACTCCAGCACAATACAGCCAGACCAGCCCGGATCGATACGGTGCGCAGTGACGTGCACCATCAGTCCCAGACGCGCCAGTGAGGAGCGCCCATCCAGCCAGCCCACCAGATCGGCTGGCAGCGTCACTGACTCCAGCGTTACCGCCAGTGCCAATTCTCCCGGATGAAGAAAGAAAGCTTCGCTTTCATCAAGCACAATTTCATCGCTCATCACCCGGTCAAGCGCGGCGCTCACTTCGTCTTTAGGACCGCTCAGATCGATAAACGCTGCCGTGTGGCCACGGAAGGTACGAAATTTATTGCCCAGGCGTACATCCACCGTCGCGCCATTAATACGCTCCACGGGTGGACGTGGGTTGATCGACAAACGGCCTTCATCAAGCCAGGCTTCAATATCTCGGTCACACAGACGCATGGCATTTTCTCCTTTCGCGCATCACTCCCTTAACGCCAGTTACGTCAAGGGCATACCAGGTTATCACTGAACGGTACACAATTTACCAAGCTTATTCAAAGAACTGACTTATTTTCGCTTTCAATATATCGATCGCGATGCGGTTTTTACCGCCGCGCGGCACGATGATATCTGCATACTGTTTAGACGGTTCAATGAATTGCAGGAACATCGGGCGCACGGTTTTTTGATATTGCGCCATTACAGAATCCATCGAGCGACCACGCTCATTAACATCGCGCTTAATGCGACGCATCAGGCAGATATCCAGTGGGGTATCCACAAAAATCGAGAAGTTCAGCTCGTCGCGCAGACGCGCATCCGTCAGCAGCAAAATGCCTTCGAGAATAATGACTTTCTTCGGTTCAACCTTCACCGTTTCTTTCATACGCGTATGTTCAACGTAGCTGTAAACCGGCAGGTCGATAGCCGAGCCGCGTTTCAGCGCCTGCAAATGTTGCAGCAGCAGGCTGTGATCCATCGCGCTGGGATGGTCATAATTAGTTTTAACCCGTTCTTCCATCGACAGATGGCTTTGATCTTTGTAGTAACAGTCTTCCGGAATAACGCCGATGTGTTCATCACCGACTTGTTCACGTAATTCACGATAAAGGGTACTGGCAATGAGACTCTTGCCGGAAGCCGATGCGCCTGCGATACCGATAATGACGCACTGATGAGACTGATCAGTCATAAATTTAGCGACCTGAATAACCTGGATGTTAGGAAGGGGGCGCCGAAGCGCCAAACGCGGCAATTATAGGGATTTCATCCGCGTGATACCAGTCGAATAGCGTTGCCTTGCTCTCAGAGTTAATTGTTGACGATCAATTCCCTGATGCAAATTTAATTGCTCAGTTATGACGCAAAGTGAAAAATGTTATGCATAGTTGCGCAAATTATCCGCCATTACGTCACTTTATGAGCAATTTGCATATAAAATGTAAAACTTTTGTACTAGCATAAACACAGACACTAATACTGACGGCCTGGCCATGCGGATAGAGCGGTAATGAGTAAACCATCACAGCGTGTTTTAATTACCTTGCCTCATCCTCTGCTTCACCTCGTCAGTTTAGGTTTAGTCTCGTTTATCTTTACCCTTTTCTCGCTTGAGCTTTCGCAATTTGGCACTCAGCTTGCGCCGCTATGGTTCCCTACTTCCATTATGATGGTGGCGTTTTACCGCCATGCCGGACGCATGTGGCCTGGTATCGCGTTAGCCTGCTCACTGGGCAACATAGCCGCATCCGTGCTGCTCTTTTCCACCAGTTCGCTCAATATGACCTGGACGGCTATCAACATTATTGAAGCCGTCGTGGGCGCAATGCTGCTGCGAAAATTATTACCGTGGTATAACCCGCTACAAAATCTGGCTGACTGGCTTCGTCTTGCATTTGGCAGCGCCATCGTTCCACCTCTGTTGGGAGGGGGGCTGGTTGTCCTGCTGACGCCCGGAGACGATCCTCTCAGGGCTTTTTTGATATGGGTACTTTCAGAATCCATCGGCGCCCTGGCGCTGGTACCGCTGGGCCTGTTGTTTAAACCGCATTATCTATTACGCCATCGTAACCCACGACTGTTGTTTGAAACGCTGCTGACGTTAGCGATCACATTGACATTAAGCTGGCTTTCGATGCTGTACCTGCCGTGGCCTTTTACTTTCATTATTGTGCTGCTGATGTGGAGCGCCGTGCGCCTGCCACGAATGGAAGCCTTTTTGATCTTCCTCACGACAGTGATGATGGTTTCGTTAATGATGGCTGCCGACCCTACTCTGCTTGCCACACCGCGAGCGTACCTGATGAGCCATATGCCGTGGCTGCCATTTTTGCTGATTCTGCTTCCCGCCAACATCATGACCATGGTGATGTACGCCTTCCGCGCGGAACGTAAGCATATTTCCGAAAGCGAAACACGCTTTCGGAACGCCATGGAATATTCTGCTATCGGTATGGCGTTGGTGGGTACTGAGGGACAATGGCTGCAAAGCAACAAAGCCCTGTGCCAGTTTCTCGGCTACAGCCAGGAAGAACTGCGTGCTCTCACCTTTCAACAGCTGACCTGGCCGGAAGACCTCAATAAAGATCTGCAACACGTTGAGAAGTTGATTAGCGGTGAAATCAATACCTACTCAATGGAGAAACGCTACTACAACCGCCACGGCGACGTAGTTTGGGCGCTGCTTGCCGTCTCACTGGTGCGCCACACCGATGGCACGCCACTCTACTTCATTGCGCAGATAGAAGACATTAACGAGTTAAAACGCACCGAGCAGGTGAATAAGCAACTGATGGAACGCATCACGCTGGCTAACGAAGCGGGCGGGATTGGTATCTGGGAATGGGAGTTGAAGCCGGATATTTTCAGTTGGGATAAGCGGATGTTTGAACTTTACGAAATTTCCCCGCATATCAAACCAAACTGGCAGGTTTGGTATGACTGCGTGCTGCCGGAAGATCGAGAACACACCGAGAAAGTCATCCGCGATTCGCTGCAGGCTCGTTTGCCTTTTAAACTGGAATTTCGCATTACGGTAAAAGACGGTATTCGTCATATCCGCGCACTCGCCAATCGGGTTCTGAATAAAGAAGGTGAAGTCGAACGCCTGCTTGGCATCAATATGGATATGACTGAAGTAAAACAACTCAACGAGGCGCTGTTCCAGGAAAAAGAACGTCTGCATATCACCCTGGACTCTATCGGTGAAGCCGTGGTCTGTATTGATATGGCGATGAAAATCACCTTTATGAATCCAGTCGCGGAGAAAATGAGCGGCTGGAAGCAAGAAGAGGCGTTGGGCGTTCCGCTGCTGACGGTATTGCATCTTACAACTGGTGACACCGGGCCGTTAATTGAGAACATTTACAGTGCCGACACCTCACGTTCTGCTATTGAACAGGACGTGGTTCTCCACTGCCGTAGCGGTGGCAGCTATGACGTTCATTACAGTATTACGCCGTTAAGCACCCTGGATGGTAGTAGCATTGGTTCGGTGCTGGTGATTCAGGACGTCACCGAAGCACGCAAAATGCTACGTCAGCTTAGCTATAGCGCCTCCCACGATGCCCTGACGCATCTGGCGAACCGTGCAAGTTTTGAGAAACAACTGCGAATACTGCTGCAAACCGTTCACAGTACGCATCAGCAACATGCACTGGTATTTATCGATCTTGATCGCTTTAAAGCGGTAAATGACAGCGCCGGGCATGCGGCCGGCGATGCTTTGCTGCGCGAACTGTCTTCGTTGATGCTGAGTATGCTGCGCTCCAGCGATCTACTGGCACGACTCGGTGGTGATGAATTTGGTCTGTTACTGCCAGACTGTAATGTCGAAAGTGCCCGTTTTATCGCGACGCGCATTATCAATGCGATTAATGATTATCACTTTATGTGGGAAGGTCGGTTACATCGGGTAGGAGCAAGCGCCGGGATGACGTTAATAAACGACAGTAATCACCAGGCAGCAGAAGTTATGTCCCAGGCCGATATCGCCTGTTATGCTTCGAAAAATGGTGGTCGTGGTCAGGTCACAGTTTATGAACCACAGCAGGCAACTGCACATAATGAACGGACAGTGATGTCGCTCGATGAACAGTGGCGGATGACTAAAGAGAATCCGCTTATGATGATTGCCCACGGCATCGCTTCGCCGCGAATAACGGAAACGCGGAATTTGTGGTTGATTTCGCTTAAGCTCTGGAGCAGCAAAGGCGAGTTGATTGATGAACAGGCATTCCGCCGTAGCTTCAGTGATCCGGCACTCAGCCACGCGCTTGACCGCCGGGTATTACGTGAATTTTTCCAACAAACAGCAAAAGCGGTTGCCAATAAAGGTTTAAGCATCGCCCTCCCCCTTTCCGTTGCAGGGCTAGGCAGCGTCACTCTGGTAGACGAATTGCTTGAGCAACTGGAACAAAGTTCATTACCACCACGGTTGTTCCATTTGGTAATTCCGGCAGAAGCGATTTTCGACCACGGGCTGGCTGTGCAAAAACTGCGGCTGGCCGGCTGCCGGATCGTACTCAGCCAGGTAGGGCGCGACCTACAAATATTCAATATGCTCAAAGCAAATATGACGGATTATCTACTGCTTGACGCCGAGTTATGCGCCAGCGTACAGGGCAATTTAATGGATGAGATGCTGATTTCGATTATTCAGGGGCATGCCCAGCGGTTGGGTGTGAAAACCATCGCTGGGCCAGTAGCGTTGCCATTGGTATTGGATACGCTTTCTGACATTGGTGTTGATCTGATTTATGGCGATGTGATCGCCGAGGGCCAGCCTCTGGATTTGCTGGTTAATAGCAGTTATTTCGCGATTAATTGAGGGAGCGTTTGCCCATTGCCTGATGCGACGCTAACGCGTCTTATCAGGCCTACAAATCGCTCATTCCCCAGGACAGATAAGGCGCTCGCGCCGCATCCGGCGACCAGCGTCATACTTCGTCTGGTTGCCAGCCTTCCGTATACCAGATATGCAACAACGCATAAGAACGCCAGGGCTTCCAGCGCTCGGCATAACGGCGGATTTGTGCTGGCGTCATTCCTGGAAATCGCTGTTTAATCAAATAATCATCCGGCAGGAAAACATCTTTCGCTTGCCAGCCACGTAAGGCGAAATAATTCGCCGTCCAGCGCCCGATACCCGGAAAAGTTTGCAGCGTTTTCATCGCCTGCTCCACATCGCCCGGTATTGTCATTGGTAAGGTACTCTCCAGCGCCGCATTTGCCAGATGAATCAGCGCCTCTGCCCGTTTCAACGGCATGCCTAACGCTTTTAATGCCTGCGGGTCGGCGGCTGCCAGCCGCTGAGGCGTGGGGAAGCAGATATACTCCGGAAAATCATCCAGCCGTTCGCCATAAAGCTGTACCACTTTGGCAGTCAATTTTGCCGCCATCGCCACGCTCACCAGTTGGCCTAATATAGCGCGCACGCCCTGTTCAAAAGCATCTACGCTGCCAGGTAAACGCAATACAGGCCGCGCCGCGCCTAACTCGCCCAACGCCTCGTTAACAACCTGCGGGTTACATTGCAGATCAAATAAGCGGCTCATTTTCGCCAGGCACTCAGCGGCAACGGGTTCTAAACCTGCACTTAAATTTATGTGCAGAGTATGGCGGGCGATATCCGGAATAGCAGTCACCACACCGCGATATTCGCCCACCGCCAGACTACGGGCATAATAATCGTCAGCGACCGTTTCCACACCGCTCACCGCACGGGCGGCGAGAAATCCCAACATCCAGGACCAGTCATACGGCGGCTGCCAGTTCAGGGTATACATCGCATCTCCTTATTCATCCGCTTTCAGCATAAACGTTATTCAGACGCTGCGCTTTGCTTTCATATTCCGGTTGTCGCGACGGCAACATTTCGCTAAAGTCACGCCCCTTCTTCACCGGCATGGGGATTATTTCGTGTTTATTGGTTTTGATTACGGTACAGCAAACTGTTCAGTGGCGGTCATGCGCGACGGTAAACCGCAATTACTGAAAATGGAAAACGACAGCACGTTGCTGCCTTCAATGCTTTGCGCGCCAACGCGTGAAGCGGTAAGCGAATGGCTGTACCGCCATCATGATGTTCCGGCAGACGACGATGAAACGCAGGCGCTGTTGCGTCGGGCGATTCGGTATAACCGCGAAGAAGATATCGATGTTACGGCGAAAAGCGTGCAGTTCGGTCTTTCCTCACTGGCACAGTACATTGATGATCCGGAAGAAGTGTGGTTTGTGAAATCACCAAAATCGTTCCTCGGTGCCAGCGGCTTAAAACCGCAGCAGGTAGCGCTGTTTGAGGATCTGGTCTGCGCAATGATGTTGCACATTCGCCAGCAGGCGCAGGCGCAGCTGCCAGAAACGATTACTCAGGCGGTTATTGGTCGTCCGATCAACTTCCAGGGGCTGGGCGGCGATGAAGCAAACGCCCAGGCGCAAGGGATTCTGGAACGCGCGGCAAAGCGTGCCGGGTTTAAGGATGTGGTATTCCAGTACGAGCCGGTAGCGGCTGGGCTGGATTACGAAGCCACCTTACAGGAAGAAAAACGGGTGCTGGTGGTGGATATCGGCGGTGGTACGACTGACTGTTCATTGCTGCTGATGGGACCGCAGTGGCGTTCGCGTCTCGATCGTGAAGCCAGCCTGCTGGGTCACAGTGGTTGCCGTATTGGCGGTAACGATCTGGACATCGCACTGGCGTTTAAAAACCTGATGCCTTTACTGGGCATGGGAGGCGAAACCGAAAAAGGCATCGCCCTGCCAATTCTGCCGTGGTGGAATGCGGTTGCCATCAACGACGTACCTGCGCAAAGTGATTTCTACAGTAGTGCCAACGGTCGCCTGCTTAACGATCTGGTACGCGATGCTCGCGAACCGGAAAAAGTGGCCCTGTTACAGAAAGTCTGGCGTCAGCGTTTAAGCTATCGACTGGTGCGCAGCGCGGAAGAGAGCAAAATTGCGCTTTCCAGCGCAGCGGAAACCCTCGCATCGCTGCCGTTTATCAGCGACGAACTGGCTACGCTGATTAGCCAGCAGGGTCTGGAAAGCGCCCTCAGCCAGCCACTGGCGCGGATTCTGGAACAGGTGCAACTGGCCCTGGATAACGCCCAGGAAAAACCGGATGTCATCTACCTGACCGGCGGTAGCGCCCGTTCGCCGCTGATTAAAAAGGCGCTGGCAGAACAGTTGCCGGGCATTCCAATTGCAGGCGGCGATGACTTTGGCTCCGTCACCGCCGGGCTGGCACGCTGGGCGGAAGTGGTGTTTCGTTAATTGAAAACTGGCTCAGCAACGGCTTAAATCTGCCTGCGCCTGAGCCAATTTTTCTGCCGCCTGACGTAACGGTTCCATCAACGGCATGGTCCGTGCTGGAGCATGAAGGCGGAATCGCTGCAACTCTGTCGCTCCGACAGTCAACGCCGATTCCAGCCGATGTCGTTTGGCGGCCATTTTCGCCATTACCGCTTGTCTGTCTGCTGGCGTTACCGCTTCATTCGGCCTGAACACAAAACGGCGTTCGCAACTCGCTTTCCAGTCGATAACTGCCTGGGTCAGATGATCACCAAACCCTTTCACTTGCTTAACGCCACGACGGGTAACATCTGCCGCTGTTTCAATACCAAAGGACCGTAACGCCGCTTTACGCGCAGGGCCAACGCCGGGAATAGAGGCAACATCAATAAAAAATCCCTCCAGAAACTTCTGCTTCTGCCGTTCCCTTGCGGTGTCATGAAGTGCTGCCAGAGCGCGTGTTTCTTCTTCCGGTAACCCGAGAATTTCGTCCTTCATTTTTTCGAGCATCGCCCGTTTGGCGATAAAACCTTCCAGCCCGCCCAACTGTTGGATCTGGCTGACTAAATGGTCATAGTCCATTTTCGCGCGATTAAATGCCTCACGGCGTTGCTGGATTTCTGCTTTGTACGCTTTGCTTGTCAGACTGCCAATAATCCAGATAGCCGCCAACACAGGAACCAAAATAATATAACGCGGTTCTGCCTGAAGGCCGCAAAGCAACAGCGATAACGCTGACAGTGCGATCTCAATCAGAATGATGTATTCGCACCGTAACAGGCCTAAAGGAAGCGGCCTACCCCCAGGTTGGAAATGATCGGGTAATGGCAGTTGCAATGCTGGCGGTGCTACTGACGACGTTACCATCGCCCAGACTTTCGCCAGCACAAAATCACCGCCGGTGGTAATGACCTCTTCGCCGAGATCAATAAAATAGATAACGCCTTGATTATCCAGCGTACACCACGGACAGTCGGCCAAATGAGCGGGGTAAACATGCATTGCCGAAACAGTACATTTCTTTAACTGTTGGCGTAGGGAATCAAGTGCCGCTACCCACGCTTTTGCCGTCGGACGCGCGGTTACCACCCCATTTTCCGTAAACGCCTGCTGAAACATGGCTTCAACATCACTCGGTAACATCGATAGCGGAATAGATCGTGGCGGCGGTTTTAAACCACGTCGCTGATTATCTGACGCGTAGGCATAACGGAAATGGGCAATATCCGTCTCCAGCGCATTACCCGCTTCAGAGATAAGCGGTACACCGGAATAAGGATGCCGCCCACCAAACAAGACGTGAAATATCAGCAACGCAAGGCCAAAATTATCGTGATTCGCGGTGCGTTCAAAGCCAACAAATGATGGCAAGGTTTGCAGTTCTGGTGGCGTAAAATGCGACACGCCGACTTCGCATAAATGCAGCGTGCCATTGGCGTTAATCTGAAAGGAGTCGCTATCGATCAACACCACTTTGCTGTCACGGCCTACCATAAAGCTGTTCTGGTTTACGTCACCCACGACGTGTCCGTGCTCGTGAACCGTAGCAAAAGATGAAGCAATATTGCGCGCAACATAGAGTAGAAAATCCCACGCACAATGAGGGTAACTCTGGCGACGATGTGCCGGGCTATAAATCATATGAATCGGTTCTTTACCTGAAACCTTCGGCATCATAAAACCGATAACCTTCCCGCCTCGTCCGCCATGAAGCGTTGCCTGCGGCCAGGCGACATAATTCAGCAACTGCGCGTCAGCTGTCGCAGCCATAAAGGCGAGTTTGTCCTGTTTTAAGGCGGGTGGCGGTGTGTGATAAATTTTGGCGACGCTATCGACAAACTCCTCGATATCATAAACCGCGCCTTCACCACCTTTGCCCAGCTCACGGCCTGGCGTAACGCACTCACCAGTAGCAGTATATAAAGTGGTTTTCATGGTAACCACAGAGCCAGTGCCAACGTTTTATCATCATCGGTACGCTCATTTACCGCCGGGCTGGACAAAAACTGCTTTAACAATTCAGGTAATAAATCGAGTTGTTCCCGCGTTGCTGACGCCAGTCCATTGAAAAACGGGGTAAAGAAAGGCACGTGCGGAGAATTATCCAGCATATTTAACGCCAGTCGCTGAATACCATCCGTAAATGCTGCAACTTTGTGCGCACGCTCAGTGCTGGTGAAAGTTTCCAGTCTGGAAACAGCATCTTCATCGGTAATGAAGTGCGTCATATTGGCATATTCACCCACCATCGGCGTAAGCGGCAATTGCAGATCATGACCAAAATCTACCACCACGCCGCCATCGCCAATCTGCATAATCAAGGTGCCGTTAGCTGATGAAATCAATCCCAAAAACGTGCAGGCAAAATCGCGAACTGCTAATTCTTTGACTTCCGCCTCGGCAAAAAGTCGCTGACGAACGGCCAGCACAATATCCGTAGCGAGGACATCATTGAGTCCAAATTCACCGTTCTGCACTTTTTGCGACATATAAGCCATCGCTTCATTGACGGCGAGCATCGCGCCTTCGCCCCCCTGCGAGACGCTGCCTGCACCATCAGCAAGAAACATCACCAGTAATGGTTGCTGGTCGTTTAACCAGGCAACCTGCATCTGGCAGGCATCCTGACAAGGCAAATCAGCGCTGATGTGCGACGTTCCGACGGCTGATGTATAGACCAGACGCCAGGTCACACTGACGTCCAGCCTTTTGGTGCTTCCAGTACAACTTCCGTTCCTGGCGTGGAGCGGGAAACCGAACGTAACGAACTGGATAACCAGCTAAACAGTTCACGGAATTGTAATCCCTGCAATGGCAAAGGCTGACGGACGCTGATTTGGGCCAGCGTCTTCATATCCGCCCCCTGAACACCGATGGTAAAGAAGGCAAACTTTTTATCTTCTTCCCCCTGAAACACTTTGTTGGCGGCACTCTGCCACTCGTCGGTTGGTGCGCCATCGGTGATCAGGAAAATCCACGGACGATAATACGAAATGCCATTTGCGCGGTACTCACGTTTCCGCTCTTCAACCATATCCAGGGCTTTGGTAATGGCGGCGCCCATTGGCGTATCGCCCTGAGCAAACAGGATAGGTGGGAAAAAATTAGCGGCGCTGGTAAAGGGTTGTTCCACATGCACCGGGCCGAACGTCACAATGCCGAGTTCCACTCTTTTTAAAGCCAGCGGATCGGCAAGCAGCTCATCGCGAAAGGTAACCAATCCGGCGTTAAGTTCATTAATGGGTCTGCCGCTCATCGAGCCAGAAACATCCAGCAGCAAAATGCAGGGGCAACGTGGTTCCGGGTTACTGGCAAAATCGCTGGTGGCAAACGTGATTTGTTCGCTCATAAGAAATCCTTTCTTAGAGAATTATTGAGGTCCGGTATCATACCGACTGCAATAATGAAAGAAGAGCAAACGAAGACATTTTCAGAATTAGGCCCGGCGGCGTAGATAATTTTGCTATTCGCCTCGCAAGAACGTGGGCTTATAGATTGACAACAAGGGTTGAGTGACATAATTTCAGGAGTGAGGGTAGAGCGGGGTTTCCCCCGCCCTGGTAGTCTTAGTAAGCTGGCCAGCTAATGACTAAGAGCACCACGATGATGAGTAGCTTCATCATGACCCTTTCCTTATTTAAGGCCCCTTCCTCGGGAGGGGCTTTCCCGTTTCAGCATCCCGCTGAAATCGTCGTTTTATCTCCTTTCGCCATGCATGCAGTCTATCGCTGACTCGCGGATAAAATAGTTTCACCAGTGATTATTGCGTAACGTCTCGCAAAGAATATTTGCTGGCAGGATCGCAGACTGCAAAGTCTGCGGATTGACAATCTGACAGTGAAGGCATACTTTCAGGAGTGAGGGTAGAGCGGGGTTTCCCCCGCCCTGGTAGTCTTAGTAAGCCGGTAAGCTAATCACTAAGAGCACCACGATGATGAGTATCTTCATCATGACCCTTTCCTTATTTAAGGCCCCTTCCTCGGGAGGGGCTTTCCCGTTTCAGCGTCCCGCTGAAATCGTCGGGTTACCTCCTTATTGCCATGTACGCAGTCTATCGCTAACCTGCGAATAAAATAGTTTCCTGTGTCATTACTGGATGCATGCTCGCAAAGCGCACCGTCATTCAGACGATTCCCGAAACTGTTTCATAATTCCTCCATTTTTCGCCCTTATTGGCTGGCTACACTAGTATCATTCCGCGAAACGTTTCAGGAAGAGAAACTCTTAACGATGAAAGGCAGTTATAAATCCCGTTGGGTAATCGTAATCGTGGTGGTTATCGCCGCCATCGCCGCATTCTGGTTCTGGCAAGGCCGCAATGAATCCCAGAGCGCAGCACCAGGTGCGACGAAACAAGCGCAACATCCACCTGCGAGTGGTCGCCGTGGTATGCGTTCCGGCCCATTAGCCCCGGTTCAGGCGGCGACCGCCGTAGAACAGGCAGTTCCGCGTTACCTCACCGGGCTTGGCACTATTACCGCTGCTAACACCGTTACGGTGCGCAGTCGCGTAGATGGTCAACTGATGGCGTTACATTTCCAGGAAGGCCAGCAGGTCAAAGCAGGCGATTTGCTGGCAGAAATTGACCCCAGCCAGTTCAAAGTTGCATTAGCACAAGCCCAGGGCCAACTGGCAAAAGATAAAGCCACGCTTGCCAACGCCCGCCGTGACCTGGCGCGTTATCAACAACTGGCAAAAACTAATCTCGTCTCCCGCCAGGAGCTGGATGCTCAACAGGCGCTGGTCAGTGAAACCGAAGGCACCATTAAGGCTGATGAAGCAAGCGTCGCCAGCGCACAGCTGCAACTCGACTGGAGCCGTATTACCGCACCAGTCGATGGCCGCGTTGGTCTCAAGCAGGTTGATGTTGGTAACCAAATCTCCAGTGGTGATACCACCGGGATTGTGGTGATCACCCAGACGCATCCTATCGATTTGCTCTTTACCCTGCCGGAAAGCGATATCGCTACCGTCGTGCAGGCGCAAAAAGCCGGGAAACCGCTGGTGGTAGAAGCCTGGGATCGCACTAACTCGAAGAAATTAAGTGAAGGCACGCTGTTAAGTCTCGATAACCAAATCGATGCCACTACCGGTACGATTAAAGTGAAAGCACGCTTTAATAATCAGGATGATGCGCTGTTTCCTAATCAGTTTGTTAACGCGCGCATGTTAGTCGACACCGAACAAAACGCCGTGGTGATCCCCACCGCCGCCCTGCAAATGGGCAACGAAGGCCATTTTGTCTGGGTACTGAATAGCGAAAACAAAGTCAGCAAACATCTGGTGACGCCGGGCATTCAGGACAGTCAGAAAGTGGTGATCCGCGCAGGTATTTCTGCAGGCGATCGCGTAGTGACGGATGGCATTGATCGCCTGACCGAAGGGGCGAAAGTGGAAGTCGTGGAAGCCCAGAGCGCCACTACTCCGGAAGAGAAAGCCACCAGCCGCGAATACGCGAAAAAAGGAGCACGCTCCTGATGCAGGTGTTACCCCCGAGCAGCACAGGCGGCCCGTCGCGCCTGTTTATTATGCGTCCTGTCGCCACCACGCTGCTGATGGTGGCGATCTTACTCGCCGGGATTATCGGTTATCGCGCCCTGCCCGTTTCGGCGCTGCCGGAAGTGGACTATCCGACCATCCAGGTAGTCACGCTTTATCCAGGTGCGAGCCCGGATGTGATGACCTCTGCCGTTACCGCGCCGCTCGAACGCCAGTTTGGACAGATGTCCGGCCTGAAACAGATGTCGTCGCAAAGTTCCGGCGGTGCGTCGGTTATCACTTTGCAGTTCCAGCTAACCTTACCGCTGGATGTCGCCGAGCAGGAAGTGCAGGCCGCGATTAACGCTGCGACCAACTTGTTGCCGAGCGATCTGCCTAACCCGCCGGTTTACAGCAAAGTGAACCCGGCAGATCCGCCGATCATGACGCTCGCCGTCACCTCAACCGCCATGCCGATGACGCAGGTAGAAGATATGGTGGAAACCCGCGTCGCGCAGAAAATCTCGCAGATTTCCGGTGTCGGCCTGGTGACGCTTTCCGGCGGGCAGCGTCCGGCTGTTCGCGTCAAACTTAACGCTCAGGCGATTGCCGCCCTCGGCCTGACCAGCGAAACCGTGCGAACCGCCATTACCGGCGCTAACGTTAACTCAGCGAAAGGTAGCCTTGATGGCCCTTCCCGTGCGGTCACGCTTTCCGCGAACGACCAGATGCAATCCGCCGAAGAGTATCGCCAGCTAATCATTGCCTACCAGAACGGCGCGCCGATTCGTCTGGGCGATGTCGCAACTGTAGAGCAAGGTGCAGAAAACAGCTGGCTCGGCGCGTGGGCGAACAAAGAACAGGCCATTGTGATGAATGTTCAGCGCCAGCCCGGTGCTAACATTATTTCCACCGCCGACAGCATCCGGCAGATGCTGCCGCAGCTCACCGAGAGTCTGCCGAAATCGGTGAAGGTAACGGTACTTTCTGACCGTACCACCAATATCCGCGCTTCAGTTAACGATACCCAGTTTGAGCTGATGATGGCTATCGCGCTGGTAGTCATGATTATCTACCTGTTTTTACGCAATATTCCGGCGACCATCATTCCCGGTGTTGCTGTACCGCTGTCGTTAATCGGCACCTTCGCAGTTATGGTGTTTCTCGATTTTTCAATCAATAACCTGACGCTGATGGCGTTAACTATCGCCACCGGATTCGTGGTCGATGACGCCATCGTGGTGATCGAAAATATTTCCCGCTATATCGAAAAAGGCGAAAAACCGTTGGCGGCGGCGCTCAAGGGTGCGGGTGAAATCGGCTTTACCATTATCTCGCTGACCTTCTCACTGATTGCGGTGTTGATCCCACTGCTGTTTATGGGCGATATCGTCGGGCGACTGTTCCGCGAATTTGCTATTACCCTGGCGGTAGCGATTTTGATCTCAGCCGTGGTGTCGCTGACCCTGACACCGATGATGTGCGCTCGGATGCTCAGCCAAGAGTCGCTGCGTAAACAGAACCGCTTCTCCCGTGCCTCGGAGAAAATGTTCGACAGAATCATTGCCGCCTATGGTCGTGGACTGGCGAAAGTGCTGAATCATCCGTGGCTGACCTTAAGCGTGGCGCTCAGCACGCTGCTGCTTAGCGTGCTGCTGTGGGTGTTCATTCCGAAAGGCTTCTTCCCGGTACAGGACAACGGCATTATTCAGGGCACTTTGCAGGCGCCGCAATCCAGCTCCTTTGCCAATATGGCCCAGCGGCAACGCCAGGTTGCGGATGTGATTTTGCAGGATCCGGCGGTGCAAAGCCTGACCTCGTTTGTTGGCGTTGATGGCACTAACCCGTCGCTGAACAGTGCGCGTTTACAGATCAACCTCAAACCGTTGGATGAACGTGATGATCGGGTGCAAAAAGTCATCGCCCGTCTGCAAACAGCGGTGGATAAAGTGCCGGGCGTCGATCTCTTCCTGCAACCAACGCAGGACCTGACTATTGATACTCAGGTCAGCCGCACCCAGTACCAGTTTACCTTGCAGGCCACCTCACTGGATGCGCTCAGTACCTGGGTGCCACAGTTGATGGAAAAACTCCAGCAGCTGCCACAGCTTTCTGATGTCTCCAGCGACTGGCAGGACAAAGGGCTGGTGGCGTATGTCAATGTTGATCGCGACAGCGCCAGCCGTCTGGGGATCAGCATGGCGGACGTCGATAACGCCCTGTACAACGCGTTTGGTCAGCGACTGATTTCCACTATTTATACTCAGGCCAACCAGTATCGCGTGGTGCTGGAGCACAACACCGAAAATACCCCAGGCCTCGCGGCGCTGGATACCATTCGCCTGACCAGCAGCGACGGCGGCATGGTGCCGCTAAGCTCAATTGCCAAAGTTGAACAGCGTTTTGCGCCGCTTTCCATCAACCATCTGGATCAGTTCCCGGTAACGACTATCTCCTTTAACGTGCCGGATAACTATTCGCTGGGCGATGCGGTGCAGGCGATTATGGACACCGAGAAGACGCTGAATCTGCCGGTGGATATCACCACACAGTTCCAGGGCAGCACCCTCGCCTTCCAGTCGGCGCTGGGCAGCACTGTCTGGCTGATTGTCGCGGCGGTGGTGGCGATGTATATCGTGCTCGGCATTCTGTACGAGAGCTTTATTCACCCGATCACCATTCTCTCGACGCTACCCACCGCAGGGGTCGGCGCGCTGCTGGCATTAATGATTGCCGGAAGTGAGCTGGATGTGATTGCGATTATCGGCATTATTTTGCTGATCGGTATTGTGAAGAAGAACGCCATCATGATGATCGACTTCGCGCTGGCTGCTGAGCGCGAGCAAGGCATGTCGCCGCGCGATGCTATTTACCAGGCTTGTCTGCTGCGTTTTCGTCCAATCCTGATGACCACTCTGGCGGCTCTGCTTGGCGCGCTGCCGCTGATGTTGAGTACCGGAGTCGGCGCGGAACTGCGTCGTCCGTTAGGTATCGGCATGGTCGGCGGTCTGGTTGTCAGCCAGGTGCTGACGCTGTTTACCACGCCGGTGATTTATCTACTGTTCGACCGCCTGGCATTGTGGACCAAAAGCCGCTTTGCTCGTCATGAAGAGGAGGCGTAAGTGAAGTTTTTTGCCCTCTTCATTTACCGCCCGGTGGCGACGATTTTACTGTCGGTTGCCATTACCCTGTGCGGCATACTGGGCTTCCGTATGCTGCCGGTCGCCCCGCTGCCGCAGGTCGATTTTCCGGTGATTATGGTCAGCGCCTCGCTGCCCGGTGCATCGCCAGAGACAATGGCGTCTTCCGTTGCCACGCCGCTGGAACGTTCGCTTGGGCGCATTGCCGGAGTCAGCGAAATGACCTCCAGCAGTTCGCTCGGCAGCACGCGCATTATTTTGCAGTTTGATTTTGACCGGGATATCAACGGCGCGGCGCGCGATGTGCAAGCGGCGATCAACGCCGCGCAAAGTTTGCTGCCCAGCGGGATGCCAAGCCGTCCGACCTATCGCAAAGCGAACCCGTCGGATGCGCCAATTATGATCCTGACGCTAACCTCCGATACTTATTCGCAAGGTGAACTGTACGATTTCGCCTCAACACAGCTTGCCCCGACGATTGCGCAAATCGACGGTGTCGGTGATGTCGATGTCGGCGGCAGCTCACTGCCCGCCGTGCGCGTGGGGCTGAATCCACAGGCGCTGTTTAATCAGGGAGTCTCGCTGGACGATGTTCGCACCGCCATCAGCAATGCCAACGTGCGTAAACCGCAGGGGGCGCTGGAAGATGGCACTCACCGCTGGCAGATCCAGACCAATGATGAGCTAAAAACCGCCGCTGAATATCAGCCGTTGATTATTCATTACAACAACGGCGGCGCGGTTCGTCTGGGCGATGTGGCGACGGTGACCGACTCAGTGCAGGATGTGCGCAACGCCGGGATGACCAACGCCAAACCGGCTATTTTGCTGATGATCCGCAAGCTGCCGGAAGCCAATATTATCCAGACGGTAGACAGCATCCGGGCAAAATTACCGGAGTTGCAGGAAACCATTCCGGCGGCAATTGATCTGCAAATTGCTCAGGATCGCTCCCCCACAATTCGCGCCTCGCTGGAAGAAGTCGAGCAAACGCTGATTATCTCGGTGGCGCTGGTGATTCTGGTGGTGTTTTTATTCCTGCGCTCGGGTCGCGCCACTATTATTCCCGCCGTTGCCGTGCCGGTTTCGCTGATTGGTACGTTTGCGGCGATGTACCTGTGCGGTTTCAGTCTCAATAACCTGTCGTTAATGGCGCTCACTATTGCTACTGGTTTCGTGGTGGATGACGCCATCGTGGTGCTGGAAAACATTGCCCGTCATCTGGAAGCGGGGATGAAACCGCTACAGGCCGCGCTACAAGGTACTCGCGAAGTCGGTTTTACGGTGCTGTCGATGAGTCTGTCACTGGTGGCGGTGTTCCTGCCGCTGCTGTTGATGGGCGGATTGCCGGGTCGCCTGTTACGCGAGTTTGCCGTGACGCTTTCTGTCGCCATTGGTATTTCGTTACTGGTTTCCCTGACGCTAACGCCGATGATGTGCGGCTGGATGCTAAAAGCCAGCAAGCCGCGCGAGCAAAAGCGACTGCGTGGTTTTGGTCGCATGTTGGTAGCTCTGCAACAAGGCTACGGCAAGTCGCTGAAATGGGTGCTCAATCATACCCGTCTGGTGGGCGTGGTGCTGCTTGGTACTATCGCGCTCAATATCTGGCTGTATATCTCGATCCCGAAAACCTTCTTCCCTGAGCAGGACACCGGCGTGTTGATGGGCGGGATACAGGCGGATCAGAGTATTTCGTTTCAGGCAATGCGCGGTAAGTTGCAGGATTTCATGAAAATTATCCGTGACGATCCGGCAGTGGATAATGTCACCGGCTTTACCGGCGGTTCGCGGGTGAACAGCGGGATGATGTTTATCACTCTCAAGCCACGCGATGAACGCAGCGAAACGGCGCAGCAAATTATCGACCGTTTGCGCGTGAAGCTCGCAAAAGAGCCAGGAGCGAATCTGTTCCTGATGGCGGTACAGGATATTCGCGTTGGCGGACGTCAGTCGAACGCCAGTTACCAGTACACGTTGTTATCCGACGACCTGGCGGCA
This sequence comes from Escherichia sp. E10V10, assembly GCF_004211985.1. Lineage (NCBI taxonomy): Bacteria > Pseudomonadati > Pseudomonadota > Gammaproteobacteria > Enterobacterales > Enterobacteriaceae > Escherichia > Escherichia sp. E10V10. The sequence continues at coordinate 437,883 of NZ_RHJO01000001.1, read as the reverse complement.
TTGCGCGAATGGGAGCCGAAAATTCGCAAAAAACTGGCAACGTTGCCGGAACTGGCGGACGTGAACTCCGATCAGCAGGACAACGGCGCGGAGATGAATCTGGTTTACGACCGCGACACCATGGCGCGGCTGGGAATCGACGTGCAGGCTGCCAACAGTCTGTTAAATAACGCCTTCGGTCAGCGACAAATCTCGACCATTTACCAGCCGATGAACCAGTACAAAGTGGTGATGGAAGTGGATCCGCGCTATACCCAGGACATCAGCGCGCTGGAAAAAATGTTCGTTATCAATAACGAAGGCAAAGCGATCCCGCTGTCGTATTTCGCTAAATGGCAACCGGCGAACGCTCCGCTGTCGGTGAATCATCAGGGATTATCGGCAGCGTCGACCATCTCGTTCAACCTGCCGACCGGAAAATCGCTCTCGGACGCCAGTGCGGCGATCGATCGCGCAATGACCCAGCTTGGTGTGCCTTCGACGGTGCGCGGCAGTTTTGCCGGAACAGCGCAGGTGTTCCAGGAGACGATGAACTCACAGGTGATCCTGATTATCGCCGCCATCGCCACGGTGTATATCGTGCTGGGTATCCTTTACGAGAGTTACGTACATCCGCTGACGATTCTCTCCACCCTGCCCTCGGCGGGCGTTGGAGCGCTGCTGGCGCTGGAGCTGTTCAATGCCCCGTTCAGCCTAATCGCCCTGATAGGGATCATGCTATTAATCGGCATCGTGAAGAAAAACGCCATTATGATGGTCGATTTTGCGCTTGAAGCCCAACGGCACGGTAATCTGACGCCGCAGGAAGCTATTTTCCAGGCCTGCCTGCTGCGTTTTCGCCCGATTATGATGACTACCCTGGCGGCGCTGTTTGGCGCGCTGCCGCTGGTATTGTCGGGCGGCGATGGCTCGGAACTGCGGCAACCCCTGGGGATCACCATTGTCGGCGGTCTGGTAATGAGCCAGCTTCTGACGCTGTATACCACGCCGGTGGTGTATCTCTTTTTCGACCGTCTGCGGCTGCGTTTTTCGCGTAAACCTAAACAAACGGTAACCGAGTAAATGACAGATCTTCCCGACAGCACCCGCTGGCAATTGTGGATTGTGGCTTTCGGCTTCTTTATGCAGTCGCTGGACACCACCATCGTAAACACCGCCCTTCCCTCAATGGCGCAAAGCCTCGGGGAAAGTCCGCTGCATATGCACATGGTCATTGTCTCTTATGTGCTGACCGTGGCGGTGATGCTGCCCGCCAGCGGCTGGCTGGCGGACAAAGTCGGCGTGCGCAATATTTTCTTTACCGCCATCGTGCTGTTTACTCTCGGTTCACTGTTTTGCGCGCTTTCCGGCACGCTGAACGAACTGTTGCTGGCACGCGCGTTACAGGGCGTTGGCGGTGCGATGATGGTGCCGGTCGGCAGGTTGACGGTGATGAAAATCGTACCGCGCGAGCAATATATGGCGGCGATGACCTTTGTCACGTTACCCGGTCAGGTCGGCCCACTATTGGGTCCGGCGCTCGGCGGTCTGCTGGTGGAGTACGCGTCGTGGCACTGGATCTTTTTGATCAACATTCCAGTGGGAATTATCGGTGCGATCGCCACACTGATGTTAATGCCGAACTACACCATGCAGACGCGGCGCTTCGATCTCTCCGGCTTTCTGTTGCTGGCGGTTGGCATGGCGGTATTAACGCTGGCGCTGGACGGCAGTAAAGGTACAGGACTGTCGCCGCTAACCATCTCCGTGCTGGTAGCGGTTGGCGTGGTGGCACTGGTGCTTTATCTGCTACACGCCAGAAATAACCACCGCGCTCTTTTCAGTCTGAAACTGTTCCGCACTCGTACCTTTTCGCTGGGCCTGGCGGGGAGCTTTGCCGGACGTATCGGTAGCGGCATGTTGCCCTTTATGACGCCGGTTTTCCTGCAAATTGGCCTTGGTTTCTCGCCGTTTCATGCCGGACTGATGATGATCCCGATGGTGCTTGGCAGCATGGGAATGAAGCGAATTGTTGTACAGGTGGTGAATCGCTTTGGTTATCGTCGGGTACTGGTGGCGACCACGCTGGGTCTGTCGCTGGTCACCCTACTGTTTATGACCACCGCGCTGCTGGGCTGGTACTACGTTTTGCCGTTCGTTCTGTTTTTACAAGGAATGGTCAACTCGACGCGTTTCTCCTCCATGAACACCCTGACGCTGAAAGATCTCCCGGACAATCTGGCGAGCAGCGGCAACAGTCTGCTGTCGATGATTATGCAATTGTCGATGAGTATCGGGGTCACCATCGCCGGGCTGTTGCTGGGACTTTTTGGTTCGCAGCATGTCAGCGTCGACAGCGGCACCACACAAACTGTCTTTATGTACACCTGGCTTAGTATGGCGTTTCTTATCGCCCTTCCGGCGTTCATCTTTGCCAGAGTGCCGAACGATACGCATCAAAATGTAGCTATTTCGCGGCGCAAAAGGAGCACTGAATGAAGTTCTGGCGGCCCGGTATTACCGGCAAACTGTTTCTGGCGATCTTCGCCACCTGCATCGTCTTGCTGATCACAATGCACTGGGCGGTACGTATTAGTTTTGAGCGTGGTTTCATTGATTACATCAAGCATGGTAATGAGCAACGGCTGCAAATGCTTGGCGACGCGCTTGGCGAGCAATACGCCCAGCACGGTAACTGGCGCTTTCTGCGTAATAACGATCGCTTCGTATTTCAGATCCTGCGTTCGCTTGAACACGATAGCAACGACGATAAGCCCGGCCCCGGTATGCCACCACACGGCTGGCGTACCCAGTTCTGGGTGGTCGATCAAAATAACAAAGTGCTGGTTGGCCCACGCGCCCCCATTCCACCGGACGGCACACGGCGGCCCATTCTGGTCAATGGTGTGGAAGTCGGCGCGGTGATCGCTTCCCCCGTTGAACGCCTGACGCGCAATACCGATATCAATTTTGATAAGCAACAGCGGCAAACCAGCTGGCTGATTGTGGCGTTATCTACTTTATTAGCGGCGCTGGCGACATTTCCACTGGCACGTGGTTTGCTGGCACCGGTAAAACGGTTAGTTGACGGTACGCACAAACTGGCGGCGGGCGATTTCACCACTCGCGTGACGCCCACCAGCGAAGATGAACTGGGGAAACTGGCACAAGACTTCAACCAGCTCGCCAGCACGCTGGAGAAAAACCAGCAAATGCGCCGCGATTTTATGGCCGATATTTCTCACGAACTGCGTACGCCATTAGCGGTGCTGCGCGGTGAACTGGAAGCCATTCAGGATGGCGTGCGTAAATTCACGCCGGAGACGGTGGCGTCTTTACAGGCGGAGGTCGGCACACTGACCAAACTGGTTGACGATCTCCATCAGTTGTCGATGTCTGATGAAGGCGCTCTCGCCTATCAAAAAGCACCGGTAGATTTGATCCCACTGCTGGAAGTGGCGGGCGGCGCATTTCGCGAACGATTCGCCAGCCGTGGCCTGAAACTGCAATTTTCCCTGCCAGACAGCATTACCGTATTTGGCGATCGCGATCGTTTAATGCAGTTGTTCAATAATTTACTGGAAAACAGCCTGCGCTACACCGACAGCGGCGGCAGCCTGCAAATCTCTGCCGAGCAGCACGATAAAACGGTGCGCCTGACCTTTGCCGACAGCGCGCCGGGCGTCAGTGATGATCAGCTGCAAAAACTGTTTGAGCGTTTTTATCGCACCGAAGGTTCCCGCAACCGTGCCAGCGGCGGTTCCGGGCTGGGGCTGGCGATTTGCGTTAACATCGTTGAAGCGCATAATGGCCGCATTCTTGCCGCCCATTCGCCTTTTGGCGGGCTAAGCATTACAGTAGAATTACCGCTGGAACGAGATTTACAGGGAGAAGCATGACCGAGTTACCCATTGACGAAAACACGCCACGCATTTTAATCGTGGAAGATGAACCCAAGCTGGGGCAGTTGCTCATTGATTATCTGCGTGCCGCGAGCTACGCGCCAATACTTATCAGCCACGGCGATCAGGTACTGCCGTACGTGCGCCAGACGCCGCCGGATCTGATCCTGTTGGATCTGATGTTGCCAGGCACCGATGGTCTGACGCTGTGCCGGGAAATTCGTCGTTTTTCCGATGTCCCAATTGTGATGGTGACGGCGAAAATCGAAGAGATCGATCGCCTGCTGGGGCTGGAAATTGGTGCTGATGACTATATCTGCAAGCCGTACAGCCCGCGTGAAGTAGTGGCGCGCGTCAAAACCATTTTGCGCCGCTGCAAACCGCAGCGCGAGTTGCAGCAACAGGATGCCGAAAATCCGTTGATTATCGACGAAGGTCGTTTTCAGGCTTCATGGCGTGGCAAAATGCTTGACCTGACGCCTGCGGAATTTCGTCTGCTGAAAACGCTCTCCCATGAACCGGGTAAAGTATTCTCCCGCGAGCAATTGCTCAATCATCTTTACGACGACTACCGCGTGGTAACCGACCGAACTATCGACAGCCACATTAAAAACCTGCGTCGCAAGCTGGAATCTCTCGACGCCGAGCAGTCATTTATCCGTGCCGTTTACGGTGTCGGTTACCGTTGGGAAGCTGACGCCTGCCGTATTGTTTAGCCTGTTCCTTTTAATGGCAGTCTCAAACTACAACGCGAACCGTTCCGTCGCCCACTGAGTATTATTACCCTCTCTGAAAAAGAGAGGGATAAAGCCGTGCTCGTATTCAGATTTCAGCATATTTATCAGTAATCCCCCCCATGCAGTAGAGGGTATTCCCCTGATTGGCAACCACCTGAATATCACCCATACTTAAATCGTTACATACTGTTTTCGATACGCAATTTCAAGCAAGGAGTCAATATGGCTGGTTGGTTTGAACTTAATAAGAGCAGTGATAATCAGTTCCGTTTTGTGTTAAAAGCGGGGAACGGAGAAACCATTCTCACAAGCGAATTGTATGCCTCAAAAGCCTCTGCGGAAAAGGGCATCGCCTCGGTACAAAGCAACAGTCCGCAGGATGAACGCTATGAGAAAAAGACGGCGAGCAACGGCAAGTTTTATTTCAATCTGAAAGCTGCCAATCATCAGATAATTGGCTCCAGCCAGATGTATGCTACCGCTCAATCACGCGAAGTCGGAATTGCCTCTGTAAAAACCAATGGCGTAAGCCAGACGGTAAAAGATAAGACTTAATCATTGTGCCGGGCGCGGATGACGCGCCTGGCTTTATTTCTAATAAACACTGGCTTATTGATGCTAAGGATCAATCCTCGCCATTAAAATAATGGGAGGATAAGTTTCATATTAGATGAAAGAATTTTTATTCTTCTTTTTGAACGCCACGTTATTTATTTCCTGCAAGTGCCGAAGAAATTATCGTTATTCGCATCCTTACCAAAACCAGGAGACGACCAGACATTTACACTGGAGCCAACCCCACCAATTGCGCTACAATGCCCGCCCTTAAAGTGGGGACACTCCCCTAACCGCTTCATCAGGTGAAGCGGATCTGACCTGTCATCAGAACGAGAGAATTATGTTTAAACCGGAACTCCTTTCCCCGGCGGGAACGCTGAAAAATATGCGTTACGCTTTCGCTTATGGCGCAGATGCTGTTTATGCGGGTCAGCCGCGTTACTCCCTGCGTGTGCGCAACAACGAATTCAACCACGAAAATCTTCAGCTCGGCATCAATGAAGCCCATGCGCTGGGGAAAAAGTTTTATGTCGTGGTCAACATTGCGCCGCACAACGCTAAGCTGAAAACCTTTATCCGTGACCTGAAACCGGTAGTGGAAATGGGGCCGGATGCGCTGATTATGTCCGATCCTGGGCTGATTATGCTGGTGCGTGAGCACTTCCCTGAAATGCCGATCCACCTTTCCGTGCAGGCTAACGCCGTAAACTGGGCGACGGTAAAATTCTGGCAGCAAATGGGCCTGACCCGCGTTATCCTCTCCCGTGAACTATCACTGGAAGAGATTGAAGAGATCCGCAATCAGGTGCCGGATATGGAGCTCGAAATCTTCGTTCACGGCGCACTGTGCATGGCCTACTCCGGTCGCTGCCTGCTCTCTGGTTATATCAACAAACGCGACCCGAACCAGGGCACCTGCACCAACGCCTGCCGCTGGGAGTACAACGTCCAGGAAGGTAAAGAAGATGACGTCGGCAACATCGTACACAAATACGAGCCGATTCCGGTGCAAAACGTTGAACCGACGCTGGGTATCGGCGCGCCAACCGACAAAGTGTTTATGATCGAAGAGGCCCAGCGTCCGGGTGAGTATATGACCGCGTTTGAAGACGAACACGGCACTTACATCATGAACTCGAAAGATCTGCGCGCTATCGCCCACGTTGAACGCCTGACCAAAATGGGCGTGCATTCGCTGAAAATCGAAGGCCGCACCAAATCTTTCTACTATTGTGCACGCACCGCGCAGGTTTATCGTAAAGCTATCGATGATGCCGCTGCGGGCAAACCGTTCGACACCAGCCTGCTGGAGACGCTGGAAGGTCTGGCGCATCGCGGCTATACCGAAGGTTTCCTGCGTCGCCATACGCATGATGATTACCAGAACTACGAATACGGTTATTCCGTTTCTGACCGCCAGCAGTTTGTTGGTGAGTTTACCGGTGAGCGTAAAGGCGACCTCGCGGCGGTAGCGGTTAAAAACAAATTCTCCGTTGGCGACAGCCTTGAGCTGATGACTCCACAGGGCAATATCAACTTTACCCTTGAGCATATGGAAAACGCCAAAGGCGAAGCGATGCCGGTTGCGCCGGGCGATGGTTATACTGTGTGGCTCCCGGTCCCACAGGATCTCGAACTGAACTACGCGCTGCTGATGCGTAATTTCTCTGGGGAAACCACGCGTAACCCGCACGGCAAGTGATTAATTTCAAGTATTTTTCCCAGATAGAAAATTCTTAGAAACCGATCACATACAGCTGCATTTATTAAGGTTATCATCCGTTTCGCTGAAAAACATAACCCATAAAATGCTAGCTGTACCAGGAACCACCTCCTTAGCCTGTGTAATCTCCCTTACGCAGGCTTATTTTTTTGCACCACGACTTTCATCCTGTTCTGACTCCACCTTCTCTTTTCTGCTCTACACTTTCTAAAGATCAATAATAAAGGCATACGACGATGGCCGATTTTCCCGCCAGTTTGCTGATTCTTAACGGCAAAAGTGCTGACAATGAAACATTGCGCGAGGCGATTATGCTGTTGCGTGAGGAAGGAATAACGATCCATGTACGGGTCACCTGGGAGAAAGGTGATGCCGCGCGTTTTGTGACTGAAGCGCGCCAACTTAGCGTCGCGACGGTGATAGCAGGCGGTGGTGATGGCACCATTAATGAAGTCTCCACGGCGTTGATTCAGTGTGAAGGCGATGACATTCCTGCTTTGGGAATTTTGCCGCTAGGTACAGCGAATGATTTCGCCACCAGCGTGGGGATCCCTGAGGCGCTGGATAAGGCGTTGAAACTGGCGATTGCCGGTAACGCTATTGCGATTGATATGGCGCAGGTCAACAAACAAACCTGTTTTATCAACATGGCGACGGGCGGATTTGGTACGCGCATCACCACGGAGACGCCAGAGAAATTAAAAGCCGCGCTGGGTGGCGTCTCTTACATCATTCACGGCTTAATGCGCATGGATACACTGCAACCGGACCGCTGCGAAATCCGTGGTGAAAATTTTCACTGGCAAGGCGATGCGCTGGTTATTGGTATTGGCAACGGGCGTCAGGCCGGTGGCGGTCAGCAGTTATGCCCAAATGCGCTGATTAATGATGGCTTGTTGCAGTTGCGTATTTTCACCGGAGATGAAATTCTTCCGGCCCTCGTATCCACATTAAAATCTGACGAAGATAACCCGAATATTATCGAAGGTGCTTCGGCGTGGTTCGATATACAAGCACCACACGAAATCACTTTTAATCTTGATGGCGAACCGTTGAGCGGACAAAACTTTCATATTGAAATACTTCCGGCGGCGTTGCGTTGTCGATTACCACCAGATTGTCCATTATTGCGTTAATCAAACTATTCTCTCTTGAACCAGGGAGAATCCGTAATGCCGGATGCGGTGTAAACACCTTATCCGGCCTACAGAACAATACTACACCGTAATTAATTTCACCCGTGTCTTCTGCAATGCCAGTTTATCGACCTCTGATACAGCATCATCGGTGATAATAATATCGATTTTTTCGATTGGCAGTACCTGATTAAATCCACGACGGTTAAATTTTGTTGAGTCGAGAACTGCGATAACTTTATTCGCCGCTGTCACCATAGCACCGCTAACGGAATAACCTTCATTAAAGGTCGTAATACCATTAACCGCATCAATCCCATCAGCACCCACAAACATTAAATCGGCATTAATATCCTGCAGGGAACGTTCAGCAATAGAACCATGCATAGATCGCGTTTTATGGCGCACCGTACCACCACAAACCACCAAAGTGATGTCTTTATTTTCAGAAAGGGCAAATGCAGCAGGAAGGCTATTGGTGATCACCGTGATATTTTTAGCAGTCATTAACCCTTCAGCGATAAGCATTGTCGTACTTCCGCTATCGAGGATAACCGTCATACCTTCGTGGATCATTTTTACTGCCGCCTGCGCAATTCTGTTTTTCGGTGCGCTGGCTAACTGAAATCGCTCTTTAAACCCGACTTCCTGCGCCTCGGTTTCACTATTACCGGACATTATTTTTGCCGCACCGCCATGAAAGCGCGTGACCACGCCTTTTTGTTCGAGAAAGCGCAAATCGGCTCGAATTGTCGCTTCCGATGCAGCAAATATTCCCGCCAGATCCTGAACAAGCACGGTTCCCTGTTCATTCACTAATTGGATGATCTTATTCCTTCGCTCGAATGAATTCATCGTCATTTACCCATATTCAATTGTGACTAGTGTAAACGAAGGGGGACCATTGGTGAATGATCTGTTTTGCACAATACCGGGCCAGCATCACGCTGGCCCACGGTTTCAGGGAATGAGCAACACTTTACCCAGCATGGTATTGCGAGCAATGTCACGCACCGCCTGGGCGAAGCTTTCAAAGCTTCCACGGTGAGCGATTAATGGCTCCAGGCTTAACTTACGTTCTGTCAGCAACCGGCTCGCCGTTTCCCACTCCTGCCCAGGCCACGGGCTGGAGTAGTTCATCCAACTGCCGATAACCGTCAGCTCTTTACGCAATATTTTGCCAAATGTCGCTGATGTTAAATGCAGATCCTGATGTAACGTTCCCACCAGTGCCAGTTGTGCGTAAGGTCCGGCGATTTCCACCCCCAGTTCGACGGTTTGCGGTACGCCTGCTGTCTCGAGGATAAGCTGGTTGAAGCGCAGTTCGCGTAAAACGCTCTGCATTTGCGCCGCGCTCATTTCGCTACTGTTAAATGTTTGCATAGCGCCGAAGGATTTTGCCAGTGCCAGTTTTTCTGGGCTAATGTCGATAGCCGTCACACTCTTTGCCCCCAGCGCGACAGCGCACTGAATGGCCAGCAGGCCAATGGTTCCGGCACCAATAATAATAACGTTTTTATTCTCGCAACCTTGCGCTAAATGGAAAGCATGCAGGCCAACGGTAATCGGTTCAATAAAAGCACCATCCTCAATAGGCATATCCGCGGGTAGTGGAAAAACATTTTTTCGCTTAACGACAATATATTCGGAAAATCCGCCATCACGTCGCGAACCAATAAAATCATATTTCGCACACTGGGAATAAAACCCTTTCAGACACTCCGGGCAATTAAAACAGGGTAATAACGGCACACAGGCAACTGCATCGCCAGGTTGTAAATCATCAACACCGGTTCCCACCGCATCAATATAGCCACTAAATTCATGGCCTAACGTTATTGGATAATAATGTGCACCATTTTTAAAAATTCTGGGCAAATCGGAACCACATACCCCCGAGCTGGCAATTTTTACCCGCACCTCATCCTGATGATTAATTTCAGGAATAAGTTTTTCTACAACGCGCACGATACCATCAGTATCATTCACCACTGATTTCATAAAAACTCCTGAGTTGTTAAGGGGGATATTCTCCCCCTCAGGTAAAAATTATTCTGCGATAGCGGCTTTCTCTTGTTTGGTAAAGCCGCGCGCTCTACGCCAGGTCATGAAAATACCGGTGAGATAAATGGCGCCGATAATAATGAAACCGGGAATATTTTGCGGGGAGAAAACCTGAATCAATAACCAGGTAATGGGAGAACCGCCTTGATCCATCGAAGCCACCATACCTCCGGCTTTTAATGCGCCCGCATTGGCAGCCAGTTGAGTGTGCAGACCAATAGTTTGCGTCGCAATCCAAAGGGTGATGCTCATGATGATGACGCCCGAGATTAAGGTGCGGAACAGGTTTCCACGATGCACGGCGACTGCCATCGCCACAAAGAAGCCAATAGTTGCAAGATCGCCAAACGGCAGCACCTGATTACCTGGGACACAAACAGCAATTAAAATGGTGAGCGGGATAAAAATCAGGCTTGCCGATACTACCGCCGTATGCCCCAGCAGCAATGCCGGATCAAGGCCAATCAGGAACTCCTGACCGCCGAACTTCGCCTGCAAACGGCTGCGAGCCTGCTTCGCAATAGGTGTTAAGCCATCCATGATGGGTTTAATCACCCGTGGCATCAGCAGCATGACTGCCGCCGTTTTTACCGCCAGTTGCAATACACCTTTGACATCGTAACCCGCGAGGATGCCGATAATCAGCCCCATCACAAACCCCACGGTGACAGGTTCGCCAAAAGGACCAAATTTGCGCTGAATATCGTCGGCGCTAAATTTAATTCGGTTAACGCCAGGGATTTTCTCGATAATGGCATCCACCAGTACCGCGATGGGTCCCAGATACGCCGACGTACCGTGTGGAATAGCAATGCCTTCCAGCTCAAAGAAATCACGGGTATCGCGGGCAAACCAGTCGCCGAGCTTATAAACAAACGCCGCGTGAATTACCACACCCGCCATCCCAATCATCCATGAACCGGTTGCCAGATGCAGCAACGCGCCGGTGAAGGTCATATGCCAGATATTCCAGATATCAACATTCACCACCCGCGTCATCCGGGTCAGTAGCATTGCCACGTTAACCAGAATCGCAATCGGAATCGCCACCAGCGCGATTTGCGACGCCCAGGTCATTGGAGATGATCCCGGCCAGCCAACATCGACCACATGCAGATTTAAGTCAAAATTTTCCGCCATCGCTTTCGCCGCTGGGCCAATGGAATCCAGCATTAAGCCAATCACAAGGCCAATGCCCACAAAGCCAATCCCGATATGCAGACCCGCTTTAAAGCAATCGCCTGCCTTCATGCCTAATATTTTAGAAAAAATAATGATGACAATCGGCAACATGACCGTAGGGCCGAGGTCGAGAATATAACGCATGACTTCTGAAAACATAGGTCACCCCTGTAAGATAGTCAGAATTTTATTTTGTAATGCTTCGATACCGACACCAGAAATAAAAGGCATGCCGTGAACTAACGGAATATCGCCAAAACTACGATCCACTTTGGCAGTGGTGCATATCAAATGCACGCCATCCATATAAGTTTCTATTTCATTAACCCGACACTGGATTAATTCAACAGGAATATTATGACTCTGACACAACTCTTTAATTTCTTCCGCCGCCATCGTAGAGGTCGCAACCGCGCCTCCGCAAGCGACAATAATCTTGCGTTTCATAAATAGTCCTTTTTATTGTTACAGAGGGATTTATTCGTCTGAATCTAAAACATACTTTGTGAAATATTCCTTTAACTGGGTTTCAGGAAGAGTGATTAGTGTCTCGACGATATCGGGCTGTTGTAACTTGCCAAATAAACAGCGTAAAAGTTTCAATTGCTGCTGCGGATTTTCCACAATCAACGCAATAACCAACGATACCGCCACGTCGTTATCATCATCCGCTTGCTGAAAATGAACTTTATTTGTTGGCCTTAACAGATAAATGGCTGACGACTTAGCATGAATCGCCTCACAATGCGGTATTGCAATGGCGTGCTGCTCAAGCATTATCCCGGTAGGGAATTCTGCTTCTCTGGCAATTAATGCCTGTGGCCAGGTATCATGAACCACACCTTTCGCGAGCATCTCATTACCGATATGGGTTAAAACTTCGCTACGATCGACAAAAGAAATTCCGCTACGAACAAACAGGTTAGTCATATGCCGTCCTCATTCCGCACAGCCGTAGCAATAGGCACGCAAAACATCATAAATTTTATCCATAATCAGCTGATGCGGTATTGCTGATAATTCCCCGGACTGAATGCGTTCAAATTGTTTGGGAAGATACTGACTAATCATGCCCAGTGGGATGTCCACACCTTCCAGATTCGCCATCATCGTTTCGACGCTATGTTTAATCCGGTTATGCGGCCAGTAATAACGAATACGATCCGAAAGACTATAACGAATATCCAATAATGAATCGTTAAAACCCGTACGATAATATTTCTTCCAGTACTGCGGTTCGTCGAACATCACTTCTTCAATTACCGCCAGGCAACCGCTGCGATTTTCGGGGGCAATAAGTTCCTTTTCAATTTGCGCCAGCGAAAATATCGCCTCGCGTAAAGCAAAGGTTAATGCCGGGCCGACTTTCAATATGGCAAAGTGATCGCGCACTAATTTCCGATAAGCCGTCCGGGTCTGATAATCGGTAGAATGTGCTTCATAAACCATTTTGGTGTTGATTATCCATTCAGCCAGCGCCTGCGCTTCTTGCGGCTGATAATGGATAATATTGCTGTGATCAAATTCCACGCCTGGCTGCACCACAATGGCAATCACGCGTGTTAACGCCTCAGCCAGACCACGGGCAATAAAGGCCTTTTGATGCGTACGTAAAGTATTGGCGGCATCTTCAACCTGGGTGATGTGTACTGACTGAATGGCGCTGGCCTCACCGCCCGGAACCGGAACTTCGGTGCCAATGACATAGCTCAGTTGCTCACGCTGGCAATCTGTCGCCACACTTTCCGCAGCAAAGCAAAGCACAGCAGCTCGTTCCGCAACCGTTTCTGGCGCTAACGGTATGGGATCCCCCGCGCAGGACATTGACGCATCAAGGTGAATTTTACTGAATCCCGCACGAACATATGCTTTTACCAGCTCAATGGATTTTTCCATCGCCACATCTGACTTTTCCTGCTGCCAGCAGTTCGGCCCCAGATGGTCGCCGCCGAGAATAATACGCTCACGTGCAAATCCGACTTTATCGGCAATCGCGAAAACAAATTCGCGAAAGTCCGCCGGTGTCATTCCGGTATAACCGCCAAATTGATTGACCTGGTTTGACGTTGCTTCAATCAGCACTTTGCGTGTGCTGTTGCGATCAAATGCCAGAGCCGCTTCGATAACCAACGGATGTGCAGAACAGACTGAACATATGCCGATATGTTCACCAGCTTTATGCCGGGCAATTAACGTTTTCATGTTTTTTCCTTGTTAAATGGCAGGTGCGTTATGCCCTGCCCTCGCAGCCACAATCGGCAATCACTTTGCTCACCACATCGCGCATTGCGGATTTAGCCGACTGCAAATAATCCCGGGGATCAGTCGCTTCAGGGTGCTCGGTCAGGTAATTTTTTAACGCCTGCGAGAAGGCATTTTTCAGCTCCGTTGCAACGTTGATTTTGCATATCCCCAGTTTGATGGTTTGCCGAATATCCTTAGTCGATAATCCTGACGCGCCATGCAGCACCAGCGGTAAGTTCACCCACTGGCGAATGTTCTCCAGTCGAGAAAAATCAAGCGCCGGTGCGCTGGCGTACATACCGTGAGCCGTGCCGATGGCAACCGCCAGGGAATCAATCCCGGTTGCCTCGGCAAATTCCCGTGCCTGAACGGGGTTGGTGTACAACGCATCAGCTTCATTGACTTGCACATCATCTTCCTGGCCGCCAAGTTGCCCCAGCTCCGCTTCGACGCTGACATCAAAGCGATGGCAGAAATCCACTACTTCTTTGACTCGAACAATGTTTTGCGCATAAGGCAGATGCGAAGCGTCAATCATCACCGAGCGCACGCCGGAGCGGACTTTCTGAGCTATATCTTCAAAATTAGTGTGATGGTCGAGGTGAATTGCCAATGGATGGTGATATTGCTTCGCCATCGCACTGACCAGCGCCAACAGATTTTCTGTACCAGCATGAGTAAATGTACCGGGCGTTCCAGCGATAATGACCGGTGCCTGCAGGTTGGCAGCGGTTTCCACCACTACTTGCATCGTTTCGAGATTGTGAATATTGAATGCAGGAACCGCGTAACCGCCGCGCTGCGCGTTGTTTAGCATCTGCTTTGTCGATACCACGTACATTTTCATATCCTATCGTTTATTTTCGATTTCAAAACATAATGAAATTATTTGTTTTTAAATGTCGAGATAACGATCACAAAAACGACAATATGAAAACCAATACAGGAATGAAGGCAAAAAAAACGGCCTCCCGGGGGGGGAAGCCGTAACAAAGTGCGCGTGTTTTTATGCCGGATGCGGCGTAAACGCCTTATCCGGCCTACGGGGCAGTGCTGTTCGTATGAAGCGTATCAGGCGATAGTAATTTTGCTATCGAGATAAACGTCCTGCACGGCGTTAATCAGTTTCACGCCGTCAGCCATCGATTTCTTGAACGCTTTACGGCCGAGAATCAGCCCCATTCCGCCAGCGCGTTTGTTGATGACCGCAGTACGCACCGCATCACTAAGGTCAGTTTCACCGCCCGCAGCGCCGCCGGAGTTAATCAACCCTGCGCGCCCCATATAGCAGTTAGCTAACTGATAACGCACCAGATCAATCGGGTTTTCGCTGGTCAGCTTGCTGTACACGCGATCGTCGGTGTAACCGTAATTAATCGCTTTATAGCCGCCGTTATTTTCCGCCATTTTTTGTTTGACGATATCTGCACCGATGGTCGCCGCCAGATGGTTCGCCTGGCCGGTCAGGTCGGCGGAAACATGGTAATCAACACCATCTTTCTTAAAGGCGGAGTTACGCAAATAGGCCCACAGCACTGTCACCATGCCCAGCTCGTGCGCACGTTCAAAGGCCGCAGAAATTTCTTCAATCTGGCGACGTGACTCTTCCGAGCCAAAATAGATGGTCGCGCCAACCGCCACCGCGCCCATGTTGAACGCCTGCTCTACGCTGGCATACAGCGTTTGATCGTAGGTGTTCGGGTAACTTAGCGTCTCGTTGTGATTAAGTTTGACGAGGAATGGAATGCGGTGCGCGTAACGCCGCGACACCGACGCCAGCACGCCGTAAGTTGACGCCACACAGTTGCAGCCCGCTTCGATCGCCAGTTCCACAATGTTCTTCGGGTCAAAGTAGAGCGGGTTAGCGGCAAATGAAGCTCCGGCAGAGTGCTCGACGCCCTGGTCAACCGGCAGAATAGAAAGATATCCTGTGCCAGCCAGACGCCCGGTGTTGTAGAGCGTCTGCATATTACGTAACACCGCTGGCGGACGATTATTGTCAATCATCACGCGGTCTACGTAATCATGTCCGGGGAGATAAAGCTGGTCAGAAGGAATAGTCATACAACGGTGCTGTAAAAGGTTGTCGGCGTCTTTGCCAAGCAACTGCGCAATATCTGTCATTACTATGCTCCCGTAAATTCCGATTGGATATCGGCTATGGATTGTCCTGGCCCACCTTTTGCGGGCAATCATAATCCTGGTCGTTACGGACGAGTTTTTCCATCTTTCGGCTGTTTTTTCAGCGTTTTCTGTTGGCACGATTCATCAGAAAAAGTGTTACAGCGGTCAAGCTTTCACCGTAAAGGTATTTAAAAGGTATTATTAAATGGTATTGTCAGCGCGTACCTTACATTACCTGTCATGAAGGAATTAAAAGATGAAAACAACAGCAAAGCTGTCGTTCATGATGTTTGTTGAATGGTTTATCTGGGGCGCGTGGTTTGTGCCATTGTGGCTGTGGCTAAGTAAAAGCGGTTTCAGTGCCGGAGAAATTGGCTGGTCCTATGCATGTACCGCCATTGCGGCGATACTGTCACCTATTCTGGTTGGCTCCATCACTGACCGCTTTTTCTCGGCGCAGAAAGTGCTGGCGGTATTGATGTTCGCCGGTGCGGTGCTGATGTATTTCGCCGCGCAACAGACCACCTTTGCCGGGTTCTTCCCGTTACTGCTGGCCTACTCACTGACCTATATGCCGACCATTGCGCTGACTAACAGTATCGCGTTTGCTAACGTCCCGGATGTGGAGCGTGATTTTCCGCGCATTCGCGTACTGGGGACTATAGGCTGGATTGCCTCTGGCCTGGTCTGCGGATTCCTGCCTCAGATGCTGGGATATGACGATATCTCACCGACCAATATTCCGCTGTTAATTACCGCAGGAAGCTCCGCATTGCTCGGTGCGTTTGCCTTATTCCTGCCAGACACGCCGCCAAAAAGCACCGGCAAAATGGACATTAAAGTCATGCTCGGCCTGGATGCGCTTATCCTGCTGCGCGATAAAAATTTCCTCATCTTTTTCTTCTGTTCATTCCTGTTTGCGATGCCGCTGGCGTTCTATTACATCTTTGCCAACGGTTATCTGACTGAAGTCGGCATGAAAAACGCCACCGGCTGGATGACGCTCGGCCAGTTCTCTGAAATCTTCTTTATGCTGGCATTGCCGTTTTTCACCAAACGCTTTGGTATCAAAAAGGTATTATTGCTTGGTCTGGTCACCGCTGCGATCCGTTATGGCTTCTTTATTTACGGTAGTGCGGATGAATATTTTACCTACGCGTTACTGTTCCTCGGCATTTTGCTGCACGGCGTAAGTTACGATTTTTACTACGTTACCGCTTACATCTATGTCGATAAAAAAGCCCCCGTGCATATGCGTACCGCCGCGCAGGGGCTGATCACGCTCTGCTGCCAGGGCTTCGGCAGTTTGCTCGGCTATCGTCTTGGCGGAGTGATGATGGAGAAGATGTTTGCTTATCAGGAACCGGTAAACGGGCTGACCTTCAACTGGGCCGGGATGTGGACTTTTGGCGCGGTGA
Organism: Escherichia sp. E10V10; assembly: GCF_004211985.1. Lineage (NCBI taxonomy): Bacteria > Pseudomonadati > Pseudomonadota > Gammaproteobacteria > Enterobacterales > Enterobacteriaceae > Escherichia > Escherichia sp. E10V10. Next base: position 420,816 of record NZ_RHJO01000001.1, on the reverse strand, counting down.
TGATTGCCATTATCGCCGTGCTGTTCATGATTTTTTTCCGCGAATCCGACAACGAAATTACGGCTATCAAGGTCGATGATCGCGATATTGCGTTGACACAAGGGGAAGTTAAATGAAAACAGAACGTATTCTCGGTGCTCTTTACGGGCAGGCGTTAGGGGATGCGATGGGGATGCCCTCCGAGCTTTGGCCACGCAGCCGCGTTAAAGCACACTTTGGCTGGATTGACCGTTTTCTGCCTGGACCAAAGGAGAATAACGCGGCCTGTTATTTTAACCGCGCCGAATTCACCGACGATACCTCAATGGCGCTGTGTCTGGCGGATGCGTTGCTGGAACGTGAAGGCAAGATCGATCCGGATCTGATTGGGCGTAATATTCTCGACTGGGCGCTGCGCTTCGACGCCTTCAACAAAAACGTGCTAGGTCCGACCTCGAAGATTGCGCTTAACGCCATTCGCGACGGTAAACCTGTTGCTGAACTGGAAAACAACGGCGTGACCAACGGCGCAGCGATGCGCGTCTCGCCCTTAGGTTGTTTGCTTCCGGCGCGCGATGTTGATTCCTTTATTGATGATGTGGCGCTGGCGTCCAGCCCGACCCATAAATCCGATCTGGCGGTTGCAGGTGCGGTAGTCATCGCGTGGGCAATTTCTCGTGCCATTGACGGAGAAAGCTGGTCAACGATTGTTGATTCCCTGCCTTCAATTGCGCGACATGCACAGCAAAAACGCATCACCACGTTCAGCGCCTCACTGGCGGCGCGGCTGGAGATTGCACTGAAAATTGTGCGCAATGCCGACGGCACCGAATCCGCCAGCGAACAGCTGTATCAGGTGGTTGGCGCAGGTACCAGCACTATTGAGTCCGTTCCATGCGCCATTGCGCTGGTTGAACTGGCACAAACCAACCCGAATCGCTGCGCCGTCCTGTGCGCTAACCTTGGCGGCGACACAGACACCATCGGAGCCATGGCGACGGCAATTTGTGGCGCGTTGCATGGCGTTAACGCTATCGATTCTGCATTAAAGACGGAACTGGACGCGGTAAATCAGCTTGATTTCAACCGCTATGCCACAGCGCTGGCGAAGTATCGCCAACAACGGGAGGCGGTATGAGCGGCGCTCGATTACACACGCTGCTGCCTGAATTAACCACGCGTCAGCCGGTTATGGTGATTGGCGCGGCGGTCATTGATGTGATCGCCGACGCTTACGCCCTGCCCTGGCGCGGGTGCGATATCGAGCTGAAACAGCAGAGCGTTAACGTTGGCGGCTGCGCACTGAATATTGCCGTGGCGTTAAAGCGCCTCGGCATCGAAGCGGGTAATGCCCTGCCGCTCGGTCAGGGGGTGTGGGCGGAGATTATTCGCAACCGGATGGCGAAAGAGGGGTTAATCAGCCTGATCGATAACGCCGAAGGCGATAACGGATGGTGTCTGGCGCTGGTTGAGCCGGATGGTGAACGCACGTTTATGTCGTTCAGTGGTGTGGAAAATCAGTGGAATCGCGAATGGCTGGCGCGATTAACCGTTGCGCCTGGCAGCCTGCTCTATTTTTCCGGTTATCAACTGGCCTCGCCCTGCGGCGAATTGTTAGTGCAATGGCTGGAAGAGCTGCAAGACGTGACGCCGTTTATCGATTTTGGCCCACGTATTGGCGATATCCCGGATGCATTACTTGCGCGGATCATGGCCTGTCGACCTGTCGTGTCACTCAATCGTCAAGAGGCTGAGATTGCCGCCGAACGTTTTGCTTTATCCGCAGAGATAACAACGCTTGGCAAGCAATGGCAGGAGAAATTTGCCGCGTCGTTGATCGTTCGTCTCGATAAAGAAGGTGCCTGGTATTTCAGCGACAACACGTCAGGCTGCGCTCCCGCATTTCCAACGCAAGTTGTAGACACCATTGGCGCAGGTGATAGCCACGCAGGTGGCGTACTTGCCGGGCTGGCCTCTGGTCTGCCACTGGCGGATGCCGTATTACTGGGCAATGCAGTGGCATCGTGGGTTGTCGGGAATCGCGGCGGTGATTGCGCGCCGACGCGCGAGGAACTACTCCTCGCACACAAAAACGTATAGATCGCTGCGACAGTGGCTGATGCTGTACTCAATAGGCCGTTGCTGTTGGTCAAGCGCCACTTGCTTGATCACCAGCACCGGTATTTTGCTATCTAACTGAATATGTGACTGAAACTCAGCATCCGGCATTCGGGCGCTAACGCGGGAACGCGTACGTTGTGGGTAAATGTGCTGGCTGCGGAAATAGTCATAAAGAGAAATTCCGATGGCATCAACATCATGAATTAAATGCACCGGAACCCACGATTCCTCAATGGATACCGCGTCTTCATCGACATAGCGAATACGCTTAAGCAAAAAGACATCACTGCCCGCTTCGACCGCCAGTTGCTGCGCCACCTCTTCAGGGCATTTAACCACTCGCTTGTTAACCCACAGCGTATCGGGCTTTTTCCCGCGCAACACCACCTGTTGAGAAAATCCTCGCGCTTCTTTCAACGAGTATTCAAAGATGTTGTTGATCTGCGTGCCGTAGCCACGCGAACGTGTCACCACGCCCTCTTCTTCCAGCGCCTGCATCGCCTTGCGCACCGTAATACGCGAAACGCCGGTTAACTGACTTAAATCACGCTCGCCGGGTAAAATATTGCCATGTTCCAGCACCCCGCTGCGCACGGCATTTTTTACCGTTTCGGCAAACTTAATATAAAGCGGCGTGTTGTCCGCCGCTAAAATACGCTCATTCAGTTGAGCAATAAGCTGGGTATGCGCTTGTTCCATTTGTCTTTTTCCTGCCGGGGAGTCTGGAGGAAGTATATCACTGCTGGTTATTTAAGGCGTTTCTTTAATGCCATCAACGAAAGCCTGCAACTCCTCCGCCTTGCCATTAAACACATTAAAATCCACTGGACCATTAATGCCATCTACCTGTCCACGGTCGGAATGCTGCCAGAAGCGCCAGGCCATGCCGTCATTGTCCGGACGACGTTGATAATAGTGCGCCACCCACCACGGATACTCATTGAAATACCCCGCCAGATTCGTGTGATAAAACACGGCTCCGGAGTAAATAATCGGCTTTTTCCCCGTGCTTTTTTCGACCATTTTTAGCCACTGACTTACCCGTTTGCGTAATTCTTTTGCCGATAATTTTCCTCGCTCTTCTACGTCCAGCACGGCAGGGAAATCGCCGTGGGCAAAATCCACCGTTTGCAGAAATAATCTGGCCTGAACTGAAGCGGATACCGACGGAGAAAAATAGTGATACGCCCCACGCAGCAGGCCATTTTCACGGCTTCTTTGCCAGTTGCGCGAAAAATACGGGTCAACCAGCTTTTCACCTTCCGTCGCCTTGATAAAGGCAAATTGCAAACGAATACCGTTGTCGCGCATTTTTGCTACACGCTGCCAGTCGATCCGCTCCTGCCAGCGTGAAACATCAATACCATGAATGGTGTAATTGGCAGGGATACGAATATCAAAAGATTTGACCGGGCGATAACCATAAAAGTGGATGTAGTCTTTAATCTGAATTGCTGTCGAATAGAAAAAATTCACCGTCTGACGGGGATGAATCGCAACGATGGAAATTAGCCCCAGAGCGCATATCAAAGCGGTGAATTTTTTTCGACTGGCGATTCTTAGCTGCATTGGTTTCATCCCTGAATGTCAGCGCCAAAGACTGACAATAACCAAAGCAGCTATACTACGGTGCTCACCACCAGGCGTGGAAGTGGTGAACCGGACCAATCCCGTGGCCAACTTCCAGCGTGTCGGCCTGGGCTAACGCCGCAGAAAGCCAGCTTTTTGCCTCCTGTACGGTGTCAGCCCAGTTTGTATGGCGCGGGCGTAGTGCAGCCAGCGCCGCAGAGAGCGTACAACCAGTGCCGTGGGTGTTTTTGGTCATAATGCGCGGTGCGGTAAACCGTTGTTCACCCTCGCGGGTAAACAGCCAGTCCGGGCTTTGCTCATCATCCAGATGACCGCCTTTCATCAGCACTGCGCCACAGCCCATCGCCAATAATTCACGTCCCTGTTCCAGCATTTCCTGTTCGTTACGCGCGTGTGGCGCGTCGAGCAAGGCAGCAGCTTCGGGCAAGTTTGGCGTTATTAATGAAACCTGTGGCAATAATCGACCGCGCAGCGTGGCAACCGCCGAAGGTGAAAGCAGTGGATCGCCACTTTTTGCCAGCATAACGGTGTCGAGTACCACGTTTTGGATCTGATAACGTTGCAGCCGTTCTGCCACCGCTTCAACAATATCGGTTTCCGCCAACATACCGATTTTAGTGGTGTCGATACGAACATCGCTGAACACCGAATCGAGCTGGGCGGCGACAAAATCAGGCTCAATGCGATACACCGACTGCACGCCACGGGTGTTTTGCGCCACCAGTGCAGTAATAACTGAGCAACCATAAGCGCCAAGTGCCGAGAAGGTTTTAAGATCGGCCTGAATCCCCGCACCACCACTCGGATCAGTACCGGCAATCGTCAGAGCGTTAATTCGTTTCATACCTGCACCTCCTGCGTCAGCTGCCAGAGCGCATCAAGGAAATGTGGAACAAAACTGCCTGGCCCCTCGCTTCTGGCGACGGCGCGTTCTCCGGCTTGTTTCATCCAGTGACAGGCAGATGCGGCATTTCCCAGCGTATCGCCTGGTAACGCACTACAGGCAGCGACAACCGCCGATAATGCACAGCCAGTTCCCACCACTTTGGTCATTAACGGATCGCCGCCGTGAATGCCAACGGTGCGACGACCATCGGTAACATAATCCACCTCGCCAGTGACCACGACGATTGCGCCAGTTTCCCGTGCCAGTGTTTGTGCAGCGGGTATCGCATTAGCTGCGGCGTCAGTGGTATCCACTCCCCGTCCACCATTAGCAACGCCAGCTAATGCCATGATTTCCGAAGCATTACCACGTATGGCGCTTGGTTTAAGAGACAGGAGTTCCAGACAAAAACAGCGGCGATAATCGAGCGCACCAACCGCAACCGGATCAAGCGTCCAGGGCGTTTGTGATCGTGTTGCCTGTTCAACGGCAGCACGCATCGCCTGCGCACGTGGCTGCGTCAATGTGCCAACGTTAATCAACAAGGCACTGGCGATGGCCGCAAACTGACTGGCCTCTTCGGCTTCGATAACCATCGCTGGCGATGCACCGAGCGCCAGTAAGGTATTGGCAGTAAAGGTTTGCACCACATCATTGGTCATGCAGTGCACAAGGGGAGAGTGTTGGTGAAAGAGGTGTAACGCGTGCGCAGATTGCGCGGAACTCAGCAGGTCGACTTGCATAGTTTGCTCCTGCCATAACGTGAAGAAGCAATGACCTGATGGTCTGTGACTTCCCTACGCTGGCATTATCCAGATCAGGTGATACGGGTATTTCTCAGCCTTCACGCAGAAGGGCACCCCGAGTCGTTTGGTTGCGATGATAAATCGCAGAGGAGGATGGTAATGTCCAGCGCACGCGTTGTAAACGAGGAAAAACCGCAGTTTTACAATCGCGTTAATAAATTATTTGATATAAGAATCCAGCACCTTCAGAACGACATCCAGATCTTCTTCACGCTTTAATTCATCGCCCTGATGAACAATGTGTTCCGTCAAATGACCTTTAATCACTTCTCGCATCAAGCCGTTTACCGCACCACGGATAGCGGCAATCTGTTGTAGAACAGCAGCACATTCGTGCGGCTCGTCGAGCATTTTCTTGAGCGCAACAACCTGTCCCTGAATCTTACTGGCACGCGCTTTCAGTTTCTGTTTATCACGGATGGTATGAGACATGGCAACACCTGGTTAACAAGATCATGGAAAATCATAGCACTATTAATCTACTGGGGGGTAGTATCATGTACTGGGGGGGAGTAGAATCAGGCCGCCGACTTAATACTAAGAATTATTATCATGACCGAATTTACAACTCTTCTTCAGCAAGGAAACGCCTGGTTTTTCATCCCCAGCGCCATCTTACTTGGTGCACTACATGGTCTGGAGCCAGGACACTCAAAAACGATGATGGCGGCGTTTATCATCGCCATTAAAGGCACCATTAAACAGGCGGTGATGCTTGGACTGGCGGCAACCATTTCGCATACGGCAGTAGTCTGGTTGATTGCTTTTGGTGGGATGGTGATCAGCAAACGCTTTACTGCACAGTCAGCGGAGCCGTGGCTCCAGTTGATTTCCGCAGTGATCATTATTGGCACCGCGTTCTGGATGTTCTGGCGCACCTGGCGAGGTGAACAAAACTGGCTGGAGAATATGCATGAGCACCACCATCATGACCATCATCACGACCACAACCACGAGCATGATCATCATCACGAACATGGTCAGAGCGACGAGTATCAGGATGCTCATGCGCTGGCCCATGCCAGTGACATTAAACGACGCTTTGATGGTAGAGAGGTCACCAACTGGCAAATTTTGCTGTTTGGCTTAACCGGCGGGCTTATCCCCTGCCCTGCGGCAATAACAGTGTTGTTGATTTGCATTCAGTTGAAAGCCCTCACATTGGGTGCAACTCTGGTCGTCAGTTTCAGCATCGGCCTGGCGTTAACGCTGGTCACCGTAGGCGTTGGCGCAGCAATCAGTGTTCAGCAGGTTGCAAAACGCTGGAGTGGATTTAACACTCTCGCTAAACGCGCCCCCTATTTTTCCAGTCTGTTGATTGGTTTAGTCGGGTTGTATATGGGAGTGCATGGCTTGATGGGTATTATGAGATAAAACAATCACCTGGGCTTCGTTATCCCTTTAGCCCAGGATGATTCTTAAATCAGCTTATTCCGCTCGCTTCTCGCTCAATGAGGATGCTTTTGCTGCATCCTTTCATTTACACTTTTTACGAAATCATGGGATCACTAACAAAATATCTCTTGTCGGTTATATTGTATGGCAGGAAAGATATGCGACTGATTTTACTGATCCCCAAAGTGGAGAGTATATGACCATAAAAAATAAGATGTTGCTGGGTGCGCTTTTGCTGGTAACCAGCGCAGCATGGGCCGCACCAGCCACCGCGGGTTCGACCAATGCCTCGGGAATTTCGAAGTATGAGTTAAGCAGTTTCATTGCTGACTTCAAGCATTTCAAACCAGGTGACACCGTACCAGAAATGTACCGTACCGATGAATACAACATTAAGCAGTGGCAGTTGCGTAACCTGCCCGCACCTGACGCCGGAACCCACTGGACCTATATGGGCGGTGCATATGTGCTGATCAATGATACCGACGGAAAAATCATTAAAGCCTACGACGGTGAGATTTTTTACCATCGCTAAAAAAAGCCCCCTCGGAGAGAGGGGGAAATGCAGACACCTTATTATTTTTTATTATTAGCCACTTGCTCGTCTTACTTGTTATTAGTCGTATTTCACGTTGATTAATGCGGTTGCCTGTAGTGCGCCAGATTTTACTTTATTTTTATCATAAACATAGTAACTGGCCAGGACAGGTATATTAATAATATTACTATTTAAAGAAGCCCCGGGTTTATCTGTTTTCCATAATGATGTCGCCGCGCCCTGATCGCCGCTAGCAGAAATTTTGATGGCTGCTTCAGTCCCTTTGGGTGGTTCTTTTAGATCCAACACAAATCCTACACCATTATCTATGTTGCCGCGCAAAATTGTATTGCTTCCTGTAACTAAGTCACTACTGGAAAGATATACGACCATATTCCGCGATGCTTGTTTTGTGTCGCCGAAAAGATTATCACATTTCAACGTAATTATTCCTTCCTTACTATTCGCCGTAATCTTTCCCTGACTTCTGAGTTGGGACAAGGCAATATCATCTACTTTTATTATTGTGTTTTCAGGCTTACAGGTCGTATTTTTAGGATAATAGGAAATACTTAATCCAAGCGTAAATGTATCCCCCGCCAGTTTACTGGTGAGATAACTTACACACCAGTTAATCTTCAATGTCTTACAAATGCTCAACCAAAAGTCAATGGATGAAGATGACTCACCGCCAATATTTGCAATCACAGTATCTGAAAGAAACCAGGTTGGTTTTCTTTCTCCAGTAAAATCAGGTGTGCCTTTAGATATTTTAACCACATAGGGTAATACTGCCTGCGCATTGCTGGATTTCCCAATCGTGTCACTGGTTTTACCTAAAGACTCTATTTTAACCTTTAACTTTTCGCCATTACCAAAAGGCCCGACTTCAACCCAATCACTTTGGATATTTTTATAGACTATTTTATCCGTGCTCGTATCACAAGATATCCCAGTAAACACAACACTTTTACTAAAGGAAACCTCATTCGCTAAAATCTCCCCCACATTAATACTATCAGTAATATTTAATGATGCAGTGGTACGACATCCAGCCCAGGTAAAACTAGCCCATAAAATAAAAATTAGTAACATTCCATTTCTGAAAATCATATTCCACCTCTCACCGACAGATATAATTTTTACTTTCATCAATCTCTTTATCGAAGGTGATTGTGCATGAAAGCCCTTGTTGCTTATCAATTGCCACATTAACCGCTAGCGGTACTTCATTGGTGCGAATAAATAACTGGCTTCCCTGGCCGACAACGCCAATATTATGACCATGGATATCATTGACTTCATAACCAAACGTTAATGGTTGCCCATCCGCTCTTGACGCTTTTATAAACCAGGGCTTGCGCTGATCGGTATCAAAATTAACCAGTACAACCGCGCCGCGATAAGGTGCGGCAATTTTCCGGTTACCGCGCAATTCTGCTTCGCTATCGCTTTGCGATACATCCAGCATCAGGTGATTTTCCCGATAAGGTGTCATTCCGTCGTATACCACCACTCCATTATCGTTTGTTGTGCGATATTTTTGCCCATTGACATAAGCATCTTTAATTCCTGGCGCATTCATCACAGCAAACGTTTCGGAAAGACGGTTCGCCAGATTAACGCCACCCGACCAGGCGACAATGCCCCCTGAAACACTGGCTCCAGCCTGTCGATAAGTACTCGACTGACTATAACTGCCATTCACTGTTGCCACCGGCGCGTTCCAGGTTAAATTCGCTCCAGCTGTCGTTTCATTTCCCTGATGTTGATGACTCAGGTTGACACCATAATTGAACTGATCCCGACTCCCTACTGTTCCTGATAATCCCGTATTATTTGAGGCAAAACCCTGATCATCAAACGTCGTTGAGTTAGACATATATATTTGCCGACGAGGCGTCGTAACGTCATCACCCCAATCAAAGGGAATTGATATAAAAATATTAAAACGTTTCTCTTCATGATGATTCTCGTCATACGCCTGGCTTGCCGCGAGGGTATAGCTTATCCGCCGCCAGTTATTGGAATAACTCAGTTGATAATCTTTACTACTGCCACTGCGCCCCCAGTAATCACGCCATAAAGTACTTAATGACACAGATCCCCAGCCTTCTGGCAATGACTGACTCATATTGGCGGAAAAGCTATTTTTGCGACCAAAATCATTCTGGTAATAATCGGCAATGTCATAGACATCGTTTTTATCACGACGATAATTATCTTTATTATTTGCCCACACATAATCGTTAAACGTGCGGTAATCACGCGACGAATAACGCCAGGCCGCCAGACCAAAACGTGTCGATGTTTGGCTCAAAAATTTGTTATAAGCAATTTGATAACTTTGCCCGTCAAACACATCACCATTGTCTTGTTTACTGTGCGATTTAGTTGCATCGACTGAAATTGCGCCAATGCGCGTGTTCCAACCTGTTCCGAGGGTAAACGCATAGTAATTATTAGCAACCATCGTGCCGCCATACAGCGTCAATAAATTATTAAAACCATACTGATAACCTGCCTGGACAAAATCACTTTGCTTGCTCGCACCTTCAATATGACTACGGCCCGCTGCAAAATCATATTTTGATACGCCAGGTTGCAACATATTAGGTACTGCCGCATAAGGCACCAGATATGTAGTAACTGATCCATCGGCTTCCTTAACACTCACATCAAGATCCGCACCTCCGCCCGCTAACTGCAAATCACTAATCGAAAACGGGCCTGGTGGAACCTCTTTCTGATAAACGACAAAACCGTTCTGTTCAATAGTTACCAACGCGTTACTCTGAGCAATCCCCTGTACCCGTGGGGTAAAATTTTGCTTCGAGTTTGGCAACATCTGCATATCACGAAATAACCGAACCCCGCTGAAGCGAACGGAATCAAATATATCGGCTGACGTGTACATATCACCAATACGCAGCGTACCGAGAATTTGAGAAAATCCACGCTCCAGATACAGTGTGTTGCTTTTCCACTCCCCTGGATTATTATCCGTTTTGCTAAAACTGGCGTCAGAATGCAGCTGCCATCCCAGCAAATTTAGCCCACTGTTAAAACGCACATAGGTACTCTTACTATTACCCGAGGCTTTATAGTCACTGTAATACTGACTTACATAATAAGACGTATAAAACGCATTAATTCCCCGTTCCCAGTTTTCTGGCGGAACGTAACCATTTTCCAGTTCTTCGACCCAGGCCTGTGGGACAGCAAGATCCAAACGAAAAATTCCAATATCCCAGGCGTAGCTTCCACCCTGTACAAGTTGCTCAAATGTTAAGCATTGTTTGTCGCGTGCCAAATTATCGCTATTTATACCTAACCGCTTTACAATTTCACGCGTCAGGCAAGTTTCATCTGGGTTATCTTTTACGATAATCTCATATTTTCCACGCCATTGCTTATTGACATAAATATCAATGTCGTACTGGCCGGGTAAAGGCTGATTATCATCAAGACGCAAATTTGTTACTTGCTCACCTTTCATTCCTCCCATCATAAAATGGGTGTCAAAGGTTTCTTCTGTTGCATGTGCTTCAATGCCGAGCAATAACGCGACTATTGCTGATGCAAGCGGGGTCATTCTCAACATAGGAAGCTCCTGCGATTAAATTTTGTCACTAATATAGTTGCCGTGATCATCGATAATGGTCAGTTGCCAGCCATCCGTATTATTATTTTTCACACTGACATTCTGACTTTCTAGTGGTGCAATCATGATAGTTTCATAATTCACTTTGACGTTATTAGCCTTAACGTCAGAAATCGTTACCCAATTTGGCGAGTCATTTTTTATGACTACGTTATTACCGCTACGACTCACCCGCAATTTTTTAAAGGTCGTTTTATTTACTGGGGCAACACCTACAGGTCGGTAAAACAACTTGATTCTGTTTTGCATGGCAAATTTTAACGCATTCTTTCCTTCATCTTCTGGGCTATTCGGTGGAATATCCAGAACGTTTAGATAGAAAATACTCTCCTTATTAACAGGTAATTTATTAGGCATGATTTTAATTTTTATTTGTTGCCCAGAATTGGCCGCTACTTTCACTACTGGTGGCGTTAACATGAAAGGAACCTGAATCTTTTCTGGCGGCAGAGACGTGTCACCATCATCAATCCATACCTGCACCAGCGAAGAGCGGTTTCCCTGATTCATCAGTTGTACCATGACTTCTTTCTGCTCTGCCGGGTAAATGATACGTGTCCCGAAAATAACCATTCCGGCATACACAGGAAATATCATAGAAGAGATGAGTAAAGATAATAATCCTTTCATCTTAATGCCTCTTATATTTATGCTGACCGCCATGAATATGGCGGCCATTTTAAGTTGCTGAAAAAATAAGGTGATTATTTTAAATGTTTAATCCTGGGCAACACGCATAACCAATGAAGAGTTAACAGTACCAGATGCAACACCACTGTCAGTCAACTTCAGATATTTTGCCTTAAACGGTATGGCATATTGTCCGTCAGCAGTTTTATAACTTTCAATATTAAACGGTGCGGAAATATCCAGTACGTCACTGCTATCCCCTAAATAGAGATAGTATCCAACTGTGTCATTACTACTGGATATTGCCTTATCATTACCAAGAATTTTCTCGTTGGTGATCAATGAAAGTTTTACGCCATCAATAGTCTTCGGACAAGTAATTTTCAGCATACTGCTGGTTACACCAACCGCATCATCATAAGTTGAATATTTCGCTTTACCATCAAATACAGTGGTTGGTACAGTCGGCATATTAATACTGACTGAATCACCACCAGCAACAAATGTACATGGAGATTCAGCAATATTTCCTTTAATGGTTAAAGTTCCGGTGTCGACGTCTTCAGCAAATACACCAGCACTCATAAATACAGAGGACAAGACAGCGGCAGCAATAATTGAACGTTTCATAATGTGTTCCTTAATAGGTTTATTTTGTTTTGTTAAGAGTCTGTATCTCTTGGAAACAAATTTCTCACACCAAAAAGGTTGCTTCAATGTAAACATATTGTTTTATTGATTTAAAACAAATTAACTAATACAATATAATCACAACAAATAATTCCATATAACAAACATATTTGAAACTGATTGATTACCGCAAATTACCGTAAATAACATTTATTAAATAAATAAAAAAGCCAAAATCATTCACGAGAATGATTTTGGCTTTCTAAATATGCTTAAAACGGTGTTGCCAAATTAATCGTAACGATTTAACACGATTTTACGTTTGTCATTATTACCCACAGCAACCACTTCTGTCGTAACGCCTTTTGCAGTAGAAGAAGCGCGATAGTTGGTTTCAACTCGTTGTAACAACCGCCCACAACGTTGCTGAAGATGATTATTAACAACATCCATACTGCATGTAGGGGAACTAATCCTGCCATTGATGGTTAATGTTGCAGTATCAGAAGAGAACGCGGGTGATGCTAGTCCATAAGCAAGAAAAAAAACTCCTGACAACCAATACTTATTCATTGAACGTTATCCCTGTAGTAAAGGTTATGCCGGGTAGATTGAGTGCATAACAAACTATAGCTGTACATCCGCTACACAGCCACGAGGGATGATAAAGAGACAGTGTTTGCACAATCAATCGCCTTTGTACAGTTTCGGACTAAGATCCACTGAATATTCGCAGCATTAAAAAAGGGGTTATTAAGGCTGCAAAAAAATTCACCGCATCAATTTAACATTGATGCGGTGAATGAAGAATAACCAGAAAGGTTAATACGCGTTATACGGCGCGAAAGGCAATCTCGCCAGGGATTACTTCACCCTGCCAGTAGAGTTGGGCTGCAACACGGTCTGCCAGTTGGCGGTAGATAGCGGTAAATTCGCTCTCCGGACGGCTGATAACCGTTGGCGTGCCTTTATCAAGATCTTCGCGTAAGGAGATGTGTAAAGGCATCTGCCCCAGCAGTTGCGTGTGGTATTTCTCTGCCAGTTTCTCTGCGCCGCCAGTGCCGAAAATCGGCTCATGGTGACCACAGTTACTGCAAATATGCACACTCATGTTCTCGACAATACCGAGCACAGGAACTTCGACCTTTTCAAACATCACGATGCCTTTTTTGGCATCAATCAGCGCGATGTCCTGCGGGGTGGTGACCACGACAGCACCGGTCACCGGAATGTTCTGCGCCAGCGTCAGCTGAATGTCACCAGTTCCTGGCGGCATATCAAGCACCAGATAGTCGAGATCCGGCCACAAGGTTTCCTGCAACATCTGCATTAACGCCTTGCTCGCCATCGGGCCACGCCACACCATCGCATTGTCGTCAGTGACCAGATAACCAATTGAATTGGTTGCCAGGCCATGAGACATAATCGGTGCCATATGGGTACCGTCCGGCGAAGTTGGACGCTGATTTTCTGCCCCCAGCATGGTGGGGATTGACGGGCCGTAGATATCGGCATCCAGAATGCCCACTTTCGCCCCTTCCGCCGCCAGCGCCAGCGCCAGGTTTACCGCCGTGGAGGATTTACCCACGCCGCCTTTACCGGAACTGACCGCAATGATGTTCTTCACGCCGTTAATACCCGGCTGATTCTTCACTCGTTTCAGAGTGGCAATGTTATGCGACAGTTTCCAGTCGATAGCTTTCGCCCCGGTGATACGCAGCAATTCGGCGCTACATTGCTCTTTTAACTCTTCAAACGCACTATGCCAGACAAACGGCATAACCAGTTCCACATGCAACGTGTCGTCCATCCAGGCAACATGGTGCAACGCTTTTAGCGTAGTGAGGTTATGCTTGAGGGTTGGGTGCTGAAAATTGGCCAGTGTCCCGGCGACCATTGCGCGCAGGGCTTCTGGTGATTTGGCCTGGGATTGTTCGTTCATCCCGACTCCTTATTTATAAAGATAACTTATCGCTATTAGTTTACCTGAAGTTAACAGCTAAGTACTTACCTAATAATGCATCATAAGATGCTTGCACAGGACTTACGTAACCATGCCCCATTTGGTACTATCTAAGCCCTTTTCACTACAAAGAAGTAATGCCTACTATGACTCAAGTCGCGAAGAAAATTCTGGTAACGTGCGCACTGCCGTACGCCAACGGCTCAATCCACCTCGGCCATATGCTGGAGCACATCCAGGCTGATGTCTGGGTCCGTTACCAGCGAATGCGCGGCCACGAGGTCAACTTCATCTGCGCCGACGATGCCCACGGTACGCCAATCATGCTGAAAGCCCAGCAGCTTGGTATCACACCGGAGCAGATGATTGGCGAAATGAGTCAGGAGCATCAGACTGATTTCGCAGGCTTTAACATTAGCTACGACAATTACCACTCTACGCACAGCGAAGAGAACCGTCAGCTGTCAGAGCTTATATACAGCCGCCTGAAAGAGAACGGTTTTGTTAAAAACCGCACCATCTCTCAGTTGTACGATCCGGAAAAAGGCATGTTCCTGCCGGACCGTTTTGTGAAAGGCACCTGCCCGAAATGTAAAGCACCTGATCAATACGGCGATAACTGTGAAGTCTGCGGCGCAACATATAGCCCGACTGAATTGATCGAACCGAAATCGGTGGTTTCTGGCGCTACGCCGGTAATGCGTGATTCTGAACACTTCTTCTTTGATCTGCCTTCTTTCAGCGAAATGTTGCAGGCATGGACCCGCAGCGGTGCGTTGCAGGAGCAAGTGGCAAATAAAATGCAGGAGTGGTTTGAATCCGGCCTGCAACAGTGGGATATCTCCCGCGACGCGCCGTACTTCGGTTTTGAAATTCCGAACGCGCCGGGCAAATATTTCTACGTCTGGCTGGACGCGCCGATTGGCTATATGGGTTCATTCAAGAATCTGTGCGACAAGCGCGGCAACAGCGTAAGCTTCGATGAATACTGGAAGAAAGATTCCACCGCTGAGCTGTACCACTTCATCGGCAAAGATATTGTTTACTTCCACAGCCTGTTCTGGCCTGCCATGCTGGAAGGTAGCAACTTCCGCAAGCCGACCAACCTGTTTGTTCACGGCTATGTGACGGTGAACGGCGCGAAGATGTCCAAGTCTCGCGGCACCTTTATTAAAGCCAGCACCTGGCTGAATCACTTTGACGCTGACAGCCTGCGCTACTACTACACCGCGAAGCTCTCTTCACGCATCGATGATATTGACCTGAACCTGGAAGATTTCGTTCAGCGTGTGAATGCCGATATCGTTAATAAAGTGGTGAACCTGGCATCCCGTAACGCGGGCTTTATCAACAAGCGTTTTGACGGTGTGCTGGCAAGCGAGCTGGCTGACCCTGAGCTGTACAAAACCTTTACCGATGCCGCTGAAGTGATTGGCGAAGCGTGGGAAAGCCGCGAATTTGGTAAAGCTGTGCGCGAAATCATGGCGCTGGCTGACCTGGCTAACCGCTATGTCGATGAACAGGCTCCGTGGGTAGTCGCAAAACAGGAAGGTCGCGATGCTGACCTGCAGGCGATTTGCTCAATGGGCATCAACCTGTTCCGCGTGCTGATGACTTACCTGAAGCCGGTACTGCCGAAACTGACCGAGCGTGCAGAAGCATTCCTGAATACGGAACTGACCTGGGATGGTATCCAGCTACCGCTGCTTGGCCATAAAGTGAATCCGTTCAAGGCGCTGTATAACCGCATCGACATGAAACAGGTTGAAGCACTGGTGGAAGCATCCAAAGAGGAAGTAAAAGCCACTGCTGCACCAGTTACTGGCCCGCTGGCAGATGATCCGATTCAGGAAACCATCACCTTTGACGACTTCGCCAAAGTTGACCTGCGCGTGGCGCTGATTGAAAACGCAGAGTTTGTTGAAGGTTCTGACAAACTGCTGCGCCTGACGCTGGATCTCGGCGGCGAAAAACGTAATGTCTTCTCCGGCATTCGTTCTGCTTACCCGGATCCGCAGGCACTGATTGGTCGTCACACCATTATGGTGGCCAACCTGGCACCACGTAAAATGCGCTTTGGTATCTCTGAAGGCATGGTGATGGCTGCCGGTCCTGGCGGGAAAGATATCTTCCTGCTAAGCCCGGATGCTGGTGCTAAACCAGGCCATCAGGTGAAATAATCCCCCTTCAAGGCGCTGCATCGACAGCGCCTTTTCTTTATAAATTCCTAAAGTTGTTTTCTTGCGATTTTGTCTCTCTCTAACCCGCATAAATACTGGTAGCATCTGCATTCAACTGGATAAAATTACAGGGATGCAGAATGAGACACTTTATCTATCAGGACGAAAAATCACATAAATTTTGGGCGGTGGAGCAGCAAGGCAACGAGTTGCATATCAGTTGGGGCAAAGTCGGCACCAACGGGCAAAGCCAGGTAAAAAGTTTTGCTGATGCTGCTGCGGCGGCAAAAGCGGAACAGAAGCTGATCGCAGAGAAAACGAAAAAAGGCTATGTGGAAGGCGATTCGGCAAACGTATATATCCCTCCAGTCACCAAAGCCACTCCTGAAGTTAAAACTCCCCCTGTGAGTCAAAATAAACGCCCATGGCTGGCTGATAATGCAGTCATTCCGGTCACTGACGATATTAATCGATTTGCTTTTCCTCATCGCCGCAGGCCAAGAGAAATTAATTATCCGCGCAATAAAGGAGAGATATGGAAGCGTATTGCAGATAACACCAATGCATATGATTTAAAACAATACTACAGTTCTTATCCGGAAAACTGGAAGCAGGCGTTTGCCGAATTACAGTTGCGAATCCGGGATAATCTACAGACAGGGAGTGCGCAGTCTGACGCAGCATTACTCTGGCACTTTAGGAACTCTTACTCTGCAGATGAACTGGTCGATGACTTAGTCATTCGCTGTGGTCTGGAAAGTGCCGTTGAAATTGCCCTTCTCGCTCTTCAACTAAAATATAAATCAGTAAAAGGCGTCGTCACGACCATTATTCCTCCAGCTCACGAAGCAGAAACACTACCGAACTGGCATCAACGTCTATGTCATCATCTTTCACTCGCTTCAGAAGATGAGTGGCAACGCTGTGTAGATAAAGTACTTGCGGCTATTCCCTCGCTCTCCCCCGCACGGCAACCTTTTGCGGCGTTACTGCTCCCTGAACGCCCGGATATCGCCAATGCTATGGCTCTACGCTATGCAGACCAAAACGTTCCGGCGATGACCTGGTTAAGACTGGTGGTAACCGATGACGCCGCTCTGACTACAGCAGAAAAATACGATTTCCCACCGTTATATCGTGATTTTCGCGCTTATCTGGCAATGTTGCTGGCAAATAATGGAATTCGCGGTGCAGGCCGTATACTTACTGAGTTTACGGAAGAGCATTCTGACAATCCCACTTATCTCTTCGAGCGCATCAGCGAGACTGAAGATCTTGTCAAATGGCTATGGAAAACGAATCACCCGGATGCGATTCAAATTCTGGTCCTCGGTGTAATTGGCAAGAAAAAGCACCTGGAATACTTAAGCAAAGCCTGTCAGAAACATCCCGCTGCGGCTATTGCGGCTTATGCTACTTTGCTGGCAATACATGAAGATAAAGACTGGCGTAAAGCGCTTGTCAAACTGGTTACCGTCACACCAGAGTTAGTATGCGACGTCATTCCCTGGGTTAATGCTAAAGCGGCAGACATCTTATCTGAATGTCGTCCTCAGTCAGTAGCTGAAGAATGTGAATATGCCACTGCGGATATGTTGCCGGAGTTATTTGTTTCGCCGCCCTGGATGACCAAAGAGAAAAAGAAAAATACGCCGGTGTTTGATCTTCCTGTGCTTCCAGTTCCTTCTGTTTCGGATATCACTCCAGAGATTGCCAAAAAACTAACCCGTACATACCTTGTCACCCGCTTCCAGCAAATAGCCCAACAGCAGGCAACAAAACAAACATTGTTTACTGACCTGCCGCCGATGGAAAAAGCAAGCTGGGAGACTCACTTAGTCCCCCTTACGCCAGAACAGCAAATTCTGTGGCATCTTGGTTTTGACAAATGGCGGGAGAGCGGAGAAAAAACATACGAAAAAATTCCGGCGCCACAAAGTGCCGTTGATGCCCTGCTACGCTTCGATTTTCCAGCACTCAATGCTGAATTTGCGCAATACCATAACAGTGCTTACAAAAGATGGAATCTCATTGCCCTCTGTTATCTACCTGGTCAACAGGCCATTTCTTTTCTTAACCAGATAGTCAAAGAAGATAACTACTCTGGTGAGGAAAATATTCTGGCAATTTTTGGTCGCGCCGCCATACCTGCATTTATGACCTGTCTGCAACGTAATCCACGACGCCTGTGCTTCTTCACCTTCTTCCTCGGTGTCAGTGAACTGGCCTTACCGATGGCGCAACAGCTACAGAAAAAAATGTCTTATGAAGATGCGCGAAACTGGCTAACTGACTACCCGCGCCATGCTGCCGCCGGGCTACTTCCTGTGGCCTTGGGCAAAAAAGGAAAAGATCGTGATTGTGCCCGCCAGGCGCTTCGTCTGCTGGTGAATTTAAACCAGCGAGAAACGATTGAAGAAATCGCCCGGGGGTATAACCAACCTGATGTTTTAGCTGCGCTGGCAACATTATTTGATAGCGAGCCGCTGGAAGAATATCCCGCTAAAATCGCCCCACTGCCCGGCTTTTATCAGTTCACCTTATGGCGTAGACCACGGCTTAAAAGTAACAACCAGCCTCTGCCAGATGACGCTATGCGCCACCTGGGCACTATGTTGAGCTTTCCACGCGACATTACCCCCTACGCAGGGCTTGCGATCATCAAAGAAACCTTCACCCGCGAATCACTGGCTGAATTTGGCTGGGATCTGTATACCGCCTGGACAGAAGCTGGCGCACCCGCAAAAGAAAACTGGGCATTTACTTCGCTGGGGATTTTAGGCAATGACGACACCGCGCGTAAATTAACCCCACTTATCCGCGCATGGCCGGGTGAATCCCAGCATAAACGCGCGGTTTCCGGGCTGGATGTATTAGCTGATATTGGCAGCGATATTGCACTAATGTTACTTAATGGCATCGCGCGAAAAATTAAATTCGCCGCATTGCAGGAACATGCGAGTGACAAAATCAACATGGTCGCTGAAAACCGTGGGCTGACTATGGCTGAACTGGAAGACCGCCTGGCACCGGATTTAGGACTTGATAGCAGTGGCTCGCTGACACTGGATTTCGGCCCACGTCAATTTACCGTTGGTTTTGACGAAACCTTGAAACCCGTGGTTCGCGACGCAAACGGCAACGTCCTGAAAGATTTACCTAAACCAAACCAGAGCGATGATAAAACACTGGCAACTGACGCCGTTAACCTCTTTAAACAATTGAAGAAAGATGCGCGAGCCATAGCCAGCCAGCAGATTGATCGTCTGGAGCAGGCTATGTGCCAACGCAGACGCTGGACGGCAGAGCAGTTCCGCCTGTTTCTGGTGGAGCATCCGCTGGTACGTCACTTAACCCGACGGCTGTTATGGGGGGTATATACTGAGGAAAACACGCTGATTGCCTGCTTCCGGGTCGCAGAAGACAGCACTTACAGCGATGCGCAGGATGAGCTATTCACGCTGCCAGCAGGAAACATCGGTATTCCGCATGTGCTGGAAATCCCCCCTGAATCCGCCGCTGCATTCAGGCAAATTTACGTTGATTACGAACTGCTTCCCCCTTTCCAACAGCTCGATCGTGATAGTTACCACCTTGCGGACAATGAACGTAATACTCACGTACTGACACGCTGGCAAGGACGACTCTGCCAGGCTGGTCGCATTGTCGGGCTGGAACGCCGAGGTTGGCAACGTCTGGAAGAAAGCGGCAGCGTTTACGCGATGCGCAAATCTACTCCTTATGGCGATCTCGAACTTGAAACGGAACCTTTTTCATTAATTTATGGTGAAACGGGGTATGGCGACCAGCTACCGGTTGAAAGCGTAAAAATCACCTCGCCTGATGATCGCTACGGTAAACAATCCTCACTCACTTTCTCCGCGCTCGACGACATCACCGCCAGCGAGCTGATTAACGATATTGAATCACTGTTTGATTAAAAGGACTTTGCAATGAAAACCTATATTTATCAGGACGAAAAATCACATAAATTCTGGGCGGTAGAGCAGCAGGGAAACGAGTTGCATATTAACTGGGGTAAGGTCGGCACCAACGGGCAAAGCCAGATAAAAAGCTTTGCAGATGCTGCAGCGGCGGAAAAAGCGGAACTGAAGCTGATTGCGGAGAAGGTGAAGAAGGGGTATGTGGAGCAAGTAGACGCTAACGCTCACTCACATGATGCCTCAGCAAAGAAAGTCCTGGTCACAGAGGAAAAAGCCTCAATAAATCACCAGGCAGCAACTAATGGTTTACCCTGGCTGGCAGACAACGATCCCATTATTCTTCCCCCGAATATTGCCCGCCATGCCCTCAGCCACCGCCTTTGGCCGGGAGAGCCAGTAAAAAAACCAACCAAACCCGAGAAACAAAATTTAATTTCCCGATTGGCAAATCGTACTTATCATTATTATAAAAATCTGACTTTCGATTACAGCTCATGCTCTGATGAATGGGCTGATGCGATTAGCCAGGCAATCAGCTTAATTAAGGCCCAAAAGACTGAGATACCCGCGCGTACTATGGCGGTACTTACTTTTCTGGAAATATGTTTTTGTCAGGGCTGGAATGATGAAACCTCATCCGAGTTGCTGGATGAAATTGTAAGCACCTTCGGTATCGAATACGCAACTGAAACTGTCATCTTCTGGTGGCAAATTGATTTCGATTTTGACTATAAAGATGAACATTTGACTTTCTTTATTAATTATGCAGATAGCAGCAAGGACAGTTATAGAAGGAATAACGACAAATTTAGTTTACGTCTGCGTAAACATTTATCACTAGCAGAAGAAGAAGTATGGCAAAATTGCATTGCAAAATTACTCGTTGCGTTACCAGATATATCACTCTATCGCCAACCGTTAATTGCCATTTTAATGCCAGAAATACCCGAAGTGGCCCATGAGATCGTACATCGTTTACACCAGGTCGCAGATGTTCCACAACTTGAAATGTTGAAACTGGTAGCGACAGATCCATTCACGCTCGAAATACTGGAGAACTATCAATACATTGATGTATTTAACACCTATGGTGCCAGTTGGTCAGCTACGGTATTACGGGAGCAAGGTATAGCGGCACTGGCTCGCCTGGCTCTCTATGCTGAAGAAGATAATTGCGGTGACGTACTGAAATGTATTAATCATCCGTTGGCCATTACGGCACTCATCGAAGCCGCCGATACTAATAAACGCTGTTATGAACGACTAATAAAAAGTGCCGAAAATTTTCCTTCTGCCACGATAGCGGCATTAGCCGAAGCATTGGTAAAAAAAGATGATAAACGCAAACATACGTTGCTGGTTTCATTACTTAATGCAAATCCTTTATTGGTCGAAAAATTAGTCATCGGATTATCGTCGCAAGCGGCAAATTTATTGCAACAATGTCAGCAATTGCTGAATAGTCGCAATGAAGATTTTGCAAACTCAGAAATTCTACCAATGGTACTAGTCTCGCAGCCCAGGGAAACTCAAAATAAAAATAACGACAACAGTCCTGTGGGTAAATACCCGGCGAAAATCCCCCCTTTACCGTTGTTTTATCAACCTCCATTATGGACTCGCCCGAAACTCAAAAATAGCAGCAAGGTACTGCCAGATAGCGCCCTCCTCCACCTCGGCGAAATGCTCCGCTTCCCTCAGGAAGAGGCTCTGTATCCGGGATTATTGCAGGTGAAAGATGCCTGTACCGCCGACTCTCTGGCTGAATTTGCCTGGGATCTGTTTACCGCCTGGCTGACTGCGGGAGCTCCGTCGAAAGAGAGCTGGGCGTTCAGTGCGTTAGGTGTTCTCGGCAACGATGACACCGCCCGCAAACTGACGCCATTAATCCGCGCCTGGCCTGGTGAATCCCAGCATAAACGCGCCACCGTTGGGTTGGATATTCTCGCTGCTATCGGCAGCGATATCGCCCTGATGCAGCTTAACGGCATCGCCCAGAAACTGAAATTCAAAGCATTACAGGAGCGGGCAAAAGAAAAAATTGTCAACATTGCCGAGAGCCGCGAACTCACGGTGGCGGAGCTTGAAGATCGGTTAGCACCGGATCTCGGTCTGGATGATAACGGTTCGTTGCTGCTGGATTTCGGCCCACGCCAGTTCACCGTCAGCTTTGATGAAACCTTAAAACCGTTTGTGCGTGACGCTTCCGGCAGTCGTCTGAAAGACCTGCCCAAACCAAACAAAAGCGATGATGAATCACAGGCGAACGATGCTGTTAACCGCTACAAATTGCTGAAAAAAGATGCGCGTACCGTTGCTGCCCAGCAGGTAGCAAGGCTGGAATCCGCCATGTGCCTTCGTCGCCGCTGGTCGGCTGAAAACTTTCAGCTCTTCCTGGTTGAGCATCCGCTGGTCCGCCACTTAACCCGCCGTCTGATTTGGGGCGTTTATAGCACCGAAAACCAGCTACTGGCGTGCTTCCGCGTGGCGGAAGATAACAGCTACAGCACCGCTGACGATGACCTCTTCACCTTACCGGAAGGCGATATCTCTATTGGTATTCCTCACGTTCTGGAGATATCACCGACGGATGCCGCCGCCTTTGGGCAGCTTTTTGCCGACTATGAACTGTTACCGCCGTTCCGCCAGCTCGACCGTAACAGTTACGCCCTGACAGAAACCGAGCGCAATGCCAGCGAATTGACCCGCTGGGCAGGCAGAAAATGCCCGAGCGGTCGGGTCATGGGACTGGCGAATAAAGGTTGGGTGCGTGGTGAACCGCAGGATGGTGGCTGGATCGGCTGGATGATCAAACCTCTGGGCCGCTGGTCGTTAATCATGGAAATCGATGAAGGCTTTGCAGTTGGTATGTCGCCAGCCGAACTTAGCGCCGAGCAACTCTTAAGCAAGCTGTGGCTATGGGAAGGCAAAGCAGAAAGCTATGGCTGGGGAAGTAATTCAACACAGGAAGCACAGTTCTTCGTGCTCGATGCCATCACCGCCAGCGAGTTGATTAACGATATTGAAGCTCTGTTTGAATAAGGAAAGAGCATGGACAAGGAATTACCGTGGCTGGCGGATAACGCCCAAGTGGAACTGAAATATAAAAAAGGCAAAACACCACTCAGCCATCGCAATTGGCCGGGCGAACCAGTGCCTGTTATCACTGAAAGCATCATTCAGACACTGGGTGATGAATTGCTACAAAAAGCTGAGAAGAAAAAAAACATTGTCTGGCGTTATGAAAATTTTTCACTGGAGTGGCAGTCCGCCATTACGCAGGCCATCAACTTGATCGGCGAACACAAACCCTCAGTCCCGGCCCGCACAATGGCGGCGCTAGCCTGTATCGCGCAAAATGACAGCCAACAGTTGCTCGACGAAATCGTCCAACAAGAGGGGCTGGAATATGCGACTGAGGTGGTGATTGCACGCCAGTTTATTGCACGGTGTTATGAGAGTGATCCTCTGGTAGTCACATTGCAGTATCAGAACGAGGACTATGGCTATGGTTATCGCTCAGAAACCTATAACGAATTCGATCTCCGACTGCGTAAACACCTCTCTCTGGCAGAGGAAAGCTGCTGGCAGCGTTGCGCCGACAAACTCATTGCCGCACTGCCAGGAATAACCAAAGTTCGCCGCCCTTTTATTGCGCTGATCCTCCCCGAAAAACCAGAAATCGCCAATGAGTTGGTAAGCCTTGAATGCCCGCGGACTCATTTTCATTCTAAGGAGTGGTTAAAAGTTGTTGCTACTGACCCCAAAGCGGTGAGAAAACTCGAACGCTACTGGAGCCAGGATATATTTAGCGATCGAGAAGCCAGCTACATGTCGCATGAAAACCACTTCGGCTACGCGGCCTGCGCTGCCCTTTTGCGCGAACAAGGACTGGCAGCCGTTCCGCGCCTCGCGATATATGCCCATAAAGAAGATTGCGGCAGTCTGTTGGTACAAATTAACCATCCGCAAGTCATCCGCACCTTGCTGTTAGTTGCTGATAAAAACAAACCCAGCCTGCAACGTGTGGCTAAATACAGTAAAAACTTCCCCCATGCGACGCTCGCTGCACTGGCAGAACTGCTGGCGTTAAAAGAACCACCAGCCCGCCCAGGTTATCCAATCATCGAAGACAAAAAGCTGCCTGCACAGCAAAAAGTTCGAGATGAGTTCTGGCATACGCTGTTACAAACGCTGATGGCATCGCAGCCACAACTGGCAGAAGACGTCATGCCGTGGTTAAGTACTCAAGCCAGGGCAGAGCTGAAGAGTTATTTATCGGCACCGCCCAAACTAGTTATTGATGGCACCCCTAACAGCCAAATGCCTGAAATCCTCGTTTCACCACCATGGCGTGGGAGAAAGAAAAAGACTTCCATACCTCACTTTTCGCTGCCTGATCTTACGCTTGCACCACAAACGTACAGGTCGCCGAATAAACACTGGACGCCGGAACAGCAAACTGCAATTGACCATTTTAGCGCCATGTCTTTTGACGAACGTCTTGCTAAGAGAGGAGCGGATATCTTCTTGCGGAAATTAGGTTTTGACGTTCATAGCCTGGAATTTAATAAGCGTCTTCTTAATGGACAGTTGGATGCCTTTGATGCTCAGCAACTGCAAGAATACACATCAATAGGACTATTGCGTACTTATCACGCGCATCAGGCCAAATCTAAACAGTACCGGGAAGAAGCCACCAAATCATTACTGGCACAAGATAGCATTGCGTTGATGGAAGGGTGGCGAACTTTTCAGTACGGATTTTACTATGGTAATGAACAGCGTTGGGGGATTTGGAATCTGTACCTTATCGCGCAGATGCCGCGCGAAATGGCGGTATCGTGCTGGCAACAAATTGTCGAGGCTGATTTTCATTACACCGGGGGGGAATATCTGTTAAGTGTGCTGGGTACCGATGCTTTGCCTGGATTAAACACCGCCTTTGCCCGACATCCAAAAGAGATATTTCCGCTGCTGATTCATTTTGGCGCAACAGAACTGGCCCTGCCCGTTGCCCGCGTCTGGCACCGTTTTGCGGGCCAGCGTAATCTGGCTCGCCAGTGGATTTTACAATGGCCGGAACATACGGCTTCTGCACTTATCCCTCTTGTCTTTACCAAACCCAGCGATATTAGCGAAGCCGCATTACTTGCCCTGCGTTTACTGTACGAACAGGGACATGGCGAATTGCTGCAAACTGTGGCAAACCGCTGGCAACGCGCTGATGTATGGCCTGCCCTGGAGCATTTACTTAAACAGAGTCCAATAGAGATTTACCCAGCACGCATTCCAAAAGCTCCTGATTTCTGGCATCCGACAATGTGGTCCAGGCCGCGCCTTATCACGAATAATCAGCCTGTTACCGATGACGCTCTGGAAATTATCGGCGAAATGCTGCGCTTTACCCAGGGTGGACGTTTTTATAGCGGGCTGGAACAACTGAAAACGTTCTGCCAACCGCAAACGCTGGCCACTTTTGCCTGGGATCTCTTCACCGCATGGCAACAAGCTGGCGCCCCCGCAAAAGACAACTGGGCATTTCTGGCGTTAAGTCTCTTTGGCGACGAAAGCACGGCACGGGATCTGACGACACAGATCCTCGCCTGGCCACAAGAAGGCAAATCTGCCCGTGCTGTCAGTGGTCTGAATATACTCACCCTGATGAATAATGATATGGCGCTGATACAGCTGCATCATATATCGCAACGGGCGAAATCCCGCCCCTTACGTGATAACGCGGCGGAATTCCTTCAGGTGGTCGCAGAAAATCGCGGGCTAAGCCAGGAAGAGTTAGCGGACAAATTAGTCCCAACCTTGGGCCTTGATGATCCGCAGGCGTTGATTTTTGATTTTGGTCCCCGGCAATTTACCGTTCGCTTCGATGAAAACCTCAACCCGGTTATCTACGATCAGCAAAACGCTCGCCAGAAAAGTGTTCCCCGGTTGCGCGCCGATGACGATCAACTGAAAGCGCCCGAGGCACTGGCCCGATTAAAAGGGCTAAAAAAAGATGCCACTCAGGTGAGCAAAAACCTGCTCCCGCGTCTTGAAACTGCCCTTCGCACCACCCGACGCTGGTCGCTGGCAGATTTTCATTCTCTCTTTGTTAATCATCCATTTACTCGCCTGGTTACCCAGCGACTGATATGGGGCGTTTATCTGGCAAATGAACCGCGACGTTTACTCAACGCCTTTCGTGTGGCCGCAGAGGGGGAATTCTGCAATGCACAAGATGAGCCAATTGACCTGCCTGCGGACGCTCTGATTGGCATTGCCCACCCGTTAGAAATGACAGCAGAAATGCGCAGTGAATTTGCACAGCTTTTTGCCGATTACGAAATTATGCCGCCTTTTCGCCAGTTGGCGCGGCGCACGGTACTGCTCACACCTGACGAGTCAACCAGTAACAGCCTGACTCGCTGGGAAGGTAAATCCGCTACCGTTGGGCAACTTATGGGAATGCGATACAAAGGCTGGGAGTCAGGCTATGAGGACGCATTTGTCTATGACCTGGGCGAGTACCGGCTGGTCCTTAAGTTTTCACCCGGTTTTAACCACTACAATGTTGATAGCAAAGCGCTAATGAGCTTCCGTTCTCTTCGGGTTTACCGTGACAATAAATCCGTCACTTTTGCCGAACTTGATGTGTTTGATTTGAGTGAGGCGTTAAGCGCACCTGACGTCATTTTCCATTAAAACACAGCGGGCAGTGATGCGACTGCCCGTTATCAACACGACTTACAACCGGGAAAAGCGATGATCGTGCCAAAAGAGCTGGTCGCTATTTACGATTATGAGGTCCCTGTACCTGAAGATCCGTTTTCCTTCAGTCTTGATATCCATAAATGCTCTGAATTATTTACAGGTTCTGTCTATCGACTGGAACGATTCCGGCTACTTCCAACATTTAATGATGCCGACCCGCTAATAAATGATGCGTTGATTTATATAAGAGATGAGTGTATTGATGAGCGAAAATTACGAGGTGAATCACCTGAAACGGTAATAGCAATTTTTAATCGCGAACTACAGAATATATTCAACCAAGAAATAGAATAATAGTTTATTAAAGGGGGAAACGGTATTCCCCCTTAAATGCGTTTCAATTTGCCCGTTACTTCAACAAATCAATCAACCGTAACAGAGCCACTAATAGCTCCAGTACGGCAATGAGCACGGTTAACTTTTGTGTCAGCGTGTCCATCCGCTCTCCTTATTAAGGAGCGCAACACCAGCACCTTACCCTTACACTGCCTGTCGATACTGGTTTACGTATGTTGGTACGAAACGTTGCTCTCCGGATCAGGGCACCGCCTGCGGCACCACCCGTCCGGCAGCCAGGACTTAAAATTGGTCCGATCCGGCACAACCTCCCAACGGGCAGGATTATAAATCTCACTCACTGAATTGCAATGGAGTGTGGATATGGTTATAATTTATTCGTTGGTACGAAATGTTGCACAATCAGCAAGTTAGCGTCATTGTAGTAAATAAAAGAACCTGCCTCACCAGCAGGTTTTTTTATTTACTGTGATCTGCTTTCCAGATATTTTCCGCCCAAACAACTAATGCGCCAAACATTTATTGCGCGTAAAATATCGTTTATTTCATTAATACATTTCAGGGATGAATATATGTCACCGCAGAATAATCATCTGCAGCGTCCGCCTGCTGCTGTGTTATACGCCGATGAACTGGCAAAATTAAAACAAAATGATAACGCCCCATGTCCGCCCGGTTGGCAGTTAAGTTTGCCTGCGGCCCGTGCTTTTATCCTTGGCGATAGCGCGCAAAATATTAGCCGTAAAGTCGTGATTAGTCCCTCCGCTGTCGAACGTATGTTAGTCACTCTTGCCACCGGACGCGGTTTGATGTTGGTGGGGGAACCAGGCACCGCAAAATCTCTCCTGTCTGAATTACTGGCAACCGCTATTAGCGGCGATGCCGGGTTAACCATTCAGGGCGGCGCATCTACCACCGAAGATCAAATCAAGTACGGCTGGAACTACGCCCTGCTTATCAACCATGGTCCGTCAACGGAAGCGCTGGTCCCAGCCCCGCTTTACCAGGGAATGCGCGACGGCAAAATTGTCCGTTTTGAAGAGATAACGCGTACACCGCTGGAAGTGCAAGACTGTCTGTTAGGTATGCTTTCTGACCGGGTTATGACGGTGCCGGAACTCACCGGTGAAGCCAGTCAGCTCTATGCGCGAGAAGGCTTTAATATTATTGCCACTGCCAATACCCGCGATCGCGGCGTCAATGAGATGAGTGCCGCGCTAAAGCGTCGCTTCGATTTTGAAACTGTCTTTCCGATTATGGATTTCGCCCAGGAGCTGGAACTGGTCGCCAGTGCTTCGGCGCGTTTGCTGGTCCATAGCGGTATTCCGCATAAAGTGCCTGACGCGGTACTGGAGTTACTGGTACGCACCTTCCGCGATCTGCGTGCCAACGGCGAAAAGAAAACGTCAATGGATACACTGACAGCGATAATGTCCACCGCTGAAGCCGTGAACGTGGCCCACGCTGTGGGCGTCCGCGCCTGGTTTTTAGCGAATCGCGCAGGTGAGCCTGCCGATCTGGTGGACTGTATTGCCGGAACCATCGTCAAAGATAACGAAGAAGATCGCGCTCGTCTGCGCCGTTACTTCGAACAGCGTGTCGCCACACATAAAGAAGCTCACTGGCAGGCTTATTATCAAGCCCGCCACCGCCTGCCGTGAGGAAAGATGCATGAGCGAGCCGTTAATTGTCGGCATCCGGCATCATAGTCCGGCCTGCGCCCGGCTGGTGAAATCGTTAATCGAAAGCCAGCGGCCACGATACGTGTTAATTGAAGGCCCGGCTGATTTTAATGACCGGGTAGACGAACTGTTGTTAGCCCACCAGCTTCCGGTAGCTATTTACAGTTATTGCCAGTATCAGGACGGTGCGGCCCCCGGGCGTGGTGCCTGGACGCCATTTGCTGAATTTTCGCCGGAGTGGCAGGCGCTACAAGCCGCACGTCGTATTCAGGCACAAGCTTACTTCATCGATTTGCCTTGCTGGGCGCAGAGTGAAGAAGGGGACGATTCGCCTGATACGCAAGAGGAAAGCCAGACCTTGCTGCTGCGTGCCACCCGCATGGATAACAGCGACACCCTGTGGGATCACTTGTTCGAAGATGAAAGCCAGCAAACTGCATTACCCTCTGCACTGGCGCACTATTTTGCCCAACTGCGGGGCGACTCCCCCGGCGATGCACTCAATCGTCAGCGCGAAGCCTTTATGGCCCGCTGGATTGCATGGGCGATGCAGCAAAATAATGGCGACGTGTTAGTCGTCTGCGGCGGCTGGCACGCTCCTGCACTGGCAAAAATGTGGCGCGAATGTCCGCAGGAAATTAACAAGCCAGAATTGCCCGCACAGGATGGGGCCGTTACAGGTTGCTATCTCACGCCATACAGCGAAAAGCGCCTTGATGTGCTGGCTGGATACCTTTCCGGTATGCCTGCCCCGGTCTGGCAAAACTGGTGCTGGCAGTGGGGCTTGCGGCAGGCGGGAGAACAACTGCTAAAAACGGTTCTTACCCGTTTGCGCCAGCATCACTTGCCTGCTTCAACCGCGGATATGGCTGCCGCTCATCTGCATGCGATGGCACTGGCACAGTTGCGCGGTCATACACTACCGTTACGCACTGACTGGCTGGATGCCATAGCAGGATCGCTGATTAAAGAAGCCCTGAATGCGCCGTTGCCGTGGAGCTATCGCGGCGTTATTCATCCCGATACCGATCCGATTCTGCTAACGTTGATAGACACATTAGCGGGTGACGGATTCGGTAAACTTGCCCCTTCTACGCCACAACCGCCTCTGCCAAAAGATGTCACCTGCGAACTGGAACGTAGCAAAATCACTCTTCCGGCGGAGCTTACCTTAAATCGCTTTAACCCCAATGGACTAGCGCAAAGTCAGGTGTTACATCGGCTGGCAATACTGGAGATCCCAGGGATTGTGCGCCAGCAGGGAAGTACACTGACACTTGCAGGTAACGGTGAAGAACGCTGGAAATTAACTCGCCCGCTTAGCCAACATGCGGCATTGATTGAGGCCGCCTGTTTTGGTGCCACACTCCAGGAAGCCGCACGCAATAAATTAGAAGCCGATATGCTGGAAGCGGGCGGAATCGGCAGTATCACCACATGTCTTAGCCAGGCGGCGTTAGCGAGTCTGGCGTCCTTCAGTCAACAATTACTGGAACAACTCACATTATTAATCGCCCAGGAAAATCAATTTGCCGAAATGGGCCAGGCGCTGGAAGTGCTATATGCCTTATGGCGGCTGGATGAAATTAGCGGTATGCAAGGCGCGCAGATATTACAAACGACGTTATGCGCGGCTATCGATCGCACGCTGTGGCTGTGTGAATCTAACGGAAGACCGGATGAAAAGGAGTTTCACGCTCACCTGCATAGCTGGCAAGCGTTGTGTCATATCCTGCGCGATCTGCATAGCGGTGTGCAGCTCCCCGGCGTTTCTCTTTCTGCGGCGGTGGCCTTACTGGAGCGCCGCAGTCAGGCGGTTCATGCCCCGGCACTGGATCGCGGCGCGGCTCTTGGCGCACTGATGCGTCTGGAACATCCCAACGCCAGTGCCGAAGCGGCGCTGGCGATGCTGACGCAGTTATCCCCGGCACAATCCGGCGAGGCGCTGCACGGTTTGCTGGCGCTGGCCCGCCATCAACTGGCCTGTCAGCCTGCATTTATCGCCGGTTTCAGCAGTCATTTAAATCAACTAAGTGACGCCGATTTTATCAACGCCCTGCCCGATTTACGCGCGGCGATGGCCTGGCTACCGCCACGAGAACGTGGGACGCTGGCGCATCAGGTGCTTGAGCATTATCAACTGGCGCAACTTCCCGTTTCGGCGCTGCAAATGCCGTTGCATTGCCCACCGCAAGCCATTGCACATCATCAACAACTCGAACAGCAGGCACTGGCATCGCTGCAACACTGGGGAGTTTTCCATGTCTGAACTAAACGATCTTCTGACCACCCGTGAGCTACAACGCTGGCGATTGATTCTTGGCGAAGCGGCAGAAACGACGCTTTGTGGACTGGATGACAACGCCCGACAACTAGACCACGCGCTGGAGTGGCTGTACGGGCGCGATCCTGAACGGATCCAGCGTGGTGAACGTTCCGGTGGATTGGGTAGCTCAAATCTCACCACGCCTGAGTGGATCAACAGTATTCACACGCTGTTTCCGCAACGGGTGATTGAGCGGCTGGAAAGCGATGCCGTGCTGCGCTACGGCATTGAAGATGTGGTGACGAATCTCGACGTGCTGGAACGTATGCAGCCTTCTGAAAGCCTGCTACGCGCCGTTTTGCACACCAAACATCTGATGAATCCTGAAGTGCTGGTTGCCGCCCGCCGGATAGTGCGCCAGGTAGTGGAAGAAATTATGGCGCGACTGGCAAAGGAAGTTCGCCAGGCTTTTTCTGGTGTCCGCGATCGCCGCCGTCGCTCATTTATTCCACTGGCGCGTAATTTCGATTTCAAAAGTACTCTGCGCGCCAACCTGCAACACTGGCACCCGCTACATGGCAAGTTGTATATCGAATCCCCCCGCTTTAACAGCCGTATTCAGCGCCACAGTGAACAATGGCAACTGGTCTTACTGGTTGATCAAAGCGGATCGATGGTCGATTCGGTGATCCACTCTGCGGTGATGGCGGCCTGTTTATGGCAGTTACCCGGCATTCGTACCCATCTGGTGGCGTTTGACACCAGCGTAGTTGATCTCACGGCAGACGTTGCCGATCCGGTAGAGTTATTAATGAAAGTACAGTTGGGCGGCGGGACCAATATCGCCAGTGCCGTAGAGTATGGTCGGCAACTTATTGAACAACCAGCAAAAAGCGTCATTATCCTCGTGAGCGATTTTTATGAAGGGGGTTCATCATCATTGCTGACGCATCAGGTGAAAAAGTGTGTCCAGAGCGGTATCAAAGTGCTGGGACTGGCAGCGCTCGATAGCACAGCAACGCCATGCTATGACCACGATACGGCCCAGGCGCTGGTTAATGTCGGCGCACAAATAGCCGCGATGACGCCGGGCGAGCTGGCATCATGGCTGGCGGAGAATCTTCAGTCATGAATTCACTACGTCCGGAATTATTAGAACTGACACCACAGGCACTGACAGCGTTAAGCAATGCCGGTTTTGTTAAGCGCAGCCTTAAGGAACTGGAAAATGGCAACATTCCAGAAATCAGTCATGAGAACGGCGCCTTAATC
Source organism: Escherichia sp. E10V10 (assembly GCF_004211985.1). NCBI lineage: Bacteria > Pseudomonadati > Pseudomonadota > Gammaproteobacteria > Enterobacterales > Enterobacteriaceae > Escherichia > Escherichia sp. E10V10. The sequence continues at coordinate 388,205 of NZ_RHJO01000001.1, read as the reverse complement.
GCCACTTTCAGTGACGGTATACATACCCAGCTGGCGAACGGTCAGGCACTGAAAGAGGCTCAGTGCACCTGCGGGGCCAGCGGCATGTGCCGTCATCGCGTGATGCTGGTGTTAAGTTATCAACGACTTTGCGCTACCGCCCAGCCCACGGAAAAAGAAGAAGAGTGGGATCCAGCAATCTGGCTGGGAGAGCTGGCAACCCTACCCGATGCCACCCGTAAACGTGCACAAGCCCTTGTCGCTAAAGGCATCAGCATCGAGTTGTTCTGTGCGCCGGGCGAAATTCCCTCTGCCCGAATGCCGATGAGTGACGTACGTTTTTATTCCCGCAGCAGTATTCGCTTCGCGCGCTGTGATTGCATTGAAGGAACACTTTGCGAACATGTCGTGCTGGCGGTACAGGCCTTTGTCCAGGCCAAAGCGCAGCAAACAGAATTTACCCATTTGATCTGGCAGATGCGCAGCGAGCAAGTTGCCGCGAATGATGACCCATTTGCCAGCAACGAGGGCAACGCGTGCCGTCAATATGTTCAGCAATTAAGCCAGGCATTATGGCTTGGCGGTATCAGCCAGCCGCTCATCCATTACGAGGCAGCATTCAACCGCGCATTGCAGGCGGCAGAGACCTGCAACTGGCGCTGGGTGAGTGAATCAATACGACAGCTACGGGCAAGCGTTGATGCCTTCCACGCCCGCGCCAGCCACTACCACGCCGGAGAATGCTTGCGTCAGCTTGCGGCGTTAACCAGTCGCTTGAACAGTGCACAAAAAATGGCACGCCGCGACAGTGTTGGTGAAATTCCTCCCATGCCGTGGCGCACGGTGGTTGGCGCAGGCATTGCCGGAGAAGCAAAGCTTGATCATCTGCGGCTGGTGTCTTTAGGTATGCGTTGCTGGCAGGATAATGAGCAGTATGGTTTACGCATCTGGTTCACCGATCCCGACACCGGCAGTATTTTGCACCTTTCGCGCAGTTGGCCGAGAAGCGAACAGGAAAACTCACCGGCAGCCACACGTCGGCTGTTTAGTTTTCAGGCTGGCGCACTGGCAGGTGGGCAAATTGTTTCACAAGCCGCGCGTCGCAGTGCCGAAGGTGAGCTGCTGTTAGCTACTCGCAACCGCTTAAGTAGCGTTGTCCCACTGTCGCCCGATGCCTGGCAAATGCTGAGTGCACCGTTGCGCCAGCCCGGCATTGTGGCTTTGCGGGAATACTTACACCTGCGCCCACCAGTCTGCGTCCGGCCGCTTAATCAGGTGGATAATTTATTTATTCTGCCGGTGGCGGAGTGTATTTCGCTGGGATGGGACAGCAGCCGCCAGACGCTGGATGCGCAGGTGATTAGCGGCGAAGGTGAAAATAATGTGCTGACGTTATCGCTGCCAGCCTCTGCCTGTGCCCCCTTTGCGGTTGAACGCATGGCGGCGCTTTTGCAGCAGACGGATGATCCCGTGAATCTGGTTTCTGGGTTTGTCCGTTTTGTCGACGGGCAGTTAACGCTGGAGCCGCGGGTAATGATGACGCTAACCCGCGCCTGGGCGCTGGACGCTGAAACTACGCCTGTTGCAGCACTACCTTCTGCCAACGTTCTTCCTGCGCCATCCACCGCGCATCAGTTGCTGATGCGCTGCCAGACATTGCTCATTCAACTGCTACATAACGGTTGGCACTATCAGGAACAAAGCGCTATTGGTCAGGCCGAATTGCTGGCGAATGAACTTACCGCAGTGGGTTTTTATCGGCTGGCGCATGTGTTGGCACAATTGCGTAACCCGGAATGCGATTCAAGGGTAGAAGCATTGAATAACTGTGTTTTACTTTGCGAGCAGTTATTACTGATGCTTGAGTAACAAGGAGGGAAAGATGCTTTTTATTAAGAGTTCTACTCCATTTCCGGACTGCTCAAAACAAGGTATAAAGCATATTCTATAGCGCCCTGGTGAGAGTCACCAGTTTCCTGATTTTGATAAAATGGAGTTTTACATGAAGGCTTTCAACAAGCTGTTTTCCCTCGTAGTTGCATCTGTTCTGGTTTTCTCTCTCGCAGGCTGCGGTGACAAAGAAGAATCTAAGAAATTTAGCGCTAATCTGAACGGTACTGAAATTGCCATTACTTATGTCTACAAAGGCGACAAAGTGATTAAGCAATCTTCAGAAACCAAAATTCAGTTTGCAACCATTGGTGCAACCACCAAAGAAGATGCAGCTAAGAAACTTGAGCCATTAAGCGCCAAATACAAAAACATTCCGGGCGTTGAGGAAAAATTAACCTATACCGATACTTACGCGCAGGAAAATGTAAATATCGATATGGAAAAAGTTGATCTGAAAGCCCTGCAGGGCATTTCGGGTATCAAGATGGGTGATGAAGATACCAGCAAAGGTGTCAGCATGAAGCAGATTGAACTGGTCATGGCTGCTGCTGGTTTTAAAGAAGTGAAATAATCTGTCGGCGGCCATGTTCTTCGCATGGCCGCCATGCCCATCTTAGCTTTTCTTCACATGCTGGCGCGCTGCCAGTCCACGCAGAAAATAACGCAAGAATTGATCGCCGCATTCACGGAAGTTTTTATGATCCGGTGCACGCATCATCGCAGTAATTTCCGGCATCGAAACACGGAACTGTTGTTCGGTGAGGATCGCCAGAATGTCATCGGTTTTCAGTGAAAACGCGATGCGTAATTTTTTCAGCACGATGTTGTTATTAATGCGACGTTCCGGCTCCAGTGCCGGAGCAGACTCATCCTTGCCGCGTTTTTCGTAAATCAAACCATTCAGGAATGAAGACAAAACAATGTCCGGACAACGCTGAAAACCCTCTTCGTCTTCTTTACGTAGCCAGACAGCGATCTGTTCCGCGGTGGCTTCAACATTAGCCAGCGCCAGGATACGCACCAGGTCATTATTGTTGGCTTTCAAAATGTAGCGCACGCTGCGCAGAATATCGTTACTTAGCATGAGGCCTTCGGGTGTTAATGAGGCAAAAAGCCATTTTAGCAGTCTTTTACAGGCCAATCGCCTCTTTTAAACTTTTCAGATAACGGCGGCTGACAGGGACGGTTAATCCATTACGCAAAATCAACTCAGCCTGACCGTTATCTTCCAGGCGAATCTCCTGTAAATGCGCGAGGTTAACCAGATACTGTCGATGGCAGCGCAGTAGCGGTGTGCGGCTCTCCAGCGTGCGCAAAGTTAATTCTGTGAAGCCCTCTTTCCCTTCCTGGCTGATTACGTAAACACCGCTCATTCGACTACTAACAAACGCCACGTCTTTCATTTGCAGCAAATAAATACGACTATGACCGGTACAAGGGATAAATTTCAGCGCCTGCTGATTTTCCGGTAACAGCGAAACATCCTGCTTGCTACGCTCCTGTCGCAAACGCACCAGTGTTTTCTCCAGCCGCGCTTCATCAATCGGCTTCAATAGATAATCAAAGGCATGTTCTTCAAAGGCTTTTATAGCGTATTCGTCAAACGCGGTGAGAAAAACAATATACGGGCGATGTTCCGGGTCAAGCATGCCAACCATTTCCAGACCGCTGATACGCGGCATCTGGATATCGAGAAACAGCACATCCGGGCGCAGTTTATGCACCGCGCCGATCCCTTCTACGGCGTTTGAACATTCGCCGACAATTTCAATATCACTCTGCTCCTGCAGAAACACACGCAGGTTTTCCCGTGCTAACGGTTCATCATCAACAATTAAGACTTTAATCATGCCTCATCCCTCCATGGCAGTCGTAACGTTATTCGGGTGTAACTATCAGGCTCACAGGCGACGCTTATCCCATAGTCATCGCCAAACCGTTCACGTAAACGCTTATCCACCAGATTCATCCCCAGCCCGCTGGCATTGGTTGCCGGTTGATACAAACCAGCATTGTCTTCGATCTCCAGCATTAAATGTTGCCCATCACGTCGGGCGCTAATTGCCACTCGTCCTGTTTCCAGCAGTTGTGATGTCCCATGTTTGATGGCGTTTTCCACTATTGGTTGCAGGGTAAATGCGGGTAACTGCTGCTGAGACAACGCCTCCGGAATAGAAATGTTGACCTGCAACCGCGACTGGAAACGCGCCTTTTCAATTTGCAGATAAGCATTCACATGTTCAATTTCGTCAGCGAGAGTAACAAACTCCGAAGGCCGCTTTAAGTTTTTGCGGAAAAAAGTGGAAAGATACTGCACCAGCTGACTGGCCTGTTCGCTGTCACGGCGGATCACGGCTTTGATGGTGTTAAGTGCATTAAACAAAAAATGGGGATTGACCTGGGCGTGAAGCAGTTTGATCTCTGACTGGGTGAGCATCGCTTTTTGCCGCTCATACTGCCCGGCGAGGATCTGCGCCGAAAGCAGTTGTGCAATCCCCTCACCCAACGTGCGGTTGATCGAGCTGAACAGCCGATTTTTAGCTTCATACAATTTGATGGTACCCATCACCCGCTGATTTTCACCACGCAGAGGGATCACCAGCGTTGAGCCTAACTTGCACTGCGGATGCAAAGAGCAACGATAAGGCACTTCGTTGCCATCGGCGTAGACCACTTCTCCGGTTTCAATGGCTTTTAAGGTATAAGCCGAAGAAATCGGTTTACCTGGTAAATGATGGTCGTCACCAATACCAGTAAAGGCCAGCAGTTTCTCGCGATCGGTAATCGCTACCGCGCCAATATCCAGCTCCTGATACAGCACCTGGGCCACCTTCATGCTGTTCACTTCGTTAAAGCCCTGGCGCAAAATGCCTTCCGTCGAGGCCGCAACTTTCAGCGCGGTAGCGGAAAAAGCTGAGGTGTATTTTTCAAACATCGCGCGCTTATCAAGCAAAATGCGCATAAACAGCGCCGCGCCCACGGTGTTGGTTACCATCATCGGCGCAGCGATATTACTCACCAGACGCACCGCATCTTCATAAGGTCGGGCAATCGCCAGGATGATCAGCATTTGCACCATTTCCGCGACGAACGTGACGGCACCAGCGGTAATGGGGTTAAAGACTTTATCGGTACGCCCGCGGCGGATCAGGATGCTATGTACCAGCCCGCCGAGCAATCCTTCGACGATCGTCGAGATCATGCAACTCAGCGCAGTCATGCCCCCCATCGAATATCGATGTAGACCGCCGGTCAGACCAACCAGTCCGCCCACTACCGGACCACCGAGTAAGCCGCCCATTACCGCGCCTATGGCCCGGGTATTGGCAATAGAGTCGTCAATGTGCAGCCCGAACCAAGTGCCCATGATGCAGAAGATGGAAAAGACGATATAGCAGAGAAATTTGTGCGGCAGACGAACTGTGACCTGCATTAATGGTATGAATAATGGCGTTTTACTCATCAACCACGCAATGACCAGAAAAACGCACATCTGCTGAAGCAGCAGCAACACCAGATTAAAATCGTACATACCCGCAAACCACACATCCCTTTAATACGCGTAACATACATTGCTCGCGTTCAACTTTCTTTGAACTGTTGCAGAAAAATGAAAAATCGTGAGTACGATCACTCAAAACAACCTGGCAAAAACAAAATCATCCTAATCGAGATCAAAAAACGGCCAAAACTACCTGGTTCATAAAAGAACGTCTACAGTTATGCTGGGACCTCGCAAGCAAGGGTGGGACGATGGCGCTTTACACGATTGGTGAAGTGGCGTTGCTTTGTGATATCAACCCTGTCACGTTACGCGCGTGGCAGAGGCGTTATGGGCTGTTAAAACCGCAGCGCACAGACGGCGGTCATCGCCTGTTCAACGATGCCGATATCGACCGGATCCGGGAGATCAAACGCTGGATCGACAACGGTGTGCAGGTCAGCAAAGTTAAAATGCTACTCAGTAATGAGAATGTTGATGTGCAGAACGGCTGGCGCGATCAGCAAGAAACTCTGCTTAGTTACCTGCAAAGTGGCAACCTGCAAAGTCTGCGAATGTGGATCAAAGAGCGTGGTCAGGATTATCCCGCCCAGACGCTCACCACACATCTGTTCATTCCACTGCGCCGACGGCTTCAGTGCCAACAACCGACTCTCCAGGCACTGCTGGCGATTCTGGACGGCGTACTGATCAACTACATCGCCATTTGCCTGGCTTCGGCACGTAAAAAACAGGGCAAAGATGCGCTGGTGGTTGGCTGGAATATTCAGGATACCACTCGTCTGTGGCTGGAGGGCTGGATTGCCAGTCAACAAGGATGGCGCATTGATGTCCTCGCCCACTCGCTCAATCAACTACGCCCTGAACTGTTCGAAGGCCGTACATTGCTGGTGTGGTGCGGCGAAAATCGAACCTCCGCCCAACAGCAGCAACTCACCAGTTGGCAGGAACAAGGGCATGATATTTTCTCACTCGGCATTTAATGATTCGTTAACAAATGCGCTTTACTGTACAATCCTTTCGTTAACATAAGGAGTGCATTATGCGCATAGCTAAAATTGGGGTTATCGCCCTGTTCCTGTTTATGGCGTTAGGCGGTATCGGTGGCGTAATGCTCGCAGGTTATACCTTTATTTTGCGTGCTGGCTAAGCGCCTGCACCAGCCGTTCAAACAGGCGGTCTACGATGATCGCCGCCAGTGCCACCAGTAACGCTCCCTGAATCACATAAGCGGTATTAAATCCGCTAAGCCCGATGATGATCGGCGTACCCAGCGTACTGGCCCCAACCGTTGAGGCGATCGTCGCCGTGCCAATGTTGATAATTACTGAAGTCCGCACGCCCGCCAGAATCACCGGCGCTGCCAGCGGTAACTCGACTTTGCGCAGTCGCTGACTACGGCTCATTCCCATGCCTTTGGCAACTTCGGTCACGCTGGCATCAATCGCTCCCAGCCCGGCAAGTGTCGCCTGCAAGATGGGTAGCACGCCGTAAAGGATCAGCGCGATAATCGCCGGTTGCTGACCAAACCCAATTACCGGAACGGCAATCGCCAGCACCGCGACGGGCGGAAAAGTCTGCCCAACGGCGGCAATAGTTTCCACCATCGGGCGAAACTCCGCGCCCCACGGGCGAGTGACAGCAATTCCGGCACCAGTGCCAATGATCACCGCAAATAAACTCGAAATTCCCACCAACCAGAAATGGGCCAGCGCCAGGGCTGCAAAGCTTTCTTGCTGATAAACGGGCCTCGGCAGTTGCGGAAATAAAGCACCGAACAGCGGCTGGCTGTAAGGCAGCCAGAAGATCAGTGCCACAAACACAGCAATGAGCCAGAACAGCGGATCGCGCAATATCTTCATTCGATTACGCCTCCACCAGCAGATCCTGAAAATGCAGCGTGCCGCAAGGCTGGCCCTGCGTGTTGACCACCGGCAGCACTTCGCATCCCCGCGCAACAAACAGGGAGAGCGCATCGCGTAGCGTCATCTCTTCTGCCAGCGCCTCACCTTCAGCCCGTTCTTCGCGGCGCACGTAATCCGCTACGCTACGCAATGACAACAGACGCACACCCAGTTCGCTGCGCCCAAAAAACTGGCGGACAAAATCGTTTGCCGGACGAGTAAGCATCGCCAGCGGATTGCCCTGCTGCACCACTTCACCGTGATCCATCAATACCAGATGTTCTGCCAGCCGTAGCGCCTCGTCGATATCATGGGTCACCAGCACAATAGTGCGCCCCAGCAAACGGTGAATGCGCGTCATCTCTTGTTGCAACGCGCCGCGCGTTACCGGGTCCAGCGCGCCAAAGGGTTCATCCATCAGTAAGACTTGCGGATCGGCAGCCAGTGCGCGCGCCACTCCCACACGTTGCTGCTGACCACCGGAAAGCTGATGCGGATAACGCTCACGCAAATTTGACTCCAGCCCCAGTAGCGCCATTAATTCGTCGATACGATCGTCAATCCGCGCCCGCGACCATTTTTGTAATTGCGGCACGGTGGCGATGTTTTGCGCCACGCTCCAGTGGGGAAACAGGCCAATAGATTGAATGGCATAGCCCATCCGGCGGCGCAGCTCCAGCACTGGCAGCGAGCGAATTTCTTCTCCGGCAAAGCGGATCACGCCGCTGTCATGCTCCACCAGGCGGTTAATCATTTTCAGGGTGGTGGATTTGCCGGAGCCAGAGGTGCCAATCAGCACCGAAAAACTCCCTTCCTGAAAATTGAGATTGAGATCGTTAACGGCTTTTTGTGCGCCGAACAGTTTGCTGACATGGCTAAATTCAATCATTATGTTTCACCTTCAGCAGTGCGATAAGCAAATCGAACAGCGCGTCGGTAAGCACCGCCAGAACAATTACCGGGATCACCCCCAGCAACACTAAATCAATGGCACTGCTTAACAGCCCCTGGAAAACCAGCGCACCAAAACCGCCTGCGCCGATTAATGCCGCAATCACCGCCATGCCTACAGTTTGCACCATCACCACCCGCAGGCTGCGCAGAAATACCGGCAGCGCCAGCGGTAACTGAACATGCAGGAATCGCTGCGCCCCGCTCATCCCCATCGCTCTGGCGCTCTCTAGCACATCACGCGGGATCTGATTCAAGCCGACTACCACGCCACGCACCAGAGGCAACAGGGCATAGAGCACCAACGCTATCAGTGCTGGCGTCATGCCTGTTCCTGCCACACCAACCGTACCCAGCCACGGAAAGGCAGTAACCAGCGCGGCAAGCGGCGCAATCAACAGGCCAAAGAGCGCCACCGAAGGCACGGTCTGAATGACATTGAGCAGAGAAAAAATCGCCCCCTGCCGCGCAGTGGAAAAGTAGCACCTGACGCCCAGCGGCACACCAATCACCAGCGCAGGCAGCACCGCACCAAACAGCAACGTCAAATGCTGTGCCAGCGCGTCATCAAACACATCCTGACGGTTGGCGTATTCTTTCATTAGCGAGAGATCGTTAAGCGTGCCGGAGTACAGCAACCACAGCGGAATAATAGCAATCTGCATATGCAACAACCAGCGCCACAGCGGATGCGGGGAGATTCGGCGGATGGCATCGCTACAGGCCAGCAATGCCAGCGCCGCAGCCAGCCAGAAACCACTGCCGAGGCTGGTTCGCGCCAGCGCACTGCCATTTTGCGCCAGTTGTGTCGCCGCCTTTCCAGCTCCCCACACCAGCAATACGAAGACGAATTGCGCCAGAATGAGTGCAAAAATGCTGCCTTTTTTAGCGGGAATAAAACAGGCAGTCAGCCAGGCGCAACCAACGCCCACCAGCATCCAGATCGTTTGTGGCCACAGTTGCCAGAGATAACGTCCCTCACCAGAGACTAACCTGTTAGGTGCATAGCTGATAAACGGCAGCGCCGCTGCGATTGCCGTCAGCAACAGCAGCAGCGCCAGAACAGGATTAATACGTAGATAAGTCACGGGAAATTACTTCGTCCACCCTTTTTGTTTCAGGTAGTCGGCAGCCACTTTTTTGGCATCCAGTCCTTCCAGAGCTATGCTGGCATTCAGTTGCTGCAATGTTTTTTCATCGAGGCTGGCGAAGACTGGCTGTAGCCACTGTGCCATTTGCGGATACTCTTTCAGCACCGACTCACGCACCACTGGCGCAGGCGCGTAGATAGGTTGCACGCCTTGCGGATCGCTTAAGGTTTGCAGCCCCAGCGCCGCGACCGGGCCGTCAGTACCGTAAGCCATTGCGGCATTAACGCCAGAGGTTTGCTGGGCAGCGGCTTTAATCGTCACCGCCGTGTCACCGCCAGCCAGTGACAGCAATTGATCCTGATCGAGCTTAAAGCCATAGGCTTTTTCAAACGCGGGTAACGCATCGGCGCGTTCGATAAACTCTGCTGAGGCCGCCAGTTTGAAGGTGCCGCCCTCTTTCAGATAACGGCTCAGGTCGGCAAGCGAAGTGAGTTTGTTTTTCTCTGCCACATCCTGACGCACGGCGATGGTCCAGGTGTTATTCGCTGGTGCGGGCGTCAGCCAGATTAACTTGTTTTGCTCTGCATCGAGTTTTTTGACTTTCTCGTAGCCTTGCCCGGCATTTTTCCACGCTGCATCGTTTTCATCTTTAAAGAAGAAAGCGCCATTGCCAGTATATTCCGGATAGATATCCAGTTCGCCGGAAGTAATCGCCCCGCGCACCACAGGAGTGGTTCCCAACTGGACTTTATTGACCGTCGGTACGCCATGGCTTTCGAGTACCTGTAAGATGATGTTGCCGAGTAGCGCGCCCTCGGTATCGATTTTCGAACCAACTTTAACGGGGGAAGCCGCCTGTAGCGGCAGGCTCACGGCTGCCAACATAACCAGTGAACCTGTCCAGAGCTTTGAGAATGGCATGATGCTTTCCTCATTCTTTTACTGTTGTTTTCAGCGAATTAAGAGAAAAGCATAGTTGATAATAACAGGGTTAGCCTGAGCAGACGGATTCAGTTGCAGAATCAGATAAATACTTAAAGGGCATATCTTGCCCGGTGTATCTTGCCGGATGCGGCGCGAGCGCCTTATCCGGCCTACAAAGGGCGAAAATTCAGCAAGTTAAGATATGAACATCAGGCAAAGGGCGCAAACGTCGCGCCCTTACTAAAGCATTACAGCAACTCAAACTCGCCTTTCTTAACGCGTGCGGAATCAGTGCCGATGAAGACGTTGAATTTGCCAGGCTCGGCATCATACTTCATCTGTTGATTCCAGAACTTCAGAGCCTCAATATCGATTGGGAAGCTGACGGTCTGAGTTTCGCCCGGTTTCAGGGTGATTTTCTCAAATCCTTTCAGCTGTTTCACCGGGCGACTCATGGAAGCCGTTACATCCTGCAAATACATCTGCACTACCGTCGCCCCTTCGCGCTTACCGGTGTTCGTCACCTGCACGCTGGCGGTCACTTTACCGTCACGCTTCATGGTCGGCGCAGAAAGTTTCACATCAGAGACGGTGAAAGTGGTGTAGCTCAGACCATAGCCGAACGGATAAAGCGCCCCGTTAGCTTCATCAAAATAACGCGAAGTGTATTTATTCGGCTTATCGGCATTATACGGACGACCGGTATTCAGATGGCTGTAGTAAACAGGAATCTGCCCGACAGAACGCGGGAAGGACATTGGCAGCTTACCGGATGGGTTGTAATCACCAAACAACACATCGGCAATCGCATTACCCCCTTCCGTACCCGCAAACCAGGTTTCCAGAATCGCATCAGCCTGCTGATCTTCTTTCACCAGCGCCAGCGGACGACCGTTCATCAGCACCAGCACCAGCGGTTTTCCGGTGGCTTTCAGCGCCGCAATCAAGTCACGTTGGCTTTGCGGAATAGTAATATCGGTACGGCTGGAGGCCTCGTGCGCCATCCCCTGTGCTTCACCGACCACAGCCACCACCACATCAGATTGTTTCGCGGTTTGCACCGCTTCATCAATCATCTCTTGGGCAGAACGAGGATCGACTTTGACCGCTTCTTCATACTGATTCAGGAAATCGATAATGCCTTTGTCACTAGTAACGTTCGCCCCTTTGGCATACAGCACTTTACCGTTTTCACCGACGGCATTTTTAATCCCGGTCAGCACAGTCACGGATTGATCGGCGACACCGGCTGCGGACCAGCTGCCCATCACGTCACGTTTACTGTCCGCCAATGGCCCAACCACCGCAATGGTTGCTGATTTTTTCAGCGGTAACGTTTCGAGACGGTTTTTCAGCAACACCAGGCTTTCGCGCGCCACTTCACGCGCTTCTTTGCGGTGCAGGCGGCTTTCAGCATTGGTATCCACCGGGTCAGACTCTTTCGGACCGAGATGGCTGTATGGGTCGTTAAACAGCCCCATATCATATTTAACGTTCAATACGTGGCGGGCGGCGTCGTCCAGCTCTTCCATCGTCACTTTGCCGGACTTGATCAAACCGGGCAGATACTTCGAGTAATACTCGTCGCTCATGCTCATGTTGATCCCGGACTTAAGCGCCACGCGCACCGCATCTTCCGGGTCTGCCGCCGTACCGTGTTTGATCAACTCTTTGATTGCGCCATGATCGGAAACCGTGATGCCTTTAAAACCCCACTGATCGCGCAGGACATCTTTCAGCAGCCAGGAATCAGAAGTTGCAGGCGTGCCGTTGAGTGAGTTCAGCGCCACCATCACCGCGCCGCTGCCTGCGTCCAGCCCCGCTTTGTACGGCGGCATATAGTCATTAAACAGACGCTGCGGGCTCATATCGACGGTGTTGTACTCTTTACCGCCTTCTACCGCGCCGTAAGCAGCAAAGTGTTTGACGCTGGTCATCACCGAGTAGCGATCCGCCGGGCTTTTACCCTGCATCGCTTCAACCATGGTTTTACCCATAATTGAGGTGAGATATGTATCTTCACCAAAACCTTCGGAAGCGCGACCCCAGCGAGGATCGCGCGAGACATCGACCATCGGCGCCCAGGTCATGTTCAGGCCATCGTCCGCCGCTTCATAAGCTGAAACGCGCCCGACGGTTTTCACTGCGTCGAGGTTAAAAGAGGACGCCAGACCGAGGCTAATCGGGAAGACGGTGCGCTGACCGTGCAGCACGTCGTAGGCAAAGAAGAGAGGAATTTTCAGGCGGCTCAGTTCCATCACCTGATCCTGCATGGCGCGGATATCCTGGCGTGTGACGGTGTTGAAAATCGCCCCCACCTGCCCGTCTTTGATCATCTCGCGGATCGCCTCTTTCGGGTTATCCGGACCAACGCTGATTAAGCGCAGCTGACCAATTTTCTCATCAACCGTCATTTTCTTGAGCAGTTCGGTGACGAACGCATCCCGCGCTTCGGGCGTTAATGGATGGTTGCCGAATAAATCATCCGCCAGTGCTGGCTGTAGGGCCAGACTCACCGCGATACCTACTGAACATAGCCATTTCATATGGATTATTCTTCCTCTGTTGCCCGACGTGGCAGCGAAAATGGTGCAAAAGCGGTAGTTTGCCATAACCCTGATAGAGAGAGAAAAAGAAAGCTCAGTTTATTGTCTGAATTTTCAAAATATTCACTCGCTGAATTGTCATACAAGGCGCTATTCTAGTTTCTGATATTTTTTCGCCACCACAAGGAGTGGAAAATGTCTTCCATGACAACAACTGATAATAAAACCTTTTTGAATGAACTTGCCCGTCTGGTCGGTTCTTCACACCTGCTCACCGATCCCGCAAAAACGGCCCGCTATCGCAAGGGCTTCCGCTCCGGTCAGGGCGACGCGCTGGCCGTTGTTCTTCCAGGCTCGCTACTGGAATTGTGGCGGGTGCTGAAAGCCTGCGTCACCGCCGACAAAATTATTCTGATGCAGGCCGCCAATACCGGTCTGACCGAAGGCTCCACGCCAAATGGTAACGATTATGATCGCGATATCGTGATCATCAGCACCCAGCGCCTCGACAAGCTGCATGTTCTCGGTAAGGGCGAACAGGTGCTGGCATATCCTGGCACCACGCTCTATTCGCTGGAGAAAGCTCTCAAACCATTAGGCCGCGAACCGCACTCGGTGATTGGTTCATCGTGTATTGGCGCATCGGTTATCGGCGGCATCTGTAATAACTCTGGCGGCTCGCTGGTGCAGCGTGGCCCGGCGTATACCGAAATGTCGTTATTCGCACGCATAGATGAAAACGGCAAGCTGACGCTGGTTAACCATCTGGGAATTGATCTGGGTGAAACGCCGGAGCAGATCCTTAGCAAGCTGGATGACGATCGCATCAAAGATGACGATGTGCGTCACGATGGTCGTCACGCCCACGATTATGACTATGTCCACCGCGTCCGTGATATTGAAGCCGACACGCCCGCACGTTATAACGCTGACCCGGATCGCCTGTTTGAATCCTCCGGTTGCGCTGGCAAACTGGCAGTTTTCGCAGTGCGTCTGGATACCTTTGAAGCGGAAAAAAACCAGCAGGTGTTTTATATCGGCACCAACCAGCCGGAAGTACTGACCGAGATCCGCCGCCATATTCTGGCTAATTTCGAAAATCTGCCGGTTGCCGGCGAATATATGCATCGGGATATCTACGATATCGCGGAAAAATACGGCAAAGATACCTTCCTGATGATCGACAAGCTAGGCACCGACAAGATGCCGTTATTCTTTAATATCAAGGGACGTACCGATGCGATACTGGAGAAGGTGAAGTTCTTCCGACCACACTTTACCGATCTCGCAATGCAGAAATTCAGTCATTTGTTCCCCAGTCATTTGCCGCCACGCATGAAAAGCTGGCGCGATAAATATGAACATCATCTGCTGTTAAAAATGGCGGGGGATGGCGTGGGCGAAGCAAAATCCTGGCTGGTAGATTTTTTCAAACAGGCCGAAGGCGATTTCTTTGTCTGTACGCCGGAAGAAGGCAGTAAAGCGTTTTTGCACCGTTTCGCGGCGGCAGGCGCAGCGATACGTTATCAGGCCGTGCATTCCGATGAAGTCGAAGACATTCTGGCGCTGGATATTGCTCTGAGGCGTAATGACACCGAGTGGTATGAACATCTACCGCCGGAAATCGACAGCCAGCTGGTGCATAAGCTCTATTACGGGCATTTTATGTGCTACGTCTTCCACCAGGATTACATCGTTAAGAAAGGCGTGGATGTGCATGCGCTGAAGGAACAGATGCTGGAATTGTTACGCCAGCGCGGCGCGCAATATCCTGCCGAGCATAACGTCGGTCATTTGTATAAAGCACCGGAGACGTTGCAGAAGTTTTATCGTGAAAACGATCCGACCAACAGTATGAATCCGGGGATCGGTAAAACCAGTAAGCGGAAAAACTGGCAAGAAGTGGAGTAAATACGGCTGGATGCCTGATGCGCAAGCATCGCATCAGGCATGGGCATCGAATGCCGGATGCGGCGTGAACGCCTTATCCGGCCTACGGGCGCGTCACGTTTGTAGGCCTGATAAGATGCGCAAGCATCGCATCAGGCACGGGCATCGAATGCCGGATGCGGCGTGAACGCCTTATCCGGCCTACGGGCGCGTCACGTTTGCAGGACTGATAAGATGCGCAAGCATCGCATCAGGCACGGGTAACGAATGCCGGATGCGGCGTCAACGCCTTATCCAGCCTACGGGCGCGTCACATTTGTAGGCCTGATAAGATGCGCAAGCATCGCATCAGGCACGGGCAACGAATGCCGGATGCGGCGTCAACGCCTTCTCCGGCCTACGGGCAAGCAAACTTAATCGTTTTGTGCCGTCTGCCCTGCCGCCGCCATCTGGGCGGCTTTTTGTTTTTTATAACTCAACGCCGCTGCCGGAACGGGCATCACTTTGCCGGTTTCAATCCATGTACGCAGGCGGCTGGCATCGGCAAAATGGGTATATTTGCCAAACGCATCCATCACCACCAGCGCCACCGGTTTATTATTGAAAACCGTGCGCATCACCAGGCAATGCCCTGCGGCATTGGTAAAGCCCGTTTTGGTTAGCTGGATATTCCAGTTATCGCGATACACCAGATGGTTAGTATTGCGGAATGGCAGCGTATACGACGGGTTAGAGAAGGTCGCCATATCTTCACGGGTGGTACTTAACTGACCGATCAACGGATATTGTTTGGTGGCAATCAACAATTTGGTCAGATCACGGGCAGTCGAAACGTTATGCACAGATAGCCCGGTCGGTTCAACGAAGCGCGTGTTATTCATCCCGAGAGCTTTTGCTTTCGCATTCATTGCTTTAATAAATGCGTTATAACCGCCAGGATAATGATGTGCCAGGCTCGCCGCCGCGCGGTTTTCCGAAGACATCAACGCCAGCAGCAGCATATCTTTACGGCTGATTTCGCTGTTCAGTCGTACGCGCGAATAGACTCCTCTCATCTCCGGCGTCTGGCTGATGTCTACTTTTAGTTTCTCATCCAGCGGCAGTCGTGCATCCAGCACAACCATCGCAGTCATTAATTTGGTGATTGAGGCAATCGGACGCACCAGATCCGGGTGGTTCGAATAGATCACTTTGTTGGTATTAAGATCAACAATCATCGCACTACCGGAAGCAATTTCCGGCTGCGAAGCGGTGGTAGCGGCTGCCGTTTTCGCAGCGGCCTGCGGTGCAAAAGGCACAGCCAGCATCAGGGCCAGGCTAAATAAAGAAACTCGAAATTTCGGCATGATGAGCATTCAAATAGTGGTTCACGCGCACGGGTTGCGCACCGCCGGAGTAAGGATTTACTGAGGCTAGCGAAGCCATCATAACGAGCAAAAAGTGCGGTCGTCAAAGGAGAATCGTGAGGAAATGCTGCATTGCTGACATTTACGCCAGCAATGCAACGCAAAAGAACTTTCTAGAACAGACGATAACCGTACCCCCAAAGTATGACGGTAAGGGCGAGCAGGACTTCCAGTACCAGCACACCAATCGCCAGTGTAGAACTGGAGAAGCTAAGACCTTCCTCTTTGTTAATATTCAGGAAGCTTGGAATACCGAGATAAAGCAGATACCCCGTGTAAAACAGCGCCACCGTGCCGACCAGAGCACACAGCCAGACCAGCGGGTAAAGCGCTACCAGACCGCTTAGAAACAGCGGCGTCGCGACGTATCCCGCGAAGACCATACAGTGCGCAAGCGACGGGCGCTGTGGGTAATTGCGCGCCATCCACCAGATGACCCGCCCCATCACCGCGACCCCAGCCAGCATCACGCCATAAAACAAGACAGCCAACGCCAGTCCGGTAAACCAGGATAACTTCAGGATAGTGCCATCGCCAAAATTCCAGCCGATTTGCGTGGTGCCAATGAAGGCGCAAATCACCGGAATCGCCGCCATCAGCAAAACGTGGTGGGTGTAGTGATGAGAAATCGTTTCGTTTTCACGATTAATCACCTGCATTTCACGATCGGGATGGGAAAACAGTCCCCAGACATGGCTCATACCGCCCCCTTGTTGTGAGTTCATGAACCTGACAGTTCAAGTATAAGTCAGCTTGTGATTATTTTTTATTCAACCACAAAATTAGTGCACTACCCTGAGGGGCTTTTTCTGCGTGAATAATTTACTGGGTGTATGCTTACAGGTAACCAAAGGGAGACAGACTGGCCTATGGATATTAATACACTTATTTCACAATATGGTTATGCCGCGCTGGTACTTGGCAGTCTGGCTGAAGGTGAAACTGTCACCTTGCTCGGTGGTGTTGCCGCGCATCAGGGACTGCTGAAATTCCCGCTAGTGGTACTTTCCGTAGCACTTGGCGGCATGATTGGCGACCAGGCGCTTTATCTGTGCGGGCGGCGGTTTGGCGGCAAGCTGTTACGCCGTTTCTCAAAACATCAGGATAAAATTGAACGGGCGCAGAAGCTGATCCAACGTCATCCGTATCTGTTTGTTATTGGTACACGTTTTATGTATGGCTTTCGGGTGATTGGTCCGACGCTGATTGGCGCTAGTCAGCTACCGCCGAAAATATTTCTACCGCTGAATATTCTCGGCGCATTTGCCTGGGCGCTGATTTTTACCACCATTGGCTACGCAGGTGGCCAGGTGATTGCGCCGTGGTTGCACGAACTTGACCAACATTTGAAGCACTGGGTTTGGTTGATTCTGGTTGTGGCTCTGGTGGTTGGTGTTCGCTGGTGGCTGAAACGGCGCGGGAAGAAAAAGCCGGATAATCAGGCGTAAAGCAGTTATCTCATGATGCGGCCTGTAGGTCGGATAAGGCGTCCGCGCCGCATCCGACATTCGGTGCACCATGCCTGATGCGACGCTTGCGCGTCTTATCAGGCCTACAAAATATTACCTATTGAAATAGCCACTCACCTCATTGCACTACTCCGGCTTAAACTGCGGATTTGCCAGCATAAAACCGCCATCGACAATCAGCGACTGCCCGGTGGTGTAATTGGCGCCTTCGGAACATAGCCAGGCCACCAGGCTGGCAATCTCTTGCGTTGCGCCGAAACGTCGCAGGGGGATCGAAGGCTCTGCATCAGGCTTCACATCGCCGTCATCCATTCCGTTCATCGGCGTGGCAATCGCGCCAGGCGCGACCGCATTCACCAGAATCTTGTGCCGCACTAACTCCAGCGCCATTGCTTTAGTTAACCCGCCGAGCGCATGTTTAGCGGCTGTGTAGGCGCTGGCATCCGGCAGCGGCGTATGTTCATGTACCGACGTAATGTTGATGATACGACCGCCCTGCCCTTGTTTCACCATCTGGCGGGCCGCAATTTGTGAGCACAAAAATGCACCATCGACATCAACGGTAAAAATCTTGCGCCACTCATCAAAAGCCATATCAAGAAACGGCGCTTTGGTCATTGCGCCCGCATTATTCACCAGCACATCAATGCGCCCCAGCCGTTGAATAAGTTTCTCCAGCGCCAGTGCTCCTTCTGGCAGTTTACCGAGATCCAGCTGCACGATCTCCGCACGTACACCGTGGCTAACCACCCCACGGGCGGTATCTTTTGCCCCTGCTTCATCAGAGTGCCAGGTAATGCCAATATCAAACCCCTGCTGCGCCAGTAATAACGCGCACTCTTTGCCGATCCCCGAATCGGAAGCGGTAATAATCGCGACCTGCGCCATTGAGTTCTCCACCTAACGCTGACTAAACGTTAAGTATAGAAGGCGCATATCCTCAGCGTTTGTAGCCCCCGCCCAGCGCACTGGTGAGTTGAATGGAGACATCCAGCCATTGCCCTTGCAAAAGCAGGCCGTTGGCTCGTTCGCGAAGCGCCGGAATTCTGGCTTCACTGACGCGGGAACCCGCGATGATGCCCGCGTTAAATCGCGCCTGTGCCAGCCCCACCACACGCATGGCATCGCGCTCAATTTGCGCCTGATGCTGGTTTTTCTCTGCCAGTGTCTGCACCTGACTCGCCGCCCGCGCCACATCATTCACCGCCTCGACCACTGCTTTGTTGTAGTTGGCAATCGACAAGTTGCTTTCGGCTTTCGCAATATCAAGATTGGCATTAAGTCTGCCGCTGTCGAATATCGGCAATGTCAGTCCCGCCGTGACGCCCATCTGTTGGGCGGAGCTACGAAAAAGATCGCTTAAATGCAAAGCATCCTGTTGCAGGAAGGCCATCAGATTGATGTCGGGATAAAATGCCGCTTTTGCTGCGTCGATGGTACTTAACGACGACTCGACATACCAATGCGCCGCCTGCAAATCTGCCCGCCGGGCCAGCAAGGAATATCCCAGTTCATCAGGAAGCTGGCTTGCCACTTTCGGCAACGTGACCGGATGCAGCTTCAATGCGCTTTTCTGATGGTTGGTGAGCGCACTTAATCGCGCCTCGATAATTTTCATTTTACCCGCGACATCGTTGAGCTGTTGCTGGGTTTTACTGGCATTAATATCGGTTTCCACACCTTCAACCGAAGAGGTAATTCCACGCTGATAGAGCTGGCGATCGGTCGCAATAATGGTGTTCTGCTCTTTTTCGATTTGCAGCAATACAGTGTTCAAAGCTGCCTGGGTTTGCCACTCCCAGTACAGGCGTGCCACGCTGCCAGCCAGCAATTGTCGGGTCTGCTCACGTTCAGCCGCCCGTGCTTTAACATTCCCCAGGCGAGCAGTAACTTCCGCCCGATTCTTTCCCCAAATATCAAGATGCCAGCCCGCCGTTAAACCAAAAGTACCGTTGGTATACCACGGCCCCGTAGTTCCTGCGGCAGGATCGTTCAGGGCAAACGGCCCCATTAACCCTTCAGCCGACATTTTTTGCCGTTCCATATCCGCAGAAAAACCTACCTGCGGGCCATCCTGGGTCGCTACTGCTTTCGCCTGCGCTTCAGCCAGTTGAATGCGCTGTTCAGCCACCTGCATATCCGGCGCGTTCTGTATTGCATTATTAATTAAAGAAGTGAGTTGATTATCGTGGTATTCCAGCCACCACTGGCTGTCTGGCCAACCGTTTTTCAATGCCGCAGGTAACGCCGTGTCCACTTGCGTGGCAGGCGTTTGCAGGCTTAACGCCTGGCGAGTTTCGTGCACAGGCGCACATCCAGCCAACAAAATTAAAAGCGGAAAACAGACGCTTGCTGCATTAATTGAATCACGATTCATGGGGAATAATCAGGTAAGAAACGGTGCGCGGAGATTACCGTGTGTGGCGATATATTTTTTAGTTTCGCGTGGCAATACATCAGCGGAAATAAAACGACATATCCAGAAAAATATACAGTAAGTGAATGATATCCTCTGATTTATCTTAATTATTTATGAATGACGGCAAAGAGTTTCATTTTTTCCTATACTTATTCAGCATTCACAAATAAAGGAACGCCAATGAAAATTATACTCTGGGCAGTATTGATTATTTTCCTGATTGGGCTACTGGTGGTGACTGGCGTATTTAAGATGATATTTTAAAAATCAGATATGGCATATAAGTTGTCAGGCTACTAATTAGATGTTTTGTGTACTTGATTTGCAAACAGCTCCGGTGTTGGTGGCGTCAAAATCGCTGAAGCGTTCCCCGAAGGCCGGGGCAGCCCACATGGATGTGGGCTGAGGGCGCGTCTTACAAGGACGTTACCTCGCGCCCGACCCGGTAGCCGAAGGGGATAAGCTGAAGGTACCGCGCAGCGGCGATTTTGTTCGCCAGAGCCCGGGGGTGCAGGGGGCGGCGGCGATTGGCCGCCCCCTGCGCGCTCCTTGCGCCAGTAGCAATATGTGGCTTAGCTCATGAAAGGAGCGCAACAAGATGATGAAGCTGAATAAGCAATTCATTGTCCCTTATAAGCTGCGATTCCACTATTATCGCAGCTTATCGATATCAATTGCCTGAATAGCCCTTGCAATATCAGGGGAATTATTCAACACCCGCACATGCTGAAATAATTCCGTTGCTTCATCATATTCTTTACGTAAATAACTCAACCACTGCTTAATCCGCGCGACGTGATATAAGCCGGTATCTCCCTGTTTCTCCAGACGGGTATACTTTTGCAGCAATGCAACGACCTCCGGCCACGGCATTCGCGGTTCGTTATATTTCACCACCCGACTCAGGTTGGGAATATTGAGCGCCCCGCGCCCAATCATCACCGCGTCGCAGCCGCTGATAGCCATGCATTGTTGCGCACTCTGCCAGTCCCAGATTTCACCATTGGCAATCACCGGAATATTCAGCCGCTGGCGAATCTCGCCAATCGCCCGCCAGTCGATATGCTCCGCGCGGTACCCCTGCTCTTTTGTCCGCCCATGCACCACCAGCTCCGTAGCGCCAGCCTGTTGAACAGCATCGGCAATTTCAAATTTTTTCTCGCCACTGTCCCAGCCCAAACGCACTTTCACGCTGACGGGCAAATGCGCCGGTACGGCTTCGCGCATCGCTTTCGCTCCCTGGTAGATGAGTTCGGGATCTTTCAGTAACGTTGCCCCACCGCCGCTGCCGTTAACCGTTTTCGACGGGCAGCCGCAGTTAAGATCCACGCCCCAGGAACCTAATTCCACCGCACGGGCGGCGTTCTCTGCCAGCCATTGCGGAAACTGCCCCAGCAACTGTACGCGCACCAGCGTACCTGAAGGAGTACGGCTGGCGTTTTGTAGCTCAGGACAAATGCGATGAAAAACTTTTACCGGCAGCAGTTGATCCACCACGCGAACAAACTCAGTGATGCACAGATCGTAGTCGTTAACTTCGGTCAGCAATTCGCGCACCAGAGAGTCAAGTACCCCCTCCATTGGCGCCAGTAACACACGCATATCATCACCCGCAAAAAAATGAGGCGCTATGTTAGCGCCTCCGGTCAGCGGATTAAAGGTCTGCCGAGAGAGATTGCGGCGAAGCTGCAATCCCTCTCTATGCTTGATCTATGGCAAACACACTTTCTGTTGCGAAAAAGCAGATTTGCCTGAGTTCGCTGCTCACATCGTCATACCCAGGCGCGAAAAATAGCGATGAATTCTCAATGTGATCTGTAGCACATTTTATGAATTAATTGTATGATGAATCCATCTCATCTGGGGTGTTGATTATGAGTAAGACACTGAACATTATCTGGCAATATTTACGCGCTTTCGTCCTGATTTATGCCTGCCTGTATGCAGGCATTTTCATTGCATCCCTGCTACCGGTAACCATTCCGGGCAGCATTATCGGGATGCTGATCCTGTTTGTCCTGCTGGCCTTGCAAATTCTTCCGGCGAAGTGGGTCAATCCGGGGTGTTACGTTTTAATTCGCTATATGGCGCTATTGTTTGTGCCGATTGGCGTAGGCGTAATGCAATATTTTGATTTACTACGCGCGCAGTTTGGCCCGGTAGTGGTTTCCTGTGCAGTCAGTACGCTGGTGGTTTTTCTGGTGGTGAGCTGGAGTTCTCAACTGGTGCACGGTGAACGTAAGGTCGTAGGTCAGAAAGGATCAGAAGAATGATGGCAAATATCTGGTGGTCATTACCGCTGACGTTGATTGTCTTTTTTGCCGCCCGCAAGCTGGCGGCGCGGTATAAGTTTCCCTTGCTTAACCCGTTGCTGGTGGCAATGGTGGTGATCATTCCTTTTTTAATGCTGACCGGCATCTCTTACGACAGCTACTTTAAAGGTAGCGAAGTGCTAAACGATCTGCTGCAACCGGCGGTCGTCGCACTGGCCTATCCTTTATATGAACAGTTGCATCAAATCCGCGCCCGCTGGAAATCAATCATCACCATCTGTTTTATCGGCAGCGTGGTAGCGATGGTGACAGGGACTTGCGTGGCATTGTTGATGGGGGCTTCACCGGAAATTGCTGCGTCAATATTACCGAAATCAGTCACCACGCCAATTGCGATGGCTGTCGGCGGCAGTATTGGCGGTATTCCGGCAATCAGCGCAGTTTGTGTCATTTTCGTCGGGATCCTCGGCGCGGTCTTTGGTCATACGTTACTTAATGCAATGCGTATTCGTACCAAAGCGGCGCGCGGTCTGGCGATGGGGACGGCTTCCCACGCCCTCGGTACGGCGCGCTGTGCTGAGCTGGATTATCAGGAAGGCGCATTTAGTTCGCTGGCGCTGGTGTTATGCGGGATTATTACTTCGCTGATCGCGCCGTTCCTTTTCCCAATTATTCTGGCAGTAATGGGCTAAAATTTGCGATGCGTCGCGCATTTTTGATGTACGTTTCACGCGTTGCATAATTAATGAGATTCAGATCACATATAAAGCCATAGCAGGTTCGTAAACTGTTATCCCATTACATGATTATGAGGCAACGCCATGCATCCACGTTTTCAAACTGCTTTTGCCCACCTTGCGGATAACTTGCAATCTGCGCTGGAACCTATTCTGGCAGACAAGTACTTCCCCGCTTTGTTGACCGAGGAGCAAGTCTCTTCGCTTAAGAGCGCAACCGGGCTGGACGAAGACGCGCTGGCTTTCGCACTGCTACCGCTGGCTGCGGCCTGTGCGCGTACGCCATTGTCGAATTTTAACGTTGGCGCTATTGCACGCGGCGTGAGTGGTACATGGTATTTCGGTGCCAATATGGAATTTATTGGTGCAACAATGCAGCAAACTGTTCATGCCGAACAAAGTGCTATCAGCCACGCCTGGTTAAGCGGTGAGAAAGCTCTCGCGGCCATCACCGTTAACTACACGCCTTGTGGTCACTGCCGTCAGTTTATGAATGAACTGAACAGCGGTCTGGATCTGCGTATTCATCTGCCGGGTCGCGAGGCGCACGCACTGCGTGACTATCTGCCGGATGCCTTTGGACCAAAAGATCTGGAGATAAAAACGCTGCTGATGGACGAGCAGGATCACGGCTTTGCGTTAACTGGTGATGCGCTTTCTCAGGCGGCGATTGCCGCGGCAAACCGTTCGCACATGCCTTACAGTAAGTCACCAAGCGGTGTAGCGCTGGAATGCAAAGACGGTCGTATTTTCAGCGGCAGCTACGCTGAAAACGCCGCATTCAACCCGACTCTGCCGCCGTTGCAGGGTGCGTTAATTCTGTTGAATCTCAAGGGTTATGATTACCCGGATATCCAGCGCGCGGTTCTGGCAGAAAAAGCCGATGCGCCGTTGATTCAATGGGATGCAACCTCAGCAACGCTGAAAGCTCTCGGCTGTCACAGTATCGACCGCGTTCTTCTCGCTTAAGCCTGGTGCCGGATGCGGCGGGAACGCCTTGTCCGGCCTACAGTCTGGCACGCTGATAAGCGTTGCATCAGGCTTGCCAGCGCTCTCCTGATGTCGAAAATCCCGGCAAACAGTTTACCGTTTCTTGCGCAAAAGCAGCGGGTAAAGTAGCCTGATAAAAATTTCCCGAGATCGAGTCTTCTGCATGTTAAAGCGTCTGTTCTACAGCCTGTTAGTCATGATCGGCTTGCTGCTGTTGACTGTGCTCGGCCTCGATCGCTGGATGAGTTGGAAAACCGCGCCTTATATCTACGACGAGTTGCAGGATCTCCCCTACCGTCAGGTCGGCGTGGTGCTTGGCACAGCAAAGTATTATCGCACCGGAGTCATTAATCAGTATTACCGCTACCGTATTCAGGGGGCGATTAATGCCTATAACAGCGGTAAGGTGAACTATCTATTACTTAGCGGCGATAACGCGTTGCAAAGTTATAACGAGCCGATGACCATGCGCAAAGATTTAATAGCCGCTGGCGTCGACCCCTCTGATATTGTTCTCGATTACGCGGGCTTCCGAACACTGGATTCCATCGTACGCACGCGCAAAGTGTTCGATACTAACGATTTCATTATTATCACCCAGCGTTTTCACTGTGAGCGGGCATTATTTATCGCTTTACATATGGGTATTCAGGCCCAGTGTTATGCCGTACCATCGCCAAAAGATATGTGGTCTGTCCGTATTCGCGAATTTGCCGCCCGTTTCGGCGCGCTGGCTGACCTTTATATTTTTAAACGTGAGCCGCGCTTTTTAGGTCCATTGGTCCCTATTCCGGCAATGCATCAAGTGCCGGAAGATGCGCAGGGCTATCCCGCCGTCACGCCCGAGCAGTTACTTGAATTACAAAAGAAACAAGGAAAGTAGTTATGGATGTACAGCAGTTTTTTGTCGTTGCCGTTTTTTTCCTAATCCCTGTATTTTGTTTTCGCGAAGCGTGGAAAGGCTGGCGTGCTGGCGCGATTGATAAACGGGTTAAAAATTCGCCGGAACCGGTGTATGTCTGGCGCGAAAAAAATCCGGGGCTCTTCTTTGCTTATATGGTGGCGTATTGTGGTTTCGGAATTTTATCTATTGGCATGATTATTTATCTTATTTTCTATCGTTAATATTCCCCTCTCCAGTTAATTATTGAGAATAATTATTACTTCACCTGATAAGCTGCGGATATCACATTCTTAACCGCAGCTATTTGTGAATCCTTTCACAGTTTAAATTTCCCCGCACGCTTAGCCTTAATATCAGTACATTATTATTGACTAAACGCTCGCCTTAATTACCTATAGCATTAAGGAAGATCACATGCCGCAACAAAATTATCTGGATGAACTCACTCCGGCTTTTACGCCTTTACTGGCGATTAAAGAAGCCTCTCGCTGTTTATTATGTCACGACGCGCCCTGTAGTCAGGCTTGCCCGGCGCAAACCGATCCGGGAAAATTTATTCGCTCAATTTATTTTCGTAATTTTAAAGGTGCTGCCGAGACAATTCGCGAAAATAACGCGCTCGGTGCCGTTTGCGCCAGAGTATGCCCTACGGAAAAATTATGCCAGCGGGGTTGTACCCGTGCCGGTGTTGATGATCCAATTGATATTGGCCGCTTGCAGCGTTTTGTTACTGATTTCGAACAGCAAACCGGAATGGAGATTTATCAGCTCGGCAGTAAAACGCTCGGCAAAGTGGCGATTATTGGTGCAGGCCCTGCCGGGCTACAAGCGAGTGTGACACTGACCAACCGGGGATACGACGTCACGATTTATGAAAAAGAAGCACAGCCAGGGGGTTGGCTGCGTAATGGCATTCCGCAATTTCGTTTGCCGCAATCAGTGCTGGATGCAGAAATCGCCCGTATCGAAAAAATGGGGGTGACCATAAAGTGCAATTGCGAGATTGGTAAAACACTCACGCTGGAACAATTGAAAGCGGAAAACCGAGCGGTACTGGTCACCGTGGGGTTATCGAGCGGTTCTGGTCTGCCGCTGTTTGAACATAGCGACGTTGAGATTGCCGTCGACTTCTTGCAACGTGCACGACAGGCGCAGGGCGATATCAGCATCCCACAGAGCGCATTAATTATTGGCGGCGGCGATGTCGCGATGGACGTTGCCAGCACGCTGAAAGTTCTTGGTTGCCCGGCGGTGACCTGCGTTGCGCGTGAAGAGTTAGATGAGTTTCCGGCAAGCAAGAAAGAGTTCACCAGCGCTCAGAAATTGGGGGTATCGATTATCGATGGCTTTACGCCAGTGGCTGTAGACGGCAATAAAGTGACGTTTAAACATGTTCATTTACCGGGCGAACTGACGATGGCGGCGGACAAAATTATTCTCGCTGTAGGTCAACATGCCGAACTTGCCGCGTTTGCGGCGCTGGCTCCGCAGCGTAACACCATCGAAACGCAAAATTACCAGACCCGTGACCCGCAACTGTTTGCCGCTGGCGATATTGTTGAGGGTGACAAAACCGTGGTTTATGCAGTGAAAACCGGGAAAGAAGCCGCCGAGGCGATCCATCACTATTTAGAGGGAGCTTGCTCATGTTAACGAAAGATCTTTCTATTACCTTTTGCGGCGTGAAGTTTCCCAACCCGTTCTGCCTCTCTTCTTCGCCGGTTGGCAATTGCTACGAGATGTGCGCCAAAGCCTACGACACCGGCTGGGGTGGCGTGGTGTTCAAAACGATCGGCTTTTTTATCGCTAATGAAGTCTCACCGCGTTTTGATCATCTGGTGAAAGAAGATACCGGTTTTATCGGCTTCAAAAATATGGAGCAGATTGCTGAACATCCGTTGGAAGAGAATCTGGCCGCCCTGCGTCGGCTGAAAGAAGATTACCCGGACAAAGTATTGATCGCTTCGATCATGGGGGAAAATGAGCAGCAATGGGAAGATCTGGCGCGTCTGGTGCAAGAAGCTGGCGCCGATATGATCGAGTGTAACTTCTCCTGTCCACAGATGACTTCCCATGCAATGGGTAGCGATGTCGGGCAAAGCCCGGAGCTGGTAGAAAAATATTGTCGGGCAGTGAAACGTGGTTCCACGCTGCCAATGCTGGCGAAGATGACGCCGAATATCGGTGATATGTGCGAAGTGGCGCTGGCGGCGAAGCGCGGCGGCGCAGATGGCATTGCAGCGATTAACACCGTCAAATCCATCACCAATATCGATCTTAATCAGAAAATTGGTATGCCGATCGTCAACGGTAAATCGAGTATTTCCGGTTATTCCGGTAAAGCGGTGAAACCGATCGCCCTGCGCTTTATTCAGCAAATGCGCACGCATCCAGAGCTGCGCGATTTCCCGATCAGCGGTATCGGCGGTATTGAAACCTGGGAAGATTCGGCGGAGTTTTTATTGCTCGGCGCGGCAACCTTGCAGGTGACCACCGGCATTATGCAGTACGGGTATCGGATAGTGGAAGATATGGCGAGCGGGTTGTCGCATTACCTTGCCGATCAGGGATTTGATTCGTTGCAGGAGATGGTAGGTCTGGCGAATCATAATATTGTTCCGGCAGAAGATTTAGACCGCAGCTATATCGTCTATCCCCATATCAATCTTGATAAATGTGTTGGCTGTGGACGCTGTTACATTTCCTGTTATGACGGCGGTCATCAGGCGATGGAATGGAACGAGAAAACGCGCACGCCGCATTGTAATACCGAAAAATGCGTTGGTTGTTTGCTTTGCGGTCATGTTTGCCCGGTGGGTTGTATCGATCTCGGGGAAGTGAAGTTTAAGAAAGGAGAGAAAGAACACCCGGTAACGTTGTAAAACCAGCGTTGCATCCGGCATTTGGCTCCGATTGCCGGATGCGGCGTGAACGCCTTATCCGGCCTACAAAACCATATAGATCAGTATGTTGTGCTCATTGTAGGCCAGATAAAATGCGCCAGCATTTCATCCGGCATTTGGCTCCTGTCGCCGGATACGGCGTGAACGCCTTATCCGGCCTACAAAACCATATAAATCAGTATGTTGTGCTCATTGTAGGCCGGATAAAACGCGCCAGCGTTGCATCCGGCAATACCCACAATCACATCACTTCTTACGTGCGTATTTCAGTGAATCCAGCGCCACGGCGAAGATAATAATCGCCCCTTTGATGATGTACTGCCAGTACGGGTTTACGCCGATGTACGTCAGGCCATAGTTGATGACCGTAAAGATAATTACCCCGGTCACCACGCCAATCACCGTCCCCACACCGCCGCTGAACGATACGCCGCCCACCACGCACGCCGCGATAGCATCCAGCTCATACATGAAGCCGAGGTTGTTGGTGGCAGAGCCGATACGTCCGGCTTCTAACATCCCGCCGAAGGCATAGAACACGCCAGACAACGCGTAGATCATCAGCAGGTTCAGGCCGACGTTGACACCAGAAACTTTCGCCGCTTCCGGGTTACCGCCAATGGCAAAAATGTTCTTACCAAAACGGGTTTTGTTCCACAGCACCCAGACGAATGCCACCGCAATCAGGGCGTAGAAGGTGATGTAAGAGAGACGGAAACTCCCCAGCGCAATAAATCCCTGGGCAAAAGTGGAGAAACCACTGTCAAAACCAGAAATAGGCGACGCTCCAACAAAGTCGTAATAGAGCGAGTTAATGCCATAAACGATGATCATCGTGCCGAGAGTGGTTATGAATGGCGTTACGTTGAGATAGGCGATAATCAGCCCGTTGATCAAACCGATCACCGCACCAATGGCACAGACAATCAGAATAACCAGCGCAATCGGCATCGTCGCCATTTCCGGAAACACTTTGTTAGCGTTATCCATCGACTGCAATAACGTCGCTGCTACCACTGCCGCCAGCCCTACCTGACGACCAGCAGAAAGGTCAGTCCCCTGGGTGACAATTAACCCTGCCACGCCGAGCGCGATAATAATACGCACCGATGACTGGGTGAGAATATTACTTAAGTTCAACAGACTTAAAAATGTTGGGTCCTGGAAAATAATAATCGCCAGCAAAACTAAAAGAACGACGTAAATACCGCCCTCTTTTAGGTAAGTAAGAAAACTTTTCTTATTTAACGCACTCATGGGAAGCCCCTAATCTTAAAGGTGCAAAGACGCAAGACGCAGAATTTCGTTTTGCGTTGTTGTTTTTGTATCGACAATTCCGGAAACGAGGCCATTGCTCATAACCAGAATACGGTCTGTTATCCCTAACAACTCTGGCATTTCAGAGGAGATAATAATAATCCCCTTGCCTTTCTTCGCCAGTTCGGCAATTAACTGATAAATTTCAAACTTCGCCCCAACATCAATACCGCGCGTTGGTTCGTCGAGCATTAATATTTCCGGTTGCGTCAGTAACCAACGACCAATAATCACTTTTTGCTGATTACCGCCGGAGAGCGAACCAATTTGCGTCCGATGACCTGGCGTTTTTACCCGCATCGAATCAATCACCCACTGGGTATCGCTTTTCATCCGCGAGTTATCCAATAAGCCAACTTTATTTTTGTAGTTGCGAATATTGGAAATTAATGAGTTAAAGCCAATATCCAGATAGGCATAAATTCCCGTTGAACGGCGTTCTTCAGTTACCAACGCGAATCCGTGGTTAATGGCTTCGTTGGCGTTATGGTTATTGATCTTTTTGCCGTGCAACGTAATGGTGCCAGCAGATTTCTCGCGAATGCCAAATAACGTCTCAACAATATCGGTACGTTTCGCCCCCACCAGCCCGGCAATACCGAGGATCTCCCCTTTATGCAAGTCAAACGAGACATCGCGAATCGATGGCTGGCGTAGTGACGTCAGGTTACGCACTTCGAGGATCACTTCGCCCGGCTTGTTTTCTTTATCCGGGAAACGCTGGTTAAGAGAACGACCAACCATCATGGCGATGATCTTGTCCATCGTCAGCCCTTCCAGCGGTTCGGTAGCAATCCACTGACCGTCGCGCAATACGGTGACTTCATCACATAACTGGAAAATCTCTTCCATTTTATGCGAGATATAGACAATACCGCAGCCGCGTTCTTTTAATTTACGAATAATAGTAAACAGATGATTGACCTCTTTTTCGGTTAACGAAGAAGTCGGTTCATCCATAATCACAATTTTCGCGTTATAGGAAAACGCTTTAGCAATTTCGATCATCTGCATTTGCGAAACGGATAATGTGCCGACGCGCGCACGCGGATCGATATCAATATCCAGTTCATCAAAAATCGCTTTAGTTTCGCGGTACATTTTGTCCTGATCAACAAACATGCCTTTGGTGGGATATCGCCCCAGCCACATGTTGTCCATCACCGAACGTTGTAATACCAGGTTTAACTCCTGGTGTACCATCGAAATACCATTTTCCAGTGCTTCTTTGGCAGAATGAAAATCGATCTCTTTACCCTGGAATAAAATGGTGCCGGAATCTTTTTGATAAATACCAAACAGGCATTTTAATAATGTTGATTTTCCCGCGCCGTTTTCCCCCATTAATGCATGGATAGAATGTGGTCGGACTTTTAAATTAACGTTATCAAGTGCCTTAACACCAGGAAAGGACTTGTTGATACCGCTCATTTCCAACAAGTATTCACCTGATGACGGAGTCGTTGAGCTGACCATATAATTTTACCTTGTTGGTCATACAATAAGGGCGCAATAAACTATTGCGCCCGTTCAGTCTTATTTCTTGCTGAATTCAGCCAGGTTATCTTTGTCTACGCCAACATAAGGTACGCGAACCACTTTGTTGTCGATTTTCCAGTTGGTGCCGTCAGCGGCGCCCTTGCCATCGGCCAGGTTTTTCGCCAGATCAAAAGTCGCTTTCGCCTGGTTGTTGGCATCATTCAGTACGGTACCCGCCAGCGCACCGGATTTCACCAGCGCCAGAGCTTCTGGCAGCGCATCGACGCCAAACACCGGAATGCTGGACTTGTTGTGTGCTTTCAGCGCTTCAACCGCACCCATTGCCATCGCATCGTTGTTAGCAATAACCACTTCGATTTTGTTGGCGTTCGGGCCAGACAGCCAGGCGTCCATCTTATCTTTCGCCTGAGCAGTGTCCCACATAGCGGTATCTAACTGTAACTGTTCAGTTTTGATGCCTTTGTCGTTCAGTTCTTTAATCACGTAAGTGGTGCGTGCTTCTGCGTCCGGATGGCCCGGCTCGCCTTTCAGCAGTACGAACTGAATCTGACCGTCTTTGTTCAGATCCCACCCCTGATTCGCCGCCCAGTGTTTAGCAATCAGATCGCCCTGGATAATGCCGGACTCTTTGGAGTCAGTACCAACGTAGTAGGCTTTGTCGTAGCTATCCAGTGCCTTACGGGAAGGTTCTTTGTTGAAGAAAACCACCGGCACGTTTTGCCCGCGCGCTTTCTCAATCACCGTACCCGCAGCTGCCGGGTCAACCAGGTTGATTGCCAGCGCCTTCACCCCTTTCGCCAACAGCACGTCAATCTGATCGTTCTGCTTGGACTGGTCATTCTGTGAATCATTCATCAGCAACTGGACGTCTGGTGCTGCTTTCGCATCCTGTTCGATAGCCTTACGCACGACAGACATAAAGTTATCGTCATATTTATAAATCGTCACACCAATACGGGTATCAGCAGCGTGTGCAGCGGCGCCGAATAACATGCTGGCCATCACAGCAGACAGGGTTAACACCTTCTTATTCATGGTATCTCCGGTTTTTCTTATGCAGGGTAGTGCTTGAGATAAATGCTCGGCGGGCCAGTATGGTTAATGAAGTGTTACTGAACGCCGAAGCTCATTTTTAAAAATCCGTTCGTCCATGCCCGGTAACGCTCCATAAAACGGCTCTAATTGTTGTTATGACGCCATAACTTCGATAAAAGCGATTATTCGCTGTTACATACAAGTTACAACGTTAAAACGGTGCAATCATAGCTACCACATTGTTAAGATACTGTGAAATCTCTCACAAATTGAAAGCGGTTACATCCCCTGATTTGCTCAGTTAGTGATCGCCGCCGCATTCTGGCGTATTGCGACAGAATGGCGGCGCACTAACGTCGGCATAAAACAGTGGCTGGCACGCGGATCAATGTTGCCTGCTGCCCCCTGCAAGGCCAGTTCCGTGGCTAATTTTGCCATCGAAGCAATGGGGTAACGCACAGTCGTTAATTGCGGGTCGGTGTAACGAGCAATGGGGATATCATCGAAACCAATGATTGAGAGATGTAACGGAATCGCAATGCCATTATCTTTTAATGCCGTCAGAGCGCCTGCGGCCATATTGTCGTTATAGGCAAATACAGCGGTAAGATGTAGATTGCGCCCGAGTAGTTCAACCATCGCCGCCTCGCCGCCTGGCATATCTGGCGTACCCGTGCCAATCCAGCTTTCCGGCGGAACAATATCCTGCTCTTTCAACGCGCTTATCCAGCCCGCTTTACGCATTGCGTCATCTTCAATGCTGTGGCTGGAAGAGAGATAGCCGATACGTTGATGACCGTTATTCAACAACATGCGCGTCGCCATTCTGGCACCGCTGATATTATCCAGACAAACACAGCGATGGGCATAACCTGGCACAACCCGATTGATGAGCACCATGCCGGGAATGTTGTCCATAAATTGCGCCAGCTCGTCGTCACTTAACGCCTTTGAATGAACAATCAACGCGTTACAACGCTGGCGAATTAGCACTTCAATGGCGTGACGCTCTTTTTCCGCTTCATGATAGCTATTGCCAATCAACACATATTTCTGATGTTGCTGGGCAACGAGATCGACGGCTTTAACCAATGCGCCGAAAAATGCATCTGAAACATCCATGACCACCACACCGATGGTATCGCTCACCTGAGTTGCCAGCGCCTGTGCATTGGCATTTGGCCGATAATCCAACTCACTCACCGCTTTCATAACTGCTTCACGCGTGTCGGCACTGACCAGCGTACTGTTATTGAGCACCCGGGAAACCGTTGCCACAGAGACGCCAGCCTGACGCGCTACATCACGAATGGTGATCATATTCACTACCTGTTATGAGAATGCAGTAGGTTACTGCTTGCTGGCGGCTATTTTGTCAGCACTGAATACAGGACTTCGTGAATCGAGTCACAGCAATGGAAACGGTTACAGCCGTTTTGTTAATGAATGTGATCCAGATCGTTATCTGGATGTTTTAGATAATGCAGGTCCGGCAGCGCGCAAGGTTAACTGACGCCAGAGCCATTCCACCGGCCCCTGACGGAAGTAACGCAGCCAGATAACAGAGAAAAGCAGGTTCGCCAGCCATACCGGAACGACAAACGCCAGCAACTCCAGGCGGTCAAACTGCATAAACAAACCGAGGTGGTAAAACAGCGTGGTACAAATCAGCGTTTGCAGTAGATAATTGGTTAGCGCCATCCGTCCGACGCAGGCGATTGCCAGCACCAGCCTGAAGCGGCTTAATTGCGGCCAAAAGCCATAAAACAGCGACGCATAGCCAATTGCCTGAAACGGCGCGCTAAGTTCACGCGGCATTTGAAGTAAGAAGGCACACCAGCGATACGCCCAGTCCAGCCGCCATTGCAGTACGATAGCAGGAAGGTTAATCAGCACACCAATTGCCACCAGCACAAAACCGGTACGACGATAGTGACGTAAGCTGAACTGCCCTTTCAGCCAGCCGCTACGCATCAGCGCCGCGCCAATTAACATCATCCCTGCCAGTTGCCAGCCATACTGCGCGCCCAGTGCCAGTAAACTGTTGCCGACGCCATCGGCGCGGTTACTGATCGCTTCAACGCCGCCATAAAGTTTCCAGTATTTTTCATACAAAATGGCCGATGCATCTGGCGTCCAGGCGCGGCTGGTCTGGCTGTCAGAAATCAACCCCAGCAACAGCAAAACGCCAATCCCCACCAGATACAGCATCACGCCAGTATTAAATAAACTTTTTACCGATGGCGCATCACGCACCAGTCGCCAACTGATTAAGCCCACCAATCCGTAAGCCAGCAGGATATCGCCGTCCCAGAACAATAAACCGTGAATAAAGCCCAGCAAGACTAACAGTGTTAACCGCGACTGGATCCAGCGTCTGCCGCGCGGCAGCAACATTTGCAGGCCCGCGCCAAACAACAGCGCAAAAAGCGTGAGGAATTTCACCTGGCCGATGAGATCCAAAAACGCCCAGGTCCAGGCGTCGGACGGGGTAATAGTGCCATACCAGGCGGGATTGAGATAAGCCGCCTTTGGTAAACCAAAGGCGCTGATGTTTAATAGCAGGATCCCCAGAATGGCGACGCCGCGAACAAAATCGAGCGTGACGTTGCGCTCCATGGTTCCTGCCTTTTAATCAGTTGTGATGACGCACAGCGCGCAGAAACTCGTGCCGCGTATTCTGACTGGATTTGAACAAACCACCGAGGGAGGTCGTTGTCGTGGCGCTGGTTGCATCGCGGATGCCACGCGCTTTCACGCAGTAATGCACCGCGTCGATGGAGACAGCCACGTTATTGGTGCCCAGCAGCGTTTGCAGCGCAATGAGGATTTGCTGAGTCAGACGTTCCTGCACCTGCGGGCGCTGGGCAAAGAACTGCACGATGCGGTTAATTTTCGACAGGCCAATCACCGAATCTTTCGGGATATAGGCTACCGTAGCTTTGCCATCGATAGTGACAAAATGGTGCTCGCAGGTGCTGGTCAGGGTGATATCGCGCACGGTGACCATTTCATCGACCTTCATTTTGTTTTCAATGAGGGTGATTTTCGGGAAATTGGCGTAATCCAGACCGGAGAAAATTTCATCGACATACATTTTAGCGATGCGATGCGGCGTTTCCATCAAACTGTCATCAGCGAGGTCGAGATTCAATAGCTGCATGATTTCAGTCATATGACCGGCGATAAGGCTTTTGCGCGTTTCGTTATCCATTTCATGCACGGGCGGGCGCAGCGGTGTTTCCAGTCCTCGCGCAACTAACGCTTCATGAACCAGGGCCGCTTCTTTACTGAGTGATGGCATTTATGTTTTCTCCTGCAGGTGTGACGCCTCCGCCCTGCGTGGGGGCAAAGTTATTAAGCTGATTAGCAGCCCGATTATTGTGCGTGAGGTGGCGCACATAATCCAGTATTCACAGCGATAATTATTGTAATTGCCGCTGCCTTTCAGCGTTAGATGTTAAAACATCGTTATGCATATGCGGAAGTGAAAGTTACTCACAGCGCATTGAATAAACGGTATGATGACTAAAATGCAAACAACACAACAAGGAGCCACGCATGGAAATGCTCGAAGAGCACCGCTGTTTTGAAGGCTGGCAGCAACGCTGGCGGCACGACTCCAGTACCTTAAATTGTCCGATGACGTTCAGCATCTTTCTCCCACCGCCCCGCGACAACGCCCCTCCGCCAGTGCTGTACTGGCTTTCAGGTTTAACCTGCAATGACGAGAACTTCACCACCAAAGCAGGCGCTCAGCGCATAGCGGCAGAACTGGGGATTGTGCTGGTAATGCCAGACACCAGCCCGCGCGGCGAACAGATTGCTAACGATGATGGCTACGATTTAGGCCAGGGTGCGGGGTTTTATCTCAACGCCACGCAACCGCCGTGGGCGACGCATTACAGGATGTATGATTATCTGCGCGATGAATTACCGACGCTGATTCAATCGCAATTTAACGTCAGCGATCGCTGTGCTATTAGTGGTCATTCGATGGGGGGTCATGGCGCATTGATTATGGCGCTGAAAAATCCTGGCAAATACACCAGCGTTTCGGCCTTTGCGCCGATTGTGAATCCGTGCTGCGTCCCGTGGGGAATCAAAGCGTTTAGCACCTATTTAGGTGAGGACAAAAATGCATGGCTGGAATGGGACAGTTGCGCGCTGATGTATGCCAGTAACACGCAGGATGCGATCCCGACGCTTATTGATCAGGGTGATAATGATCAGTTTCTTGCTGACCAACTGCAACCTGCAGTACTGGCAGAAGCCGCGCGCCAGAAAGCGTGGCCGATGACGCTACGTATTCAACCTGGTTATGATCACAGTTACTACTTCATTGCTTCTTTTATAGAGGATCATCTGCGCTTCCATGCGCAGTATTTACTGAAGTGAAAGTTCGCCCGGTTCGCCGGGCATCTCCTCATCAGAAGCGATAATCCACAGCCATAAAGTAACGACGTCCGTCTTCGTTATAGCTGTAGTCATCACGACTCAGATCTTTGTCGCCCAGGTTCAGCACGCCTGCGCGCAGTTTGACGTCTTTGGTCACCTGCCAGGCCGCGCCGGTATTCCAGATCACATAGCCACCTGGCGTTTTAGCGGTATCGCTGTCGGCTCGTTTCTGACCAGTGTAGTGACCAGAAACATAAAACGACCAGTCTTCCAGCGCCAGCGGTTTCCAGTCTAGCGTACCGTTAGCGGTATGGAACGGCAGATCGGATAGCGGTTTGTTTTCACCGTTGCTGACATCGCGTCCATCGTTGTAGGTGTAGTTGAGTGACAGCTTCCATTCATCGTTGAACGGAATTTTCAGCTCGGTTTCCACGCCCTGAATACGAGCTTTGTTAACGTTGTAGTAGCTGAACACCGGTATACGTCGACCGTTTGCCCCCGTTTCAAAACCAACAAAGTTTTGGTAGCCCGGTGCAGCGTTGACGTCAGACGTACGGCTGATGCTGATACGATCTTTCACATCATTGCGGAAGACGGTCACACTGGATTCAACCCCTTCCAGCCAGCCCTCTTCACCCATGTAGTAAAGCCCCAGTTCCCAACTTTCGCTGGTTTCTGGTTTCAGATCCGGGCTACCAATAATCTTGCATGCGCCACGGCAGGAATTGCTCGTCCAGTCAGGGCTAAGTTGCAACAGAGAAGGCGCTTTAAATGCCGTCGCCCAGCCGCCTTTCACCGTTACGGTGTCGGTGGCGTTATAAACCAGATAGGCACGCGGACTCCAGTGTTCGCCGTAGGTTTCGTGATCGTCCATACGCACGCCGGTCGTCAGCGCCAGCGGCTCGAAGATCCGCCATTCATCTTCCACAAACAGCGCGTACTGACTGGCGGACGTTTTAGTGCTGGTGCCGCCGGTCAGGTTCACCGCATCGCTAAGTTTGTCGTGGCGCCATTCCCCCCCCACCGTGACAAACTGATTGATAGCCGTCAGCGGCAGCGTGTATTTACCATCGACCGTGTTACTTTCGGAAGTAATCGGGCTACTGTTGCCTGGGTTTTTGTTCTCGACTTTCTCACCATAATATTTCAGTTCGCTGGTGCCGTAATCCCAGCGCCCATTATGGCTTACGGAGTAGTTCTGGCGTTCGAGGCGGTTTTTGTCCAGCGAGTCAGAATCGCGATCCTGGCGGTCAAAACCGTAACCAGCGGTAAAATCGTGATTTTGATTCGGCGTCCAGGCAAATTCGACATTGCCGTCGCGACTGGAGAATCCTTCAATACGCGGCGTTTCTCCCGTGTCGGTAGTAGAGGAACTCTGCGGGTCATCCTTTTCACGTTTTGCCAGGCTGCCGTAAGCTTTCATTCCCAGCACGCCGTCAATCAGCGGTCCACTCGTGAAGAACTGGCCGTTGTAGGTGTCACCGCGATCGCGATGTTCCTGAATGGTGGTATCTACCGTTACAGTGCCTGACCATTTCTGGCCGATTTTTTTGGTGATGATGTTCACCACGCCGCCGAGCGCATCGGAACCATACAGTGAAGACATCGGGCCACGTACCACTTCGATACGTTCGATGGAATCGACCGGGATCCAGTTCAGGTCAAAGTCATTATGGCGGAAGACGGCATTGCGCGAGTTAACACGTTTACCATCGACAAGAATCAGGGTGTAGCTGCTATCCAGACCACGAATACTGACGCCCTTACGGTTGTCCCCTTCGTTAGTCAGTTGTACGCCCGGCACTTCTTTGAGGACATCCTTCAAATTTTGCACTGGTTTACGTTGCAAATCTTGCTGGGTAATGACACTGATACTGGCGGGCGCATCTTTGAGGTTTTGTTCAACGGAAGATGCCGTGACTACCATCGTTTCGCCATCATCATCAACCGCTAACACAGGCCATGCACATGAAACTGCGGACAAACACAGCCCGACCCGTACGAAAGGGTTCAACCTAAACATTCCATATCTCCATGAGGTAACTACGAAAATAAAATGGGTTATCGCTCACATCTTCTTCATGTCCCCTTGCGTACGGCAGCATCGCGGTAGACTTTTTTGTATGCAGGTGATCATCCCAAAAGCCTGAACAGCCTCTGATTTGTCAGCCTTTTTTGATTTCGGCGTAACGATAATGCAAACGATAACAATTATCAATCCAAATGTTAAATTTTATATCCGTATGAATACTAAGGAAAAGAAAAAGCCCTCTCGGTTGAGAGGGCTTTATTAAGGAAGGGGTAAAACTTATTTCTTATCGTTCTGCGGGAACTTCATTTCGCTGTAGCGTACGAAGTGGGTTCCTTTAATCAACTTATAGCCAAACCAGATCATAAGGAACAGCGGGATGCCAATATAGGTTGCCGCTACGCCACCCCAGTCGATAGTGTCTTTCAGGAACGCTTCGTAGTTCTGGCCCAGAGTGATAATCAGGCACAGCACAAAAGCGAAGATCGGTCCCAGCGGGAAGAAGCCTGAACGGTACGGCAGATCGTTAATATCATGCCCCTGCAGCACATAACCGCGACGGAAACGATAATGGCTGATCGCAATTCCCAGCCAGGCGATAAAGCCTGTCATACCGGAGGTGTTCAGCAGCCACAGGTATACCGTCTGGTTACCAAACATGGAGGTCAGGAAGCACAGACCCGCAATTACCGTGGTCGCATACAGCGCGTTACGCGGTACGCCGCCACGCGACAATTTAGCGAAAATGCGCGGCGCTTTACCGTCACACGCCAGGGTGTACAGCATACGAGTAGACGCATACATACCGGAGTTACCCGCTGACAGCACCGCCGTCAGAATAACCGCGTTCATCACCGCCGCCGCAGAGAGCAGACCCGCATGCTGGAACACCAGGGTGAACGGGCTGACGCTGATGTCTTTAACATCGTTACGCAGCAGGCTCGGATCGGTGTATGGAATGATCAGGCTGATGATCAGGATTGCGAACACATAGAACAGCAGGATTCGCCAGAACACCTGACGTACCGCGCGTGGAATGTTTTTCGCCGGTTCTTCGGACTCGCCTGCAGCAATACCGATCAGCTCAGTTCCCTGGAAAGAGAAGCCGACAATCATTGCCACACCGATCATCGCCGCAAAACCACCAGCAAATGGTGCTTCGCCAATCGTCCAGTTGCTCCATCCCGCAGGCTGTGCGCCTTTGAAGATGCCGATAATCATCATCACGCCGACGATGATAAAGACAATGACCGTGGTGACTTTGATCAGTGAGAACCAGTATTCCGCCTCGCCAAAGCCACGAACTGAAATGTAGTTCAGGAGGAAGATAACGCCGAGGAACAGCGCACTCCAGATCCAACCTGGGGTGTCCGGGAACCACCAGCTCATGACCAACTGAGCGGCCACCAGGTCAACGGCGATAGTTACCGCCCAGTTGTACCAGTAGTTCCAGCCCAGCGCGAAGCCAAAGCCTTCTTCAACATAGTTCTGACCGTAAGTGGCAAAGGAACCAGAAACCGGCATATATGCCGCCAGTTCACCAAGACTGGTCATCAGGAAGTAAACCATCAGGCCGATCAGAATATACGAGAGCAGCGCCCCACCTGGACCTGCCTGAGAGATCGTTGCGCCAGAGGCAACAAAAAGACCCGTACCGATGGAACCGCCAATGGCAATCATCGTCAGGTGACGCGCCTTTAATTCACGGCGTAAGCCCGGCGCTTCTGTGGTTTTAGTTTCGGAAACCATACGAAAATGCTATCCATCTTAAAAATGAGGCGCGATTGTAGCAGACGATTTGCAATCCTTCCGGTAGAAATACGCTTTTATAAGACACCTTCATGATCGCCCAGGGATTATAAGTAAAGCAACCAATCTCTTTTCTGGCGAATGTATACCGGTGGTGCTGCGTCACAAAATCGACACAGCCCCCGTAGGTTTCTGTACAACGGATTAACGCGGCAAAGTGGAGGAATCGCAGTACTCCAGAAAGCGCCGTAACGCGTTGGAAAGGTGTTTCTGCCGATGATGTATACGCCACAACGTACGCATCAGGCGCGGCAGAGGGACAGCAACTTCACTTAATGTGCCAGCCTGCAATTGATCTTCAATGACCCTTCGCGACAGGCAACTAATTCCCAACCCATGACGCACCGCATGTTTGATTGCCTCGGAGTTACCTAATTCCATCGCCATCTCAAACTTCGGTAAATGTGACAGCAACAGATAATCGACAATCTCCCGCGTGCCGGAACCGCGTTCACGCAGGATCCACGGCGCAGCGGCCAGCTGTTCTAAAGTGACCGGACCACGAGCCAACGGCGAAGTCGGCGCGGCGAAAACCACCAGCTCGTCTTCCAGCCACGGTTCAGAAATGATTTCAGTGCTGTGGCACGGTCCTTCAATAAAGCCAATATCAACGCGGAAATCCAGCACCGCTTGCATCACGTCCTGGCTGTTCCCAACGCTCAGTTCAATCGGCAACTGCGGATAATCATGGCGATACCGGGCGATGACTGCAGGCAGAATGTAGTTACCGATGGTACTACTGGCATAGACACGAATCGCGCCGTTGTCTTCGCGAAACAGTTGTTCGATTTCAATCGCCTGTTCAAGCAGTGCCAACGCACGCGGATAGAGCAGCCGCCCGTGTTCATTAACAACCAGTCTTTTCCCCACGCGATCAAACAGTTGCACGCCAAGCTGCCCTTCCAGGTCGGTCAAGGCTGCGCTCACTGCTGATTGCGACAACGCCAGCATCACCGACGCCTGGGTGGTTGATCCACTTTTCAATACTTCTGCAAAAACTTCCAACTGCCGGAGGGTGATGTGCATAGTCGCTTACCACTTATAAAGATTAATTATAAATATATAATCAATTTTATTTTTAAACCAGTTAGTCGTAACCTTATGCCCGGTTAAAGGAGAGGGTTATGACGAATATCACCTTACAGAAACAACATCGTACACTGTGGCATTTTATTCCGGGGTTAGCCCTGAGTGCAGTTATCACCGGGGTCGCCCTGTGGGGTGGTTCCATTCCCGCGATTGCGGGTGCCGGGTTTAGTGCCCTCACCCTCGCAATCTTGTTGGGGATGGTTTTAGGCAACACCATCTATCCGCACATCTGGAAAAGCTGTGACGGTGGCGTGCTGTTTGCCAAGCAATATTTATTACGTCTGGGTATCATTCTTTATGGCTTCCGTCTGACGTTCTCGCAAATTGCCGATGTCGGTATCAGTGGGATCATCATTGACGTGCTGACGCTGTCCAGTACCTTCCTGCTGGCTTGCTTCCTGGGGCAGAAAGTGTTTGGTCTGGATAAGCACACCAGCTGGTTGATCGGTGCCGGTAGCAGTATCTGTGGTGCTGCAGCGGTACTGGCGACTGAGCCGGTAGTGAAAGCGGAAGCCAGTAAAGTAACCGTGGCTGTTGCAACCGTTGTTATCTTCGGGACCGTCGCGATTTTCCTCTACCCGGCGATATATCCGCTGATGTCTCAATGGTTTAGCCCGGAAACTTTCGGTATCTACATTGGTTCTACTGTGCACGAAGTGGCGCAGGTGGTGGCGGCAGGTCATGCCATCAGCCCGGATGCAGAAAACGCAGCAGTTATTTCCAAAATGCTGCGCGTGATGATGCTGGCTCCGTTCCTCATCCTGCTGGCGGCGCGTGTTAAACAGCTGTCTGGGGCGAACAGCGGCGAGAAAAGCAAAATCACTATTCCGTGGTTTGCCATCTTGTTCATCGTAGTTGCCATCTTTAACTCGTTCCACCTGTTACCGCAGAGCGTGGTGAACATGCTGGTAACGCTGGATACCTTCCTGCTGGCAATGGCGATGGCGGCGCTGGGTCTGACCACTCACGTCAGCGCGCTGAAAAAGGCCGGGGCGAAACCTCTGCTGATGGCACTGGTACTGTTTGCCTGGCTGATTGTTGGTGGTGGTGCAATTAACTATGTGATTCAAAGCGTCATCGCATAAACCACTACATCTTGCTCCTGTTAACCCGCTATCATTACCGTTTTCCTCCAGCGGGTTTAACAGGAGTCCTCGCATGAAATACATTGGAGCGCACGTTAGTGCTGCTGGCGGTCTGGCAAATGCCGCAATTCGCGCCGCCGAAATCGACGCAACCGCGTTTGCCTTGTTCACCAAAAACCAACGTCAGTGGCGTGCCGCACCGCTCACGACGCAAACCATCGATGAATTCAAAGCCGCCTGTGAAAAATATCACTACACATCGGCGCAAATTCTTCCCCACGACAGTTATCTGATTAACCTCGGACATCCGGTCGCTGAAGCTCTGGAAAAATCGCGCGATGCCTTTATAGATGAAATGCAGCGTTGCGAACAGCTAGGGCTTTCTTTGCTCAACTTCCACCCTGGCAGCCATCTGATGCAGATTTCAGAAGAGGATTGCCTTGCGCGTATTGCCGAATCCATCAACATTGCGCTGGATAAAACACAAGGTGTGACCGCGGTGATTGAAAATACCGCCGGTCAGGGCAGCAATTTAGGGTTTAAATTCGAACATCTCGCAGCGATTATCGACGGTGTGGAAGATAAATCCCGCGTCGGCGTCTGCATTGATACCTGCCATGCTTTCGCTGCCGGGTATGATTTGCGTACTCCAGCCGAATGCGAGAAAACGTTCGCTGATTTTGCTCGTATTGTCGGCTTTAAATATCTGCGCGGGATGCACCTTAACGATGCGAAAAGCACCTTTGGCAGCCGCGTTGACCGCCATCATAGCCTCGGTGAAGGCAATATCGGTCATGATGCGTTCCGCTGGATCATGCAGGACGACCGTTTCGACGGCATTCCGCTGATCCTCGAAACTATCAACCCGGATATCTGGGCAGAAGAGATCGCCTGGCTGAAAGCGCAACAAACTGAAAAAGCGGTAGCCTGAAAATGAACAACCGGGAGAAGGAAATCCTTGCAATTTTACGGCGTAACCCGCTGATTCAGCAGAATGAAATTGCGGATATGCTGCAAATTAGCCGTTCGCGCGTAGCGGCGCATATTATGGATTTAATGCGCAAAGGGCGGATTAAAGGCAAAGGTTACATTCTCACCGAGCAGGAATATTGCGTGGTGGTGGGAACAATCAATATGGATATTCGCGGGATGGCGGATATCCGTTATCCGCAAGCGGCCTCTAATCCCGGTACGATTCATTGCTCGGCGGGCGGCGTTGGGCGCAACATCGCCCACAATCTGGCACTGTTAGGCCGCGACGTCCATTTACTCTCGGTGATTGGCGATGACTTTTATGGCGAAATGCTCCTGGAAGAGACGCGCCGCGCCGGCGTGAATGTCTCCGGCTGCGTTCGTTTACACGGTCAAAGCACATCGACGTATCTGGCAATTGCCAATCGAGACGATGAAACCGTGCTGGCGATTAACGATACCCATCTGTTGGAACAGTTGACACCGCAACTACTGAACGGGTCTCGCGATTTACTTCGTCATGCGGGCGTAGTGCTGGCAGATTGTAACCTGACTGCCGAGGCGCTGGAGTGGGTCTTTACCCTCGCTGATGAAATCCCGGTGTTTGTCGATACCGTTTCAGAATTCAAAGCGGGCAAAATCAAACACTGGCTGGCGCATATTCACACCCTGAAACCCACTTTACAGGAACTGGAAATTTTATGGGGACAGGCGATCATCAGCGATGCTGACCGTAATGCCGCAGTGAATGCGTTGCATCAGCAAGGTGTTCAGCAACTGTTTGTTTATTTGCCCGATGAGTCAGTTTATTGCAGCGAAAAGGATGGTGAACAATTTTTGCTGACTCCGCCAGCACATACGACGGTAGACAGTTTTGGTGCTGACGATGGTTTTATGGCGGGCCTGGTGTATAGCTTTCTGGAAGGAAGCAGTTTCCGTGATAGCGCCCGTTTTGCGATGGCCTGCGCGGCAATTTCGCGCGCCAGCGGCAGCTTAAACAACCCTACCCTGTCTGCCGATAACGCGCTTTCATTAGTGCCAATGGTGTAACAATGTTGCCGGATGCGACGCTTAACGCGTCTTATCCGGCTCATAAATCGCGCACTACGCTAAACCAATAAAGAACCCGGCAATGGTCGCACTCATCAGGTTGGAAAGCGTCGCCGCCGCCAGCGCCCGTAAACCAAGCTGGGCGATTTCCGGCGCACGGTGTGGCGCAACCGCAGAAAATGCCCCAACCACTACCCCGATAGAACCAAAGTTAGCGAAACCGCACAGCGCAAAAGAAATAATCGCCAC
Organism: Escherichia sp. E10V10; assembly: GCF_004211985.1. Lineage (NCBI taxonomy): Bacteria > Pseudomonadati > Pseudomonadota > Gammaproteobacteria > Enterobacterales > Enterobacteriaceae > Escherichia > Escherichia sp. E10V10. The sequence continues at coordinate 343,891 of NZ_RHJO01000001.1, read as the reverse complement.
GGTTTTAGCATTCAGAGAGCCACCCGTTTGCAGATATGGCGAGAAATTGAGATAAGCGACAAATTCATTGATCGCCAGCTTCTGCCCAATCAAACTCCCGGCAAGATTTGCATCACTCCAGTCAACACCCATCACCCACGCCAGCGGGGCCAGCAGATAACCTAAAATGGACTCCAGCGAGGCTTGCTCAAAACCAAACCAGCCGCCAACGCCGCCGATAATACCGTTAATTAACGCAATGATGGCAACAAATGCCATCACCACTGTTGCCACACCCGCAGCGATTTTCAACCCGGTCATCGCCCCGGTCGCTGCCGCTTCAATAATGCTTTTTGGCGGTGTTTCGGTGAAAGAGAGGTTATTAAAGGAAACCTGCGAAGATTCCGTAGCCGGGCTTAGCAGGCGGGCAAACAAGATCCCGCCGGGGATCGCCATTAATGATGCCGCCAGCAGATATTCCACAGGTACGCCCAGTGCAGCGTAACCAATCATTGTCGAACCAGCAATTGAGGCCATCCCGCTGCAAATAGCTGTAAATAATTCATTGCGATTCAGCCGATCGATAAAGGGCTTCACGATCGCCGGAATTTCGTTTTGCCCGAGGAAAATGGTAGTAACCGCGACGAATGACTCAATCTTGCTGATATTTAATGCTTTCTGGAATATACCGCCGAGAATGCGAATTAAAATCCCCATCACACCGATGTAGTAGAGAATACTCACCAGTGCAGTGACGAAGATAATTGCCGGTAATACCCTGAAACCAAAGATAAATCCTGCGCCATCAAATAAGGTGTCCATTTTCGGTCCGACCAGAGAACCGAAGATAAATGCGCTACCCGCGTCGCTGTACGCCATCACTTTATGGACGCCAAAAGCGACTTTTTCAGCGACCCAACGCCCTGGCGGTAACCAAAGCATAATGCCGCCAATCACGACCTGTAATACTAACGCCGCGCCAACGGTACGCAGGCTGATCTTCTTCTTGTTTACTGACAGTAAAAACGCAATCGTCAGCAATACCACCATTCCCAGAACACTTCTCATGACATCCATAGTTATTATCTCTTCATGTCATATTGGGCGACGGCTTTCTGCCCATCAGAAATAGCCGGGCCTGCATTTTGCGATACTGGCCCGGCTTGTTATCAACACTTAATGGGTTTTGATGTAGCCGCGAACGCACTCTTCGACTAATCCCCAGAACCAGTCGGTATCAATAGTGATGCCGACTTTGGTATTGGCGGGCTTGCCAAGAACGCCCAGCTCGTCGCAGACGGTACGCCCATAGCAAGGGCCACTGTTGACGTCCACTTCGACGTACATCTCCTGGGTTTTAATGCCATCAGGGTTAATCAGATAACCGATGCAGGTGGCGTCGTGCACCGGGCCGCCAGCCAGACCGTAGTTTTCGAACTGCGTTTTGAGAGTGAAGTTCATGATGTCGCTGAACAGCTCCCCGGCAGGGCCGCCTGCCCTTTCCATCCGTGCAATCACGTCAGGGGTGCAAACGGTCTGGTTGGTGAGATCGAGGCCCATCATCACCAACGGAACGCCGGAGGTGAACACCACGCGTGCGGCTTCCGGGTCAGCAAAGATGTTGAACTCGGCAGATGGCGTAAAGTTGCCAGTACCATAAGCGCCGCCCATCAGTACAATTTCACGGATTTTGGGCAGAATTGCGGGTTGCATGCGCATTGCCACCGCGATGTTTGACAACGGACCAACCGGCACCAGAGTGATATCGCCATCGCTTGCCATCAGGGTATCGATGATGTATTTCACCGCATGAGTGCTTTCTGCCTGGCGGGTCAGCGGCTCGAATACCGGGCCATCCAGTCCGGTTTCACCGTGAATATTATCGGCAACAATTTGTTGACGCATAATGGGCTGCGGCATCCCCGCATAAACCGGAACATTAATCTCCAGTTTCTGGCAAACATTCAGGCCATTAATTAATGTTTTATCAAGCGTCTGATTACCCGCCACAATAGTGATACCTAATAAATCAATCGCCGGATGTTTCGCAGCCATCATTATGGCAATAGCATCATCATGACCCGGATCACAATCCAGAATAATTTTTCTCTTTTCCATTGTTTATTTCCTCTGTTTCCAGTTGCGTTATTTTTTCTACAGCAAAGAAAATTCGACCGGGCCGATGATTGAATCTTAACAACAGCGTACGTATGCTAAATATGAGAAATCTCATAGCGGATAAACATCGTGAAAGAAATCCACAATAATGATCTTAAGCAGCAATTGATGAGTGAATCCGCGTTTAAGGATTGCTTTTCAACGGATGTTTCAGCCGATACGCGGCTGTTTCATTTTTTAGCGCGTGACTACATTGTGCAGGAAGGGCAACAGCCGTCCTGGCTGTTTTACCTGACGCGAGGCCGTGCCAGACTTTACGCCACGCTAGCTAATGGTCGCGTGTCGCTGATTGATTTCTTTGCCGCGCCCTGTTTTATTGGCGAGATTGAGTTAATCGATAAAGATCATGAACCGCGTGCGGTACAGGCTATTGAAGAGTGTTGGTGTATTGTGCTCCCCATGAAACATTACCGTCCGCTGTTATTAAACGACACGCTATTTTTACGAAAACTCTGCGTCACCTTAAGTCATAAAAATTATCGTAATATTGTATCTCTAACGCAGAACCAATCATTTCCGTTAGTGAATCGCCTGGCAGCATTTATATTACTCTCGCAAGAAGGTGATCTTTATCACGAAAAACACACACAAGCGGCAGAGTATTTGGGTGTTTCTTATCGGCACCTGTTATATGTTCTCGCGCAATTCATTCACGACGGTTTATTAATTAAAAGTCAGAAAGGATATTTAATTAAAAACAGAAAGCAGCTGTTAGGGTTGGCGCTGGAAATGGACCCGGAGAATAAATTCTCCGGGATGATGCAGTAAAAATTATTGGCAATAGTGCGATTGCCGGATACGTCTTATCCGGACTACAAATCGAGCATTACGCCAGCCCAAGAAAGAACCCGGCAATAGTCGCACTCATCAGGTTGGAAAGCGTCGCTGCTGCCAGCGCCCGTAAACCAAGCTGGGCGATTTCCGGAGCACGTTTTGGCGAAATAGCCGAAAACGCCCCAACGACAACGCCGATAGAACCAAAGTTAGCAAAACCACACAGCGCAAAGGAGATAATCGCAATGGTTTTCACTTCCAGCGTGCCGCCCGTTTGCAGGTATGGTGAAAAACTCAGGTAAGCGACGAATTCGTTAATCGCCAGTTTCTGCCCAATCAGGCTACCCGCAAGGTTGGCATCGCTCCAGTCTACCCCCATGATCCACGCCAGTGGCGCCAGCACATAGCCAAAAATACTTTCCAGAGAAGCATTGGCGAGACCAAACCAGCCGCCAATTCCGCCGATAATGCCGTTGATCAACGCAATAATTGCGACAAACGCCATTACCACCGTCGCCACACCCGCGGCAATTTTCAGCCCGGTCATCGCACCGCTCGCCGCCGCTTCGATAAAGCTTTTTGGCGGCGTTTCGCTGAATGACAGGTTTTCAAATGTCACCTGCGAAGGCTCGGTTGCTGGGCTAAGAATACGCGCAAACAAAATACCGCCGGGGATAGCCATCAGCGATGCCGCTAACAGGTAGTCAATCGGCACGCCCATTCCGGCATAACCAATCATCATCGAACCAGCAATGGACGCCATCCCGCTACAAATTGCGGTAAACAACTCGTTGCGATTCATGCGATCGATAAACGGTTTTACGATCGCCGGGATCTCGTTTTGCCCGAGGAAAATAGTGGTAACTGCAACAAAAGATTCGATTTTGCTGATGTTGAGGGCTTTCTGGAAAATACTGCCAAGAATGCGAATCAGCAGCCCCATCACGCCAATGTAATAAAGCAGGCTAATGAGCGCGGTAACGAAGATAATCGCCGGAAGTACGCGAAAGGCGAAGATAAAGCCCGCTCCATCAAAGAGAACATCCATTTTCGGCCCAACCAGCGAACCAAAAATGAAGGCGCTACCGGCATCACTGTAAGACATCACTTTATGAACGCCTAATGCCGCCTGTTCTACTGCCCATTTTCCCGGCGGAAAATAGAGCATGATGCCACCAATAGCGATTTGCAGCAGCAGCGCGGCTCCAACCGTGCGCAAACTGATACTTTTTTTATTTACCGACAACAAAAATGCTATTGCCAGTAACACCACCATCCCCACAACACTTCTCATTATATCCATAATGATTTTCCCTTCATGCCAGTAAACCCGGCGTCAGCGCCAGGTTTCGGTATGTATGATCAGTACGGGCGACGGCTTTCTGCCCGTCAGAAATTAACCCGCGAGACGCTGGTATTCTTTGGCAATTTCACTCGCCAGAATGGCGTTGTTGAACACCAGCTGGATGTTGGATTTCAGGCTGTCACCGCCGGTCAGTTCAGCAACGCGCGCCAGCAAGAACGGCGTACTTTCTTTACCAATAACACCCTGCGCTTCAGCTTCAGCTACCGCCTGATCGATCGCCGCATTGATAGTGTGTTCCGGCATAGCAAACTGTTCCGGGATCGGGTTCGCTACCACGAGGCCACCGTTCAGCCCGCTTTGCCATTTCACCGCCATCGCACGGGCAATTTCTGTGGCACTGTCGAGACGAATGCTGACGTCAAACGGGCTGGTGCGGCAGAAAAACGCAGGCAGCGCTTTGGTCTGATAGCCAATTAGCGGTACACCGAAAGTTTCTAAATATTCGGTAGTTAAGCCTAAATCGAGAATAGATTTCGCCCCGGCACAAACAACGGTGACATTGGTATTTGCCAGTTCTTGCAAATCGGCAGAAATATCGAAGGTATGTTCCGCCCCGCGATGCACACCGCCAATACCACCGGTGGCAAATACTTTAATTCCGGCAAGCGCCGCAATAATCATCGTTGAAGCAACGGTGGTTGCGCCATTTTTTCCGGCGGCAACAACAAAAGGTAAATCGCGACGGCTAACTTTGGTTACGTTATGTCCTTCACGACCCAGCAATTCAATTTCTTCTTTGCTTAACCCCACTTTCATCACGCCACCAATAATGGCGATAGTGGCAGGTACAGCGCCCTGTTTACGAATAGTTTCTTCTACTTCAATTGCCGTCTGGGCATTTTGTGGAAACGGCATACCGTGAGAGATAATGGTCGATTCCAGCGCAACTACTGGTTTTTTGCTTTTTAAAGCATCCTGAACTTCCGGGGAAATTTGTAATAATTCAGGGGAAATGTTTAATTCAGACATTCTGCGTTCTCCACTAACGATATAACGTTGGCAATCGATAAATTTGGGTTATTGGTGTATTCACAGGAGAGCGCCATTGACGAACATCCCTGTGCAAAACGAACAGATTCGGCAAACGGCATTCCGTCGACCCAACACGATGCAAGACCTGCCATCATGGCATCGCCCGCTCCGGTAACATTAATGACATTGGTTTTAATCGCTGCAGACCAGCCGTTTTCACCGCCGATTTCACTGTAGTAAACACCGTCTCCGCCCATACTCAGTACCAGGCGGTTCAGGCCATGTTGATGGAACCAGGCGGCAACTTTTGCGACATCTTCACGCCCTGACAGCGCAATCCCGCTCAGGGTTTCCGCTTCAAGACGGTTTGGCTTCAGGGTGTGGATCTGACTTAGACGGTCGCGCACTTTGACGCATTTCCAGGCCGAAACCGGATCGACAAATACAGGTACGTCGGCGGCATTATCCAGAATCCAGACCAACGCCTCTTCACTGATATTACAGTCAGCGACAATGACCTTTGCTCCCTGGATAAATTCACGGTGCTGTGCGAGATATTCCGCAGAAATACAGTTGCTAATATTCATGTCATTTATAGCAACCAGCATTTCACCGGTATTATCGAGCAATGATAAATAGCTCGAGGTATTTTCCCCTGGCACAATCAGGCATTTATCGACATAAACACCGGATTGATTGGTTTGCGTCAGGAGCGATTGGCCATAAAAATCACTGCCTACAGCGCTAAGTAGCCAGACTTTGTTCCCCAGCAACGCCAGATTTTGCGCGATATTGCGCCCTACTCCACCAGGAGTAAATTTTATTTTCCCTGGATTTGAATCCGCATAATTTAATGATTCATGTGAATATCCGGCGACATCAATATTCGCCGAACCTATAATTACGACATATTCCTTTTCGCGCATAGTACGTCCCCTGGTAAAAAATTACCAACTCTGTCAATCCACAAGAATATAGGTACTGCAAATAACGTTTAAACATGTGTTCATATTTAAACATGTGCTCATAGTATGCATGTTTTACTTAAAGTAAATTGCCGCCAGATGGGCAAAATGGGCAGATTTGAACAGGCTCACAAAACGCTATTAAATGCATGGATTAAAAAAACGGAGAATTTGTGATGGGATGCACAGAACAGGAACAATAAAAAAGGGCAGAAATTAATCTGCCCTTGAGGAAATAACGTTGATGTTCGATGAAGATTTCAGGTTTTCACTTAAAGATAAACCATATAAATTCATATAGTTACCTTCAAGAACTTGTCAATCACCTTGCGATCATCAAATGATACAGGGCAGGAAATTTCTGCCCTGTTGTTCACGTTTTATTATGCGGCTTTCGCTACCGCGTCCACTTCCGGACGTTTCAGGAAGGCATAAGCCAAACCCGCCACCAGCGTACCGGCAATAATTGCTACCAGGTAACCCAGTACCGGCGTAATAGCGCCAGGGATCAGCAGAACAAACAGACCACCGTGCGGTGCCATCAGTTTCGCACCAATCGCCATTGAGATTGCGCCAGTCAGCGCCCCACCAACGATACAGCACGGCAGCACGCGCATCGGATCACGAGCAGCAAACGGAATTGCACCTTCCGAAATAAAGCACAGTCCCAGTACCAGAGCGGCTTTGCCGCCTTCCTGCTGCGCTTTGTCGAATTTGCGACGCGCCACCATCGTTGCCAGCCCCATTGCCAGAGGAGGCACCATACCTGCCGCCATAATCGCTGCCATTGGGCCATAGGTTTGGGTACTCAGCAGACCCACACCGAACGCGTATGCCGCTTTGTTAACCGGGCCGCCCATATCAGTACACATCATGCCGCCGAGGATCGCACCCAGCAGAACCGCATTCGCAGTCCCCATCGTTTGCAGCCAGTGAGTCAGAGCTTCGAGGATGCCAGCAACCGGTTTACCGATCAGGTAGATCATCGCCAGACCAACAACCAGACTGGAAATCAGCGGAATGATCAAAATCGGTTTCAGCGCCTCCATACTCTGCGGCAGTTTCAGCTGCGTGCTGATTAGCTTCGCGATGTAACCTGCCAGGAAGCCCGCAATAATACCGCCAATGAAACCAGAACCTGTGCTGACCGCCAGCATACCGCCAATCAGGCCAGGCGTGAGGCCCGGACGGTCGGCAATAGAGAAGGCAATATAACCTGCCAGTACCGGCACCATCAGCGCAAAGGCTGAACTGCCACCAATCTGCATCAGCGCCGCGGCCAGCGTACCCGGCTCTTTAAACGCTTCGATACCAAAAGCAAAAGAAAGCGCGATACACAGACCGCCAGCAACCACCATCGGCAACATGTAGGAAACGCCCGTCAGCAAGTGACGATACGCGCCAGCACTCTCTTTCTTGCCTTCAGTCGCCGCCGTTTGAGCTTTGCCTGCTGGTTCGTAAGGCGTCGCTTCAGCAACGGCTTTATCCAGTTCCTGCGCGGTTTTCTTCAGCGCCAGACCGGTAGAGGTGCGATACATCGGTTTACCAGCAAATTTCGCCAGATCGACTTCAATATCTGCCGCCACAATGACCAGATCCGCCGCTGCCACTTCTTCAGGGGTGATGGCATTACCCGCGCCTACAGAGCCACGAGTTTCAACTTTCACCCACCAGCCACGTTTTTTCGCTTCGGTTTCAATGGCTTCTGCAGCCATAAAAGTGTGCGCCACCCCGGTCGGGCAAGCTGTCACCGCTACTACGCGTTTCGGACCACTGGCAGCAACCGGTGCTGTCGCAGCGACCGGCGCAGTGTAAGGTTTCGCATGGCCTTTGGCTTCACTCAGGAACAGCTCAGGGTGCGCAACTGCCCGGGAAATATCACCCAGCCAGACATTTTTACCGTTCAGCGCGCTGTCATTCGGGATGGAATCACCGAGAACAATCGCCATTTCGGCGTCGTTCGGATTGTCGATGATTTCCAGTTTTGCTTTTCGCGCCGCCGCGCCCAGCAGGGTCTTCGCCATATAGGCGCGTGCCTGACCGAGATTAGCGTCAATAATCAGCAGCGTTTTCATTATGCCTCTCCTGCTGTCAGTTAAAAGGTTGTAAGTCGACGCGCGCCATCATTGCGGCCAACTGCGGACGATCGGTAATACCCACATTGCTTTGACTTACCGCCAGGGCAGCAACAGCTGTCGCCAGACGCAGAGTGTGTTCACTGGATTCACGCATCAGCAAGCCATAAATCAGGCCACCAACCATAGAATCCCCTGCGCCAACGGTGCTTACGACATCGACTGACGGTGGTTTGGCGATCCATTCGCCGGAGGCATTAACCCAAAGCGCGCCTTCGGCACCCAGTGAAATAACGACATGCGCGATACCTTGTTCACGCAGCGCATGCGCAGCTTCAATCACATCTTTCATTTCAGGCAGTTTACGGCCAGCCCAGATTTCCAGCTCGCGGCGGTTAGGTTTCACCAGCCACGGTGCCGCTTTTAAACCTGCCACTAACGCTTCACGACTACTATCAAAGATAATGCAAGGACACTGACTACGCAGGCGAGTCATCCAGTCGGTGAAGGCTTCCGGGCTGACGCCTGATGGTAAACTGCCGCTGACACAGACCATATCGAACTGACCAAGCCAGCTCAGAGAATCCGTCACAAAGCGTTCCCAGTCGGCTGGAGTGACTTCAAAACCCGAGAAGTTGAGGTCGGTCACTTCGCCGTCTTTTTCCGTCAACTTGACATTAATACGGGTGCGCCCCTGTACAACCTGGAAACGGTTGGCAATGCCCAGCTCGCTGAACAATTGCTGAAACCCATCCTGGTTATCTTTACCGAGGAAGCCGCCAACAGTGACATCAATCCCCAGATCTTTCAGAACTTTGGCAACGTTGATACCTTTACCCGCCGCATGCAGACCGGTGGTTTTCACCAGGTTCACTTCGCCGCGTTCAATTTCCGGGCAAAAACCAACAAGGTCATAAGCCGGATTAAGGGTGATCGTAGCAACACGTCTGCTCATTACGCGCCCTCCCCAAGACCTGCGGCGATGGCGTCGCCAATGGCGTTCAGCGCCTGTTCAGCATCTGGTCCCTGGGCGGTAAAGCGTAGGCGATGACCTTTCTTAACGCCAAGTGCTACAACTTTCATCAGACTACGTCCGTTTGCCGGTTTGCCGGTGCCATCAAGGTTTGTCACGGTAATATCACTGTTAAATTGTTTAATGGTATTGACCAACATGGTGCCTGGACGGGCATGCAGGCCGTGTTCATTGCGCACCACAAACTCCGCGCTTAACACGTCGTCGGTCGGCGCATCATCGCTGGTCAGCAGCGCCAGCAACGTTGCTGCATCTGCTTTCAGCAAGCGGTCAGCTTTATTGTCGAGCAGCAAATCGGCGAGACGCTTAAGAACCGCGACGGGCTGATCGTCATTCATCGCCACACTCACCAGCATGGCAGCCGTTTCGCCGTCCACATCAAAAGCATTTGCCGCACGGCTTACCGCAATCGCGCTACGCAGATTACCTTCGGCGCTATCGCTCAGCCAGATGCCTTGCCCGAGATTTAATGGCTGCTCGTTGATGGCTTTGGTGACGAAGGTAGCGTCAACTGCGCCCGCTTCTTTCAGACGAGCGGCGTTTAACGCTTGCAGGGTCAGCAAATCACTGGCAACGATATCCAGTGTCAGCATTTCGTTATCAAGCTTCAGCTGCTCACTCTGCTTTTCGCCCATCAGCAATGCGCGAAGTTCTTCTGCTGTTGTTGCTGACTTCAGTTGTTCAGCAACGGAATCATCGCTCAGTACATGGGTTAGTTGGCGCAGCAAGCCCAGATGTTCATCGGAGCTGGCGGCAATACCGATAGCCACGTACGCGACTTGACCTTCACCCCATGTCACACCTTCCGGGAACTGAAATACCTGAACGCCGGTTTTCAGTACCTGATCGCGGGTGTCGGTAGTACCGTGTGGAATAGCAATCCCGTTGCCGAGAAAGGTTGAGGTTTGCTGTTCGCGTGCCAGCATGCCATTGACGTAGCCTTCCGCTACATTACCGGCTTGCACCAGCGCCGCGGCGACCTTGCGAATAGCCTCTTCTTTGTCTCCGGCCTTCTCGCCCGGATGGATGTCCTGTACGGATAACTGGAACATAGTTCTCCTCTCTTGCTGAATTGAAACGATTCAGCTTCTATGAGAAAAAAAGCGCCAACCTGGCTTAGGATTAAAGACAAGATCGCGCTGAAACGTTTCAATCAAGAATAATACTTCTTCTTCAGCACGCAAGGGAAGCCGCTAAATTATGTCCAAAAGTTTGATGTGCTGCACATTTTTTTGCCAAAAATCTGAAATGCTGACAGTGAAATTAGCCATCAGCATTAGCATTTCGACGGCGTCAGCTGAGGATCAGCAAGAGTGAAATGCCATTTTGATTATTCGTGGCGAGTTTGATTTCACTGACTGTTTATTTTCTGACAGGCAGCGTAAACTCCGCGTCTTCATCTTTCACTGATCGACCAGCATGCATAACTCCCCCGCAGTTTCCAGCGCGAAATCGTTTGACCTGACGTCAGCGGCGTTTTTAATTGTTGCCTTTCTCACCGGTATTGCAGGCGCCCTGCAAACCCCGACGCTAAGTATTTTCCTCACTGATGAAGTGCACGCGCGCCCGGCGATGGTGGGATTCTTCTTTACCGGCAGCGCCGTTATCGGAATTCTGGTCAGTCAGTTTCTCGCCGGACGCTCTGATAAACGCGGCGATCGTAAATCACTGATTGTCTTTTGCTGCCTGTTAGGCATGCTGGCCTGTACCCTTTTTGCCTGGAATCGCAATTACTTTGTTTTGCTATTCGTTGGCGTCTTTCTTAGCAGCTTTGGCTCTACCGCCAACCCGCAAATGTTTGCTCTTGCTCGTGAACATGCCGACAAAACCGGACGTGAGGCGGTGATGTTCAGCTCTTTTTTACGCGCTCAGGTTTCACTGGCATGGGTCATTGGCCCGCCGCTGGCTTATGCCTTAGCGATGGGTTTCAGCTTTACGGTAATGTATCTGAGCGCAGCGGTAGCGTTTATTGTTTGCGGCGTGATGGTGTGGCTGTTTTTACCGTCGATGCAAAAAGAGCTTCCGTTGGCGACCGGCACGGTTGAAGCGCCGCGCCGTAACCGTCGCGATACGCTGTTGCTGTTTGTCATTTGTACATTGATGTGGGGCTCGAACAGCCTGTACATCATCAACATGCCGCTATTTATTATCAACGAACTGCATCTTCCCGAGAAACTGGCCGGTGTGATGATGGGGACCGCCGCCGGGCTGGAAATCCCGACGATGTTGATTGCCGGATATTTTGCCAAACGTCTGGGTAAGCGCTTCTTAATGCGCGTTGCCGCCGTGGGTGGCGTCTGTTTTTACGCAGGAATGCTGATGGCGCATTCACCTGTCATTCTGTTGGGCTTGCAGCTGCTAAATGCTATTTTTATCGGCATTCTGGGCGGTATCGGGATGCTCTATTTTCAGGATTTGATGCCCGGTCAGGCAGGTTCAGCCACCACGCTCTATACCAACACTTCGCGCGTAGGCTGGATCATCGCAGGTTCAGTGGCGGGCATCGTCGCCGAGATCTGGAATTATCACGCGGTGTTCTGGTTTGCGATGGTGATGATTATCGCCACCCTGTTTTGCTTACTGCGGATTAAAGATGTTTAAGGCGCGGTCAACATTTCCAGATCGATAAGCCAGGTCATGGCCTGCTGACGCGTGTTACCGCACATTTCAGCACTGGCCTGCAAGCCTGCGCAAACTTTCGGCCGTAGTGGAGATGTGAAAATTTTACAGCGTTGCTGTTCATCAAGCTGAATGCAGGGCGTATTGGCGGGCTTGCCATCTGGCATACCGGGAATAGGACTGGAGATTGAGGGGGCGGTGCAACACGCCCCGCAACCCGGACGGCATTCCATACGTTGTTCTCTTAAGGTTAACCACCGGATTGAGGAGCGCGCACATTACCACCTTTTTGGCACCAGCAAAAGTGCGAATAGCACTTGCCTGAAAGGCCCGTCGCGAGTAGTTTGTCGCGATATTTTTGACATTTTCGACAACAGGAATTTTTCGATGCCAAGAGCGAACGAAATTAAAAAAGGTATGGTACTGAATTACAACGGCAAACTGCTGCTGGTTAAGGATATTGATATTCAGTCGCCTACCGCCCGCGGTGCCGCTACGCTGTACAAAATGCGTTTTTCAGACGTCCGTACCGGGCTGAAAGTGGAAGAACGCTTTAAAGGCGATGATATCGTTGATACCGTGACGCTGACCCGCCGCTACGTTGACTTCTCCTACGTCGATGGCAACGAATATGTCTTTATGGATAAAGAAGACTATACCCCGTATACCTTCACCAAAGATCAGATTGAAGAAGAACTGCTGTTTATGCCGGAAGGCGGCATGCCAGACATGCAGGTTCTGACCTGGGACGGTCAACTGCTGGCGCTTGAACTGCCGCAGACCGTTGATCTGGAAATCGTTGAAACCGCTCCTGGCATCAAAGGCGCTTCTGCCAGTGCCCGTAACAAACCGGCGACCTTGAGCACCGGCCTGGTGATTCAGGTACCAGAATACTTAAGCCCGGGCGAAAAAATTCGTATCCATATCGAAGAACGCCGTTATATGGGGCGTGCTGACTAACTTCAGCCACATTCAGAAAAGGGACAGCTCAGACTGTCCCTTTTTAATTTATTATACCAATCCTTCATTTTGCGCCTCCTGAACACCTTTCGCCTGCAATATTCACTTGTAAATTGATCGTCCTCACACTTCATCGCATTAACAATCCAGACCAATTTCAATTGCTGTCATATAACTTTACACTAGCGTTGTTAATCAATCGTTACTAAGACGTGACTTCTATGAACACAATTGCCTCCACTACGTTCCCGCCTCACATTCACACTCCACGTTACGATCGCCAGCAATTGAAATCCCGTATCGTTCATTTTGGCTTTGGAGCCTTTCACCGCGCACATCAGGCGTTACTGACCGACCGTGTGCTGAATGCCCAGAGCAGCGATTGGGGGATCTGTGAAATCAGTTTGTTCAGCGGCGATCGGCTAATGAGCCAACTTCGCGAACAGGATCATTTATATACCGTGTTGGAGAAAGGCGCAGACGGCAATCAGGCGATTATTGTCGGGGCCGTTCATGAATGCCTGAATGCAAAACTGGATTCCTTAGCGGCGATTATTGAGAAGTTTTGCGAACCGCAGGTGGCAATTGTGTCCCTGACCATTACCGAAAAAGGTTATTGTATCGACCCGGCCACCGGTGCGCTTGATACCAATAATTCGCGGATTATTCATGACTTACAAAGCCCGGAAGAACCTCACTCCGCGCCAGGCATTCTTGTCGAAGCGCTGAAACGCCGTCGTGAACGTGGCCTTGCGCCGTTTACCGTACTTTCCTGCGATAATATTCCCGACAATGGTCATGTGGTGAAAAATGCGGTGCTGGGGATGGCTGAAAAACGCTCTCCAGAACTTGCCGAGTGGATAAAAGAACACGTCAGCTTTCCGGGAACCATGGTCGACCGCATTGTCCCGGCAGCAACGGAAGAATCACTGGCAGAAATTAGCCAATATCTGGGCGTGAATGATCCCTGTGCCATTAGCTGCGAGCCGTTTATCCAGTGGGTGGTGGAAGATAACTTCGTCGCAGGGCGCCCGGCCTGGGAAATCGCAGGTGTACAAATGGTGGATGATGTCCTGCCGTGGGAAGAGATGAAACTGCGCATGCTTAATGGCAGCCACTCTTTTCTCGCTTATCTGGGCTACCTGGCTGGATTCGCCCATATTAGTGATTGCATGCAGGACCGCGCATTTCGCCATGCCGCCAGAACATTAATGTTGGATGAGCAAGCGCCAACGCTACGGATTAAAGATGTCGATTTAACATACTATGCGGATACGTTAATTGAACGTTTTGCCAATCCAGCGCTGAAACATAAGACCTGGCAAATCGCGATGGATGGCAGTCAAAAATTACCGCAACGCATGTTGGCAGGGATTCACATCCATCTGGCTCGCGAAACAAACTGGCCGTTACTGGCATTAGGCGTCGCAGGTTGGATGCGCTATGTGAGCGGCGTAGATGATGCCGGAAAAGCTATCGATGTCCGCGATCCGCTTTACGATAAAATTCACAACCTCGTTGCGGGCAGTAGCAGTGAACAACGCGTCACCGCCCTGCTTTCTTTGCGTGAAGTATTCGGTGATGACCTACCAGATAACCCGCATTTTGTGCAGGCCATCGAACAAGCCTGGCAACAAATCGCGCAGTTCGGCGCGCATCAGGCGCTATTAAACACCCTCAAAATTTAACGATTTCTGCGGTTAAAGCGGATGGAGCATCGCTTCGTCCGCCCTCTCTCTTCTCTTTTCCGCCTTTTTTAGCCAGGATTAACGCACAGTTAACTCATCTGATTATTGCGGAGCCGTTGTGACCAGGACCAACCTCATCACCGGTTTTCTCGGCAGCGGGAAAACAACCTCTATTCTTCATCTGCTAGCCCACAAAGATCCCAACGAAAAATGGGCGGTTCTGGTTAATGAATTTGGGGAAGTTGGAATTGATGGTGCTTTGCTCGCCGATAGCGGCGCATTGCTGAAAGAGATCCCCGGCGGCTGCATGTGCTGCGTTAATGGTTTACCCATGCAGGTAGGGTTGAATACCTTACTGCGCCAGGGAAAACCAGACCGCTTGCTGATAGAGCCGACCGGACTGGGTCATCCGAAACAGATCCTCGATCTGTTAACCGCGCCGGTCTATGAACCGTGGATCGATCTGCGCGCCACGTTGTGCATTCTCGATCCGCGCCTGCTGCTGGACGAAAAAAGCGTCGGTAATGAAAACTTCCGTGATCAACTGGCTGCCGCAGACATCATTGTCGCCAATAAATCCGACCGTGCTACGCCAGAAAGCGAGCAAGCGTTACAACGCTGGTGGCAACAAAACGGTGGCGAACGGCAATTAATTCACAGCGATCATGGGCAAATTGAAGGTCATCTTCTGGATTTACCTCGTCGAAATTTAACTGAGTTGCCCGCCAGCGCTGCCCATTCGCATCAACATAACGAGAAAAAAGGATTAGCGGCATTAAGCCTGCCAGAGCATCAACGCTGGCGTCGCAGTCTGAATAGCGGACAAGGACACCAGGCCTGCGGTTGGATATTCGACGCTGATACCGTGTTCGACACCATTGGCATTCTGGAATGGGCGCGACTTGCACCGGTCGGACGCGTAAAAGGCGTGATGCGGATACCAGAAGGTCTTGTGCGCATCAACCGTCAGGGCGATGACCTGCACATTGAAACGCAAAACGTTGCACCGCCAGATAGCCGCATTGAGCTGATTTCCAGCAACGAAACTGACTGGAACGCCTTACAGAGCGCGCTGTTGAAGCTTCGTTTAGCGACCAACGCGTAAGGTTGCCTGCGTTTTTCAGTAAGATAATTAGAGAAAATATGATCAAAAATTTGCCGCAAATAGTGCTGTTAAATATTGTCGGCCTCGCGCTGTTTCTTTCCTGGTACATTCCCGCCAATCACGGATTCTGGTTGCCGATTGACGCGGATATTTTTTATTTTTTTAATCAGAAACTGGTCGAAAGCAAGACTTTTTTATGGCTGGTTGCGTTGACTAATAATCGCGCCTTCGACGGTTGTTCACTGCTGGCGATGGGAATACTGATGCTGAGTTTCTGGCTGAAAGAAAACGCCCCCGGCAGACGGCGTATTGTGATTATTGGTCTGGTCATGCTGTTAACCGCAGTGGTATTAAACCAGTTGGGCCAGGCATTTATTCCGGTAAAACGGGCCAGTCCGACATTGACCTTTACAGATATTAACCGCGTCAGCGAACTGCTATCTGTTCCAACGAAAGATGCCTCACGAGATAGTTTTCCCGGCGATCATGGCATGATGCTGCTTATTTTTTCCGCTTTTATGTGGCGATATTTCGGAAAAGTCGCAGGAGTAATCGCCCTTATTATATTTGTGGTTTTTGCATTTCCCAGAGTGATGATTGGCGCACATTGGTTTACCGATATCATTGTCGGTTCCATGACGGTGATATTGATTGGGTTGCCCTGGTGGCTAATGACACCTTTAAGTGATCAATTAATCGCCTTTTTTGACAAATCACTGCCTGGAAAAAATAAACATTCATAAAACAAATAACTCACAGTAATTAACATCATCAGGTTTATTTTCATAGTAGGGATAATCCTGATGATGTGCGACTTTGCTCTCGTTCATTAAGTGAAATGATCATTCTCTAAGCAAATGAATGGATTGCGCATCTTTTAGACAATAGTACTTTAATTGACCAATCCCGTTTATTAACTTTCTGTATCACTTTTTCTTATAAAAAATCATGTAAAACCGCTCGCCAAGACCGCGTCAATCGGGTAATCTCGAACACGTTTTGCCTCGGCGGTAGATTATCCTCACAGCATATAATTTTGTGCGTTAGTCCACAGATTTGGCCTTAAGGAATTGTTTCAACGTGCCCAGGTAATTAGTCTCGTGTCGCTTGGCATTTTTTTATAACGATATTTGTCGTTAAGGACTTCAAGGGAAAACAAACAACATGGTCAAATCTCAACCGATTTTGAGATATATCTTGCGCGGGATTCCCGCGATTGCAGTAGCGGTTCTGCTTTCTGCATGTAGTGCAAATAACACCGCAAAGAATATGCATCCTGAGACACGTGCAGTGGGTAGTGAAACATCATCACTGCAAGCTTCTCAGGATGAATTTGAAAATCTGGTTCGTAATGTCGACGTAAAATCGCGAATTATGGATCAGTATGCTGACTGGAAAGGCGTACGTTATCGTCTGGGTGGCAGCACTAAAAAAGGTATCGATTGTTCTGGTTTCGTACAGCGTACATTCCGCGAACAATTTGGCTTAGAACTTCCTCGTTCAACTTATGAACAGCAGGAAATGGGCAAGTCAGTTTCCCGCAGTAATTTGCGTACGGGTGACTTAGTTCTGTTCCGTGCCGGTTCAACTGGACGCCATGTCGGTATTTATATCGGCAACAATCAGTTCGTTCATGCTTCCACCAGCAGTGGTGTTATTATTTCCAGCATGAATGAGCCGTACTGGAAAAAGCGTTACAACGAAGCACGTCGGGTTCTTAGCCGCAGCTAATAAACCGTTTGGATGCAATCCCTTGGCTATCCTGACGAGTTAACTGAAGGCACTGCTTAAGCAGTGCTTTTTTGTTTTCATTCATCATAGAAAATGATGTTTCCGTGCCTTGAACCAGGCTATAGTCCCGTCATTCTCTTTCACTTCAGCGTTGTCGTAATCTCGGGAATATTAACGGAACCATGTTCATACGCGCTCCCTCTTCCGGACGTAAGATCCTGCTTACCTGCATTATTGCGGGCGTGATGATTGCAATACTGGTCAGCTGTCTTCAGTTTTTGGTTGCCTGGCATAAACACGAAGTCAAATACGATACACTGATTACCGACGTACAAAAGTATCTCGATACCTACTTCGCCGACCTGAAATTAACCACTGACCGCCTACAGCCGCTCACCTTAGATACCTGTCAGCAGGCTAACCCTGAACTAACTGCCCGCGCGGCGTTTAGCATGAATGTTCGCACATTTGTGCTGGTGAAAGATAAAAAGAGCTTTTGTTCATCAGCGACGGGGGAGATGGATATACCGCTCAATGAGTTGATCCCGGCGCTCGATATTAACAAAGACGTCGATATGGCGATGTTGCCTGGCACGCCAATGGTGCCCAACAAACCCGCTATCGTCATCTGGTATCGCAACCCTTTATTGAAAAATAGCGGCGTTTTTGCAGCATTAAACCTGCACCTGACGCCATATCTTCTCTATAGCTCTCGTCAGCAAGATTTCGACGGAATCGCACTCATTATTGGCGATACCGTGCTTTCGACATTTTCGTCGCATTTGATGAACGTCCGTGAGTTATCCGGCAAACCAGTACGCGAAACCAAAATAACAGGCATTCCGCTGACTGTGCGTCTTTATGCTGATGACTGGACATGGAACGATGTGTGGTATGCGTTTTTACTGGGCGGTATGAGTGGAACTGTCGTTGGCCTGCTCTGCTATTACCTGATGAGTGTGCGTATGCGCCCTGGCAGAGAAATTATGGCTGCCATCAAACGTGAGCAATTTTACCTGGTGTATCAGCCGGTGATTGATACACCAACGCTGCGGGTCACGGGCCTGGAAGTGCTGCTACGCTGGCGTCACCCTGTTGCAGGTGAAATCCCGCCGGATGCCTTCATTCAATATGCCGAATCGCAAAAGATGATCGTGCCGCTAACCCAGCATCTGTTTGAGCTTATAGCCCGTGATGCGGCTGAATTACAAAACGTACTGCCGGTGGGCATAAAGTTTGGCATTAATATCGCACCGGAACATCTGCACAGCGAGAGCTTTAAAGCGGATATACATCGGCTGCTCGCCTCCCTACCCGCGCACCATTTCCAGATTGTACTGGAGATAACCGAACGCGATATGCTGAAAGAGCATGAAGCCACAAAACTGTTCGCCTGGCTGCACTCTGTCGGCGTGGAAATTGCTATTGATGACTTCGGCACCGGACACAGCGCGCTTATCTATCTGGAACGCTTCACACTCGAGTATCTGAAAATTGACCGTGGATTTATCAATGCTATAGGTACGGAAACGGTCACATCTCCGGTGCTTGACGCGGTGCTCACGCTGGCGAAACGTCTCAATATGCTGACGGTTGCTGAAGGTGTCGAAACACCGGAACAGGCGCGCTGGCTACGTGAGCGCGGTGTTAATTTCCTGCAAGGCTATTGGATTAGCCGTCCCTTACCGATAGATGATTTTGTCCGCTGGCTGGAGAAACCGCATACGCCGCAGTGGTAAGGTGTGCTTGTGTCCCTTATTATTCATAGTTGAAGCATGCCGGATTGCGGCTAATGATGAGTAAAAGGAAATCCGTTGCAGATGATTGTGCGCATACTGCTGCTGTTTATCACCCTGTTCACCTTCGGTGCGCAGGCGCAAGCTATCAAGGAAAGCTATGCCTTTGCGGTGCTGGGAGAACCCCGGTATGCTTTTAATTTCAACCATTTTGATTATGTGAATCCTGCTGCGCCGAAGGGCGGGCAAATAACGTTATCCTCCATTGGTACCTTCGATAATTTTAACCGCTATGCACTACGCGGAAACCCCGGCGCACGCACCGAGCAACTGTACGACACGCTATTTACCACTTCCGATGACGAACCCGGCAGTTATTATCCGCTGATTGCCGAAAGCGCACGCTATGCTGACGATTATTCCTGGGTAGAAGTCGCTATCAATCCGCGCGCCCGTTTTCATGATGGTTCGCCGATTACCGCACGCGACGTTGAGTTTACTTTTCAAAAATTTATGACCGAGGGCGTGCCACAGTTTCGCCTGGTATACAAAGGCACTACGGTCAAAGCCATTGCGCCATTAACCGTGCGTATTGAATTAGCCAAACCAGGCAAAGAAGATATGCTGAGTCTGTTTTCGCTGCCGGTATTTCCAGAAAAGTACTGGAAGGATCATAAACTTAGCGACCCGCTCTCTACGCCTCCGCTTGCCAGTGGTCCGTACCGCATTACATCCTGGAAAATGGGGCAAAATATTGTCTATTCCCGCGTGAAAGATTACTGGGCGGCCGATTTACCGGTAAATCGTGGTCGCTGGAATTTCGATACCATTCGCTATGATTATTACCTCGACGATAATGTTGCCTTCGAAGCGTTTAAAGCTGGCGCCTTTGATTTACGCATGGAAAACGACGCCAAAAACTGGGCCACGCGCTATACCGGTAAGAATTTCGATAAAAAATACATTATCAAAGATGAGCAAAAGAACGAATCAGCCCAGGATACGCGCTGGCTGGCGTTTAATATTCAACGACCGGTATTCAGCGATCGCCGGGTCCGGGAAGCCATCACCCTCGCCTTTGACTTTGAATGGATGAATAAGGCGTTGTTTTACAATGCCTGGAGTCGCACGAACAGTTATTTTCAGAATACCGAATACGCCGCCAGAAATTACCCCGACGCCGCTGAGCTGGTGCTTCTGGCGCCAATGAAAAAAGATCTACCGCCAGAAGTGTTCACGCAAATCTACCAGCCACCAGTGTCCAAAGGCGATGGCTACGACCGTGACAACCTGTTAAAAGCCGACAAACTTCTCAACGATGCAGGCTGGGTGCTGAAAGGTCAGCAGCGCGTTAATGCCACCACAGGCCAGCCACTCAGCTTTGAATTATTGCTTCCTGCAAGCAGCAATAGTCAGTGGGTATTGCCGTTCCAACATAGCTTGCAACGGCTGGGTATCAACATGGACATTCGCAAGGTGGATAACTCGCAAATCACCAACCGAATGCGCAGCCGCGACTATGACATGATGCCGCGCGTGTGGCGGGCGATGCCGTGGCCCAGTTCCGATTTACAGATTTCCTGGTCATCGGAATATATCAACTCCACTTATAATGCCCCCGGCGTGCAAAGCCCGGTTATCGACTCGCTAATTAACCAAATTATTGCCGCGCAGGGAAATAAAGAAAAATTACTGCCTCTGGGGCGCGCCCTGGATCGCGTATTAACGTGGAATTATTACATGTTGCCGATGTGGTACATGGCGGAAGACCGTCTCGCCTGGTGGGATAAATTCTCCCAGCCGGCCGTGCGCCCCATCTATAGCCTCGGTATCGATACCTGGTGGTATGACGTCAATAAAGCGGCCAAACTGCCGTCCGCGAGCAAACAGGGAGAGTAGATGGGCGCTTACCTGATTCGCCGTCTGTTGCTGGTGATCCCAACATTATGGGCGATTATCACCATCAACTTTTTCATCGTGCAAATTGCGCCTGGAGGTCCCGTCGACCAGGCCATCGCCGCCATTGAGTTTGGTAATGCCGGAGTATTACCCGGCGCAGGCGGTGAAGGCGTTCGTGCCAGCCATGCGCAAACGGGCGTCGGCAATATCAGCGACAGTAATTACCGTGGCGGACGCGGGTTAGATCCAGAAGTGATCGCTGAGATCACCCATCGCTACGGTTTCGATAAGCCGATCCACGAACGTTACTTCAAAATGCTTTGGGACTACATTCGCTTTGATTTTGGCGACAGCCTGTTTCGCAGCGCTTCGGTGCTGACGCTGATTAAAGACAGTCTGCCTGTTTCCATCACCCTAGGATTGTGGAGCACGCTGATTATCTATCTGGTGTCGATTCCGCTGGGTATTCGCAAAGCCGTTTATAACGGCAGCCGCTTTGACGTCTGGAGTAGCGCATTTATCATCATCGGCTACGCCATTCCAGCCTTTTTGTTCGCCATCCTGCTGATTGTCTTCTTCGCGGGCGGCAGCTATTTCGACCTGTTCCCTCTACGCGGCCTGGTTTCCGCTAACTTTGATTCGCTGCCGTGGTATCAGAAAATCACCGATTATCTGTGGCATATCACGCTGCCGGTGCTGGCGACAGTGATTGGTGGCTTTGCGGCGCTGACCATGCTGACAAAAAACTCATTCCTTGATGAAGTGCGTAAGCAATACGTGGTGACCGCGCGTGCGAAAGGGGTAAGTGAGAAAAATATTCTCTGGAAACATGTGTTCCGCAACGCCATGCTGCTGGTGATTGCCGGTTTTCCGGCGACTTTTATCAGCATGTTTTTCACCGGCTCGCTGCTGATTGAGGTGATGTTTTCGCTCAATGGCCTCGGTTTACTGGGCTACGAAGCGACTGTCTCGCGCGATTATCCGGTGATGTTTGGCACCCTGTACATTTTCACCCTGATTGGCCTGCTGCTGAATATTGTCAGCGATATCAGCTATACGCTGGTCGATCCTCGTATTGATTTTGAGGGACGCTAATGTCGCGACTCAGCCCCGTCAATCAGGCCCGTTGGGCGCGTTTTCGTCATAATCGTCGCGGCTACTGGTCGTTATGGATTTTCCTCATCTTGTTTGGTTTGAGTTTGTGTTCTGAACTGATCGCCAACGATAAGCCATTGCTGGTACGTTATGACGGCAGCTGGTATTTCCCGTTGCTGAAAAACTACAGTGAGAGTGATTTTGGCGGCCCGCTGGCAAGTCAGGCTGATTATCAGGACCCGTGGCTGAAACAACGGCTGGAAGATAAAGGCTGGGTACTGTGGGCGCCGATTCGCTTTGGCGCTACCAGTATCAACTTTTCCACCGACAAGCCCTTCCCCTCCCCACCTTCCCGGCAAAACTGGCTGGGAACGGATGCCAACGGTGGCGATGTGCTGGCACGCATTCTGTATGGCACGCGGATCTCTGTTCTGTTTGGCCTGATGTTGACACTCTGCTCCAGCGTGATGGGCGTGCTGGCGGGGGCGCTACAAGGCTATTACGGCGGTAAAGTCGATCTCTGGGGGCAACGCTTTATTGAAGTATGGTCGGGGATGCCGACGCTATTTTTGATTATTCTGCTTTCCAGCGTCGTACAGCCTAACTTCTGGTGGCTGCTGGCAATTACTGTCTTGTTTGGCTGGATGAGTCTGGTCGGCGTGGTGCGGGCGGAGTTTTTACGTACCCGTAATTTCGACTACATCCGCGCGGCGCAGGCGCTTGGCGTCAGCGATCGCAGTATTATCCTGCGTCATATGTTGCCTAATGCCATGGTCGCGACCCTCACCTTTTTACCGTTTATTTTATGTAGTTCGATAACCACCCTGACCTCGCTCGATTTCCTCGGCTTCGGTCTGCCGCTCGGTTCACCATCACTCGGCGAACTGCTGCTACAAGGGAAAAATAACCTTCAGGCTCCGTGGCTTGGGATCACTGCCTTCTTGTCGGTGGCGATATTGTTGTCTTTGCTGATCTTTATTGGTGAAGCCGTCCGCGACGCATTTGATCCTAATAAGGCGGTGTAGCATGACGCAAACTCTGTTAGCGATTGAAAATTTGTCGGTGAGTTTTCGCCATCAGCAAACTGTTCGTACCGTAGTGAATGATGTTTCACTACAGATTGAGGCTGGCGAAACGCTGGCGCTGGTGGGTGAGTCAGGTTCTGGCAAAAGCGTTACCGCGCTGTCAATTTTACGTCTGCTCCCTTCCCCGCCGGTTGAATATCTCTCTGGCGATATCCGTTTTCATGGAGAATCGCTGCTTCATGCCAACGAGCAAACATTGCGTGGCGTGCGGGGAAATAAGATTGCCATGATTTTCCAGGAGCCGATGGTGTCATTAAATCCATTGCATACACTGGAAAAACAGCTTTATGAAGTGCTTTCACTCCACCGAGGAATGCGTCGGGAGGCGGCTCGTGGCGAAATTCTTAACTGCCTTGATCGCGTCGGTATCCGTCAGGCGGCAAAACGGCTGACAGATTACCCGCATCAGCTCTCCGGCGGCGAACGCCAGCGGGTGATGATTGCGATGGCGCTGTTAACGCGACCGGAATTATTAATTGCCGATGAACCAACCACCGCACTGGACGTCTCTGTCCAGGCGCAGATTTTGCAGCTGTTGCGCGAACTGCAAGGCGAGCTGAATATGGGTATGCTGTTTATTACTCATAACCTCAGTATTGTCAGAAAACTGGCCCACCGTGTGGCGGTAATGCAAAACGGTCGCTGTGTGGAGCAAAATAACGCCGTTACGCTCTTTGCCTCCCCTGAACATCCTTATACGCAAAAGCTACTCAACAGCGAACCGTCAGGCGACCCGGTGCCGTTGCCAGAACCGTCCTCAACGTTGCTTGATGTTGAACAGCTTCAGGTCGCCCTCCCCATTCGCAAAGGGATCCTGAAGCGCGTCGTCGATCATAATGTGGTCGTCAAAAATATCAGTTTTACGCTGCGGGCGGGTGAAACGCTGGGTTTAGTGGGCGAGTCCGGTTCCGGCAAAAGCACAACGGGGCTGGCGCTGCTGCGACTGATTACCTCTCAGGGCAGCATCGTCTTTGACGGTCAGCCATTGCAAAATTTAAATCGCCGCCAGCTGTTACCTATTCGCCATCGCATTCAGGTGGTATTTCAGGATCCAAACTCCTCGCTCAACCCACGACTCAATGTGTTGCAGATTATTGAGGAAGGCTTACGGGTTCACCAGCCGACGCTCTCTGCCGTGCAACGCGAACAACAAGTGATAGCCGTGATGCATGAAGTGGGGTTAGATCCTGAAACGCGCCACCGTTATCCGGCGGAGTTCTCGGGTGGTCAGCGGCAACGTATTGCGATTGCCAGGGCATTGATTCTTAAGCCTTCGCTGATCATTCTTGATGAACCAACATCATCGCTCGACAAAACGGTACAGGCGCAAATATTGACGCTATTGAAATCATTGCAACAAAAGCATCAACTGGCCTATTTGTTTATCAGCCATGATTTGCACGTTGTCCGCGCGTTGTGTCATCAGGTTATCGTGCTGCGACAGGGAGAAGTGGTGGAACAAGGACCGTGCGCGCGCGTGTTTGCCGCACCGCAGCAGGAGTATACGCGTCAGCTACTGGCGTTGAGCTGACGCTTAAAATGGATTGTAGTTTGAGAAAGGTTCGGCTATGGCTACACCAAAATTTTTCAGTCGACACGTCGCCGCAAACTCGTCCTGACGATTCACAAAGAGACATGGCTCACCTTCGCACTCGAGAACAGAGCACGGAACTTCAATATCGCTTAATGCCTGGCTGAGTTTGTACATCACCGACCATGCGTTATCGCCATCAGGGCTAAGTAATTTAAGCGCCACCAGGCTGTTGTCGCCGCACTGTCCATTTTGCGGAATCGGTTCAACTTTCGAACCTGCGAAACCAGCAGACCAACGATAGTTCTGCGGCAGTCGATGGACGATTGAGAGTTGTAATGAAGTCACTTATTTTCCCCGGAAGCACATTTACTTCACAATTTATTTACATTAATTTTAACACATCATCAACAATCTGTCCTTCAACAGATCGTAAAGATTGATGCCTCGCCTGCGTGGCCGCTATTGTTCTGATTTAAATGATATCTGCGGGCGTGGTCACGTTTGCGGGGCTATATGTACCCGTTTCTGCGATCTAACTCAACCTTTTTAACTACAATGATGTGACTTTTTACATAAATTGAGTTTACATAAAATAAACATATATCGGGGGAATGATAGATTTGCGGTTGACATGCATCAACAAAGGAAGCCTTTTAGCTTCCCCGTTGTGCAATAGATCACCGTTTTTTCGGTCGACTGGCGTAAAGACAGAAGAGAATGGAACTGGTCGCACAGAAAGCAATGGACCAGATCATTGGCCATGCAGAGTTAAACGTCGCCAGCGAAAGCAGTGCACCAACAATGGCGCCAATACCAAAACGGAAGGTTCCTGCCAGCGACGACGCAGTTCCCGCCATATGGGGGAACTCATCCAGAATGACCGCCATCGCGTTAGAAGACACCATCGATACGCAGCCCACAAACGCCGCAACGCCAACCACCAGCGACCAGAATCCCAGCCCCAGTAGCGCGCTGATAACCATCCACGCCGCCATAATAAATTGTATCCATAACCCCGAGCGGAACATATTTAACGCGCCAATACGGCGAACGAAACGGCTGTTAAAGATGGTCATCACGAACAGGAAAACAATGTTTAGCGCAAAGTAATAACCAAAGTTTTCCGGCGCAACGTGGTTGATTTCAATGTAGACAAACGGTCCGGCGCTTAAGAACGAGAACATCCCGGCAAAGCTGAAACCACTGGCCAGCATATAACTCAGGACACGCTTATGGCGGAACAGCGCAGCAAAGTTACCGATAGTGGTACGAATGTGGAACGGTTGGCGACGCTCCGGCGGTAACGTTTCTTTGATCAGGAAGAAGATCATTGCCGAAGCCAGAATTGCCGCCACAGCGAGGATCCAGAAGATGTAATGCCAGCTCAACCACACCAGCACCCAACCGCCAACAATCGGTGCCATCAACGGTGCAATGGTGGTCACCAGCATGACAAACGACATCATCCGCGAGAACTCTTCTTTCGGGTAGATATCGCGCATCAAAGCGTTGATAACCACGCTGGCCGCAGCCGCAGCCAGACCGTGGAAGAAACGCATCACAATCAGCTGATCGATGGTTTGCGCCAGCGCGCACGCCACCGCCGCCGCGGCAAACACCAGCGTACCACCGAGGACAACCGGCTTGCGCCCGAAGCTATCCGCCATCGGCCCGTAGATTAACTGCCCCAACGCAAAACCCAGAATATAAGTACTCAGGGTCATCTGCGTGCTGCCCGCTGGCACACCAAACTGCGCTGAAATCACTGGCAGCGCGGGCAGATACATATCAATCGACAGCGGCATTAACATGGCCAAAAGGCCAAGGATAAAGACAATAGCAAACGACGAATGCTGTCGAGTGGTCACAACGGGCTCCTGAATAAAATGAAAGTGTTAACCGACGCTGGCAATTTCTTCTGCAGTTAATGGACGATATTCACCTGGGGCTAAATCTTCATCCAGAGTAATACCGCCAATGCGTTCACGATGCAGCTCAACCACGTGGTTACCCACGGCGGCGAACATGCGTTTCACCTGATGATAACGCCCTTCACTGATGGTCAGACGGACCTGCGTAGGGGTAATCACTTCCAGCACCGCTGGCTTAGTGAGATCTTTTTCGTTATGCAGCTGTACGCCTTTGGCAAATTGCTCTGCCGTATCGTCAGCTACGGGTGATTCCAGCGTCACCAGATAGGTCTTCTCGCAATGATGACGCGGAGAAGTAATGCGATGCGACCACTGACCGTCGTCAGTCATCAGCACCAGACCGGTGGTATCAATATCCAACCGCCCCGCCGCGTGCAGTTTCCACGCCACAGGTTCATCCAGAAAATAGAGCACCGTTGGGTGATCCGGGTCATCAGTTGAGCAAACATAGCCCTGGGGCTTGTTGAGCATGAAATAACGCGGGCCGTGTTGCTGCGCCAGCGGATTGCCATCATAAGCAACATCGTGTTCAGGGAGCAGTTTGAACGCTGCATTGCGGACGATTTCGCCATCAACGGTGACACGATTGCCGCGGATTTCACGCCCGGCAATAGCACGGCTAACACCGAGTTGCTGTGCGATAAATTTATCAAGTCGCATGTGTGTGATTTTGCCTGTAAAAACGGAGGTCGGGCATAGACCCGAAAATCAGAACTGTTGTCTGCCCAGTATAGCGGTCTAATAACTTCCCTCAAGGGAAAAAGATCCGTGGCATACTATTAGCAGATTAATCTACCTACGCTAAACCATGATTTTTACACTTCGTCCATACCAGCAAGAAGCCGTGGATGCCACGCTCAACCATTTTCGTCGTCATAAAACCCCTGCCGTTATCGTGCTGCCTACCGGAGCAGGTAAAAGCCTGGTGATTGCCGAACTGGCACGGCTGGCGCGTGGTCGTGTTCTGGTGCTGGCACACGTCAAAGAACTGGTGGCGCAGAACCATGCTAAATACCAGGCGTTGGGGCTGGAAGCCGATATTTTTGCCGCCGGGCTAAAACGCAAGGAGAGCCACGGTAAAGTGGTATTTGGCAGCGTGCAATCGGTCGCCCGTAATCTTGATGCCTTTCAGGGTGAATTTTCGCTGTTGATTGTCGATGAATGCCACCGTATTGGTGACGACGAAGAGAGCCAGTATCAGCAAATCCTCACTCACCTGACAAAAGTGAATCCCCACTTACGCCTGCTGGGGCTGACTGCCACGCCTTTTCGACTGGGCAAAGGCTGGATTTATCAGTTCCATTATCACGGCATGGTACGCGGCGATGAGAAAGCCCTTTTCCGTGACTGCATTTATGAGCTGCCGCTGCGTTATATGATTAAACACGGCTATCTGACGCCACCAGAACGGCTGGATATGCCGGTAGTGCAATACGATTTCAGCCGCTTGCAGGCACAGAGTAACGGGCTGTTCAGCGAAGCTGATCTCAACCGCGAGCTGAAAAAACAGCAACGCATTACTCCACACATCATCAGCCAGATTATGGAGTTCGCCGAAAAGCGTAAAGGGGTGATGATTTTCGCCGCGACGGTTGAACACGCAAAAGAGATTGTCGGTTTGCTACCCGCAGAAGATGCTGCACTGATTACTGGCGACACGCCCGGCGCTGAGCGCGATGTGTTAATTGAAGATTTTAAAGCCCAGCGTTTTCGCTATCTGGTCAACGTTGCGGTGCTGACCACCGGATTTGACGCCCCGCACGTCGATCTTATCGCCATTCTGCGCCCTACCGAATCAGTGAGCCTTTACCAACAAATTGTCGGGCGCGGTCTGCGTCTGGCGCCGGGTAAAACAGATTGCTTAATTCTCGATTATGCGGGCAATCCTCATGACCTCTACGCACCGGAAGTTGGTACACCGAAAGGCAAAAGTGACAACGTCCCGGTGCAGGTTTTCTGCCCTGCCTGCGGCTTTGCTAACACCTTCTGGGGGAAAACGACCGCCGACGGGACATTGATTGAACACTTTGGTCGCCGCTGTCAGGGATGGTTTGAAGATGACGACGGTCATCGCGAACAGTGTGACTTCCGTTTCCGTTTTAAAAATTGTCCGCAATGTAACGCAGAAAATGATATTGCCGCCCGCCGTTGCCGCGAATGTGACACCATTCTGGTTGACCCGGATGATATGTTAAAAGCGGCGCTACGACTGAAAGACGCCCTAGTATTACGCTGTAGCGGCATGTCTTTGCAGCATGGGCACGACGAGAAAGGCGAATGGTTGAAAATCACCTATTACGATGAAGACGGCGCTGATGTGAGTGAGCGTTTCCGTCTGCAAACGCCCGCCCAGCGTACTGCCTTCGAACAACTTTTTATCCGCCCACATACGCGTACACCGGGCATCCCTTTGCGTTGGATCACCGCTGCCGATATCCTCGCCCAACAAGCCTTATTGCGCCATCCGGATTTTGTCGTCGCCCGCATGAAAGGCCAGTACTGGCAGGTGCGTGAAAAAATATTCGATTACGAAGGTCGTTTTCGGCGGGCGCACGAATTACGCGGTTAATGGTAGTTTTGATTGATGTATAAGGCGATTGAGTATAGAATCTCGCCCGCTTTTGCATACGCAAAGCAGATCACTTACCTGTTGCTGGGTCGCCTGTAGCAGGAATCATTTAAGAGAGAAAGAAATGTTTACTATCAACGCAGAAGTACGTAAAGAGCAGGGTAAGGGTGCGAGCCGCCGCCTGCGTGCCGCTAACAAGTTCCCGGCAATCATCTACGGTGGCAAAGAAGCGCCGCTGGCTATCGAGCTGGATCACGACAAAGTCATGAACATGCAAGCTAAAGCTGAATTCTACAGCGAAGTTCTGACCATCGTTGTTGACGGTAAAGAAATCAAAGTTAAAGCTCAGGACGTACAGCGTCATCCGTACAAACCGAAGCTGCAGCACATCGACTTCGTTCGCGCTTAATCGCTGAATAAGTTGAACAAAAGAAAACGGCCTTTACGGGCCGTTTTCTTTTTTAGCGACTGACAAATACCTGCACTACTTAATCTTCACATCAAACTGATGGCAGTTGTTGCAATAGAGTGGCTGTGGTTCCTTCTCATGTGACGTATGGCATACCGTACAGCGAATTTCCCCGCCATGAGAGTTATGGAAAGAAGCAACTCGTGTTTTACCCGACTCCGGATACTCTTTTAACACTGAGTTACCTTCTGAATCCTTCTTACCATGATAATAACGCTCACCAGGCGCATGGCAGCTAACGCACGTTGGCGTCATATTCTTGTTGGCTTTAACATCATCAACATGGCAGTTATTACATTCCAGACCAATGGTCTTGTGCATTTTCATGCCAACAATCTCTTGTGCACTGGCAGAAACCATACCGATAACGGTGCACATTACGCCAGCAAGAATGATTGTGACAATGTTCTTCAATAGCTTGTTCATTTGCCACCTCCCTGTGCCTGCATTCTGGTGCTTATAATATGTTTCGCTGCCATACGTCCCGACGTCAACGCAAAGCCAGAAGCCGATCCTTCAAGTACCAAATCATAGGAGCTGTCATACAGACCGCCCATATCCTGCCCGACAACATACAGACCCGGAATAATCTTCTCATTGGTATCGTAGACCTGCAGATCGCTGTTCATTTTCAAACCACCCAGCGTCAGGAAATAAGCCCGAATACCTTTCACGGCGTAATACGGTCCTTTATCCTGAAATTTAAACAGATGCTCTTTCTTGCGCCCCCAGTCAGGATCGAAACCTTCATCCGTATACTTGTTTACTTTCGCAATCGTCGCTTTCAGATTGTCTGCAGGAACATTGATCTGTTTTGCCAGATCGTCCAACGTTTCACCTTTAAACAACCACCCTTCTTTCATGCCGATCTCGATCGCCTGATCCAGCGCCTTCATCGGTTGCCCTGGCAACACAATGGCGTTAAACGGCGTGACCGGCCCTTCGTTAACCATCTTCTGACGCATTGCGTCATCCCAGACGGAATACATGACTCCGCCATTCATGGTGATAGCGTTATAAACGAGGGTAAAACTGGAACCGAGTGACTCATCAAAGAAACGCTCGCCTTGTCGGTTAATCCACAGGAATGGCTGGCTTAATGATGTTCTGGCCTGTTTTTGGTAATCCGCGCCATTAAACTGACGGATAGGAGGGTCTTGATCGACATATGGGCTATTGCCAGCAATGGTTTGCATCCCGGCAGTATCAGCGCCAATGTCTTGCCCCATTTTGATACCATCGCCTTCGCGTCCATCAATCAGGGGGCCACGTAGTTTGACCGGCACCATGTTTTTCTGATTCACATCGGTGATGTATTTTTCAATCATGTCACGGTTGTTGGCAAAACCACCGGTCGCCACAATCACACCTTTACCATAGGCAATGATTTTTTCCCCTGTTACGCTATTAACCGCTTCGACGCCAACGACATCACCGCTTTGTTTATCGCGAATAATCTTCTTAACAGGAGTTTCGGTGTAGATTTGACCACCGCCATCAAGGATCTTCTTGTAAAAGCTTTTAGTAACAGATGCACCGTTATGCTTATACATATGCCAGGTCCATAATGAATCTGACTGAGGATAAATGGTGGTTTTTAAGGTCGTAAACTCAACGCCATTACTGGCAACCCAATCAATGGTTTCGCCTGAGTTTTTCATTAATGCGTGCAATGCACTGGCATTGGCTCGCCAGTGATGGAAATCGATCGCCTTACCAAAGGCTTGATTCAGCGTGGCACCTTTCCCCTCTTTTTTCTGCATAAGGGTGCCAATGCCTAAACTGCCTTCAGGATAAACGCCTGCCCCTCCAAGGCTTGGTAGTTTTTCAAAAATAACAACCTTGGCTCCGCCCTGTACTGCAGTCAACCCTGCGGACATGCCAGAAAGCCCACCGCCAATAACAACAACATCTGTTTGGATTATTCTCTCACTAACTGGTTCGACGGATGGATTCGACAGATTGATATGCGGGATCTTATTCATATTTCTGTCAGCATAGGCGCTTAGGGAAAGCGCCGTTAATACCCCAGCTAATAAGAATCCCCTTTTTAGTTTCCTCATAACATGGTCCTTTTGCATAAAAATTTAAATCAACATGAAACCCTTCTTGTTTTTATTTGAAACCAAACAGACATGACATTCATGTATTAATGACTAATGAACTGCTGTTGCAACTGCTGGTAATTTATGTGCAATGCCGGCATGACAATCAATGCATGTTTTCCCTTCTTTAAGAGAAGCCTCATGGAACGGCGCCATAAATTTTTTCTGTAATTTAGAAATATCGTGGCAGTTTCTGCATTCCTGCGAATTGTTTGCTTTCATTCTTGCCCATTCCGCTTTTGCCATTTCGCCACGATGTGCATCGAATTTTTCAGCCGTATCAATTACGCCTGTCATATGACCCCAAACCTCTTTAACGGCGTGGGCTTTTCTGATCATCTTAGGGACAAATTCATCAGGAATATGGCAATCAGCACAAGCGACCTTCACGCCAGTACGATTACTGCCATGAATGGATTTTTTGAAGGTCTCGGTGAGGATGTTGTCTTTCATTTCATGACAACCCAGGCAAAAGCTGTCAGTGCTGGTGTTGTGAATGACCGTGTTCATGACGACAAATAAACAGCCACTGAATACAATGAGGGTAAAGATAAAACATACCAGTAACTTTCTGGTTAAAGAGAACGTTTTTTTCGGTCGACAACACTTTTTATCTTCAGGATTTTCTTGCTCCATGCGGTGAATCCTTAAAATCATTCATACGATTAATATAATGAGTCAAACACAACGGCAATAATATTGACATTAAAAATATACTTGCATTTTATATAGGCAAAGCAAATAACAAAATATAACGCCAGGAAAACTCAATATAATTAAACAGAATGTTTTTTCCAGTGTTACAGCTCACAAAAAACGGCGGAAATAGTTACCAGACCGATTTATTATCGAATAAAGAGGAAGAGAAAAATATTTACTGCAACATTTAATATGATAACAGAGAAAATATTTTCGAATGAAAGGTCAATCAGCAAGTTATCTTACTCACTGATTGACAAGAATTGTGATTACCCCGCAACTGTTTCTCTAAAAAGAAACATTCGCGTTGGAGATTTAGTTCCCGCCAGACGTCCGGCGCTGCAATTGATCGCGCAAATTCGGCGGCGTACCTTTAATGGTCAGCGTATCGGTCGCTGGATCCCAGAAGATGCGTTCACCTAACAGCATCGCATCAAAGTTAATGGTCAAGCCACCGCCGCTACCGGCAAACTTCGTCAATTGACGCAGCGTGCTACGGTCTGCCGGGAAGCTCTCTTCCAGTTCGTAGCCTTTTTCAGCAGCAAACTCCGTGAAGCTCACTTCGCTGACGCCTGCCAGCTCCTTCGACAGCGATTCCAGTTCAATCTCTTCGCCGGCCTGCAGCTGCTCATTACAGTAGCTATAAACCTGCTGGCGCACGTTCTGTCGCTCTGCTTTATCCAGTTGCGCTTCGGCAGTGAAATCATCAACCGCTTGCAACAGACCGCGGTTTTGCGCTTTGGCGTTCAACCCTTCGCTGGCACCGAGGAAATCCATAAAGAAATCCGCCACTTTGCGTCCGACTCGCCCTTTCAGGAAAGTCAGGTAGCGTGTCGATTCCGGATTGGTTTCCCACTCAGTTAAATCAATACGCGCCACAATATCCGCATGATTGATATCAAGATAATGGGTCGGGTTGATGTCGAGATTTTCGTTGACGCGCATACTGCTTAGATTGCTCAGCACGCAAATCAGCAAATACTCAACTGCCAGATAACGATAGTGGCAAAACAGGACGAAACCGCCATCAGCAAAAGGATATTTCGCCAGTTCGTCACGCAGGCGACCGGTTGCCGCGCGGCTAAATGCCAGAAAGTCCTCTTCGCCCTGACGCTGTAAGCGCAGCGTCTGCGCCAGTTCACTCTCTTCGCTGAACAATCCGTAGGCTTTATTCTTGGCGCTATAGACCCGATGCAACTCTGCCACCATCTCAACGACGGTTTCCGTCGGTTCCAGCAATGAATCGCGCAACACCAGCTCAAGGTTCTGCTCATCACGCTTGATAAGCTGGTGCAGAGCAATCTGGTTGATATCCAGACTCATGATAAACTCTCCTTTAAGACCGGGCGGTATTCAACCACCACCGGTAAAGCGACGCAATAAAAGTTGGCGGCCATTTTACAGAAGGCTGCGTAAGGAGAATGATTGAAAGCATAAAAAAGCAGAAAAAAAACCGTTGCTACGGTAATATGTTGCCCTTTCATCAACTAACTGATTTCGATTTATGCCACAAATTTCCCGCTACAGTGATGAACAGGTTGAACAATTGCTCGCAGAGCTGCTCAACGTACTGGAAAAACATAAGGCTCCGACCGACCTTTCCCTGATGGTGTTAGGCAACATGGTCACTAACCTTATCAATACCAGCATTGCCCCGGCTCAACGCCAGGCAATTGCCAACTCTTTTGCCCGCGCTTTGCAGTCCTCGATCAACGAAGACAAAGCGCACTAAGGGAAACAGATAACAGGTTATGGTAACTCATCGTCAGCGCTACCGTGAAAAAGTCTCCCAGATGGTCAGCTGGGGGCACTGGTTTGCACTGTTCAACATTCTGCTCTCACTTGTCATTGGCAGTCGTTACCTGTTTATCGCCGACTGGCCGACAACGCTTGCGGGTCGTATTTATTCCTATGTAAGCATTATCGGCCACTTCAGCTTTCTGGTGTTCGCCACCTACTTGCTGATCCTCTTCCCGCTGACCTTTATCGTCGGCTCACAGAGGCTAATGAGGTTTTTGTCCGTCATTCTGGCCACTGTGGGAATGACGCTGTTACTGATCGACAGCGAAGTCTTTACCCGTTTCCATCTCCATCTTAACCCCATCGTCTGGCAGTTGGTTATCAATCCGGACGAGAATGAGATGGCGCGCGACTGGCAGCTAATGTTTATCAGCGTGCCAGTTATTTTATTGATTGAACTGGTGTTTGCGACGTGGAGCTGGCAAAAGCTGCGCAGTCTGACGCGTCGTCGACGCTTCGCCCGTCCGCTGGCTGCATTCTTATTTATCGCCTTTATCGCCTCACACATGGTGTATATCTGGGCCGATGCTAACTTCTATCGCCCTATCACCATGCAGCGCGCTAACCTGCCGCTTTCGTACCCGATGACGGCACGACGTTTTCTTGAGAAGCATGGTCTGCTTGATGCGCAGGAGTATCAACGCCGTCTGATCGAGCAAGGCAATCCAGACGCTGTTTCCGTACAGTATCCGTTAAGCGAATTGCGCTACCGCGATATGGGCACCGGGCAAAATGTGTTGTTGATTACTGTCGATGGCCTGAACTACTCACGCTACGAGAAGCAGATGCCTGCACTGGCGGGTTTTGCCGAACAAAATATTTCGTTCACGCGCCATTTGAGTTCCGGCAACACCACCGACAACGGTATCTTTGGCTTGTTCTATGGTATCTCGCCAAGCTATATGGACGGTATTCTGTCGACCCGTACGCCTGCGGCGTTAATTACCGCGCTCAACCAGCAAGGCTATCAGTTGGGCTTATTCTCGTCAGATGGCTTTACCAGTCCGCTGTATCGCCAGGCATTGTTGTCAGACTTCTCGATGCCGAGCGTACATACACAATCCGATGAGCAGACCGCCACGCAGTGGATCAACTGGCTTGGCCGCTACGCGCAAGAAGATAACCGCTGGTTCTCGTGGGTATCTTTCAATGGCACCAATATTGATGACAGCAATCAGCAGGCATTTGCCCGGAAATATAGCCGTGCGGCAGGCAATGTCGATGACCAGATCAATCGTGTCCTGAATGCGTTACGTGAATCCGGGAAACTGGACAACACGGTGGTGATTATCACTGCTGGTCGCGGCATTCCGCTGAGCGAAGATGAAGAAACCTTTGACTGGTCACGTGGCCATCTTCAGGTGCCATTAGTCATTCACTGGCCAGGCACACCGGCACAGCGTATTAATGCCTTGACCGATCATACTGATCTTATGACCACGCTGATGCAACGCCTGCTACACGTCAGTACGCCTGCCAGCGAATACTCACAAGGTCAGGACTTGTTCAACCCTGAGCGCCGTCATTACTGGGTAACAGCTGCGGATAACGATACGCTGGCAATTACCACACCGAAAATGACGCTAGTACTGAACAATAACGGTAAATACCGCACTTACAACTTACGTGGTGAAAGAGTGAGAGACGAAAAACCACAGTTGAGTTTGTTATTGCAGGTGCTGACAGACGAGAAGCGTTTTATCGCTAACTGATTAATTATAAATCAGTTAGCAAAATATCTTACTTGCAATCGGTGTGGAAAACGGTAGTATAAGCAGCCACGAGTCGGCACGTAGCGCAGCCTGGTAGCGCACCGTCATGGGGTGTCGGGGGTCGGAGGTTCAAATCCTCTCGTGCCGACCAAAAATCCCAAGAAAACCAACCGCAAAGGTTGGTTTTTTTATATCTACGTCATTCCCCTTCTACCCACACTTACAGTTTTCACTACATGCCCATACATAAAATGGGGTAACATTCACGCGCCTGGTAGCGTAACCAACGCTACGCTAAAACATAATGATTCTAATAAAACCTCAGGAGACTACTATGCCTGAAGCAACGCCTTTTCAGGTGCTGATTGTGGATGATCATCCACTTATGCGACGCGGTGTTCGTCAGTTACTGGAGCTTGACCCTGGCTTTGAAGTGGTCGCCGAAGCAGGCGACGGCGCTAGTGCTATCGATCTGGCGAATAGACTGGATATCGACGTGATCTTGCTGGATCTCAATATGAAAGGTATGAGTGGCCTGGATACCCTCAATGCCTTGCGCAGGGATGGCGTTACCGCGCAAATTATAATCCTGACCGTTTCAGATGCCTCCAGCGATATCTTTGCATTGATAGACGCAGGCGCTGACGGTTATCTGTTGAAAGATAGCGATCCGGAAGTGTTGCTGGAAGCGATTCGCGCCGGAGCAAAAGGTAGCAAAGTCTTTAGTGAACGCGTAAGTCAGTACTTACGCGAGCGTGAAATGTTTGGCGCTGAAGAAGACCCCTTCAGCGTGCTAACGGAGCGTGAATTAGATGTTCTGCACGAACTGGCACAAGGACTGTCCAATAAGCAGATCGCTTCGGTACTGAATATTTCTGAGCAGACGGTAAAAGTCCATATCCGCAATCTGCTGCGTAAACTCAACGTCCGCTCACGCGTGGCGGCCACCATTCTGTTCCTGCAACAACGCGGGGCGCAATAAAAAAATAGCCCGATGGATTTACCATCGGGCTGATATTGATGACAAACGCAAAACTGCCTGATGCGCTACGCTTATCAGGCCTACACGGATCGAGCAATGTATTGAATTCGCACGATTTTGTAGGCCGGATAAGGCGTTCACGCCGCATCCGGCATAAACTAAGCGCACTTTGTCATCAGTCTGGCCCCGATGGCATCACCATCGGGCTGATATTGATGACAAACGCAACACTGCCTGATGCGCTACGCTTATCAGGCCTACACGGATCGAGCAATGTATTGAATTCGCACGATTTTGTAGGTCGGATAAGGCGTTTACGCCGCATCCGGCATAAACAAAGCGCACTTTGTCATCAGTCTAGCCCGATGGCATCACCATCGGGCCTCTTTTTATTTACTCTCCTGCGGCGACAAATGTTGCATCGCCTGCGCGATACTGCGTTCAATCACCGCACGGCGAGTATCGTTGGCAGGTAAGAGTTTCAACATCATCTCCCACGCGGCAACGGCTTCGCCAAATCGCTGCTGCTCAAAGGCATTAAACGCATACATGCTTAACACACGGATATTGCTATGGTCCGTTCTCACCAACTGGCGCAGCAGTTCGCCGCCGAGGCGGTTGTCGCTGGGATCAGATGAACGTGTCAACGCTTCAGCGTATCCCAGTGCAGCATCGCTGTTCTTCGGATCGAGGCGATACGCAGTGGCGTATGCATCGGTCGCGATACTGGCGTTACCCAGCGCCATGCCAACGCGGCCCAACATAATCCAGCC
This sequence comes from Escherichia sp. E10V10, assembly GCF_004211985.1. Lineage (NCBI taxonomy): Bacteria > Pseudomonadati > Pseudomonadota > Gammaproteobacteria > Enterobacterales > Enterobacteriaceae > Escherichia > Escherichia sp. E10V10. The sequence continues at coordinate 306,057 of NZ_RHJO01000001.1, read as the reverse complement.
TTCTATATCTCCCGGATTTTTTTGCAGTTGAGTACGCATTCCAAGCGCAAGGCGCGACATCTCTTCTTCGTTGAGCGGATCGGCTTTCGGATCCAGCGCCCTGTCCAGCAATGCCGGAGCCTGTGCCGTGGCCTGCTGCCAGATTTTTACCTGCTGATAATTGCCAGTCTGGTAGTAGCTGACGCCAGCCACAATTAACGCCACCACAATACCTGGCAGGTAAACAGCAAATCCGGCACGCTTACCTTCCGGCACGCTTTGTTCAGGAAACGCTTCCGGCACCACGCGTACCCGACACCGCGAGCGGGCGTAAATGACCCAACCGCCAATGCCAATAGCCACTACCGGAAGCACCCACAGCAACACGGTCAGCGGCGTTAACGGCGGATCGTAAGTAACGAAGTTGCCATAACGCGCCACCATATAATCGACAATCTCTTTCTTACTTTTACCTTCCTGCATCAGTTCGTACACTTTCTGGCGCAGGTCGGTGGCAATCATCGAGTTAGAATCGGCAATGCTGTTGTTCTGGCATTTCGGGCAGCGTAGTTCTTCAGTGAGTTGGCGAAACTGCTGTTCCTGTGCTTCATCTTTAAACTGCAACACATCGATGGTCGCCAGCGCTGAACCGGAGATCATCAGCATCAGCACACCCAATAAAAACCTCATTGTGCGGCCTCCTTACTGTATTTCTCCCACAGCGGCTTGATCTCTTCTTCCCAGACGCGAGGATTGAGATCGCCCGCATGGCGGTAGCGAATAATGCCATTGCCATCGATGAGGAACGTTTCTGGCGCGCCATAGACACCGAGATCCAGCCCTAACATGCCGTCGCCATCAAACAGGCTTAGCGCGTAAGGATTGCCCAGCTCTTTCAGCCAGCTAATTGCCTTCTGGCGATCGTCTTTATAGTTCATGCCGACCACGCGAATGCCCTGCGCAGAAAGCTGATTCAGATATTGATGTTCCGCACGACAGGTCGGACACCAGGTCGCCCAGACGTTAAGCAGCACCGGTTTGCCCTGAGTCAGCACATCCGCCTGATAAAACTGCCCCGGATTGTCCAGTGATTCGAGGCGAAATTTCGGCACTGGCTTGCCAATGAGCGCCGATTCCAGATTGGTCGGATCATCCCCTTCGGCATTACGCGCCAGCTGCCACAGCAGCGCCGCGGCAATCGCCAGGAAGATAATCAAAGGAAGTAACAATACTTTGCGCTTCATACAGCCTCCGGCGCAGTTTTTTGCGGGTTCACGCGCTTACGATAGCGAGGATCAAACAGACACAGCAGTCCGCCCAACGCCATCATCAGCCCGCCCGCCCAAATCCAGCGAACAAACGGTTTGTAGTAAAGGCGCACAGCCCACGCGCCGTTTTCCAGCTCTTCACCGAGCGCGGCGTACAGATCACGCGTGATGCCGCCGTCAATCGCCGCTTCGGTCATCATCGACCCGGCAGTGTTGTAATAACGTTTTTCCGCATACAGCACCGTTTCCGGTTTACCCTCTCGCGTTACGCCGATAGTCGCCACACCGCCACGCCAGTTCGGGCCAGTCACCTCTTTGACATCACGGAAGGTGAAGCGATATTCATGAATATCGACGCTATCGCCGGACTTCATGCGCACATCACGCTCAACGCTATAGTTCTGGCTAAAGGCAATGCCAACAATTGTCACCGCCAGCCCCAGGTGAGCCGCCACCATCCCCCAATAACTGAAGGTGGTTTTCGTGCCGCGTGAAATACGCAGCACAGCTTCCGCAATTGCCAGCACCGCAATCCAGCAGGCCATTGCCAGGCCGAGCACCGTCATCGCCACAACTTTGCTTTCGAACAGCCACGGCAACAGCAGAGACAACACCAGCGTAGAGATGAAGGCGATAATCAACAAATTGCGGATTTTACGCGGTCGGTCGCGCCCCCAACGCACCAGCGGACCAATGCCCAGCACCAGTGCAAATGGCACCATCAGCCAGGTAAACATGCTGTTGAAGAACGGTTCGCCAATCGAAATACTGCCGAGTCCCAGTTGCTTGTGCACCAGCGGCAGCAGCGTCCCCAGCAATACCACCAGCATCGCGGCGACCAGCAAAACGTTGTTCGCTAACAGCAAAGATTCCCGCGACCACAGCGCATTGTTTACGCGTGAGCGAACTTTGTGTCCACGCGCGGCAAACAACAGCAGCGAACCGCCAATCACCAGCACCATAAAGGCGAGGATAAACATACCGCGCGCCGGATCAGACGCAAACGCGTGTACCGATACCAGCACGCCGGAACGCACGAGGAAGGTCCCCAGCAGACACAGCGAGAAAGCACTGATTGCCAGCAGTAATGTCCACGCTTTGAAGCTGGCGCGTTGTTCAGTCACCGCCAGCGAGTGCATCAGCGCAGTCCCCACCAGCCACGGCATAAACGAGGCGTTTTCTACCGGATCCCAGAACCACCAGCCGCCCCAGCCGAGTTCGTAATAGGCCCATGCGGAACCGAGTACGATACCGAGCGTCAGGAAGATCCACGCTGCCAGCGTCCACGGACGAGTAAAACGCGCATAAGTGCTGTCCAGACGCCCACTCAGCAAAGAAGCAATAGCAAAAGCAAACGCCACCGAGAAACCAACGTACCCCATATAAAGCAGAGGCGGATGGAAGATCAGCCCCGGATCCTGCAACAACGGGTTAAGGTCGCGCCCTTCAATCGGGAAGTTCGGCAATGTGCGAGAGAACGGGTTAGAGGTAAAGAGAATGAACAGCAAAAAGCCGACGCTGACCATGCCCATTACCGCCAGTACGCGCGCCACAATATCCAGCGGAATACGCTGGCTAAAAATCGCCACCGCAAACGTCCAGCCGCTCATTAGCAGCACCCATAGCAGCAGCGAACCTTCATGCGCCCCCCACGTGGCCGCCACGCGATACCACACCGGAAGCTGGGTATTGGAGTTACTGGCGACATAGGTGACGGTGAAGTCGTTTACCACGAAGGCGTTAACCAGCACCAGAAACGCGCCAGCCACGCACATAAACAGCAGCCAGGCAAACAGCCGGGAGGAGGCCATCATCCGCGCATCTCCACGCGCCACACCCCATAGCGGATAAACAGACAGCAAAAGTGCAATCCCTAACGCCAGGCACAGCAGTCCGTTACCAATTTCTGGCATCATGATGCGGGATCCTTATAAGCACTTGCCGGGCGACGATGGTTAGCATCCATCGCCTTTTCAACTTCTGGCGGCGTGTAGTTTTCGTCGTGTTTCGCCAGTACTTCTTTAGCGAGGATATGATTGCCTTTTTCCAGCTCGCCCTGAACCACAACGCCCTGCCCTTCACGGAACAGGTCCGGCAAAATGCCTTCGTAAGAGACATCAACTGAACCTTCAGCATCGTAAATGGTAAACGTCACTTTCAGTGAGTCAGGATCGCGCTGCACGCTACCCGGCATCACCATCCCGCCCACGCGCAGACGCTGACCAACTTCCGGCATCTGCTGCGTTTCACGCTTTCCGTAGAGAATTTCTCCCGGTGTATAGAAAAGATCGATATTAGAGCGCAGCGCATACAGCACCAGACCGATGGTCAGCGCCAAACCTGCCAACACGGCGCAGGCAATCCACAAACGATTTTTACGGCGAATATTCATGCGGCCTCCTGCTGTTGCATGGCACGTAACCGCGCCTCACGCGCCCGCTGTTGCGCCACACCACGCAAAATTGCGCGATGCCGCATCACCGAGTGCACGACCAAAGCCACCAGCGGAATAACGGTCATCACCACCGCCAGCCAGACAAAAAAGGCGTAACCGCCCATTGCGAAAAATTCATTCCAGGAAGCAAATGCAGGGGTCATTTACGGCCTCTTTTCAATATCAGTTCACTCACCCACGGACGGCGTTTTTCCATCAGCAAAATCAAATTGCGCATCCGCATTAGCGTCAGCGTGGCAGAAAGCAGCAGGAAGCCAAAAATCGACCAGCGCAGCGGCGAACGCATTGCCGGATCGATACTTTGCTGCATCCGCGTTGATCCCTGATGTAGGGTGTTCCACCACTCCACGGAATAATGAATAATCGGCAGATTCACCACGCCAATCAGCACCAGAATACCTGCCGCACGGCCCGCCAGACGGCGGTCGTCGAAGGCGTGCCACAGGGCAATCACACCAACATACAAAAACAGCAGCACCAGTTCAGAAGTCAGACGCGCGTCCCACACCCACCAGGTGCCCCACATTGGTTTTCCCCATGCAGAGCCAGTAACCAGGGCAATAAAAGTAAATACCGCGCCAATAGGCGCCATCGCCGCGACCGCCAGGTTAGCCATTTTCATCTGCCAGACAAGACCGATGAACGCCGCTACCGCCATCGAGGCATAAATACCCATCGACCAGATTGCCGCTGGCACATGTAGATAAATAATGCGGTAGCTATTTCCTTGCTGATAATCAGCCGGAGCAAAGCCGAATCCCCAGATCCAGCCGACGGTGAGCACGACCACACTGGCGATTGCCAGCCACGGTATAAACCAGCCACAGATTTGATATAACCGTGGAGGGATCGCCAGTTGATGTAGTGTTTTCCACATAGTTTCGATACCAGACTCGAACAAAAATCAGTAATCCAGCGTTATTGAATGCTGATTCGTAACGCTGCCGCCGTCGCAAAAGGACTTAATGTCGCGGTGCCAGCCAGCAACGCGCCTAAAATTGCCAGATACCCGTCCACGGGCAAATGCATCGAAGCCGCGTCCATCGCAGCGGTGGCAAAGATGAGTAAGGGGATGGTGAGTGGTAACACGAGAATGCTGAGTAGCACTCCACCGCGCTTAAGTCCGACCGTCAGCGCCACGCCTGGCGCACCAAGAAAGCCAAGCGTGGGGGTTCCCAACAACAGCGTAAGCGCCATCACTTGCCAACCGTACACGTCCATTCCCAGTAGCAATGCCACCAGTGGTGAGAGAATGAGCAGAGGCAAACCTGTCACCATCCAGTGCGCCATCACCTTCGCCAGCACAACGGCGGGCAAGGGTAATGGCAACAACATCAGTTGTTCAAGACTGCCGTCCTGCAAATCGTCACGAAATAGTCGCTCCAGCGCCAGCAAGGAGGAAAGCAGCGCCGCCACCCAGATAATGCCCGGTGCAATCCTCGCCAGCAATTGCGGCTCCGGACCGATACTAAGTGGAAAAAGGGTAATAACAATCAGGAAGAACCACAGCGGGTTAGCGATTTCGGCGCTATGGCGAAACGCCACGCGCAGCTCAAGACGGAAAATGCGCCAGAACATCATGCGCCCCTTGTATGCGTCAGAGAAATGCGGCGGATTTTACTTTCAGCAACGTTGAGCGGCTGGTGGGTGGTCAGAATCACAATTCCCCCCTGCTCCGTATGCTGCGCCATGCGCTGGGTCAGACGATCGACGCCGTTGACGTCAATCGCGGTAAAAGGTTCGTCGAGGATCCACAACGTAGCGCGGGTCAGCCATAATCGCGCCAGCGCGACGCGGCGTTGTTGCCCGGCAGAGAGCTGGTTTACGGGAATATCTTCGAATCCGGCAAGCCCGGCCTGCGCCAGAGCGTCCAGACATTGTGCGGTATCACCGTCACGGTGATAGAAGTGCAGATTTTCTAACGCCGTCAGCCGGGTTTTAATCCCCGGCTGATGGCCTATCCATAACAGGTTTTGATGGTAGCTGTCGCGTACCTGATGCAAGGGCTGCCCTTGCCAGAGAACCTCACCGGCGTCAGGGCGAGACAACCCAGTCAGCAGACGAAGAAGCGTTGTCTTCCCCGCACCGTTGCTGCCGGTGATTTGTACCCACTCTCCTGCGTTCAGCGTAAATGACAAACCACTAAACAAGGTTCGTTCATCCCGCTCGCAGAGCAATTCTCTGGCTTCAAGCATCCCCACGCAATGACATCCTGTTAAAAACCTGGTTCGACTTCACGCATATCGGGTAGCTTGTGCGCGATCCCTTTATGGCAGTCAATACAGGTTTGCCCATCTTTCACCGCTTGATCGTGCATCTTCGCGGCAACACCTTTCTGGGCGGTTAAATCCATAAACTCGAAGTTGTGACAGTTACGGCACTCCTGCGAATTGTTGTCCTTCATTCGCCGCCACTCATTCTGTGCCATAGTCAGGCGATGAGCTTCGAATTTCTGCGGCGTGTCAATAACGCCCAGAATTTTACCATACAGCTCTTTACTTGCTTTGAGCTTGCGTATCATTTTCGGCACAAACTCGTGCGGAACGTGACAATCCGGACAAGTCGCACGAACGCCGCTACGGTTGTTGTAATGCACGGAATCCATGTATTCCTGATACACCGTGTTGCGCATTTCGTGGCAGCTAATGCAAAACTCTTCAGTGTTAGCTTTTTCCATCCCAGTGTTAAAGCCGCCCCAGAAGACGATGCCGCCGACAAAACCGATCAACAGCAGCGTCCCCAGCGCCAGACGGCTGGGGGTACGCCACCATTTCCACAGGCGCTTAATCAGACCAGGCTTACGGTCAGAATTTCCCATAATAACCTCTTATTTCCCGTAACCTTTTGATGGGGTAAAGGTATTCCCCACGATTGGCGCGGTATCGGCCTGCGGTACGTGACATTGCAGACAGAAATAACGACGCGGAGCCACTTCTGCGCCCACTTTGCCGTCGCTGTCCATAAAGTGAGTAGGACTGATGCGCGGTGCGCCAGTGGTGCGATAGCTTTCAACACCGTGGCACTGTAAGCAGCGGTTGGTATTGGTCGTTACCTGATAACCTTCAACGCTATGCGGGATCATTGGCGGCTGATTCACATAGTTCAGCGGCATCCGATCCTGCTCTTTTGGCATCCGAATGGCCCCTTCCTGCGTCCCGGATACTTCCGGCGACTGGCTAAAATCGACGCCATTTGCCGCCCAAACCGCGCCGCTCACCACCAGGGCCAGCATCGCCGTCCATTGACACAGCGCTTTCTTCAGGTCATGGCTTTTCATGATTTCGCTCCCGAACTCCATCGTGTAGTTATTGTAAATACATCCTCAGAACAGACATCCACGCAGCGACCGCACGTCATGCAATCGCGGCTGGTGACCTGCACCGGGCTTTGTTCATCCAGCACCGGGGCACGTAGCACATGCGGTTCCGGGCAAACATGAAAACAATCCATACAGCGGTTACATTTCTGCCGATCGGTGGCCGCAACGGTAATTACACCTTTGCTACCCAACACGCCATACAGCGCGCCGACCGGACAAATATGGCCGCACCAGCCGTGTTCAACGACCAGTAGATCAAATAAAAACAGCGCGAGAATGAGCAGCGCGCCGCTGCCGAATCCCATTACCAGGCTACGCCCCATCAGAGATACGGGGTTGATCCATTCCCAGATGAGCGTGCCAGTTAAGGCGGATCCCACCAGAATGACCACCAACAGCACGTAGCGAATGTGGCGAGGGATCGTCGCAGACTGATTGAGATCAAATCGTCTGCGTAACCAGTTTGCTAAATCGGTAATCGGGTTCAGCGGGCAGACCCAGCTGCAAAATAATCGCTTTCCTGCCAGGGCGTAGAGTACGGTGATAATCACCGCACCGATCAGCGCCACCGTGGCAGGCAGATGACCGCTGGCAAGGCTTTGCAGCGTCATCAGCGGATCGGTCAGCGGAACGGTGTCGAATAACAGGCTACTGCTGTAGTTGCCATGTAAGATCCACACACCAAACCACGGGCCGCTCAAAAACATCCCCAGCACGAAGAACTGACAAAGGCGACGTAACACCAGCCAACGGTGACTGCGCCACCAGCCTTTTTTCTCCAGCGCCTCGCGCCCGGCGTCACGTTTACGATTTGCCATTGTTCCCCTCCAGCCAGCCGAAGCGGTAATGGTGACCTAACTCCCCTTTCGCCAGTGACAGCGGTAACACCTTGATTGCCGGTTGTTCCAGCACGCATACTTTTTCGCACTTACCGCAACCGGTACAGGCGTCGCTGTGAACCGTCGGCAGAAAACGGGCGTGCTTACCGGTACGCGTGTTGCGCTCCAGCTCCAGGGTGATTGCCTCATCAATTTTCGGGCATTCGCGATAACAAACATCACAGCGCAGCCCCTGAAAGTTGAGACAGTTTTCCTGGTCCACCAACACCGCCAGCCCCATCCGCGCGTCGTCGATCGATTCGATCTCACGATCCAGCGCGCCGCTGGGGCATACTTTGGCGCACGGGACGTCCTCACACATTTCGCAAGGAATATCCCGTGCGACAAAATATGGCGTACCCGCCGACAGGCCAGAGGCCAGCGTCGCCAGTTTTAAGGTGTCGTAAGGGCAAGCCTGAACACACTGACCGCAACGCACACAGGCACTGGCAAAGGCGTTCTCGTTTATGGCTCCGGGCGGGCGCAACCGCACGCCTGATGCGCGTGCGGTTTGCTGTTGTAACCCCAGCGCCACACCCACGGCAGCCAGACCGCCTGCTGTGCGAACAACATCACGCAGAAAGCGGCGGCGACCATTTTGAGGTTTCGCTGACCGGGACATAATGGCTTACACCTTCTCCAGTTTGACCGCGCACTTCTTGAAATCCGTCTCTTTCGAGAGCGGATCGGTCGCGTCCAGCGTCAGTTTGTTAACCAGCTGTGCGGCGTCGAAGAACGGCATGTACACCAGGCCCTGCGGCGGACGGTTACGACCGCGCGTTTCGACAATCGAGATCACTTCGCCACGGCGAGAAACCACTTTCACTTTGTCGCCACGACGCAGATCGCGCGCTTTCGCATCCAGCGGGTGAATAAACAGGACCGCTTCCGGGAAGGCGCGGTGCAGTTCCGGTACACGGCGAGTCATACTGCCGGTGTGCCAGTGCTCCAGAACGCGTCCGGTAGAGAGCCACAGGTCGTACTCTTCATCCGGTGCTTCCGCCGCCGGTTCGAACGGCAGCGCGAAGATCACCGCTTTGCCATCCGGTTTACCGTAGAACTTATAGCCTTCGCCCGCTTTCACGTACGGGTCGTTACCTTCGCTGTAACGCCACTGCGTTTCTTTACCGTTCACCACCGGCCAGCGCAGACCGCGCGCTTTGTGGTAGTCATCGAACGGCGCGAGATCGTGACCGTGACCGCGACCAAACCATGCGTACTCTTCGAACAGCCCTTTTTGCAGATAGAAGCCCAGCTCGCGGGATTCATCGTTCAGCTGATCTTCCGCCAGTTCGGATACCGGGAATTTGCTCACTTCGGGGGTGGCATACAGAACTTCGTACAGCGTTTTGCCACGCAGTTCCGGTTTCTTCGCCAGCAGCTCTTCCGGCCATACTTCTTCAGTTTTGAAGCGGCGGGAGAACTGGACTAACTGCCAGAGATCCGATTTCGCTTCGCCCGGAGCCTGTACCTGCTGACGCCAGAATTGAGTACGGCGTTCGGCGTTACCGTAAGCGCCCTCTTTCTCTACCCACATTGCTGTCGGCAGGATCAAGTCCGCTGCCAGCGCACTGACTGTCGGATACGGATCGGAGACGATGATAAAGTTGCGCGGATCGCGCCAGCCCGGCATACGCTCCTCATTAATATTCGGCCCGGCCTGCATGTTGTTGGTACACATGGTCCAGTAAACATTCAGCTTGCCGTCTTTCAGCGCACGGTCCTGTGCTACCGCGTGCAGACCGATTTTCGCCGGAATGGTGCCGCTCGGGATATTCCACTTCTTCTCGCAGATATCACGGTGTTTCTCGTTAGTCACCACCATGTCCGCAGGCAGACGGTGAGCAAAGGTGCCCACTTCACGCGCAGTACCACACGCGGAAGGCTGCCCGGTCAGAGAGAACGGGCCGCAACCCGGCTGGGAAATTTTGCCGGTCAGCAGGTGCAGGTTGTAGACCAGGTTGTTGGCCCACACGCCACGGGTATGCTGGTTGAAGCCCATCGTCCAGTAGGAGATGACTTTCTTGTTCGGATCGGCATACAGCTGCGCCAGCTGTTCCAGCTGATCTTTTGGTACGCCGGTCATTTCAGCGGTTTTTTCCAGCGTATATTCGGCAACGAAGGCTTTGTAATCTTCGAAGCTCATCGGTTCGGAGGCGTCAGAACCCGGATTCTTCGCTGCTTTTTCCAGCGGATGGGTCGGACGTAAACCGTAGCCGATGTCCGTCGCCCCTTTGCGCAGGTTAACGTGCTTGCTGAAGAAGTCCTGATTTATCGCATTGTTTTGAATGATATAGTTGGCGATGTAGTTCAGGATCACCAGGTCAGATTGCGGCGTAAAGATGATGCCGTTATCCGCCAGCTCGAAGCTACGATGCTGGTAGGTAGAAAGCACCGCCACGGTGACGTTCTGGTTAGAGAGACGACGGTTAGTGATGCGCGACCAGAGGATCGGGTGCATCTCCGCCATGTTCGCGCCCCACAGCACAAATGCGTCAGCCTGCTCGATGTCGTCATAGCAGCCCATCGGCTCATCCATACCAAAGGTACGCATAAAGCCAACCACCGCCGACGCCATACAGTGACGCGCGTTCGGGTCGATGTTGTTCGAGCGGAAGCCCGCTTTAAACAGCTTGGACGCAGCATAACCTTCCCAGATAGTCCACTGACCAGAACCGAACATACCGATCGATTCCGGCCCTTTTTCTTTCAGGGCGGTTTTGAATTTCTCTTCCATCACATCGAAGGCCTGATCCCAGGTGATTGGGGTAAATTCGCCTTCTTTGTCATATTTACCGTTTTTCATACGCAGAAGCGGCTGCGTCAAACGGTCTTTACCGTACATGATTTTGGGCAGGAAATAGCCCTTAATGCAGTTCAGACCACGGTTAACCGGTGCATCCGGGTCGCCCTGACAGGCCACCACACGCCCCTGCTGCGTTCCGACCAGAACGCCGCAACCGGTACCGCAGAAACGGCACGGCGCTTTATCCCATTTAATGGCTTCCTGCTGACCAACAACGGCGCGGGCAACGCCCGGCACGCTGAGACCGGCAGCCGCCGCAGCGGCCGCAACGGCGTTAGCTTTCATAAAGCTACGACGACTGAGTTTCATGGTGTTTCCTCACCTTGCTCTTCCTGCTGGTGATAAACCAGCGACACCGCCAGCACGCCCTCTACGTTGCGTACTGACTCAATGGTTTGGATCAGCGTTTCGCTGTCTTCTGCTTCCACCACCACAATCAACTGACCGCTCGGCGCGTCGCTGACAGCAACTTCACAGCCGGGAAAGGCGTTCAGTTGGGTGCTGATGTCTGAAATTCGTTCGCTTTTGGCCTGCACGACCAGGCTGCAAACTTGCCAGTTAGTGTGCATGGAGATACTCCGCAGTTATGGCTGATACCGGACAACTGGCTGCACATGCTCCACATCCGTTGCAAAGTTGGCTATTAAGTTGCGGCTGGTAGATCCCGGAGAGCGTCGGGCGAAAGATAATTGCCATTGGCTCACAGCTATCCTGACAGCGGCGGCATTCAACTGACTGATACGCCAGGCACGCGTCCCCAATGGTGAACTGCAAATCCCAGGCCCTGGTGTGGCGCGGAGAAAATAGCGATTCGGGGCAAGCCTGCGCGCAGGCGTAACAGAAGCTGCACTCGTTATTTTTGAAATTAACGCTCGGATAGCCACCCGCGCCGCGTTGCAGAATGTTGTTTTCACAAGCATTAATACAGGCATCGCAGCGGGTGCAATGGGTCAGAAAATGAGATTCATCACCGGACCAGGGCGGACGGATTCCGTTACTGGCTTTGCGCCAGCGACCAGTCAGTATGCCCCGACGGGATGCATCAATCTTCACATTGACCTTCCATCATTAACGTGCTCTGAAAATTGAGAGCGACCAAATAAACCGCATAATTAATAAGCCATTTTTATAGGCGCTAAGATATTAAAGGATGTGTCAAAGATGCATACCCCGATCGGGGTAAAACCTGTAGCAGGATCAAAAGAGTGGCGGGAAGGCTGGCAAAAATGGGCTTTTATTCACATTTCAAACGGTTATAAACAATTTTACATAGCGATAAATTCACCAAAGATATTTATCCAGCCTTCGCCATCCATCAGCATATAACTCCAAAAGAGAAGGTAAAGTTGTCTGAATATTCTATGCATTATTCATAAAGCAAATTAATAAATCTGATGAATATGTTAACCTTCAGCGACATCATCGGTGAAAACCTATAAATGAAGAAGGAAAGCAAAAATGAAGACTATTCTACCTGCAGTATTGTTTGCCGCTTTCGCCACAACTTCAGCCTGGGCGGCAGAAAGCGTCCAGCCACTGGAAAAAATCGCCCCTTATCCGCAAGCTGAAAAAGGGATGAAGCGTCAGGTGATTCAGTTAACTCCGCAAGAAGATGAATCTACCCTGAAAGTAGAACTGTTAATCGGTCAGACGCTGGAAGTTGACTGCAATTTGCATCGTCTCGGCGGAAAACTGGAAAGCAAAACGCTGGAAGGCTGGGGCTATGATTATTATGTTTTTGATAAAGTTAGCTCCCCGGTTTCCACGATGATGGCCTGCCCGGATGGCAAAAAAGAGAAGAAATTTGTCACCGCGTATCTGGGCGATACCGGAATGCTGCGTTACAACAGCAAGCTGCCGATCGTGGTGTATACGCCAGACAATGTAGATGTGAAGTACCGTATCTGGAAGGCGGAAGAGAAGATTGACAACGCGGTAGTTCGCTAAACACAGCGTAACGCCCGTCGGTCGGATAAGGCGGTTACACCGCACCGACATGCAACGCCCGAGCCGGTTGCCTGATGCGACGCTGGCGCGTCTTATCAGGCCTACGCCGCGGTTAAGTGCTGCAACCGCCAGGTCGGATAAGGCGGTCACGCCGCATCCGACATTTGACGCCCGACCCGGTTGCCTGATGCGACGCTGATGCGTCTTATCAGGCCTACGCCGCATCCGGCATACCATGCCGGATGCGGCACATCATTACAATGCAATATCCGCGACTTCTTTTTGAACGGGTTGCGGTTTCAACTGCGGTTTCGGCGTACTGTCTGCCGCCTGCGGCTTGTCGTATTTCAGCCCCAGCACTTCGCTGGTGTACTGCAACTCACGTTCTGTTGCCGCCACATCACCATTCAGCTTACGTCCATAAGACGGAACGATCGCTTTCAACGTCGCCTGCCATTGCGGGCTGGAAACGCGATCGCCAAATACTTTTTCCAGCAGATTCAACATAATCGGCGCAGCGGTTGACGCCCCTGGCGATGCCCCCAGCAGCGCGGCAATGGTCCCTTGCTGGTCACTGACCACTTCTGTTCCCAGACGCAGTACGCCACCTTTCTCGGCATCACGCTTGATAATCTGCACACGCTGCCCCGCTTGCCACAAACGCCAGTCCTCTTTTTTCGCCTGCGGATAGTACTCTTTCAACGCTGCAAAACGATCCTCTTCACTCAACATCACCTGACTCACCAGATATTTCACCAGATCGAAATTATCCAGCCCGACGTGCATCATCGGCATCACGTTTGACGTTGTGGTGGAACTCATCAGATCCCACAGCGAACCGTTTTTGAGGAATTTGGTTGAGAAAGTAGCAAATGGTCCAAACAGCACTACGCGTTTACCGTCCAGAACACGGGTATCGATATGCGGAACCGACATCGGCGGCGCACCGACAGATGCTTTACCGTAAACCTTCGCCAGATGGTGATTAATCACGTCAGGGTTTTCCGAGACGAGGAACTGACCGCCCACCGGGAAACCAGCGTACTCTTTCGCTTCCGGGATACCGGATTCTTGCAAAAGCTTCAGCGCCGCACCGCCCGCACCGATAAAGACAAATTTCGCGCGAATGTTCTGTACTGTGCCATTTTTCAGATCGGCAATGGTGACGGTCCAGGTGTTGTCGTCATTACGTTTGAGGCCACGGACTTCGCTACTGAGTTGCAGAGAGAAGTTAGATTTTTTCTGCAAGGAAGCAATTAACTGGCGAGTGATTTCACCATAGTTTACATCGGTGCCGATTTCTGTACGTGTCGCTGCCACTTTCTGCTGCGGATCGCGTCCTTCCATCACGAGTGGCGCCCACTCTTTGATTTGCGCGTGATCTTCGGAGTAACGCATACCGCGGAACAACGAACTTTGTTGCAAGGCCGCGTAACGGGCGCGCAGGAAGTTGACGTTATCCTCGCCCCAGACAAAGCTCATGTGCGGAACGGTGTTAATAAATGAGCGCGGGGTACGCAGCACGCCGCGCTCGACCTGGTGCGCCCAGAACTGGCGGGAAATCTGGAATGCTTCGTTAATGGCGACTGCTTTTTCGATACTGATGCTACCATCGGCGTTTTGCGGGGTGTAGTTCAGCTCCATCAACGCAGAATGCCCGGTTCCGGCGTTGTTCCAGCCGTTCGAACTCTCCTGCGCAACACCTTCCAGGCGCTCCACCATTGTCATCGACCATTCCGGTTCCAGCTCCCGTAAATAGGTCCCCAACGTGGCGCTCATAATGCCGCCGCCAATCAACAGTACATCAGTTTCCTGCTCCTCGGACGCTTTCGCTTTTGCCGCCATCGAAACGGCATTAAGCCCCACGGCCATCGAGAAGAGCATGGCAGTCACTTTTTTCATCTTGTTAATGCCTTACTTTTAGTCGCTTTATTGCAGGTGAGATTTGCGCGGCATCAACGGTAACACTTAAGTAACAACATTTAAATAATGTTTATAAATTATCTTCTAATTTTATAAACATTATAATTTCGTTGATTAATTATAGGGTTATTAGAAACGAAGGGATTTTTTACCTGACGGCAGCAGTCCGCCAGGTAAGAGTCAAAACATTATGCCGTCCGGGCAACGGCATCACGAGAAGCAGCGTCACGCTCTGCGCCCGTCAGCTCGCTAAGTTGCCCGTTGCGCATTTCCAGCAGGCGGTCGGCGTGGATAAAGTAATGGTCATCATGACTGATGGCGAAAATAGTTTTCCCCATCTCCTGCATCAGCGGCAGCAGCACCTGATAAAACTCACGGCGGAAATGTGGATCCTGATCCGCCGCCCATTCATCCAGCAGAATAATATCGCGTTCTTCTGCCAGAGCCAGCAACAGCGCCACGCGCTTTTTCTGCCCTTTCGATAACTTCAGGTTAACAATACGCCCGTTACTTAACTCAAGCTTATGACCCATTTTCAGCTGCGCCAGCCACTTCTCAACCAGTTGCGGGTTAGCAGGTTTACCTTCCGGCCCCAGCAGTTGATCAAACAGCCAGACATCGGTAAACACTGCCGAAAACAGTTTGCGATAATCTTCCGGTTTTTCACCGCTGACAGGTTTGCCATCCAGCAAGATTTCGCCGCTTTGTGGCTGATACAACCCCGTCAGCAACATCGCCAGCGTCGATTTGCCGCTACCATTGCCACCAATCAGAAACAGCAGTTCGCCACGTTTAATGGTGAGGTTAATCGGCCCAACGGAAAACGCGTTATCCTGATAGCTAAACGTAACATTACGCAGCTCAAGCGTTTGCCAGTTGGGAAACGCCTGCGGACGCGGAAACTCCGCTTTGAAAGGTGCGAGCGCGAATTTGTTCAGCTTGTTAAACGCCACCTGCGCCGTCAGCAGCGTCGGCAATGCGCCAACCGCCGAAAGCAGTGGCGTACGCAGGAATAACAGCGTCAACGAATAGGTCGCGGCAACGTTGGTATCAGCCCAACCGAGGCTGTTTGCCATCCAGAACACCAGGCCGATTGCGCCCAGCATCATGATGTTTGACCAGTTCACGGCACTAAGATGGAAGGTGTCTGCGCGGATAATATGATGACGATACTCTTGCGCATCAGGGATGTAGAGGTTGTTAAACACATACTCGGCGCGCTCGCGATTCAGCGTCAGCTCTTTGCGCCCTTCCAGCACGGTTTGAAAATCCGTGTACAGCTTGTCTTCGGTTTCACGCAGGGTCGCCATATGTTTGTACACCCGCGTCACCAGTACAAAACCGCCCCAGATGGTGACTGCCATCCAGATAGCCGTTACCAGCAACATTTTGCCCGACAACATCCAGAGATACGCCGCTGAACCGATAGTGAGAATGATCCCCTGCACCAGTTCCGGCAGACGCACAAACGCAATGGTGATATTGCGCACATCGCTGGTTAACCCCGCCAGCAACGAGGCGCTACCAAGTTGTTCAATGCGCTCGACGTGGGTATCCAGTATCCGCTTGATAAATTCGCTACGCAGTCGGTAAACGAAGTGATGGCCCAGCGTAGTAAGTGCCAGTTGCGATCCGAGAGTTACCGCCATCAACAGCAGCAATAATCCCAGAAACTCCGGCAACACCAGCAGACTGGTATCCGCCGTTTCGATAAGGCGCTGATTGATAAAAGCAATTAAGCCAATGCCTAATGCCGCACTGGCGAGGCTTAGCGCCATCACACTGATAAATGGCCAGCGATACTGCCGCCAAACAAGTACAAGAAGTTCCATGCAGAAAACCCGGACAATGAATTACAGCCCGCAGTTTAAACATCTCCGCGCGCACAGCAATAATAATTCTTATTTTTATTCTTTTTTACCTGCCTGACGGAAGGTCAGGTTGTAACGGCAGTCGGCGGTGAGTGGATGAAACCCAGCTTTTAGTGGTTGAATACCGTGATAAAACAGCCGTGATTCACCGCCCCACACCACCACATCGCCATGTTCCAGCAACAAACGTTTGAGCGGATCATTTCGTTTCAGGCCGCCAAATTGAAAAATCGCGGGTAAGCCCAGAGAAACAGAAACAATCGGTGCGCGCAGATCCGGTTCGTCTTTATCCTGATGCAGCGACAGTTTCGCGCCCGGGGCGTAGCGGTTAATAAGGCAAGCGTCAGGCTGGAAATCTGGATAGCCCGCTGCCGTGGCCGCGCGGCGACATAAATCATAAAAACTTTGCGGCATGGCAGGCCACGGTTGATTTGTTTGCGGATCAATGGGCGAATAGAGATAACCTTGCCGATTGGTCGTCCAGCCCAGATGCCCGCAGTTGGTCATCGCCACCGACATGGTATATCCGCCAGGAGTGACCATCTGGCGAAACGGCGACTGGCTGGCAATGCCACTGATATCGTGCATCAGTTGTTCCGCTACGTTAAAAGCAAAACGGCGCAAAATCACCGCGCCGGAAGCCAGCGATTCGTGCCACGGTTCAGCATCGGCAAACAGATCCAACATTACCTCTCCTCATGTTCAGCTTCGCGGCGCAGCAAGTGCGCTTTGCGCGACACGCCCCAGCGGTAACCAGAAAGTGTGCCATCACCGCGTACTACCCGATGACAAGGGATAATAATAGCTAATCTATTGGCGGCACAGGCGCTGGCTACGGCGCGAACGGCTTTTGGTTTGCCAATCGCGTTCGCCAGTTGCTGGTAACTCACCGTTTCACCACAAGGTATAGTGCGTAGCGCCTGCCAGACTTGTTGCTGAAAAGCGGTGCCGCGAATATCCAGCGGTAACGTCAGCGGCGTATCGCGGTTATTGAGGCTGGCAATAACCTCACGTATATGTTGCTGAAATATCGGATCCGCCGGCGCGTTGTCAGCGGCAGGAAACATCTGACGGAGTTCGCTGATTAATGTCGCGTCATCGTCGCCCAGCAGAATCGCGCAAATCCCCCGCTCGCTTTCCGCCACCAGGCAACGCCCCAGTTCACAATCGGCCAGCGCATAACGCACTGCCAGTTTTTCGCCACCGTGACGAAACTGTTTAGCCGTCATACCCAACGTTTCGTCAGCTTTGCGGTAGTAACTGCTGCCGTCGGGGAATCCAGCGTTCAGAATCGCCTGGGTGACGCTCTCCCCTTTCGCCAGCGATTCGCGCAAGCGACGAGCGCGCCAGGCCTGTTGCCAGGCTTTTGGCGTCATTCCGGTGGTGGCTTTAAATAAACGATGCAGATGGAATGGACTCATCGCCACCTGGTCGGCCAAGGCTTCCAGCGTTACAGGCGTTTCCTGTTCCAGCAGTCGACACGCGTGGGTGATTTTATCCAACCGATGTTGCTGGGCGTTGGCTTTATCAGGTTGGCAGCGTTTGCAGGGGCGAAATCCGGCGGCAAGTGCCTCACTGGAATTGGCATAGAAAGAAACGTTTTCCCGCAAAGCATGTCTGGCTCGGCAAGACGGGCGGCAAAAGATACCCGTGGTGCGCACGGCGAAAACGAATTCGCCGTCGGCGTGCGGGTCGCGGGCTAAGACAGATTGCCAGCGTTGATCGTCAGTTAAGCGTGTGGCGTTTTTCATAATCAGCTCCCTGGTTAAGGATAGCCTTTAGTCTGCCCGGTCACCATCACGCAAAAACCAACAATCTTGCGCTTTAATTTTTTTCGCTGACAAGGAAGCTTTTAAACTGCGGCGACATCCAGGTTTTAAAACTATCACCTTCTTTGGTGATCATATAAACCGCCAGCCCTTCCCGGCGAACGACTTCTTTGGCTTTCTCTGGCCCGAGCACCATCAGACCTGTATCCCAGGCGTCGGCTTCCAGCGCCGTCGGGGCAATCACCGTCACGGACACCAGATTATGTTCAATGGGACGCCCGGTTTGCGGATCGATAACATGGGAAAGGCGTTTGCCGTCCAGTTCGTAATAGTTGCGATAACTGCCGGAGGTGCTGATACCGTGGCCGTTGATATCCACCACCGCCTGAACTGCGTTTTCTTTATCGGTTGGTTTTTGAATCGCCACTCGCCACGGCTGGCCTTCACCGTTCATACCACGGCTGTTCAGCGCGCCCCCCACCGACACCAGATAGCGGGAAATACCTTCCTGCTCCATCAAGCGTGCCAGATGATCGGCTGCATAGCCTTCGCCGACGGTGGAGAGATCGACATATAAATCCGGAAGATCTTTTTGCAGGTACTGCTGATGATACTGATTGATGACCGTCAGGTGCTGTAAGCCGGTTTTGGCTTTCATTGCATCAATTTGTTCCTGGCTCGGAATTTGTACCGGCTGTTGTTCCGGGCCAAAGCCCCACAGATTCACCAGTGGCCCGACAGTAATATCCATCGCGCCATCGGTCTTTGCGCCAATACGCAGCGAAGTAGTGACGATATCCGCCATCGCTTCATTTACCGGCCACGGTGTCAGGCTTTGCGAGTCGTTAAAGCGCATCAGCGCGGAGTCTTTTTTATAGGTCGAAAGCAGCTGATCGTCAGCGTCCAGCTGGGTCTGAATCTTCTCTTTGAGCTCGGCGCTACGTTTGGCATCAATGCCCGGGATGCTGGCACGCCAGAAGGTTCCCATGGTTTTGCCTTCAAGAACGGTAACTTCAGGAGCGTGGGAGTTGGCGGGTTGTGGTTTTTGATCGCAACCAACAAACAAGAGCGCGGCAGCCAGCAATGCCACACGGGTAAAGTTTATTTCCATATGTGATTATCCTCATGCGAACGGTCGCAAGAGTACACCAAAAAAACGCGTTTGTACGCTGAAAACAATGAAAAAAGGGCCCGAAGGCCCTTTGTTCGATATAAATCGAGATTAGAACTGGTAAACCAGACCCAGAGCTACGATGTCATCAGTGTTGATGCCAGCAGCGCGGGTGAACTGGTTGTCGTCCAGCAGGTTGATTTTGTAGTCAACGTAGGTGGACATGTTTTTGTTGAAGTAGTAGGTAGCACCAACATCAACATATTTCAGGATATCTTCGTCGTCGTAGTTACGACCAGCAACGACACCCAGGTTTTTACCTTTAGACTGCAGGTATGCTACAGACGGACGCAGACCGAAGTCGAACTGGTACTGAGCAACAGCTTCGAAGTTCTGTGCTTTGTTCGCCCAACCCAGGGAACCTACGCGAGTTGCGTTGTAGGTCTGGGTGTACTGAGCAGCCAGGTAGATGTTGTTAGCGTCGTATTTCAGACCACCAGTGTAGGTTTCAGCACGGTCGCCGTTACCGATGTAAGCAATGCTGTTCTGATCATCAGTACGTTTGGAGCTGGAAACTGCAGCACCGATACCGAAGCCTTCGTAATCATAAGTGATAGAACCGCCGACACCGTCGCCGTTCTGACGCAGAGCGCCACGACCGTTGTTGGTCATGCCTTCGCCGCTTACGCTACCGTTTTTGCCCTGGTACTGAACAGCAAAGTTCAGACCGTCAACCAGACCGAAGAAATCGGTGTTACGGTAGGTCGCGAAGCCGTTACCACGCTGCTGCATGAAGTTGTCAGAACCGTAGGTGTCGCCACCGAATTCTGGCAGTACGTCGGTCCAGGAAGTTACGTCGTAAACAACGCCGTAGTTACGACCGTAGTCGAAAGAACCGATGTCCTGGAATTTCAGACCAGCAAATGCCACACGGGTCCAGGAGTTGTTTTCGCTTTCCGGAGCGTTGCCCTGGATCTGATATTCCCACTGGCCGTAACCGGTCAGCTGGTCAGTAACCTGAGTTTCACCTTTGAAGCCAAGACGCATGTAGGTCTGGTCGCCATCTACAGACTTGTCGTCAGAGAAATAGTGCAGGCCGTCTACTTTACCGTACAGATCTAATTTGTTGCCGTCTTTGTTGTAAACTTCAGCAGCATTTGCTGCGCCTGCTACCAGCAGAGCTGGGACCAGGAGGGACAGTACTTTAACTTTCATGTTATTAACCCTCTGTTATATGCCTTTATTTGCTTTTTTATGCCACTGCATACTGATTAACCCTCATTAATCAGTCGGCAGGTCCATTCTCCCCAAAAATGCAGAATAATCCAACACGAATATGATACTAAAACTTTTAAGATGTTTCAAATATCCACATAGGTATTTCAAAATGTAAATATGATGGAACTTTTTCAAATTCTAATGGTTGAGCAAATAACGCACTAAACATCAAGTAAGATTATTTCGACCTTTAAAACAATAACTTAATCTTAAGTCTTTGACCGCACTGAATGTTAAAACAAATTCTTCACTCGCAACTAAAATATGTCTCGCTATCATCATTAACTTTATTTATTACCGTCATTCATTTCTGAATGTCTGTTTACCCCTATTTCGGCCGGATGCATCGCATCCGGTTTTTTTTACCCTTCTTTACACATCTTTTATTTTCCTGTGCTACCGTAGCAAAATTATAACAATCGTTAACCATTTCGTAAAAAACGACAACAATTACCGACAAAATCTATCTGCGCTATTTTCCTGATAATTTTCTTCACGCCTGTGGGTTATTTGTACATTAACAACGCATTTGTACATTTATTTACCGCAGCGCAAAATGTGAAATATCGTCGGCGAATGCCTTAACATCAATCAGGTAAGAGTCTGGAATTTCACACTGTACCCTTTATACTGCCCTATCACTTTGCGAAGTTTTAACAGGTCATAAACACGAATGCGTCAGAAAGAGACAACGGCCACGACCCGCTTTTCACTCCTACCGGGGAGCATTACCCGCTTCTTTTTACTGCTGATCATCGTGTTACTGGTGACGATGGGTGTAATGGTACAAAGCGCCGTTAACGCCTGGCTGAAAGATAAAAGCTACCAGATCGTTGATATTACCCATGCCATACAAAAGCGTGTCGATACATGGCGTTATGTGACCTGGCAAATCTACGACAACATTGCCGCGACGGCCTCTACCACCTCCAGCGAAGGGTTGCAGGAGACGCGCCTGAAACAGGATGTCTATTATCTGGAAAAACCGCGCCGCAAAACGGAAGCCCTGATCTTTGGTTCCCACGACAACTCAACGCTTGAAATGACCCAAAGAATGTCCACTTATCTGGACACATTATGGGGCGCAGAGAATGTTCCCTGGTCGATGTACTATCTGAACGGTCAGGATAACAGCCTGGTTTTGATCTCCACCCTACCGCTCAAAGATCTCACCTCGGGATTTAAAGAGTCGACCGTCAGTGACATTGTTGATTCTCGTCGCGCAGAGATGTTGCAACAGGCCAACGCCCTGGATGAACGCGAAAGTTTTTCTAACCTGCGCCGCCTGGCCTGGCAGAACGGCCATTATTTTACCCTGCGCACCACCTTTAACCAGCCGGGGCATCTGGCGACGGTAGTCGCTTTTGATCTGCCTATTAATGATTTGATCCCGCCGGGGATGCCGCTGGATAGTTTCCGTCTGGAGCCAGACGCGACAGCTGCGGGAACCAATAATAATGAGAAAGAAGCCACGGATAGCGTCAGTATCCACTTTAATAGTTCGAAGATTGAAATCTCTTCGGCGCTAAACTCCACGGATATGCGTCTGGTCTGGCAGGTTCCTTATGGCACATTGCTGCTGGATACGTTGCAAAACATTCTCCTGCCGCTGCTGCTGAACATCGGTTTGCTGGCGCTGGCGCTGTTTGGCTATACCACCTTCCGCCATTTCTCTGGCCGCACCACCGAAAGCGTACCCAGCACGGCAGTGAACAATGAACTGCGCGTTTTGCGGGCCATCAATGAAGAGATAGTCTCACTGCTGCCGCTCGGCCTGCTGGTTCACGATCAGGAATCGAATCGCACAGTAATAAGCAACAAAATTGCCGACCACCTGCTGCCGCATTTGAATCTGCAAAACATCACCACTATGGCGGAGCAGCATCAGGGCATCATTCAGGCGACGATCAATAACGAACTGTATGAGATCCGTATGTTCCGCAGCCAGGTCGCGCCGCGTACACAAATCTTCATTATTCGAGATCAAGATCGCGAAGTACTGGTGAACAAGAAACTCAAGCAGGCGCAGCGTCTGTACGAGAAAAATCAGCAAGGCCGGATGGCCTTTATGAAAAATATTGGCGATGCACTAAAAGAACCAGCACGCTCCCTGGCGGCAAGCGCAGCCAAACTCAACACACCGGAAAGCAAACAACTGGCGAATCAGGCTGATGTGCTGGTGCGCCTGGTCGATGAAATCCAGTTAGCAAATATGCTTGCCGACGATAGCTGGAAAAGCGAGAGCGAGCTTTTCTCCGTGCAGGATTTAATTGATGAAGTCGTGCCTTCCGTGTTGCCAGCCATCAAGCGTAAAGGTTTGCAGCTATTGATTAACAATCATCTAAAAGCACACGATATGCGCTGCGGCGATCGCGATGCCCTACGCCGTATTTTGCTGTTACTGATGCAATATGCTGTCACCTCAACGCAAATGGGGAAAATTACCCTTGAGGTTGACCAGGACGAATCTTCCGAAGAACGTCTGACTTTCCGCATTCTGGACACCGGAGATGGCATAAGCATTCATGAAATGGATAATTTGCACTTCCCGTTCATCAACCAGACCCAAAGCGATCGCTACGGTAAGGCGGATCCGTTAGCATTCTGGTTGAGCGATCAACTGGCGCGTAAGCTAGGCGGTCATTTAAACATCAAAACGCGCGACGAGCTTGGTACACGTTATTCCGTGCATATCAAAATGCCCACTGCGGAACCGGAAGTAGAAGAGGAAGAAGAGCGTTTACTGGATGATGTTAGCGTGATGATGGACATAACTTCCGCAGAAATTCGGAATATTGTCACTCGCCAGTTAGAAAATTGGGGGGCAACCTGCATCACACCGGATGAAAGATTAATTAGTCAAGATTATGATATCTTTTTAACGGATAATCCGTCTAATCTTACTGCCTCTGGCTTGCTTTTAAGCGATGATGAGTCTGGCGTACGGGAAATTGGACCTGGTCAATTGTGCGTCAACTTCAATATGAGCAACGCTATGCAGGAAGCGGTCTTACAATTGATCGAAGTGCAACTAGCGCAGGAAGAGGTGACAGAATCGCCTCTGGGCGGAGATGAAAATGCACAACTCCATGCCAGCGGCTATTATGCGCTCTTTGTAGACACAGTACCGGATGATGTTAAGAGGCTATATACTGAGGCAGCAACCAGTGACTTTGCTGCGTTAGCCCAAACGGCTCATCGTCTGAAAGGCGTGTTTGCCATGCTTAATCTGGTACCCGGCAAGCAGTTATGTGAAACGCTGGAACATCTTATTCGCGAGAAGGATGTCCCAGGAATAGAAAAATACATCAGCGACATTGACAGCTATGTCAAGAGCTTGCTGTAGCAAGGTAGCCTATTACATGAACAATATGAACGTAATTATTGCTGATGACCATCCGATAGTCTTGTTCGGTATTCGCAAATCACTTGAGCAAATCGAGTGGGTGAATGTTGTCGGCGAATTTGAGGACTCTACAGCACTGATCAATAACCTGCCGAAGCTGGATGCGCATGTTTTGATTACCGATCTCTCTATGCCAGGCGATAAATACGGCGATGGCATTACCTTAATCAAGTACATCAAGCGCCACTTCCCAAGTCTGTCGATTATTGTTCTGACCATGAACAACAACCCGGCTATTCTTAGCGCGGTACTGGACCTGGATATCGAAGGGATCGTTCTGAAACAAGGTGCGCCGACCGACCTGCCGAAAGCCCTCGCCGCGCTACAAAAAGGTAAGAAATTTACTCCGGAAAGCGTTTCTCGGCTGTTAGAGAAAATCAGTGCTGGCGGTTACGGTGACAAGCGCCTCTCACCAAAAGAGAGTGAAGTTCTGCGCCTGTTTGCCGAAGGCTTCCTGGTGACCGAGATTGCTAAAAAGCTGAACCGGAGTATTAAAACCATCAGTAGCCAGAAAAAATCCGCAATGATGAAGCTGGGTGTCGAGAACGATATCGCTCTGTTGAATTATCTCTCTTCTGTGACGTTAAGTCCGGCGGATAAAGAGTAATTTCCCGCAGTCCCGATAAACTCCGATTACCGGATGCAGCGTAAACGCCT